>JAQXLY010000031.1 GCA_029012365.1 Lachnospiraceae bacterium | reverse complement strand
GTCAATGTCATTCCGGTTTTTGCATAAATATCCTCAACCGCTCTTTTGATTTCTGAATTTATTCTTACTTGAAACGTTGAATCCTTTGGTGCAATAGCAACATTCAAATTTGTATCCATAAGACATACCTCCACTTTTTCTACATTATAACACTTCTTTCACTATGTGTCAATACATTGTCATTACGCAAGCTTTTACGATATATATTTTCTATGAGACAACAATTTCACATTGCGGGTTTGAAACGCTTCTTTCTCTAGCATTTGGGTCATATCATAACATACAATTTTTCCATCTTCGAAATATACATAAACAGAAAAATCTTTCATTGGTACCACTTGCATTACTTTAGGGAACATACCATCACCTCCTAAGTCAAAGGATTAATTTTATTCATTGGCTTTCCAGCTTTAGAGAGTTCCCAATTCTGCATCAATTCATCCTGATGCAAAACACACCACGCTAAAATCAATTTCAATTGTCTTGAGGGTAAAGCACCTTTTATTACTCTTGCTCCATCTATTTCAATTAGTGCCTTATTTCCATTATATTCTGCATGAAAATGTGGTGGATTATGGTCATCATAGTACATTGTCACTCTAATCCCGTAAAACAATGAAATTTCTGGCATGATAGATTCCTCCTTGTATTATATACATTCTTAACAAGATATCCTAAACAATATAAGCATACCACAAATATCACTAAAAAAAAACCCACAACTTGATGTTTGCGGGTTTCCATATAAATAATATTCTTTTTCCTATCTCTTTGAGAACTGTGGTGCACGTCTTGCAGCCTTCAAGCCGTACTTCTTTCTTTCCTTCATACGAGGATCTCTGGTTAAGAAGCCAGCCTTCTTTAATGCCGGACGATAGTCGGCATCTGCCTGTAACAGGGCACGTGAAATACCGTGTCTGATTGCACCTGCCTGACCGGTGAAACCACCACCGCGTACAGTTACAATAACATCAAACTTATCTGCAGTCTCGGTCAGTGCTAACGGCTGACGAACGATAAGCTTCAAGGTCTCAAGACCGAAATAGTTGTCAATATCTCTCTTATTAATCGTTACCTTACCGGTACCCGGTACGAGGTATACTCTTGCGATACTGCTCTTTCTTCTACCGGTACCGTAATATCTTGCTTTTGCCATTTTTATTTCCTCCTTTCGACCTTATTAAAACTTAAGCTCTAATGCTTCCGGCTTCTGTGCAGCATGCGGATGCTCAGCTCCGGCATATACATGTAACTTCTCAATCATGGTTCTTCCTAAAGGTCCCTTCGGAAGCATACCCTTAACAGCCAGAGTAATAACCTCGGTAGGCTTCTTCTCAAGCATTTCCTTTAAGGTGGTCTCTCTCATTCCACCCGGATAATCGGAATGATTGAAGTAAATCTTCTGCTCTAACTTCTTACCTGTAACCTTAACCTTCTCTGCGTTTACAACGATAACGTTGTCACCGGTATCAAGAAATGGGGTGTAGGTCGGCTTATTCTTACCTCTTAAGATCTTTGCGATCTCAGAAGAAAGACGTCCTAATGTCTGTCCCTGTGCATCGATAACATACCACTTTCTCTCGATGGTAGCCGGGCTTGCCATAAATGTCTTCATAGCGTTTCCTCCTTACATTCATCTTCAATGTCGTTCTATTCAAGCATGGTCAGCTTCCGCCGACAATGCGGAATAACCTTACCAACATTTCGCATTATAACGGGTACGCCAACTAAAGTCAAGCGTTTTTCTGATGTTTTTTTAAGATTTTTTAAATTTTCTTAGTTTTCATTCTTAAAAATCATTCTATGAGTTACAAATCATAATGAATTTAATGTTTTTTTGATTCATGCCTATTTAGAACAACTAAATATTTCCTCCGGGTCCGGAAAATACTCGATTCCGACCAACATCAACCCCTTTGCCGGTGCGGTCGGTCCTGCCGCCTCACGGTTTTTTGCCTCTATCATTTCCTTTACCTCTTCCGGCCTTCTCTGATGCTCTCCGACTAACAGAAGCGTTCCCGCGATAATGCGCACCATATTGTAAAGGAAGCCGCTTCCGCTTACCCGAATTGTAATCAGATGCCCGTCCTGCTCAACCTCCAACGAATAAATGGTGCGGACATGGTCCGGCACCTGCGCCTTCGTGGAACAAAAGCTGGTAAAATCATGCTCGCCAAGAAAATACTGCGTTGCCTCCCGCATCGCCTCCACATCCAGCTTGTGATAGACAAAATGCGTATATCCGCGATTAAAGGGCTGTACAAAGTCCGCATTCCATATTTTATACTCATAGGTCTTTTTACTGTCCCACTTCCGCGGATGGAAATCCGGTGCCACCTCAAAAGACCTCTGAATCACAATATCCTCCGGCAAACTGTGATTTAAGGCGTAGCAAAGCTTCTCCGCAGGAATCCTCGTCTCGGTATCAAACACCGCTATATTTCCCATGGCATGAACGCCGGAATCGGTACGGCTGGCACCGATGACCATGATGTCTTCCTTTAACAAACGGGACAGCTCACGGTTCAACACTTCCTCCACAGTGACCGCATTCGGCTGAATCTGCCAACCGCAGTATTTTGTTCCGTCATATGCCACAATTAACATAATCCGCCGCATAAATGTCCCCTTTCCATATACAGGTTTGCTCACCCTTACTACTACATTATTCATTAAAACAAAAATCCACTGCCAATTACAAGTCCCAGATATCCAAATAAAATCAAATACGCCACTGCGTCCCTCTTTTTATACTTCAGTGGCTTCATCTTTGTCCTCCCGTCACCGCCGTGGTAACAGCGGGCTTCCATCGCCAGTGCAAGGTCGTTCGCACGACGAAATGCCGACACAATAAGCGGCACCAGCAGCGGTACCAGAGCCTTCGCGCGCTGCAATAATTTTCCGCTTTCAAAATCCGCACCTCTTGCCTGCTGTGCCTTCATTATTTTGTCTGTCTCTTCCACGAGAATCGGAATAAACCGGAGCGCAATAGACATCATCATAGCAATCTCGTGTACCGGTACATGAAGCTTTTTTAATCCACGGAGGCCTTTTTCCAGACCGTCTGTCAGCTGATTCGGCGTAGTGGTAAAGGTCATAAGCGATGTCCCAATTACCAAAAGTACAAGGCGGATTGCCATCAAAAATGCAAAAATCAGTCCCTGGTCATAAATATGAATAAATCCAAAGGAAAAAATCTCCGTTCCTTCTCTGGTTAACAACAGATTAAAAAGCACCGTAACCAAAAGCAAAATCAGTACCGGACGAAGTCCTCTTACAATATAACGAAACGGAACCTTTGAAACCTTGATTACAATTCCTACAAATAGGGCTGCCAGCACGTAGCCGAGATACCCCGAAAAAACAAACAGTGAAATCAGGAACAGCATTGTACCGGAAAGCTTTACTCTGGGGTCCAGGCGGTGTATCGGGGAATCTACCGGATAATACTGTCCGATGGTAATATCTCGAATCATCCTCTGCCTCCTCTCCAGTCGGCAAGAAGAAGCTCCCTTGCCTCTTCTACAGTAGTTGCATTATACGGCAATGCAACCCCGTCTGCCCTCAAAGCCTCTGATAAATAGGTAACCTGCGGTGCCGCAAGTCCGATTTTTTCTAATTCCTTATATTCCTCAAATACTTCCTTCGGTGTTCCGTCACAAAACACCCTGCCGCTATTCATTACAATCAGTCTGGAGGCATATTCTGCTACATCCTCCATACTGTGGGACACTAAAATGACGGTTCTGTTTCCTTCGGCGTGAATCTTTGCAATCCTGTCCAGTATCTCATCACGACCTCTTGGGTCAAGCCCCGCTGTCGGCTCGTCCAGAATCAAAATATCCGGCTGCATTGCAAGCACACCCGCAATCGCCACACGACGCTTCTGACCGCCGGAAAGCTCAAACGGAGAAGCATCATATAAGTCTTCACCTACCCCCGCCTCCTTTAATGCGGCAAAGGTTCGCATATCTATCTCAAGCTGCGGCAATCCCATATTCTTCGGACCGAATGCCACATCCTTTACTACCGTTGTCTCAAACAACTGATGCTCCGGATACTGGAACACCAGACCTACTTTACTGCGCAATTCTTTTTTATTAAAACCGGCAGCGCCGATGTCATTTCCACGGTAATAAATATGTCCGGAGGTCGGTGAAAGTAACCCGTTCAAATGCTGTACAAGGGTTGATTTTCCGGAGCCCGTATGTCCGATTAATCCGATAAATTCGCCTTTTTGTAATACCAGATTAATATCCTGAAGGGCATATTTTTCATAAGCGGTTCCCGCACCGTACACATAACTTACATGGTCAAGCACCATGCACTCCTGCAAATCCCTGTTCTTTTTCTCTGTATCCATCCCGCTGCCTCCTTTCTCTCCTTTTTAACCGGTACATCATTCTTCAATTCATTACGCTATTAATCCAGCCCATTTTGAGACGACGTACCGGAATGCACTGTTTCACTCAGCGTTTTCCCGAAAAAGACTTTTCCTTTGCTGCCGCATACGCTGCGGTAAACTCAGGAATCGTCAGAATTCCATCCGGCATCGGCACCCCTTGTTTTTTTAGCTCATATGCAAGCTCTGTCACCTGCGGTACATCCAGCCGATACTGTTTTAGCTTCTCCACATCAGAAAAAATCTCCCGTGGCGTTCCCTGCATGACTATCTTTCCGCCATCCATTACAATCACGCGGTCTGCGTCTATTACCTCATCCATATAGTGCGTAATCAGAAGAATCGTTACTCCTTCGATTTTATTCAGCTCATGAACCGTCTTAATAACTTCTTTGCGCCCTACCGGGTCAAGCATGGCTGTCGGCTCATCCAAAATAATGCAATCCGGTCTCATTGCCATAATTCCGGCAATCGCTACGCGCTGCTTCTGTCCGCCGGACAGCTTATTCGGCGAATGAGTCCGGTACGCCGTCATACCTACCGCAGTCAGGCTCTCTTCCACTCTGCGCCAGATTTCCTCCGTCGGCACACCGATATTCTCCGGGCCAAACGCCACATCCTCTTCTACTACCGTTGCGATAATCTGGTTGTCCGGATTCTGAAACACCATACCCGCGCTTTTACGGATATCCCATAAATGCTCCTCATCCCTTGTATCCATATCATTAACAAACACTGCACCCTCTGTCGGACTAAGCAGCGCATTAATATGCTTTGCCACCGTAGATTTACCGGAACCGTTATGACCTAAAATAGCAACGAACTCGCCCTTCTGAACCTCCAATGTCACATCATCAAGCGCCCGGAGAATATCCTCTACATTCCCCTCCTCATCCCGACGAATATACTCAAAAACCAGCTTATCCGTGCGTAACATTCTTTTTTTCATAACGGCCTCCTTTCGATCAATCTCCTTTATTCACTATATTCGCTTTTTCTCGCAAAACAATCCGGGTTCTTTTCCTTTTTCGTCAGCTCATCTGTACTATTATCAATAGCAGCTTTCTTTTCAACCAACTCATCCTCCCTTTTTAGGAATCTGGGAGAATCCCGTGGCAGGGGCATGGTTCTTGGATTTTCATGTAGGATGTTAGACTTTCTTATTGTTCCGATTCACAACACAGCGATTTCCGAACACGGAGGTTCGGAAAAGCCGTGCACGCAACATGGAGGTTGCGTAAGCGGCGGTTGCGTCACTTTTAGAAATACTTCTCAGGAACAATTAGAAAGACTTACATCCGAAGCCAATGACAAGAACCATGTCCCTGCCACGGGATTCTCCGAGCCCTCCAAAAACCGGGATGAGCGGACGGAAAAAAGGGGGCTATCACACCTTAGTGCGACAGCCCCGACAATCACTAAACTAATTCAATGAAAACTTCCATTGCTGCGTCACCCTTACGCTGACCAATCTTAACGATTCTGGTGTAACCACCCTTACGGTCTGCATACTTCGGTGCAATCTCTTCAAAGAGCTTATCTGCAACATCAATCTTCTTCGTGTTCTTCTTCTTACCGGCTGCTTCGGTCGGAACAGAAGTAATTCCGTAGAGAACCTTATTCATCTCACGTCTTGCGTGTAATCTGGAAGCGGATTCCTTCTTAATCTCCTTATCCACCTCATCGAATACGGTTACTTTCTTTCCGTCAACTACTTCCTTCACTCTCTTGCCGTCTTTGTCCTTACGGGCAACCTTGGCCTTTACGGTAACCATCTCGTAGTTGTCCTTTTCCTTTACTGCCATCGTAATCAGATGCTCAGCGATGCTGCGGATTTCCTTTGCCTTCGCTTCCGTGGTTCTGATTTTACCATGGTATAACAGGTTCGTTACCTGATTTCTTAACAATGCTTTTCTCTGGCTAGATGTTCTGCCGAGCTTTCTATAACCTGCCATTGTGCCTTCCTCCTAAATTTAGTCATCACCCTGGTTTAAAGATAAACCAAGCTCTTTTAACTTTCCAAGGACTTCTTCTAAGGATTTGCGACCAAGGTTACGTACCTTCATCATATCCTCAGGAGTCTTATTGATTAACTCTTCAACGGTATTGATTCCGGCTCTCTTCAAGCAGTTAAAGGAACGAACGGAAAGCTCCAGCTCCTCAATGCTCATCTCAAGTGCCTTACTCTTATCGTTGTTTTCCTTCTCAACCAGAACCTCAACGGTCTTAGCCTTTTCAGACAGGTCAATGAAGGAATTCAAGTGCTCACTCAGTACCTTTGCCGCAAGGCTGACTGCCTCATCCGGTGCCAGAGTACCGTTGGTAAACACATCGAGTGTCAGTTTGTCGAAGTCCGTAATCTGGCCGACACGAGTGTTCTCTACTGTGAGATTCACACGTTCTACCGGCGTAAAGATAGAATCAATTGCGATAACACCAATCGGCATCTGATCGTTCTTATTCTTATCTGCGCCAATATAGCCTCTGCCCTTCTGAATAGTCAGCTCCATATAAAGCTTGGAATCAGGACCACCGTTTAAGGTAGCAATTACCTGTTCCGGATTCATAATCTCGATATCCTGATCTACCTGAATATCAGCGGCGGTAATTACGCCTTCGCCGGAGAAGTCAATGTAAGCCGTCTTCAGCCCATTTGTTTCGCTTGTGTTCTTAATGGCAAGGCTCTTGATGTTCATGATAATCTCGGTAACGTCTTCTTTTACGCCCGGAATCGTGCTGAACTCATGTACAACGCCGTCAATCTTTACATGACTGACTGCTGCACCCGGCAGAGACGAAAGCATAATTCTTCTGAGGGAATTACCTAACGTCGTTCCGTATCCTCTTTCAAGAGGCTCTACCACAAAACGACCGTACTTATTATCTTCGGAAATTTCAGCAATTTCTATTTTCGGTTTTTCAAAATCAAACAAAGCGGACCCTCCTTGTTAATCTAAAAAGTTGATTACTTAGAATACAACTCGACAATCAGCATCTCATCTACCGGAACATCAATCTGCTCTCTGTTCGGAATCTCCTTAACCGTACCGGTTAAGTTCTCCTGATCTGCCTCTAACCAGCCGGCAACGGTTCTTCCGCCGGTTACTTCAAGAACATCCTTGTATCTCTGGGTGCTCTTTGCCTTCTCGGAAATAGAAATCACATCGCCTGCCTTTACAATATAGGACGGAATGTTTACGCACTTGCCGTTTACCAAAACATGCTTGTGGTCAACAATCTGTCTTGCCTCACGTCTGGTTCTTGCAAAACCGAGACGGAAAATTACGTTATCAAGACGAAGCTCTAAGAGAATCAGCATATTCTCACCGGTCGTACCGTACTTAAGCTTCTTAGCCTTCTCAAAGTTGTTACGGAACGGCTTCTCAAGCACGCCGTAGATAAACTTTGCCTTCTGCTTCTCACGAAGCTGTAAACCATATTCGCTTACTTTCTTACCTGCTCTTGCGAAGTTTCTGTTGGACTTCTTATCAATGCCGATGAAAGCCGGCTCAATGCCAAGGCTTCTGCACTTCTTTAAAACAGGACCCATATCTCTTGCCATGTCAGTTCTCCTTTCACCAATTCATTAGACTCTTCTGCGCTTCGGCGGTCTGCAGCCATTGTGCGGAACCGGAGTTACGTCCTTAATACTGGTAACCTCGATACCACATGCCTGAAGGGCACGAATTGCTGCTTCTCTACCGGAACCCGGTCCCTTAACCATAACGTCAACAGACTTTAATCCGTGCGGGATTGCTGCCTTTGCTGCCGTCTCTGCCGCCATCTGAGCTGCATAAGGAGTAGACTTTCTGGAACCTCTGAATCCCAGTCCACCGGCACTTGCCCAGGAAAGAGCATTGCCTTCTGCATCTGTAAGCGTAACGATTGTATTATTAAAAGATGACTGAATATGTGCCTGTCCGCGATCTACGTTCTTCTTGACACGCTTCTTAGCCACTTTCTTTGCTGCTAACTTCTTAGCCATGACAAATCCTCCTTATATTACTTCTTCTTATTCGCAACTGTTCTCTTCGGACCTTTTCTGGTTCTTGCGTTATTCTTTGTGTTCTGACCGCGAACCGGAAGACCCTTTCTGTGACGAATGCCTCTGTAGCAACCGATTTCCTGCAATCTCTTGATGTTTAAGGCGATTTCACGTCTTAAATCACCCTCTACCATATAATCTGCATCGATGACATCACGAATCCTTGCTACTTCCTCATCGGTCAAATCCTTAACACGCGTGTCCGGATTTACATTTGCCTTGGCAAGAATCTTGTTTGCGCTTACTCTGCCGATACCATAGACATAAGTAAGGCCAATCTCTACACGTTTCTCTCTTGGTAAATCTACACCACTGATACGAGCCATGTGCGTATTACACCTCCGTTAAATATTATGAATAGTTTCCTTGCGGATTGCTCCGCGTTTGCCCCGTAGGGCACCCACAATGTGGGTTTGACTGCAAAGCAGTCACCAGCCGCTTTAAATTGTGACGGCGACGGCGTTTCCCGTGCCGAAAGAGAAAGTGATAATGACACCGTCCCTAAAACGTGACATCAAAATCCGGAATACCTTTTCACACCTAAAAAGTAATTCTGCAAGCCAACACGCTGCCGCGCGTATCGTATTGATGCACATCCACAATATCACAATGTTCCCGCTGCAAACCGCTATGCGGTATCTCGCAGGGGCTTGTAACACAAAAAGCAAGAACTGTTCCTATATCTACCATGCGGTATTTATTGAAACGACCTGCTTTCAGGGAAAATCCCTACAAAGCACAGTCTTAGCCCTGTCTTTGTTTGTGCTTCGGGTTCTCACAGATAACTCTGATTGCGCCCTTTCTCTTGATGATCTTACATTTTTCGCAAATCGGTTTTACGGAAGACCTAACCTTCACTGCATTTCACTCCTTTCGAAAAAAGTCCGTTTATCATTATATCATCTATTTTTTTATTTTGCAAGCCTTATTTTGAGGGATTTTTCAAGTTTTTCCATTTTTTCCGGGCGGAACGGGGTTCGGCGGGGAATGCGGGGCTCTTAGTTTACAACGATAATCGAAAAGTTCAGGCATTCTGCCAATCCCTGCTCCAGATAAATCTTATCCCGGAGGGCATATTCGTGTCCGCTTTCAAACCATTCTTTCCAGACAAGGTCAAAGCATTTGGATTCGTATACGGCTACGTTTAGGGCTTCTGTGCCTTGTTTTATGTGATTTGCCCACCAGCTGCCGCTATGGAAGGTTGAAATATCTTCCCCTGCCCATTCTTTCATGAGAGCACTTGCTCTGTCTGCTTCGTCTTTTACGCCCGGAACTGCGATTAAAACACAGCCGCCCGGTTTGATTAACGGCAGGATTTTTTCTGCGAAGAATCCGTCTCTGCATCCGAAGTAATGGTATGCATCCACGCTGACAACCGCATCAAAGAAACCGTCTGCATAGGGAAGCTCCGATGCCTCCGCATGAATCGGTATAATTCGTTTTTCCTCGCCCCATTTTCTGATGTTCTTCAAATTTTCTGTGGCAGATATCCACAAATCGGTAGCAAACACCGACTCCGCAGCTGTTTCTCTTGCCAGAAACAGTGATGTGATTGCCATTCCGCACCCCAAATCCAAAATGCGTCCGTTAAGCTTTTCTTCCGGCACATACTTAAGCATTTCATCCAGCACCCTGACGGAGTTCGGTCCCATCATATAGTCCTTTGTAAAAAATTCTTTGTACTTTTCGGTTCTCATGTCGTTTCTCCTCAAAATCAATGTAATAAAAAATCTGTAAAGCACTCTGCAAAATGCTTTACAGACGATTCTTACAAAACGAGCTCTGATTTTGATTGAAATATCCTAAAGGCATTTGCAGAGTACACAAACAAAAAGAAGCACTTTTACTTTTTAAGCTGCGCTTTTTATCGGATTCCGTATTTTTCGATGATATAGTCCATATCTTTATCTCCTCTGCCGGAGAGATTGATGAGAATGGAACCCTTGCCCATCTTCTTTGCAAGCTTCATGGCATATGCCACCGCGTGGGAGCTTTCGATTGCCGGAATAATACCCTCCATACGGGAAAGGGTAAAGAATGCATTTACGGTTTCCTCATCATCTACCACATCATACTTTACTCTGCCAATGTCATGCAGGAATGCGTGCTCCGGACCGGAGGACGGATAGTCGAGACCGCTTGCTACGGAATATACCGGAGCCGGCTCACCGTTTGCATCCTTTAGCATAATGCTGTTAAAGCCGTGCATAACACCCTCTGTACCATACGTAAGACTTGCCGCATGGTCGCCCAGCTTCGGCCCGCGTCCCAACGGCTCTACACCGTAGATGTCTACCGGGTCGTTTAAGAAGCCCGCAAACATACCGGCTGCATTAGAACCGCCTCCCACGCATGCCACAACGGCATCCGGAAGCTCACCGGTCAGTTCCATAAACTGCTCTCTTGCCTCGATTCCTACAACGCTCTGGAAATCACGCACCATCATCGGGAACGGATGCGGCCCTACTACGGAACCGATACAGTAAATACAATCCTTATAATCCCTGCTGTATGCCGCAAATGCAGCGTCTACTGCTTCCTTTAAGGTTGCCAGTCCATCGGTAACCTCGATTACATTTGCGCCAAGTATCTTCATACGGGCTACATTCGGAGCCTGCTTCTTAATATCCACGGCACCCATATAGATATCGCACTCCAGACCGAAATACGCCGCTGCCGTAGCCAGTGCAACGCCATGCTGTCCCGCACCTGTTTCTGCAATAACCTTCTTCTTGCCCATGTACTTTGCAAGAAGCGCTTCTCCCATACAGTGATTCAGCTTATGAGCTCCGGTATGATTCAGATCCTCACGCTTTACATAAAGCTGAACATTTCCGAGGGAGCCGGACAGTCTCTCCAAATAAGATACCGGAGTCGGTCTTCCCTGAAACTCCCTGCGGATACGGCGAAGCTCACTGATGAATTTACTGGACTTACAGATGGTAAAGTACGCTGCGGTAATCTCATCCATTGCAGCCTTTAATTCCGGTGCAATGTAAGCACCGCCGTACTTGCCGAAATAACCGTTCTCATCCGGGTAATTCTTCAAATAAGTGTCAAAATCGATGTTGTTAAAGTTCATAATCCTGTCCTCCTAAAATTTTTTGTCTTTCCGCCTTTTCCTCCGTGCACGCAAAAAATGTCCTTGACAGATATTCTCTATCTGTCAAGGACGAATAATCTTTCCTATTCGCGGTGCCACCTTGAATTCACGGGAAAACCGTGCTCTTTACAGGATACTATCATATCCCGGACAACTAACGTATGCCCCTACGTCGCAGAATACTCTGTGCTAAACGCACATTTGACTGCACCCTCCGCGGTCCATTTGATAACCTGTTTTTTACCCGACTCTCAGCAACGCGGGCTCTCTGTAAAAGCATAATTACCGTTATCTCCGCCTCAACGGTTTCATCTTATAATTATATTTTAATTAAAACATTTCTCCGTTTATTTGTCAATAGCTCAAGTTATATTCATTCGGAATATCCTCCCTAAAAATCCGCAGCAGCTCCGGATAATAAGCTTCAAAGTCAGGATATGTCTCCCGGTTCCTGTCATAATACTCGTAGCCTTCCAGAAGTAGCGGAATGTATCGATATCCACAGTACAAATCCTGATGAAGCTGCTCCGTTGCTTCCTCATACAGATTGCATTTTCGCAGCAGATGAATCACCATTGCACGGACAAGGTGTTCGTTTACACATTCCTGCCATTCTCCGTACCCTGATGCAAAGCCCGGCAGCTTATACGGCTTCAGACGTTCATATGCCTCCCGATACTGTGTTACAATCGCATCGTACTTCTCTGTTAACGGATTGATAAACGGATGAGAAAACTCGTGAAACAGTATATTCGGCGATAAACTGAAGCCATGAGTAGATAAAACAGCATACAGGTGCGGCTGCTTCGTCTCTTTCTCCTCAAACACGATTCCGAAATTACCTCTCATCAGGGACGAAATCACAAGCTGATAGCTGCCCTTTGTCACACCATATTCCTTTTCAAGCAGCGTAACATACGGATGCGCTTCCGCCACTTCACGCGCTTTGTTCAGATAGGAATCATAAAAGCCTTTATTCTTATGATAAAAGGAAAAAAACTCTGTTTCCTTTTCAAAGTCTTTCATTTGACTTAACAGTTCTTCTATCCTTAACCTTCCCCCACAGCATGCCACGCAAAAATCCGCCAACGCATACTGCATGGAAAAATCGCCGTCTTTCCCCATACTGAGTGCCAGCTCTACCGGTCTGGAAAAGGTAAAGCCTTCCGGTATCATTGCTTCAATAAGAGAATAAATCGGATAGCTCCGATAGTTTTCAAAAAGCTGCTTTATCCCTGTGGTATATTCATTTACCTCGTCGGTCATCAAACCGTATCCCACGACAGGCATTGTAATCTCATTATAGTTCCCGGTCAATAAAAGACTGTTGATATATTCAAGGTATGGATTGATTTGTACACTTATTTCCTTCATCATACAAGTCCTCCCTTATCTCTCCGGTTCCTTATACTGCACCAGTACATCGCACACGCTCCCGGCAGGCAGTGCCGCCAACAGTCCCTTTTCCTGCGATGTTTCACAAACTGTAGTGGCATACAGCTGTAGGAACATATAGTTGCAGTCCCTTTCCACATCCTCCTCCAGATGGAGCGGAAATAGTTTTTTATAGCCGGTAATGTACTTTCTTACAGCTTCCGTATAAGCGTCAATCACCGGGGCGAATGCTTTTTCCGCAAGCTCCTTAAATTTCCCGTATTGCGCCTTTGTAAATGCCGGAATGGTAACGGAGAGCTTCCCGTCTCTTCTTATAATATATCCTTCCTCGATTGCAAGGGCTGCTGACTCCGTATCGGTTACTTCTTTTCCTGCTAAAATCGCTTCGCACACATTAATCTGATTATCGTACATCATCCTGCGGTAAGCAAAGCCACCGAAATGATAGGAGATATGTTGGTACGTACCATCGGTTCCTCCGTTTAAGGATAGTTCCCGTCCAAGTCCCTGTACCGGATAGTTTCCTTCCTTTATAAGATGTGCCCGGTAGCTCCAGCGGTAGCCGTCATAGCGAATCGGACGCTCTTTCCATACCACCGGATTATACTCCTTACTCAAATGCTCCAGTGCCATAATTCCGTAAAGGTATCGCAGTTCTTCTACGGTCTTTCCGGCAGTATAAATTCCGAGGCTTTCTGCCTCATCAGCAAGGCGACAAACAGCTTTTACAACATCTTCCGTCACCGGGGTAACTATGTCCCTTGCTTTCTCTGCATATCTGCCTTGCTTATCCGAGAAAATCATAAACTCGGTTCTGTATTTTCCTCTTACCGGCTCCGACACTGCCTCTCGCTTTAACAGGTTTGCAAGACTGTCCTCCACATAATATGCCGGTACACCGCAGATTTTCGCCAGCTCCTCTACGCTTCTTTGCTGCTCATAGCAATGATACAAAATATTTTGCGACAAAGCATCATTGATGTAAACATACGGAAACGGACTGGTGGTGCCGTTATAGTTTCCTTCACCGCTGATATGGATGGATAATTCAATTGGTCTTAATGCGGACTCGTTCATAATGTCACACTCCTTTTTCAGTTTTTTCCGTGCCTCCGAAAGACGCCACGTAATTGTGCCCTCCGGAATGTTTAATTTTTCGGAAATTTGCTTTACGGAAAGGCCGTCGTAATAATAAAGCACAATGATATCCCGATACATTGCAGACAGCTGTGCAATCTTTGTCCGCAGAGAATCGTAAACCTCTTCCTGTCCCTCCGGAAGCTCATCTTCGCAGGTCAGCATTTCCAACGTGTCATAGGAATACATCGCGCGCTGTTTTCCCATAAACCGCCGGTAGCTCTTTGTCACATTACCTGCCAGCCCCCAAAGCCACGGTTCAAGCTTCTGCTCGTCCCTTAGCTTCGGCAGTTCCCGCACCGCCGTATATAAAATCTCCTGCGACAGCTCATCTGCCTCTTCTCTGGAATAAGTATGATTGATTGCGTAGCCGTACACCTTTTCCATGTATTGTTCCAATATACCGGAATTCACTGTTTTCACCGCCTTTCATCCATAAAGTGTCAAAAGGAATGGTTTCATTGGGTACTTTTATTATTATTATATCATGAACTTCGTTCATGATCTCCTACTCCGCTCGGATTTTGCAAGCTTGCTTGCAAATCCTCACTACGTCTTTTTTATATGAGTGATGTACTGAAATACCGCTCCGCACGGTCTGCCAGAATGGTAGCAATGACCTTGTCGGTTCCGTACTTTGCTGCCATCTGCTTTGCCGCCCATACATTTGCACCGGAGGACGTACCGACTAAAAGCCCCTGTACTCTTGCCAGCTCTCTTGCGGTCTGTATGGCATCATCATCCGCCACCTCCACAATATCCGTAATAATCTTTGTGTCAAGCACCGCCGGGATAAAGCCGTCTCCGATACCCTGAATCTGATGAAGCCCCGGCTCATGACCGAGAAGTGCAGACACATTCTTCGGCTCCACCGCTACAATCTTACAGTCCGGATTCTGTTCAAGCAGATAACTTGCAATTCCCTGAAGCGTACCGCCGCTGCCGATACCGGATACGAAAATATCAATTTTCTTTCCGAGCTGCTCCACGATTTCACGCGCTGTTGTCTTATAATGCGCCGCCGGATTTGCCGGATTTTCAAACTGCTGCGGCACAAAATAATTGTCCGAGGAAGCCGCTATCTCCTCTGCCTTTGCGACAGAGCCGCCGATGCTTAACTCCGGCGGAGTCAGCACAAGCTCCGCTCCGAGAGCATGAATAATTTTCTTGCGCTCCTCACTCATATTCTCCGGCATAACTATAATGACCTTATAGCCCTTACGAACACCGCAAAGCGCAAGACCGATACCGGTATTACCGGAGGTTGGCTCGATAATCGTCATCCCCGGACGAAGCTTGCCGCTCTTTTCTGCCTCCTCTAACATATTGAGCGCAATTCTGTCCTTAATACTTCCTCCGGGATTTAAAAACTCTGCCTTTGCATACAGCTGAAGCCCTGTCGTAGCCTCCAGGCTTAGAAGCGGTGTATTTCCGATTAAATCTAAAATATTACTGATGTACATGATGATTCTCCTTACAATTATTTCGTTACTGTGTACCTATGCGGCATAACAAATTTCGTTACTATTGTACCACAAATAACCACCTATGAAAAGAAAAATCGCCATATCATCCATTTTCACCCGGAGGGCTGCCGCACCACCGCGCATTTGATTCGTGCGACAGTCCCTTAGAACCGCATTGCCAGCAACCCCATCGGAAGAATCAACAGGAATACACCGAATGCAAGCGTCGTTATTCTTCCAAACTTACTGCTTAGGTACATCACTGCACTGCCCATTGCAACAGAAATCAGAATACGAACGGTATAAAGGAAGTAAATATACTGCTTTATCGTAAGCGGAAGCGGGAAATTTCTGAGATACGGAACGCTCTGCGCCAGTGCATCCTGATTTGTGAACTCAAACACCTTTCCGATTTGAATATACTGTACCAGATGGATTGCCAGTGTTCCAATCACGCACACCCCTACCATTATCGCAATTTTCCTCAATACTGTCTGTACACGTCCCCTGTAAAGAGTGTGGAGCATTGTTTCCATATGTGCAGCCTTTTCACACGACATAATTCCCGACATCACCAGTACAACCATGAGCAGCGTATAAAGATAATTCCGTAAAATTGTCTGTTTATCACCGTGAAACAATAATTCATACATATTAGCATCAATCAGCATGACCGTACGCCCGGTCTTCAGATGGTAGGAAAGACAGTCATCCGCCTGCGAAAGCACGACATCCAACCCAGTAATCTGCCGTTCGTTTTCCTGAATTGCTTCCTCTAAATCATGAATAAATTTCAGAATCATGTCCACACTTTTTCCGGTCGCGATATGTTCTGCCAAGTACTGCCTCTGCTTCTGTAAGGACTCCTCCCAGAGTATAATATCATCCTCCAGCTTCGCCTTTGTCTCATGCATAAGTGTAACCCTTTCTTCGGTTACCTCCCCCGCAAAGTCCTCATACCAGTGTGTTACATATTTACTTCGAAAATCCATGTAATTGGACTCGGTTGAAGCCGAATATGCAAGATAAACCAAAATGATAAAAATAAACAGACCCTTCTGGGAAATCAGAACCTTTTTGAGTTCCCATGTCATAAGAGAAGGTGCGGGCTTATGCCTGCTAAAAAAAACTCTCATCCTCTCTATGATGCGAAGCGTACGATACTCACTGCGCGGATATTGTCTTGCATATTGCAGAAGGCAGAGGAACACCATAACTGCGGTTCCGATAAGTATGAACCAGTCCGCGGTTCCCACAATATTAAGCGGCTTTCCGAACACATTCAGGTTATAATATTTTGCATAGTCCGTCCCACAAAATGTATAGGTATACAAATTAATGTATTTAAGAGCACTCCATTTTCCGGTCGGAATAATAAACGCATATAATGCATATTCCCCCAGCATAAGCAGGAAAAACGCTACCACACAGAAGCCGGAACGAAACAGCGACATACAAAAATACAATAAAAGACATGCAAACAGGCACCCACATGCCTTCCGAACCAGAAATAAAATCAAATACTCCGCAATGGAATAATGACCGATGACGCTGCCAAACTCCGGAATGGACTGAATCGGCCGTGACATATCACAGCCCGGAAATAATAACGCACTCAGAATATAGTTACTTCCAAACAGAATGATTGCCGCGGCGAAAACTCCCAGACAAAGAATTCCGATTCTTTGTAGCGATAACACGGTCCGCCCCCGTTCGGTACAACGCACAAGCAAATACAAGCCCTTCTGCCGCTCCGCAAGAAAACAGAGAACAATGTACACTCCGGCCAGCAATATTAGAAATGTAGACAGATTAAACTGAAACACAGCCACGATACCGCGGTTTTCTCCGGATACCGGCCGGATACCCGTTAGTTTGCTGTAATCCTCTCCGGTTTTTATCAGGTTACGGTAAACAAAGGAATCACTGTTACTAAACAGCGGATTTTCCTTCATCATCACAACATTTTCCTGTACCGACTGCACATATGCCTCGTACCCGTCAATATACTCCGTCAATTCATCCCCGGTAAGTGTGATGGCCTTTTTATCATTACACTGAAATACAAAAAAAGCTCCGTGCAGCAGAATCAGAATTCCGAACAAAAGCAGGGTTTTCCGATTCCATAAAATACGCTTTAACTCTAACATAGCACCACCCCCTAGCCTTCGGTCAGCTGTTCTTTCGCATGGAACAGATATACATCCTCCAGCGTAAGCGCATGTTCCGGAGACTGTCCCTTTTCCCTCATAAGCTCCTCCGTCTCCAAAAGCAGCTCGTCAATCGCCGCAAACCGGCAAAGAGTCCCGTGATGCAGTAATAATACCTTTTTCGCAATCGTCTCGATATCCCCGATGACATGCGTTGCCAGAAGTACCGTCCGTTCCTTTGCAACGGAAGCGATATAGTCCCGTAAACGGATACGCTGGGTCGGGTCAAGTCCGGCTGTCGGCTCATCCAGAATCAATATTTCCGGCTCATCGAGCATTGCCGCTGCCAGTAACACACGCTGTCTCATACCTCCGGAGAAGGAGCCGAGCTTGTGATGTGCATCCCCCGCCAGACAGACAATGTCCAAAAACTGCTCCGTCTGTTTTTTACATTCCCCCCGTTTCATTCCCTTTAACGCACCTATGTAATGAAGAAAATCTCTTGCCGTAAAATCCTCATACATCCCCTGCAGCTGTGGTGTATACCCCACCCTTTTCCGGTAAGCTCTGCCAAGGGTGAGAATGTCCTTTCCGTTATAAAGAATCTCTCCCGATGTCCGGGGAATATTGTCCGTAATCAGATTCAGCATCGTAGACTTGCCCGCACCGTTGGAACCGAGCAGTCCGTACACCCCCGTCTCAAACTTCACACTTAAGTTGCTTAATGCGGTTTTATCTCCGTATTTTTTCGTACAATTAATTAATTCCAGCATTCTTTCCTTTCCCCCTTCTCCTGTGCTAACGCCCTTCCGTGTATTTATATACAAACGTAAACTTCGGTTCCCCTGTCAGAAAATCACTCCGCTTACAATGGAAAACATAACTCTCCAGGTCCGGATTACTATCTGAAACCAGACACCAATAGATATCTTCTCCCAGATACCGCAACCCGCGTGTATAAACCTCCACATGCCATGCTCCCCCTTCTTCCTCCGGTTCCGGAAGTATCTCTGCCATGTTTACTGATGTAATCTCTTCTAACTGCTGATTGAACACATGCAGATATGACTCGATAAAACTACCAGCTTCTCCATTCTCATTTATAAAATCAAACCTCGTCGTGCTCTCCGGAATATAGAGATAGGTGCCGTCCGTCAAAATATCCTGTGCAGTGTAGTCCGACATATGTCCCCCCACTACCGTTCCAAACTCATACTCATTATGGATTCTTTGTAGTCTTATCTTTTCTTCGTTTTCTCCCGTGGAATACTGATACGTGCAAAGTGTCGTTCCGCCGCTCTTCAGATAAACCACCGTATCCTCGTTCAACACCGCATACGAACCGCGGAAGCCCGTCAGAAGTTTACAGGTTTCAACCGTTCCTGCAGTAATATGATACCGATGCAAAATTGTCTTTTTCCCTTCCTTTTTGCAGTAGTAAAAATAATCACCATAGGCAGTGATGTCCGTAACCTTAATGTTCTCATTGCTCAAAGGCTCTTCATCCAAAAAAGTTACTCCTCCGGTATCTAAATCAAGAATTGCCGTACCGTAACGAAGGGTATCCGTCAATCCGGGCTGACATCCGGCCATTGTGATCATCACCTTATTCCGATGTGCATGAACTTCGCTACTGAAAAAATCCAGTTTCTGTCCCGCCTTTTCCAATGTAAACACGGTACCTATTTCATCCATTGTCGAACCATCTAATGCAATAGAAAATACCTTAAGCAGGTATTGCAGCTGTGTTTCTTCCAATACATAGGCCAATATACTGTTATCGTACAGGCAGCAGCCGAGCATCTGATACTTGTCATTGGTAGCAACACAAAACGGGTTCCCGTCGTGCCTGCATTCCGGCTTGTTGCAAAGATACATTTCTTTTCCCGAAACAGTATCATAGTAATACAGACTTCCCTCTGCATAGTTATAATGATAAAAGCCATTCTCCGTGCGCATCATTGCTCTGGGCATATAATACGAACGATTCCCCGGTTCATAATCCTCCGATACAAACTTTGTATCATTCGTTACCGGTCTCTCTGTTATTGTACCTTCCTCCGGTTTTTCCTCTTTACAGCCCGTAAGCCCCACAAAAAGAACAACAAGCAATAACAGGTAACGTCCTTTTTTCATATGCTTTCCCCCTTCTCTTTGACAACCAACTACCACTCGCTCCGCTTGTAAACAAATTCGAACTTTGGCTCACCGGTCAGAAAATCCTCCCGTTTCGTTTGGTACACATACACCTCCTGATTCGAGTTTACCCATGACTCCAGCTCCAGATAAATGTCATCTCCGAAGTAATGAAGGGCAGTCGTATAACTCGACCAATTCCAGTTTGCTTTATAACCTAAGTCTGATGCGACCTTTGTCATATCAACAGCCGCAATCTCCTCCAGTTCCCGGTTCAGAACGTGAACATAGGCCGGCTGTACCCATGCAATTAATTTACCGTTTTCATCTTCTCTTCCTATTTTTGTTACCTCTTCCGCAAAATAGAAATACGTTCCGTCAGTCTGTATTCCTGTCATCTTTGTTTCCCGCTCTACTTCCTGTTTAGCAGCAACTCCGTTTAAAATTACGGACTGTTCATAGAGCCTCGAAAATCTCTGCAGTTCTTTATTTTCTCCGGTAGAATACCGGTAACTGCACAGTTCAATTCCTCCGCTTCTCAGATACAGCACCGTATCCGCATCAAGCACTGCATAGTCCCCGGTAAAGCCTACCAAAAGCTTACAGGTTTCATCCGTTCCTTCTGTGATATGATAGCGGTGCAAAATATTCTTCTTCCCTTCTTTTCTGCAGTAATAAATCCAGTCTCCGTACCCGCTGACTCCGGAAATTCTTTGATTATCCTTCCCAAGCGGTTCCTCATCCAGATAGGTTACCTCCTTTGTATCCAGGTCCAGAATCGCAACGCCGTAATAATTTACACCTGCCACTCCCATAATTTCCATGGGAATCATGGCCTTATTGCGGTGAATTACCATTTCCTTTTCCATATTAAGTCCGGGTACTCCGATTCCCTCTTCGGTTCGTTCAACTGTCATTATGGTTGCTATTTCATCCAGTCCGGAACCATCGGTTTCCACCGAAAGCACTTTAAGCATATACTGTGTCTCGGTTTCCTCAAGTGCATAAACAATCAGCTTGCCGCCGTACAGGCGATAATTCAGTTTCTCATACTTCGAATTTGTTGCAACGCAGAACTCATTCCCATCGTGCCTGCACTCCGGCTTATTGCAAAGGAACATGGTAGTCCCGGTAGAAATATCATAATAATGAAACCCGTCATCGGTATAATTATGATAATAAAAGCCCTTTTCCGTTTTCATCATATCGCCGATGCCCCGCTTAAAATCCTCCGATACAAGCTGATGTACTTTTTGTTCCGTATTCTTTATCTTTCCGTCCTCTCCCCGTGCTCCCTTTGCGCAGCCAAGGAGACTCAACAAAACTAAACTGACTAGAATGTATGAAATCCCTTTCTTCATTTTCTCACCTTTCCTATCTCTCTGACAATCCGGCTTCCCCCTATGCTCCACCCGCTAAACGCCCGCAATATCTCAGTAACCCGCAGGACAATCATTTTTTATAGGTATCGCTGTATACATATTCCAGCTGCGGCTTGCCTGCCAACAGGTCGCTCAGACTGCACTTGTATACATATTTGTCGGAATAATTATCCTTCGGCATAAAAAACCAATATACATCATCTTCTTTAATAGACATATATTTCGTAATCAGGTGCAGTTCCTCCTCTACTCCTTCTATCCTGATATCCTTCGTAAAATCAGCCAGATTCAGAGTTGCGATTTCCTCCAGGTCACGATTAAACACGTGCAGATAGTCATAACTGCCATATACTTCTTCTGTCTTGTAGTGAACCTCAAAATGCGAACCAAATGCATATAAATAGGTTCCATCGGTACGCAAAGAAGACAACTCATCCTCATATACCCACTCCATTCCCTGTCCATCCGTTGTTTGAAGCATTGCCGGTCGATACACATTGGCTTTTTCCTCATTCATTCCGGTTTCACGGTAATTCACGCAAAGCGCTCTGCCTTCCCATTTGGCATAAGCTACCGTATCCTCATCTACTACGACATAATTACCCCGAAAGCCCGTCAACAGCTTATACGATTCATCCGTTCCGTCTGTCATATGCCGCCGGTGCAATACCGTTTTCTTACCTTCCTGCTGACAGTAGTACACATAATCCCCGTAAGCGCTGATATCCGTCCGCTCCGGATTTTCCTTACTTACCGGCTCCTCATCAAGAAAGATAACTTCCTTCGTATCCATGTCATACATCGCCGTTCCGTAGTAATAGGTATCCTCCAGCGCTTCCTGTCCTTTTAGTGCAATCGGAAGGATTACCTTGTTCCGGTGAACGACGAGCGGACCGAGTGCCAGATACCAGGGTTGTCCGTCTCCCTTTTCAAACGTATAATAGGTGGTCAGCTCATTCATCTGTGAGCCATCCAATGCAATCGAAAACAGCTTGTACTGATACTGCGTGTCTGTTTCCTCTATAACTGTTGCAAGCAGTGCTCCGCTGTAAATAGATAAACGGTCAAATCGATATTTCTTATTTGTAGCTACGCAAAATTCGTTCCCGTCATGCCTGCATTCCGGCTTATTGCAAAGGTACATATCCTTCCCGGTGGCAGCATCTACATAGCGAAGTCCCCTGTTCAAATAGTAATAGCCCTTGTCCGTCCCCCGAATCTGGGGATTGCACTGTGAATAGTCCTCCGACACAAACGAGACCTCGGTCTTTGCGGGATTCCCTTCGCCTGCCCCCTCCTGTTTGCCGGAAGCATCAGTGTTCCCCTGCTTTGAACAGCCGGTCAGACTTCCTAAAAGTACACATATGAATAACAAATAAACTAGTTTCTTCATCATTCTCTTCCCCTTGTTCTCTGTATGCTATGTTCCTCATGACTACTTCTACCGGTAGCTTAAACTGTAAGCAAATTCAAACTTTGGCTCTCCGGCAAGGAGCGCACTGCGTTTACATTGAAACACATATTCATTACCATTAAACTCCTCCGGTGTAAAAGTGACATACGCCTCGTCACCTATAAAGGAAAAAAGATAAGGATATAATTCTTCCTCTGCATTCTCCCACGTTATCGTCCATGCATCCTCTGCCCGGTTTATCACCGTCACTTCCTCCAGTGCACGATCAAAGACATACAGGTTATTTATTCGTTGCTCCATCTCTTCTCCCGTTTCATTATTCGTACTCTTAATCACGGTCGATGTACCAAACGCATAAATATAAGTTCCATCGGTACACAGCCTCCCCAGCTCATCTTCCATCATCGACTCAAATAGCTGTCCATCTGTCAAAATATGAGTCACTTTCTTTTGCAGCGTTACTTTTTCTTCGTTTTCCCCGGTTTCATGGTGATGCACACAAAGTCCCCTGCCAAGTTTTTTTGAATATACTACCGTATCATCATCCAAAACGATATAGGTACCCCCGAATCCCGTCAGCAGTTTATAAGCTTCATCGGTTCCTTTCGTAAGATGGCGCCGGTGCAATACCGTCTTCTTTCCTTCCTTTCTGCAATAGTAAACATAGTCCCCGTAAGCGCTGATATTCGTACTTTCCGTATTTTCCCTGCTGACTGCCTCTTCGTCCAAAAAGGTTACCTTATTTGTATCCAGGTCATAAATTGCCAGTCCATAGTAAAAGGTATCCTCCAGTGCTTCCTGTCCTAATATTTCAATCGGAAGAATCACCTTATTCCGGTGGATAATCAGCTGACTGTTATATCTGTTGCATGCTTGTCCCTGACTTTTTTCAAATGTATAATAGGTTGCCAGTTCATTCATCTGTGAGCCGTCCAGTGCAATCGTAAACAGCTTGTACAAATACTGTGTATCGGTTTCTTCTATCATCGCCGCAACCAGTGTCCCGCTGTAAATACAGAACCCGTTGAACCTGTATTTCTCATTTGTTGCCACACAAAATTCGTTTCCGTCATGCCTGCATTCCGGCTTATTGCAAAGGTACATATCCTTTCCCGTCGCGGCATCCGTGTAACGAAGCCCCTTGTTCAGATAGTAATAGCCCTTGTCCGTCTTTCGTATCCTGGTATTTCCCGGCTGGTAATCCGCCGACACAAACTTAACCTCTGTTTTTGCAGGATTCTCTTCCTTTGTAACATTCTCACTCCCGGAATCCCCGTCTCCCACACGCTTTGAACAGCCTGTCAGTCCCCCAAAAAGAATACACACCAGCATCAAATAAACAAATCTCTTCATAATTCAGTCTCCTCCTTTCGACCCTCTGGTTTCATCATACCCTCCGAAAAAGTAAAAAGCAACCGTCTCCGTAGAAGTGGTTGCTTTTCATGCACAAGTGGTTATACATTCAGTAATACTGACAAGCAGAATATGTTGTCCTTTGTTTCGAGTTCAAGATTTCCGTTATATTTCTTACAAATATGCTTTACGGAGGACAATCCGATGCCGTGCTTTGCCGTATCCTTTTTTGTTGTTTTTAACTCTCCGTCCTGCTTAAGCAGGGCACCTGCATATGGATTTTCACAGGAAATAAACAGCATACTGTTCTGCTTTTCAACACGCAGAAAAACCTCGGGCTTTGCATTCTTCACCTGATGTGCTGCTTCAATGGCATTATCCAGTATATTTCCGAACAGGCTGCACAAATCATACTCCGTAACCGAAAGTCCTGCCAGACCGCAGCCAAACTGAAACCGTATCGTTACTCCTGTCTCATTTGCCTGCTGATGCTTTTTAAACAGGAGCAAATCTAACGTATCCGAACCGCTCTTTGCCGGCAGGAGTCTTGCATAGCTTTGTTCCGACAAATCATCAATGTACTTTGCCGCCTGTGCCTCATGACCGTTTTCATAAAGAGCCTTAATTGCCAGCAGATGATTGTTAAAGTCGTGCCACAGCAGACGTGTTTCCTGATAGCGCTTATCGATTTCTCCAAAGTAAACCCTCATCGCTTCCTGTCTGGATTTTTTGTGCCATTTTCCGAACCTCCGGTATACCAGTAGCATAACAATTCCAAATGAGAGAAAAAATACCGTTAAAAACGCCGGAAATCTCGGAATAATAATCCCCGCCACATTCAGATTCAGATACCGGTTATAAAAGCGTTCGGGCGTAAATCCGGAAAACAGATTGATTTCACCAAATATACCCGCCGAGTTTTTTTCAGGGACAGTCAGATTTCCTATGTATTCCACAACCAGACAGACTAAAGCAAGCACACACGCCGGAACTCTCCGGCTGCTTGTATACACCAGAATACAGATTCCCGCCAAAAGAAGCTGTGTTACAACCTTTATCCCGGTATAAACTGCCGCAAAGCCGCCTACGGTAATACTATACGGACACACATAGAAATCTTCCAGTGATTGTAACGGTGCAGACAGTGACGGAAGTCCGTATACTTTATCCACAATACAAAAATTCACAAAATAAAAGCATATCAACCCGATTCCCACAGCAAGAAGCATTACTGCCATTGTATGCCGGACGTCATGTGTTTCTCCAAAGGAATCGTATCTTATGTAATAACAAAATGCGATTACAACCGACAACACAAATAAAAAAGCAAAAACATCCGTGACATGATAATTTATCACAAGGTTAAATGCATTATCCGGTTCTACCTTAAGCTGTGTATATTCAAGTCCGTAATAGTCCTTCTGACACCTGGCCAGATTCTTTAAAAGCCACGCATCGTCATGTATCGGAAATAACGCATCTGCAATCGCTCCCGCATTCTCCGCCACGCTCTTAACATAGTCCTTGTATTGCACCACATCCCATATATACTTTCTGACCTGCTTATAATTTTCTATATCCGAAGCCCTGATTCCCATCGTAACCATAACGTCCGGAATATATTGATTATCCTCCGGCTCCGTGAGCGGCTCTGACCATGTCTTGCCTAAAAGAGCCTCCATATACTTCATATAAACATCATCTTTCTTTTTCTGGCTCTGCTCCAGATAGGAAATGATTTCATCTACCGCCTTCAGTGCCTGTTCCGGAGACTCCGGCAGGGTGCCTATTATCTGCTGCTGTCTGATATAGTCTCCCACCTTCACTGATTTCATAACACCCCATACGTTCTCCGACTGCATGTATTCTCCCGTACATTTCATCGAATAAAACAAAGCGCCGTTTAAAAAAATCAGCAGCAGAAATAAAACGGTAATACATAAATAGAACTGCTTCTTTCGTTTCATCTCTCTCTGATCCTCCTCATTACAGCCGCCATCAACTGCTTCCGCTTTCTGCGGCTGACCGGCAATTCCCTGTCATTGTCCAAAACAACCGAATCCATGTTTACCTTGCGTATATGGTCAATATTGATATAGAGTGAATGATACGCCTCAATAAAAAGCTCCTCCGGCAGATGTGCGGCAAAAT
Source organism: Lachnospiraceae bacterium (assembly GCA_029012365.1). GTDB lineage: Bacteria > Bacillota > Clostridia > Lachnospirales > Lachnospiraceae > SIG307. The sequence goes on along the minus strand of JAQXLY010000031.1, from coordinate 16,527 downwards.
TCTGAATGGAGCTTTTCTCCTGATAAGAGGACACTGCCGTGTGAATCGAAGTATTCCGGTTGTCCGGCTCTACATAATAGATTTCCGCAAGCTGTAACATCACTGCCGTATCGTGTTCCTGAATCAAAATTGTTTTGCGAAGATAAATCTCATTTAAAAACTTATCCAACAAGGCAGGCAGCTTCTCCTTATAATTTCTCTTAAAGAGGAAATGAAACGCATTCACATCATACCCTTCCGCAATCCGTTCTTCTAAGCTTGATAAAAACACCGTCGGTATCTTTATGCTTTTATGCCCTAATTCCTTCACAAGCTCCACACCATCCGCATCTGTGAGATGGATATCCATAAACAGAAGGTCCACCGCTTCGCCACGTTCCATCTCCCTCCGAAATGCATCCCCGTTTTCACAGCAGCAAATAAGACACCCGGTCTCCCTTTGCTTAAAATAAGTCTCCAATTCCTTTTGTAACTCCGCAGCAAACTGCGGCTCGTCCTCACATATCACAATGTACATGCAAAAAACTCCTCCTATGCCTGCATAAGCCTGTCTATTGTAACGAGTGTCGTACCTTCTTTCCCTGCGTCGGAAAGAAAATTGAATCATACTTTTTTACGAACTCCTGCGGAGCATTTTTGCGCTATAGGACGCGCTTTCCCATAGCACAAAAAATACTACTTATGAGTAGCATACTTCAAAGTAGTATTTTTATCAAGTCATATTTCTTCGTTATCACCGGAAGCTTACTTTGTAAATTTCACTTTTATGCTTCCGCTATGATTTTCAATATGTAACAGTTTGCTTCCGGAGGTAGAGTTATTTAGATTACAGGAACCGGAAGTATTGATTGCGGTAATGCTGTAATCACTCTCGTCTCCTACGATTGAACCCTTAATTGAACCGCTTGTATTGGACATTCTGATATCTCCTGTTGCACTCAGATTTTCAAACCTTACACTTCCTGAGGAATTCTTTGTCGTGACATTCCCATCCGCAGCTACATCGTTTAATGTAATTGAGCCCGATGAATTTTCTGTCGTGACATTCCCGTCTGCCGTCACATCGTTGAGCTTGATGGAACCCGAAGTATTTTCTACAAGACAATTTCCACAAGTCATTTTCTCTACCTTTATACCGCCTGAAGTACCGCTTACCTGAACATCTCCGGCAACACTGGCATTCGTCAAACGGATACTTCCGGAGGTATTGTACACATACATCTCTTTGCTCTTCGCGTCCGAAATGTTAATGCTTCCGCTTGTATTTTTAACCTCCAACAGCCCGTCATAATTTTTCGGGATAACCACACAAAGCTCATATCTGTTAAAGTCTATCGAGCATAATACCGTCTTAAAGTCTTTGTTTCTCTCTACCTTCAAAACTCCGTCTTCCTCGGTAATTGCATATTTGTGAACATCACTTTCACGGTATTCAACCGTAGGCTTACTCACATCTCCGCCTTTTATTTTAATCGAACTCGAATAATCTCTGATATAGATTTTTGTAATATCCGTCGTACTCTCATATACACGTTCTTCTGCCGGTCCGACATTCTTTGAATTAAATTTTGTAAAATCTCCCTGAATCATGATAAATGCAATGCCAAGTAACACAATACCTGCCAGACAGCATAATCCGGCAATCCAATATAGTTTCTTCATACTGTACTCTCCTCTGAATTAGATAAATAACTTCTTGATACTCTTAACAAACGCCTTCACAATATAAATCATCCCCTTCGCCGATATCAGTAGCGGCTTCCACAGAAGAAGGGCAATACCGGCAAGAAGCAACGCGGAACCGAGCAATGCAATAAATGACGCAAGCGGTATAAATCCTGTAATACTTGTGAAGGAAAGCAAAAAGCACGCAACAGCCGAGATTGCAAACGCAAATTCAACTGCAAAAAAGGAGATTACAAGCGACCAGAGCACAATGTAAACACTGAATAAAACAGCCGCAGCAGCAACTAATAACGGAAACCAGACAGGAAAACCGATAATCGATAAGATCATCCATATCCCGCCGCGCCCGCTCTTCTTTGCAGACTTGTGACTTTCTTTTATTTTATTCTTAACAACTACCGGCATCGGCATATCAAGCTTTGCCCTCTTAACAATCTCATCAATGCTCTCTACCTTTGCAACAGCTTCCTCTTCGCTCATACCTGCTTCCATGCGGTCACTGATTGCCTCATCATAAAAATCAATCAACCCCTGTGAAGAAGCTACCCCGGCTTCCTCCAGACGAGCTCTCAGTTCGTCCAAAAATTCTCTCTTATTCATCTCTCTTTTCTCTCTTTCATAATAAAATGATAGACTTTAAGTATCTCTTCCCATTCCTCCAGAAGTTCCGTAAGGTGTTCTCTCCCCTGCTCCGTTATCCTGTAATACTTGCGAAGTCTTCCGTTATGTTCCTGTGAATTAACTGCCAGCATGTCCGATGTCTCCAAACGCTTCAGAATCGGATATAAGGTTGACTCAGTGATTGGTATAAACTCGCTGATATCCATAACAAGCTTATATCCATAGGATTCTCCCCTTTCCAGAACAGCCAGCACGCAAACTTCAAGAATACCTCTTCGAAATTGTGATTCCACGATTCTCTCCTCTCCTTTTTTATAATACCTTGTGATATATGATACTATATCACGCATAGTATTATGTGTCAATAGGTATTTATACTTTTATCACCAGCATTATCCTATTCTATAAAAACAGGGCCGCCACGTACTATTCACCGTGACAGCCCCTGCCTTTTGCACTTTCTTAGGAAAAGCACTTATTTTTAATTGTTCACTCTCTGATTTTAATCGGAAGCAGAAGGTCAATCTGCCCATCATTGCCGATTCCGTCCTCCGGCCAGCCCTGTGAGGCTACATAAACCCAGTTGACATGCTCCTCAAGCATACCGTGCATGTTTTCCGGTCCGCTCTTCCAGTCCGGCTCATACTTATCATTATTCTCTGCCCATTTTACGAGGTCTTCCCATAATTGAAACTCCGGGAACTTAATTGTAAGAGCCGCATATAATCCACCTTTCATCTGCTTCTTTTCAAAGCCCGCAGGTAACTCCATATCCTCCGGAATCGTAACCCAGACCTCATACCCATGTAATCCGTCAGGGAGCACTCCCGGATCCGGACTGTTAAAGCCAAACATTCTGGCATCCGGCTTTTTTTCATAAAGATGACTCTTCTGAACAAACTCTGTTACAACCTCCCCTACTGTCTCCTCCGGATTCTCCCCCTCGGCACGATAGGAAGCAACCGTGCATGGCGGAAGCATTACTATCCTTACAGTAAGGTTCTTGTTTAAGATCTCATTTGCATTGTTTACATCTGTCATCGTAACAGCCTCCTGTATGTTTGATTTCGCAGGAGCTATGGATTCGATAATCTCTGTAAGCTCAGAGTCCATTAAAAGACTATATTTTTTTGAACCTTTGCCAAGTCTCTCTACAATGCAGTCCAGCACATCACGGATCATTGTCAACGCATCAATCTCACTATTCATCTCGGATATGTTTCGCCTGAGAGTATGCAGCATCTGCTCCTGTTCATTATCCCGGAGAATGAGTGCAATGTCCTTAAGAGAGATACGCAGCTTTCGAAGCAGAAGTATGATTTTCACTCTGTCTACAGTATCCCTGTCGTAGATTCTGTAGGAGTAGTCTTCCTTTCTGCTGCTCTCAATCAGTCCCAGCTTCTCATAATACCGAAGCATTCTTGCCGAGACGCCGCACTCTCTTGTCACCTGCGTTACGGTCATATAGTCTTTCAACATCTTCTCCATCTTTTTTCTCCTTTCAGCTCCTTGCAAAACAGAGTATAAAGGATGACACCGTGTCCGAGTCAATAGGCTTATGTAAATATTTTGTCATATCTTAATATTGTAATGTATGTATTTTCCCCTGTTTTGTCCTTACGGGCAATTTACAAGGGAAGCTCCCCGTACAATTAATCATTGAATCTCTGTTACCTGGTATCCCTGGTCGGCAACGGCCTGCATAAGAACATCGTCCGAAACATTTTTTTCAAGCGTTACAATAGCGGTTCCTGTCTTGTGACTGACCAAAGCCTCCGTCACACCATCAATTGCTTCAAGAGCCTTTTTTGTGTGCATCTCGCAATGCCCGCACATCATACCTTCGATTTTCAGTGTCTTTTTCATAATCTTTGTCTCCTTTTCGGTTGTGATTTTTAATTTATTTTTGATTTTATGATCCCGTTTGGAGTCATGTATCCTGAAGAAATTCAAACGCAGTGCGTTGGTTACCACACTAAAACTGGATAAACTCATGGCTGCCGCAGCGAACATCGGATTCAGTTGCCAACCCAAAACACCGATAAATACACCTGCTGCCAATGGAATACCGATAATGTTGTAGATGAATGCCCAAAACAGATTCTCGTGAATATTGCGCAGCGTTGCACGGCTCAAACGGATTGCCGCAGGAACATCAGACAGGCGGCTTTTCATCAGTACCACATCCGCTGCATCAATCGCAACATCCGCACCTGCACCAATCGCAATGCCGATATCGGCACTTGTCAGTGCCGGAGCGTCATTAATCCCGTCACCGACCATGATGACCCTTCCTTTTTGCTGTAGCTTACGAATCACGCTTTCCTTTCCGTCAGGAAGTACTCCGGCAATTACTTCATCCACACCTACCTTCGTCCCGATAGCTTTTGCTGTGCGTTCGTTATCACCGGTCAGCATCACCACATGGATGCCCATATCCTGCATTTCTTTCACTGCCTGAGGACTATCCTCTTTGATGGTATCTGCCACAGCAATAATACCGCAAAGCTCACCGTCACGGGCAAAAAGCAGCGGCGTTTTTCCTTCCTCCGAGAGCTGTTCAGACCTCACCTTTATCTCATCCGGCACATGAATTTGTTCGCTGATAAATTTATAGCTGCCGCCATACAGAGCAGTGCCTTTAAGAAATGCTGTAAGCCCGTTTCCGGGCAATGCCTGAAATTGTTCCACCTCGTCTGCCGACAGACCGTCCTGCTCCGCTCTCTGATTGATTGCTCTTGACAGCGGATGTTCGCTCTTTTTCTCTAACGCATAAGCAGTTGACAAAAGCTCTGTCTCACTCCTGCCGTTTATCGGAAGCATATCCGTAACCTTCGGTTCTCCGCGGGTAATGGTTCCTGTTTTATCAAGTGCCACAATCTGTGTCTTTCCCGCTTTTTCCAATGATACAGCCGTCTTGAAGAGAATTCCGTTTTTTGCACCCATTCCGTTGCCCACCATGATGGCAACAGGTGTCGCAAGACCGAGCGCACAAGGGCAGCTAATCACCAATACAGATATTCCCCGTGCCAAAGCAAAGCCTGCTGTCTGTCCGGCAAAGAGCCATGCGATAACGGTTATCACCGCGATTGTGATAACAGCAGGAACAAATACACCTGACACCCTGTCAGCAACCTTGGCAATCGGTGCTTTCGTTGCAGCCGCATCGCTGACCATCTGTATGATTTGTGAAAGTGTAGTGTCCTCACCTACTCTTGTTGCTTCACAGCGTAGAAAGCCCGATTGGTTGAGTGTCCCTGCGGAAACTACACTCCCGGCCGCTTTGTCTATCGGAATGCTCTCTCCTGTCAGGGTGGATTCATCTACTGCGCTGTTTCCCTCTAAAACTGTTCCGTCCACAGGAATAGTTTCACCGGGACGAACTACAAAGATATCACCCTTTGCCACCTGCTCGATTGGCACAGAAATTTCGGTACCCTCCCGCAGAAGCGTGGCAGTCTTAGGAGCCAGCTTCATCAACCCCTTCAGCGCGTCGGTGGTTTTTCCTTTTGAACGTGCCTCAAGCATTTTTCCCAAGGTAATCAGTGCAAGAATTGTGGCAGCAGATTCAAAGTAAAACTCATGCATATATGACATCACAGCAGCTTCGTTGCCTTTAACCTGTGCATCCGTCATTGCAAACAGAGCAACTGTACTGTAGATGAAAGCTGCCGCAGAGCCTAATGCGACCAATGCATCCATATTCGGTGCACGGTGCCACAAGCTTTTAAAGCCGCTGATAAAAAACTTCTGATTGATGACCATAATAACAACCGTTAACAATAGCTGCAAAAGCCCCATGGCCACATGGTTATCATCAAAAAACGGAGGCAGCGGCCAGCCCCACATCATATGCCCCATGGAAACATACATAAGTACAATCCAAAAGCCGAGAGAGGTAATTAACCGTTTTTTTAACACAGGAGTTTCCCTGTCCTTCAGCGCATCCTCACCGGAGGATAAATGTGTGGTTTGCCCTTTATTTTCCTTTTTCAAAGCTGCTCCGTATCCTGCATTACGAACCGCCGCTATGATTTCCTCGGCAGATGCGGTTCCTTCCACTCCCATGGAATTGGTCAACAGACTCACCGAGCAGGAAGTAACTCCTTGCACAGCCGATACCGCTTTTTCCACCCGGGCAGTGCAGGCAGCACAGCTCATACCGGTTACTGTATATTGCTCCATAATTGATTTGTTACGCCTCCTTTCTATTTCATGAGTTTTTGCAGAGTTGCCACTAATTCATTGATCACTTCATCCTTGCCCTCACGAATATCTCTGGCAACACAGCCTCTGATATGATTTGCCAGCAGTTCCTTGTTAAAAGCATTGACCGCAGCGTTTACAGCAGCGGATTGCATCAAAATATCCGCACAATAAGCATCTTTTTCCACCATTCCCCGAATCCCGCGAATCTGACCTTCAATCCGGTTGAGACGGTGTATCAGTTTTTTTCGTTCTTCCTCTGAGCGAGCTGTCGTTTTTTTGCAGCATCCGCATACTTTTTTATCAGACATAATTTCGCCTCCGCTCTTTATATACCCTTATGGGGTATATAAATTGTATACCCCATAAGGGTATATGTCAATAGGAATTCAAAAAAACAATAGGATTTCTCAGACCGACGTAATGCATTTTATTTTTGCGCTTGTCAGTTTTAGCACTTTTGACAATAATCATGTCCTCTTTTTCTATTGCGGTGATAACTTTATACTCATATTCTTACCTTTCCCCGAATAAAAATTCCTCTATTTTCTGTCTGCCCTTATAGCCCTCTTCATAAAGCCGGTTCCTGTCTGTCTCCTTCACTATGATGTGATGATTCTCATTATACACCTGCTCCCTGCTTGCCTACATAGATAGGATTAACAGGCGAAAAAAGCGTATCTTAGCTATTCCATTTTCTTCCGAAATCTCAAAAACATAGCATATATCCAGATAAAAAACTCGATTGCTGCCATGACCAGTTTTCCCCATCCACCGGATATGCTCCACTCTCCAATCCAGAACATCGGAAACAGACAAAATGCATACTTAATCGTTCCGTTAATAGCAAGCGGTACAAAAAAAGTCACCCCAAAAAGTCCGGAAAGCTTTCCGACAGCCATACCCTCAACCTTGTTTGAGGAAATCGCCACAACAAGCAGGGCGGTGACGATTCCGCTAAACATTGTCGATATCACCATTACGATAAGCTTTGCAATGTTTATCGGTGTCAGTGAAAAAAGCGGCACCAGAACAAGCGTGACCCCTCCGGAGATAAGAGCAGGAATGATGATTCTTGAACACAGATATCCTTTCATCCCCGCAGGCGTAACCATAATATACTTTGCCAGATTATCATCGATTTCTCCAAGCACTACCAGACCGCCGACAAATGCGAACAGCATTCCTGTCAGCATGGCTAAAAGCCAGCCAAAAATCTCGTAATACGGAGCAAGCATTTGCTCCATTCCAAAACGACTCAGAACATTCTTTTCCAAAAACGGTATTCCCACCCGAAAAAATACCCCCGCCAGAATCGGTGCTGCTGCAAGCATGAGCATCATCATTTCCTGTGTAATTTGCTTTACCATATAGATAAACATCTTGTTTACTGCACGCATAGGCGCTCCACCTCCTTACAGCTTTGCCCCGCCTGAAATGCGAAACATTTTTCTTACAGACAAATCCGCTATCCAAAATAAAAAAATAAGCCAGACAATAACACTTATGATTGAAAGTAGCGCCATCTCCTGATTTCCCTCAAGGAGCTGCATGACACTGCAGCCCGGATGCAAAATCATCAGCCTGTTATCCCAAAGAAAGCCGTTTCTATATAAGATAACCGGAACAAAGCCTACAATTTCAAAAGGAATTGTCCATAAAATATATTGATTCAGGCTTTCTATTTTTGCCCCGACAATAATTCCACACAGACTAAAAAAAGCAGAGCCTGTAAATAATCCAATGACGCAAAGAAGATAGTTTGCGCAGCCTCCCTGTGTCATCAGAATTATTCCTACGAATACTGAAATAATTCCGATGGACAGTACCTTTCCCAATATATATTCCTCCGGAGTCACCGGCGAAATTGCAATGGAACTTGTTATTCTCTGACTTTTTTCAAGTAAAAGCAACGCCCCCATAAAAAACATTCCCATTGCTGCCGGATCCGAATATACACAGATTGAAACAATGGTATTTTTCACATCACCGCTAAAAAAGGAAAAAATCACAAGATATATAATGATTAATAAAAAATAGAGACCGTAAAACCCATATTTCCATTGAAACATCATATCTCCCTTTATCACATTCAATTTTCTCATATCAGTCCCTCCGGTTAATCAAGCTGTGCGCCGGTCAGCTCAATAAAAATATCACTTAACGTAGGTTCTGCACTATGAATCGATGTGAGCCGGTTCTCTGCTATCAGCCTTTGAAGAAGCACATCACGGCTAAGCTCGGACAGCATACTCGTCTTCACCTGCTCCTTCCCATTTTCCATAAAGGAGTATGTAACCCTGGCAGCCCCTCTTTTCATAATGAAATTATGAGGGGTATCTATTGCCTTCATCTGCCCATCCACTATAAAGACAACCCTGTCGCAAAGCTCTGTTGCATCCTGCATATTATGCGTAGTGATAATAATTGTTTTCCCCGCTTCACGCTCCTTACGAATCATATTCTTCATAATTTTAGCGTTGTTTGGGTCGAGACCGCTGGTCGGCTCGTCCAGAAAAAGAACCTGTGGATTATGTACCAGAGATTTGATAAAATTCAGTCTGGATTTCATCCCTTTCGAAAAGGCCGAAACCTTCTTATCCGCATGTTCATAAAGCCCGACCTCTTTTAACAGTTCGTCCGCATTTCTCTTCTCACCGCTGTATAAGGATGCAAAATAATCAAGATTTTCTCTTGCCGTAAGCTTTTCAAACAGGCTCGGAAATTCAAAATCCACTCCTATCCGTTCATAGAACCCTTTGCCATGTTTATTACTATCTGTACCAAGTATTCTGGCTGTTCCGAGGTAATTTGTACAAAGACCGGTGAGTACCTTCTGCAAGGTACTTTTTCCTGCTCCTGACGGACCGAGGAAACCAAAAATTTCACCTTTATTTACAGAAAAATTGATATCCTTCAAAAAAGGTGTCCTCGTATAGCTAAAATACAAATCTCTTACTTCAATTACCGGTTCATTCTTCTGACTCATGATTTTCTTCCCCTCCTTAAACGTATCCATTAGCTAAGCAGCTGGAAAACGATACCTCTGATTACAATTCGCATGCTTTCCTTCCAGTTTGTTTCTCCGATTTCCCGCTTGTACATTCCTCCAAAAATAATCATCATAAAAGCTCCGACCACAGCCTCCGCACTCATTCCGTTTTTTACGGCAAGCCCCTTAAATAATCCGCCTCCGATACTGCTGTCATCCTTTCTATGATTTTCTATGACCTCGTCCGGTATCTTTGATAATATGAGATTCATTGACCCCGGATTCAGCAAAACCTTAAGACAGGAGTGGTATGTGATTTCCATGGCACCGAGAATTACATCTGTAAGCTCCTCTACACAATCCGAAAAATCCGGTTCTTTCATAGACAGTTTCTTGTCCCTTATGATTTTGTGAACTCCGTTTGCAATATAACAATCTACCTGTTCATGAAAATCCTGGGAAACATCATACAAAAGCATTTCCTTGGACGGGTAAAACAGATAAAAGGTTCCCTTGGGAATACCTGCTCTTTTCACCAGTTCATCCACCGTAGTCTTCTTCACTCCCTTTTCCAGCATCAGAATATTCGCTTCTTTCTTTAACTTTTCAATGATTTGTCTCTTTTCTTCCTCAGAGTAAAGCTTCGGCATTACCGTCTCCTTTTTTGACTAATATTATGTTTTTAGTCAATATAACACAACAAAAGCTCCGTGTCAAGAAAAAAAGAGTCCGCATGCGAACGAAACTGTTACAGGCGGTCCCTTTTCCTCATTCTCTCTGTTCTTCCTATTTGTCTATCGTAATAAATTCATTATTTTACACGCTTCTTCTAAGTTCTCGTGCTGTAATCCTTTTAATGCATCTACAAAAACTAAGTGCTTTTGAATATTCCTGTCACTGCCAAAATCATCACTGAAGCAATCATCGAGAATCACATACCGCTTAATTGCAGGATGTTCTTCCAAATATTTTTTGATTTCCGCTGTTCTGTTCTTAAGCTTATCATCCCATGGAGTTACATTATTAATCGTAATGTTTTCCTTTGAGAGAGCTGCTTCAAGCATATCCCAGTGTTTAATACACTGACGATATCCATAATCAAGTGCCCTTTCTCTATACTGAGGAGCTCCGTAACGCCAGTCGGAAATTATCACAATATCCGCCTTCGTTCTGCATACCAGATTCTTTAAATTACTGATTGCCTGTGGTATTAGCTCCTGCACAGCTTGCTTAGGATTAAAAATATCTAAAACACCGTCTATATCTAAAAATATCGTAAATCTATCCTCTGCAATCATTTTTTCCGCACAGTTAAGCACCTCAATGCAGTATTGTTCCGTTGCCTCTATATCAGACGCGAGCTCGTTTACAATTCGCTCTCCCTCACATAGCGCATCGTCATACTGCGCCTTGCTTAATTCACCGGAAGCATATGCCGCATCCAATTCATCCCGGTCCTTTATTACTACATCCCCGGCTGTGGTAAGCATAATATCAAGATATTTGTCGATATAATAAACGACTCCGTCCTCATCGATTCCGACACTGTCAATCACATCAATATACCAGGTACTCACTCTGCGATTCGGCAAAAAATAGGCTCCGATACATCGTGATTTATTATCCGGAATAATTGTAAGCCAAACCATATCCTTGCCACAAACAGGAACCCGTCCTGCTTTCTCATAATCCCAATACCTGGTCTCGCCGTCAGTCAAATAGTTTATCGAAACCCATCCCTTAAGTAAGTCATTATCCATATAGATCTGATGATACGGGAAAGATTGAAAAAACCATTTTTTATCCCTAACCAGCCTCATTTTATTCATTCTATCAACCTCAATTCTACAGACGCAACCTCTCTGGTTGGCCAGAAAGCACATAGATGCAACCGGGTAATTTTCCCCTCAAAAGGGCAGAAAGACTTTACAAATACCGGCAGTGCCGCACAAACCGTATCCGGCTCGTCAATCAGTATGGTTGCATGAGGTGTCCACGGGTACTGTGGACCGGGATACCTATCGCAGGCATCGTGAAGCGAAACCAGTTTAGCATTATACTCAGGTGCTGCAAAAAGAACATTTCCCCCTGCAAATATGCCAATATGGCTGATAGACACCGATACCGCCGAAAATTTTTCTGCAACTTTTTGCATAATTTCAACAGCCTCCTGCTCTTTATCGAGTGGAAATGTCGCCAGACTGATATGAAAAGGAAGCCCCGGCGTTTGTTTACCGATAAATCCCTCCTCTTTCAAGATGTCATACCATCCTGACATACGAGCTTGTGTATCATCGTCAAGATCTGCCATCAGTGTCAAAAATTGTTCTGCCATACTAATCCCCTCATTTCGCAATCTGTATCATTTACAAAATGTGCATTTATCTTTCTTCCTTCAGAAACATCAATACCGCAGGTAAATCTATTTCTGAAAATCTCTGCTCGTCAACTATTTTTTGAACTTCACCAATATCTGCCCAATGAACATCTGCTGTATCATCACCTTCTGCTAACAATTCTCCTTCAACTTCACAAACGAAATAAACGCCAAACGAATCCACAGGGCCTTCAATTGTTTGATATGACGCATAAGGCTTGATACATTCAACAGAAAAACTATTGCCCGTTGTTATTATGGAACCTTCTTCGTTGTGAATTGCTGTCACTTTCAGACCTGTCTCTTCCATAATCTCTCTTCTTAATCCATCAACAATTTTCTCATATTCGTTGATTCTGCCACCGGGCAGTTCATACACTTCCGGTTCACCTTCTCGTTTTCGTAATTGAATGATAAGTTGAATTTTGTTCTCGTTCTTTCGAACAAGTAAGCCTCTTACATTAACATGAATCATAATCCTGCTATTAACCTCCATAAATTGAAATTCAGCGTTCCGACTTTAACAGTGCATAAAAATAGTCTGAAGCCAAAACATTCTCTTTGTACCTGCTGCATGGAACTGTCTTCTCTGTTTCCAATATTCTTTACCATTTCCATGGATTGGAATATTTACTCTCGCACCAATATAGTTCGCCATTTCAGTTGCTTCCTCAGGTCCCATAGTATATACGCCATTCACTGTATAAAGCGCATAATCAATCTTCTTATCCGCAATACATTTTGTTTCCTCCGCAAATGAGGTATCCCCTCCATGATATACATTTACCCCGTCTACAGTAACAATATATCCCACATTATTATTCAGACTATGCGAAGTGTTTCCGCCTGACGGAACTGCTTCTATTCGAATATTGCCTTCTTCAAACACCTGATATTCTCCATCAATAAGTGCATCATCCCATCGAATGATTTTACAGTTCTCTTTCTTCGCACATAAATCAATCCGACTATGGTCTGAATGGTTATGCGTTACAAGAATGATATCCGCAGGTTCTCCATAGGATTTTGTCGGAAAATACGGGTCAATATAAATAACCTCACCGGTTGTTGCCTTAATCTTTATACTTGCGTGACCAATGAAGGTTAACCTTGGATATATCTTACTCAAAACCGCATTTTTGACAAGAATAATTATCGCGACAGCGCAAAGAATAATTCCAATCTTTGTCATCCACTTAAAAAACCTTCCTCTTTTCCTATTTCTTTCCATGTTTCTCGCTCCCATAAATGAATCTACATTCATTTTAATTCATCAACAGTGTTTCTGTCAATACTTAAATGAATGAAAATTCATTTTTATTTGACAATGTAACATCTATCTGATAAATTAATATATAGTTAAGGCAGTATAATCGTGGAGGAATGAATATGCCAAAAGTGAATCCGGAATATTTTTCCCAAAAAAAATCAAATATTGTTGATGCAGCCATACGAGTATGCGAAAGAAAAACCGTCAGTAGCATTACTATGCAGGATATCATTGATGAAAGCGGCTTAAGCCAGGGTGGCATTTATCGTTTTTATTCAGGCATAGATGACATTTTAGCCGATGTACTTGATCGCATTCGCAGTGAACTGTCATTAGAAGAATACCTTATGAATTTTGCACCGGAAACCCGCTCGCCCAGGGAAAACTCCAAGCTTCTCTTTCAAATGATGGCAGACCATATTAAATCACACAGAAGCAGCTATAAGATTCAATTTGAATATTATCTCCTGCTGACAAACTATCCGAAGCGTGCGGAAACCATATGGAATAAAGTTCATTTCCCAAATCCGTATCAATTAATGCACCGACTGGTCTATGACTACATTTTACAAGAGATTTCGGAGAATAAAGTCAAACCCATGATTCCTCTGGACACGTACTTTAAGTATATGTCCGGCGTTTTTGACGGAATTTTGAAGCGTTCGTTTTCAGAAACAGGTTATGTTAAGAACGTAATGAAAATTGAAGATTTTTGTTACGACATTGACGCACTTTTTCATACTGCCTATCTGACCTCTTGCTATTTACTTGGATTAGAATAGAAATTTTATGGGGCTGTTACGTACATCAAGCAACAGCCCTTTTTTCTTCTCACTCTAACACTTGAGATAGTACTCCCTATACAACGGATTTTCATATTACCTTCGATTTTTTATTGCCACTTCTTACAGCAATTTTGTTGCCTCCTTTATACTCAAAGGCACCAGCCCGCCCTGATACTTATCAACAAAATCACGCACCCAGTCCGGATTTGTTTTACTGTAATCTCTGAGGCTCCATCCGATTGCCTTGTTAATAAAGAACTCCTTACTATTCAGGTTAGCAGCAATAACCTTCTCTAAAATCTCCCGGTCTGTCTTTTCTTTATATTTTTGTTGAAAATCAATTGATGTTCTTCTCAGCCACATATTCTCATCCACCGCCCATTCAAGCATTGTCTCTTTCAAGGCTTCATCCTTTAAAACAATTTCTCCGACATAAGCATCTATTGTGTCAACTGTTTCCCACCAGGACTTTGTTGTAATCAATTTCTTCAGATTGTTGATATCAGAAGGCTGTAATTGCTTATGATGCTTTTGCAGATACTCCAATGCTATGTACTGGGCCTCACGATAATCCACATTCCATAGGTCAAAGATAAAATCCCAATTCAGCTGCTCCTTCGCCGATTTTGAAAGATACGGTTTAATCAGTTCCTTTAATACCGGTCTTTGAATTCCTGCGAACTTAAACTTATTCTGCATATAAGAAGACATCTTTTCAGCCTGCTCCTTATCAGAATACTTCTCCAATAAAACAATAATCTCGTTTAACATATGTTGTTATGGCACCTCATTCTGCATCCGATTTTTCGCATATCACATAACTTCCTGCGCTACATTTCCCAAACAAATTCTATCTATCGCTTTTACGGGTGTGTTACTTCTCCGGCGTTTCGCTTCAAGAACCTTCCCATTTGTGTGACTCCCACATCAGTAAGTGCAACAGATAGCGGATATGCCTCCTCCATATATGCAGTCAAAGGTGAACCATTAATCGGTAGCTCTTTTCGTTTCGCCATGCCCTTCTCCCTTTTATAGAAAATTTCCCACCACTTCCTTATCTGGAAATGACTAGAATACTTACAGTTAGTATGCAATTATATACATATTCATTCTATCATGCAGTAATATGAAGGTCAATAGCATACTTAATCGATAATAATCATCATATCCTGTTCTTTCTCCTCCACATAAAGGTGCGTCGGCAGCGCATTCACCGTCTCGTCGTTGCCAATGTTTACAAAAAGTCACTTTTCCACCTTCGGTTACTCCCATAAATCCGTTTCGTGTAAAAAGACTAACATCGTCATCACCCGGAATATTAGCCAAATTTCCTCCCGCTTTTTTGGTACAATTTCACAAACTTTCCATCCGCATAATCAGCTCTCAAACCATTGATTTTAAATGCTTTTCCGGCTCTTTTTTACTCCGTGCACATTTTATTTTCTGTTGCAATTCTTTACTTTTTCTGCTACACTTTACTTACAGACAGTTCATATTATTTTCAATTCTGCTCTGTCTTCTTACGGCGGTCTCACGCCAAAGTTCCATTACTTTTTTGTTATATTGCAATTACGTTACTTGGGAGGAGGAATTCAATGGAACAGGAGATTTTTACACAAAAGACAAAGGAAGAGGTTTTATTTGACCTCAAAAAGTCACCGGATGCCTACAGACGTTTTCTCGTACTGGACGAAAGGTGGCAGGAGCTTTTTATGGCATTCTGCACAGGAAAGAAAACACTGCCGGTGCTCTATGACACCGTATTCAAGAAGCTGATGGACCCGGAAGCCCACAGGGACCGGCTTGAGGACTGTGTTTCCAGCCTGCTTGGGAGAAAGGTGAAAATCAAAAAGATATTGCCTGTTGAGGATATCCTGATGGACGGAGAAACCATCATGGTAATGGATATTCTGGTGGAACTCAAGGACGGCTCATTGGTACTGGTGGAAATCCAGAAGGTACCTTACTATTTTCCGGCAGAGCGGCCTCCTGCTATTCCGCGGATTTGCTGCTTCGTCAGTACAATAGCTTAAAAAGCAAGAAGGGCAAAGACTTCAGCTACAGGGATTTACAGAAGGTTTACACTATCATTTTGTATGAAAAAAGTACGTCAGAATTCAAGACCTGCGGCGAGGTATTCGTACATCACGCATCCACGGTCTGTGACAGCGGTCTGGAACTGAATTTCTTACAGGAATTCTACCTCATAGCACTTGACGTATTTGCCAAAAGCGAGTATGCTAAAGTTAAGAAACCGAAAGACCGGTTAAACGCCTGGCTGTCCTTCTTCTGTACGGAGAATACAGAGGATGCGATAAGGCTTTGTGAGAGTTACCCGTGGCTTTCGGAGGCTTATAAAGAAATGGCAGGGTTTGCAGCCAATCCGGAGGAGTTGATAGGTATGTTTTCAGAAATGTTGCACGAATTAGACCGCAATACTACCCGCTATTGAAGTGATATAATAAAGTTGTAACAGGAGTGGCTAATAAGATATAATAAATCTAACAAGAAAAGAGGTACTCATTATGCCACAAAGTTACACACCAGAATTTAAAAAGAAGATTGTTCGCCTTCATGAGGAAGAAGGACG
>JAQXLY010000030.1 GCA_029012365.1 Lachnospiraceae bacterium | reverse complement strand
TTGTCCTTTGTTTTTTCTTCCCCTTCATAGGTATTCCTCCGGTCATAAAAACTAATATCCGCTCATCGTATATTGGGATTTCTACCTTTGAATAATAACACATTTTTTATGCAAAATATACATTATTTTTTTATATGTGGCGAAATAATTGGTTGATTTTTTTCTGTTCACAAAAAAACACTCACAGACCGAGGTTTCCCCAAAAAGCTAGACTTTTTAGATCACCTCACGATAAACAATCGTCTGTGAGTGTTTTCATGACCCGAAACGTAAATAACGTTTTTTCCTATCTCTTGTTTTTCAACAGATCAACGAGTGCAAGTATTGCAATCAGCAATGCCCATGCAGACCATATTACCAGATCGCTGTAATTGCCTGCTCCCACAAATCCCATCAGAGCCGTTAAGCCAAACAAAATAATCAGTGCGATGTCACCGCCTTTTCCTTGGGATTTTCTAACAGCAATCGATACGATACCACCTGCCAAAAGCAAGATGCCACACAGAAAGCCAACAGTACCGGAAGTACCGCCATTGTCCTCCAACGCGTTTGCAACGCCGGCAGCACAGGACTGAAATTCAACAATTGCAAAAATAATGATAGATAAAATACCTGATACTAATTTCCAAGTTTTCATACAACATTTCCTCCCATAATAATCTTTGTATTTCTCTTGTTTACTTGCTTCCCCGCTTACTTGGCACGGAAAGTAATCACATCACTTTCTGCCAGAGAAGTGAAATTGTCATCCACAAATCTAAACTTCAATTCTATTTCTTCCACACTCGCAATACCATTTTCCTCCAGTTCCGAGGACATCAGGGTAATCTCAGCTATCGCTTTCTTCCCATCATAAACAGTACTGGAGAAGAAAGGAGTTATCATAAATCCATTGATAGACATGTCGTCACACTGGATAATCACATTTTTTCCGCTGTTATTTTCTATGTAAAGCAATACTGCCGCTCCCCAGAAACTGCTCTCATCCACATATTTTCCTACGATTCGAATTCCGTTTTCATTGTACAGTTCCTGACCGGCATCATTAGGCGTGGTATCCATGGAATCAAAACCGGAGGTTTGAATGGTTACACAATCCACATCTTTGATTGTCATAAAGGTATCCGGATCAAACGTATGAAAGTACACTTCTATCTTTCCCACGGTATCGATTCCCGCTGCTTGCAAACCGGTGCTGGACAAGTATAACGTCTCATTTGCTTTCTTCCCTGCTGCCACAGTAGAAGAAAAAAGATCCGTAATCATATAATCATTGACAATCAGTGCATTGCATCCCACACCAACATCTGTGCTTCCTTCGTTTTCCAAAAGCAACTTAATCCCATCTCCCCAAATGGAATCCGTGACATATTCTGTAGCAGTCACCTTTAACCCATCCTGTTCAAAAAGAACCTGTTCGTCAATTGTGACAGAGGTACTTTCCTGACCTGATTCAGACAATATATCCGATGCTGTGGACAGGTCTTGCAAAACCTCCTCATTCTCTACTGCTTCCTCTCCGGAAGTCGTTTTGCTGTCTTCGCCGGATGAACCGGTATCCGTCGCAACAATCTCCTTTTTATCGGAATCTGAAGACGAACCACATCCCTGCAAAAGTAAGCCGCAAAGAAGCAGGAAGGTTAACATTTTTAACACTTTCACTTTTTTCATATTCCTTTATCTCCATTCCGAAGGCCTCTCTTTTGTACTGCCCTCTTAATCGATTTTCACTATAGCATAGAGAAAAGGAATCTGTTCCCACCGCTATGGGGGTAATTTTATTCCTGCACTCCACTGGAGCGCAGTGCATCCATATTGTTTTTCCGAAGATATGTATTGACATCCAAAATAGTGCCCGGACGTTCATTAAATGCGATCATGATAAGTGCATCTCTTGGAAATTTGGGATAGAGTTCAGGCATCTGGTACAGGCGCAGGGCCATCTGGGTTTCATCCAGAGTCATTTTTGCACCGTAACATATACGAAGGATCACATCTCGCTGGCGCGTCCTTTTTTCTTCCGTTAGCAGCTTATATCCGTAACGCTCCGGAATATCTGCCTCTAAAAAGACGTCCTGAAGCTTTAATCCCTTTTCTTTGATGAGCCCTTTTACATACTCACAAAAAGGACGGTCTGTATGCACAATACTGTCCTTTTGTGCGGATATAAATTCCTGAATATTATCTATACGAGTGGAACCCAGTATCTTTTTCAACTCATCTGTGGTTTTTTCATTCATTTCATGCCGCTCCTCTGCTACAATATATACACACACTTGGAAAGCATCCGATACCAAAACCTTCCATATGGATAAACTACTACATGGATAAGTTACTACGATAACAATCGCTAAATACAAACGAAAAGGAGAACTCATCATGGATATAGAATCCAGATTATCCTTATCATACTATAAAGAAGTTGCCGCTATCAACGAACAACGAGGGATCACCCTGGTGCAGGACATCCGCACCGGACGTATCTTTGTAAAAAAGGTGCTTGGAATCTATAATCCCGGCATCTATCACTATCTGCGTTCCCATCCCATTCCCCACACGCCCAGAGTCTATGAGATCTATGAGGAAAACAACGTATTAACAGTCATTGAAGAATATATATCCGGTGACACATTATCTCAATTGTTGGAACAGGGCTGCCAATTCACAAATGATCAAATAAGGAATATTGCCGGCCGGCTATGTGTGATACTTATGGCATTCCATAACGCAGCTCCGCCGATTATCCATCGTGATATCAAACCTTCCAACGTGATTCTGACCCCTTCCGGTGAAGTTTTTCTTCTGGATTTTAATGCTGCAAAATATCACACAGAAACAAAGTCTGAAGACACCACCCTGCTTGGTACAAAAGGCTACGCAGCACCTGAACAGTATGGTTTTGGCATATCTACCGTACAAACCGATATATACGCACTGGGAATGTTACTGAATACCCTGGTATTAGGAACTTTTTCTCAAACGACGGCGGAAGGAAATGAATTTACGCCGCTGATTCAAAAGTGTACACGATTAGACCCACGGGATAGATACAAAAACGTGGAACAACTATACTATATCCTGCAAAAGAGAGAAACTATTAATACAGAAAACCCGGCTCCCGTTGTGAAACCCTTTTCAAGACGCCAGGACGCAAGCATACTATCCTGGCTTCCTCCCGGTTTCCGGCATCTGTCACCTTTACGAATGCTTTTGGCAGTTTCCGGATATGCGTTTCTGTTCTGGCTTGCACTAACATTGGAAGTAGAGAACACCACACCCATTTCCCTTTGGTTTCAACGAATCTGTTGTTTGCTCGCTTTCTTGAGTATCATTTTCTTTACCTTTAACTATAGGAATATACAAGATAGCTTACAGCTCTATCGCATAAAAAATGTCTGGCTGCGATTCATCACAGTAATTTTGGCGGACGTGGCCATCCTTTTCGCCATTATGATACTGATGGTATTCGGAACCATGTTATTGCAGTGAAGCCATAGGTTATGATCTCAAGGGAATCTTCTCTGACTGAGATAAAGTGTATCAGAAATCAAAGAACAATGTTCCCACCGTTATGGTGGGAATTTCTGTTTTCTTGTTCAGTTATCTCAACCGGACTCTTCTTATCGACAAAAGACCTGCAACATAGGCAAATGCATGCCCATGCAGCAGGTCTTTCTTTATCTTTCTGTCGGGAACCCACGACGGTTCTCGATATGGTATGCGATTCTTAATGCCATATCAGGCATCTCGAAATCCTTTCGGCTCGGTTTGCACACAAGCCCCGGATTATCTTAAGCTGCTCTTTCAATTGTGGAAAGAGCGTGGATTTTTGGCTGCGTTCTCATTGCAACCGTGCGGAGCATTCTGTAAGCAAGCTCCTTTTCAGGTACAAATTTCTGTTCTCCTAATTTGTCCCAGCCAGCAAAATATAATCCGTTTTCCAAATGAATGATATAATTCATACACGTACCTCCTTTACGTTATTTTTCAACCTGAAAAGTAGAACC
>JAQXLY010000029.1 GCA_029012365.1 Lachnospiraceae bacterium | reverse complement strand
AAAGTACAGTTTACAAGGGACTACACAGGGTAGGTATCTGACGGGAGGGGTGCCGCCAGTCAGATTTTCCATGTGATGTTCAAGCTGTCGCTTGTGGCGGCTATGGTGGTGATCATCAAATCCACCACACGCCGCTTGTCATCAAAAGATACATTCTCCCAGGTATCGAGGTAGCCGGAAATCTGGCTGACCTGTTCCGGGCTGATGGCCTCCACAGTCAACTCCGCTATCCTTGCCAGAAGTTCCTGCTTGCGCCCGTCCAGTTCCGCTATCTTCACATTCACATAGGAGAACAGGACATTGTTTGCCCCCGTCAGACTGTCCACCAGCTTTTCAATCTCGCTGTCTACATGGGCAAGTTCCACTTGCAGGGCGGTGATTTTCGGGTTTGCCTTTGCCG
Source organism: Lachnospiraceae bacterium (assembly GCA_029012365.1). GTDB lineage: Bacteria > Bacillota > Clostridia > Lachnospirales > Lachnospiraceae > SIG307. The sequence goes on along the minus strand of JAQXLY010000029.1, from coordinate 42,495 downwards.
CTTTCTTTTTTCCTGTCAGCGTCTTGTAGCTTGCCAGCTTCTTTACCATCTGCTGATAAACAACCGCTTCCAGTTCCGAAGTGATGATTTTCCCACAGCCAGGACAGCTTTTATTGTCCAGCCGTTTCGTGCAGCGGAGATACTGTTTGCCGGAGGGATTGTAGATACTCATAAGAGCATACCCGCAATTCCCGCACTTGATTTTTCCTGCCAGCCATGTGTGGGTGGCTTTCCGGGCAGACTGGATTTTCATGTTGTTCATCAGCTTCTTGCGGCAGGTCAGCCAGGTGTCGGAGGGGACGATACCCTCATGGGGAGCCAGTACCAGCATTTGGTCTTTTAAGTCGTTTTTCTTGCTGGCCTTTACATCTCGCCCTTGATACAGATAGCAGCCGTTCATGCCCGTAAAATCGGCAACGTCATTGACAATGACTGTACCTTGACTTTTGAAAAATTCGTACACATCAAGGTCTGCCTGCACATAGACAGGATTGCGTAACATCTGCGCCAGCGTGGGGCGTATCAGCTCTTTGCCATGGAACAAAATCCCCTGTTCGGCAAAGTACCGGGTAATGTCCCCGTAGGAAGTTGTGGGCTGGGCGTACATCTCAAACATCAGCCGGATATTGGCCGCTTCCTCCGGGTTTACCACCAGCTTCTTTGTGTTGATACCGTCCATCTTGATAGGCTCCGTATGGAAGCCGTAAGGGGCTTTCCCGCCCATCTTAAAGCCCCGCTGACTGCGGGAGTAGTAAGCGTCCGTTACCCGCTTCTGTATCGTTTCCCGTTCAAGCTGGGCGAACACGATACAGATATTCAGCATGGCCCGTCCCATCGGCGTGGAGGTATCAAACTTTTCCGTAGAGGACACAAACTCCACATTGTACTGCTGGAACAGCTCCATCATGTTGGCAAAGTCCAGAATGGAACGGCTGATACGGTCGAGCTTGTAAACCACGACCTTTGCAATCAAGCCCCGCTTGATGTCCCGCACCAGTTCTTGAAACTTCGGACGGTCTGTGTTCTTGCCGCTGTACCCTTTGTCTGTGTATTCCTTGCAGTTACCGCCTTTCAACTCGTATTTGCAAAATTCAATCTGGCTTTCAATGGAAATGCTGTCCTTTTTGTCTACCGATTGTCTTGCATAGATTGCGTCTATCCGATTGTTCATATTGTCGCTCCTTTTCTTAAAAAAGAAACGGAGCTGCTGACAGTTCTATTATACCGCCAGCAGCCCCGCAAATCAATGATGGGTTTGGAAAACCTTATGTCCCGGCTTCCTCACTCTCCCGCTTGTCGGCGTACTTGCGGAACACCTCATAAAGCTGCTGTTCCAGTTCCCGGCGTTTGGCTGCTTCCTGTTCCGGCGTGAACACCGGGGAGAGATTTTCCAGTGTGATTTCCTTTCCCTGAAAAGTCACGATTTCGATTTCCTTTTTGTATCTGATATTACTTATAAGATCACCTTTCCTTTCCATGCTGCCGCTGTTGCCGTTTCAGTTCCGCTAAAATCTCCGGCGGGATACGGTCAACCAGCCGCCGCATATCGTCCAGTTCGCTTTTTAACTTCGCCCGTTCCATCGTGTCATTCATCTTGCCTTTTTCGCTGGCCTTTGCCCTGACTTCCAGCTTTTCATTTTCCGCTAACAAGTCATTGATTGTGACCTTGTATTTTTTCAGTTGCCCGGAGAAGTTCTCCATCTGCGGAAACCACTTTTTCAGCATGGAGAGGGCTTCCTCTTTCTTCTTTCCGGCGTTCAGCGGGGTAATGCCGGAGAGAACCGCTTCAATGGCCCTCGCCTGTTTGGAGAGGTTGACCGCCTGTTTGAACAGCCGGGTGGGGATATGCTTCCGGCCCGTCTTGCTGGCGCTTTCCCCACGCTCCAGGTCGGGGTACTGCTCCACCATACAGGCGTGAAAATCGTCCTGCCACTTCGTCAGATTGGCCCGGTTGCCGATAATTTCTTTGGCGCACAGGCGGTTGTCCTTTGTCAGCGGCACAAAGACCAAGTGCAGATGGGGCGTTTTTTCATCCATGTGTACCATAGCCGAAACGATGTTCTCCCGGCCCACCCGGTCAATGAGGAAGTCCGCCGCCCTCTGGAAGTAGGCCGCTATCTCCTTTGGGGACTTGCCCTTGAAAAACTCCGGGCTGGCGGTAATCAGCGTGTCCACAAACCGAGTGCTGTCCTTGCGGGTGCGGCATCTGGCCTGCTCGATGCGGCTCTGAATGAAATGGTAGTAGCGGCCATCCGGCTTGACGATGTGGAAATTGTACTTGCTCCGGCTGGTGTCAATGTCCGGGTTGCTGGCGTACTGCTCCTTTTTCCGTTCATGGTGGGCTTCCAGCGGCCCCGCCGGGTGGCCCTTGTGCTTCTCAAATCGCAAAATTGCGTGTTGTGCCATTGAACTCCTTTCCCCATTCCATTCCTTTCCGGCGGGTTTTCCCGCCGAAAATATCTCTGATAGGATTGGAATGGAATGAATGTAAATAGATGGTTTTAATCTCTGTATTTCTATATACCGTCAGATTTCCGTACTTCAAGAGGATTGATTTTCGTACTCGCCAAGTACGGTTTTCAGCCCTCCGGCGTACCATAACCGGATTTCTTGAAGTCGGTGTTTGGAACCGCTTCATAGGATTTCGGGTAAATGCGGTTGGGTTTTCCACAGCCCTGTTTCTGGATTTCCACCAGCCCCGCATACTGCAACTCCCGCAGGGTGTTGACCGCTTTCTGCCGCCCGCAGCGGAGCAAAGCGACCACCTCGCAGATGGGGTAGTACAGGTAGACCCGCCCGTACTCGTCCGCCCAGCCGTTCTTCCGGGACAACTCCGCCCGGCGCAGGACAAAGGCATACAGCACCTTCGCTTCGTTGCTCAAGGGCTGGAATGTGGGTGCTTCAAAAAGGAAATTGGGGAGCCGGGTGAAACTGAACGCCTTTTCCGGCTGGTGAATATAAATCGTGTTTGTCATAGCGTGTTTTGTGGACGGTTAGAGGCCCGTTTTCCGGGGCGAATGATAAATGATACCAGCCGCCCCGGTTGAGGGCTTGCGGAGCCTTGCAAATCAAGGCTTTTCCCGCTCTTAACTGTCCACAGCAGACCTCCTTTTCCGTTCACTTTCTGTTTTCTGCCGCCTGTGAACTCTGGCGGCGCAGTCCGGGCAGTATTTGCCCCGGTTGGACTTCGGGACGAACACACCGCCGCACTCCGCACAGCGTTTCAAGTCCCTGTCCCGGTAAATCTCCGCTTCCAGCGTCCTGTCCAGCGGCAAGACCGCCCAGCGGAACCACTTGCAGCAGACGGAGAACGAAATCATCTGCGGACAGGCGCAGGTGTCGCCATCGTCCAGCGCAAGGCAGTTTCCGTCCTCGCAGTTGCAGCACTCCCGGCGTATCAGGCCGCTGGCTCGTCTCTTCTGGGGCGGGGTTATGCGGTAGGGGGAGCCGTCCGGCCTGTGTTCCAGCGGCGGCAGGTGTTGATAGGGTCTTTTGCTCATGCGTCCCTCCGTTTTCTTTGGCGTGTTCTGTTTCCAAGGTGCTTGTCCATCGATGAACTATCCCAAGTCTACACCTTTTTGACCGCCTGTGCCGTATATCCAAGAGGTAGGAAATCAGCCTGAAAAACTCCCTATTTCCACGCTCTCGGATTTGTGATATAATCAAAAAAAGATAAAAGACAAATTCAGGTTTCTGGTCTTCTTGCACAAAATAAAGGAGGAGCTATTATGCAAATTGTTTATATTCCAAGCGAATCAATGTCTGTTCAAGGTAAAAAAGATGAAATCTATAAAAGATATGGGAAAGACTGGAATATTAGAGAACAGGGAGGAGGTAACGGAAATTGGTTGTTGACCAGAAAAAGTGATGTGCTTGTAGATGGAAAAAGTTATCGTACTTTTGTACTTGAACACTACGGTAAATCCAAGCTGACAGCGAAGCTTGTTGATAAATTTCGTGAAGATGTAGCAAATGGTAAAATAAAACTGTAAATGCCTATGCCGTTATGCTATGAGCATAGTACATAGCATAACGGCTTCTCTTTCGTTGAGCTAGCAAGGAGGGTGAATATGTCTTTATCCATACAAGAGCGATTAAAAGACCTACGTGTGGAGCGTGGCTTGACGCTGGGGCAGCTTGCGGAGCAGACCGGGCTTTCCAAGTCTGCGCTGGGCAGTTACGAAACGGAAGACTTCAAGGACATCAGCCACTATGCCCTTATCCGGCTGGCGAAGTTTTACGGTGTGACCGCTGATTATCTGCTGGGGCTGTCTGAAATGAAAAATCACCCAAACGCCGATCTTGCAGACCTGCGTTTGAGTGATGAAATGATTGACCTGCTGAAAAGCGGGAGGATAGACAATACCCTGCTGTGTGAGCTGGCGGCGCACCCGGATTTCCCCCGGCTGATGGCTGACCTTGAAATCTATGTGAACGGAACGGCACTGAAACAGGCGCAGGGTGCAAACGCCATAGTGGACACGATGAGCGCAACTGTTATAAAAAAGCATAATCCTGGCATGAGTGATACGCAGTTAAGACAGCTTATCACCGCCCATATTGATGAGGACGAGTTTTGCCGCTATGTGATACAACGGGACATAAACGGGATTGCCCTTGCTCTGCGGGAAACACACAAGGACGATTTTTTCAGCGTCCCAGAGGATAACCCGCTAAAAGAAATGCTGGAAACTGCTGGTGAAATCGTCAGCCAGGACAGCGACACGGAACAAGCGTACTTGGCGTTTATCTGCAAACGGCTCAAGCTGAATTTTAGGAAGCTGTCAGTAGAAGAACGGAAGTGGCTGAAAAAGATTGCGGAAAAATCCGACTTGCTGAAGAATCCAAAACCGCAGAGAGGACGAAGATAAAAAATGCCTGAACGGCGGTTCTGGTTTTTCAGAACCACCATCCAGGCATTTTGTTTAGTAATAGAAAAAGGTGCAGTTGATTATTGCGTATTGTCAATCTCTCTCAAACCGGGTAGTAAAAATACGGCAAGCGCAACGATGATAATGCCAATTCCGCAAATGACAAACCATTTCTCAACTCCCAGCCGCTCCGCCAGAGGCCCGGAAATGACAAGGCCAAACGGCATGGCGAGGGAAGCGGCGCTTGTCAGTAGAGAAAAAACTCTCCCCAGATATTCTGGTTTGACCGTTTCTTGAAAAATCGCATTTTGCACACCGTAAAATGGAGCGGAAATTCCCATAACAGTACAGCACACAACAAAGACAAGAAATGCGTCTGGCGGCAAAAGCCCGGAGAGCATATTGCTAACGCCCATCAGGAGAACGGAAAGACCGATGGTGTACCGCCGTTTCTTAAAACCGCCCCAAATGCTCAGAATGACTCCGCCAAGCAGCATACCAACCGCAAAAGCAATTTCAGCGGCAGAGGCATGGGCCGGTGTTCCTTTGAAGTATGACATACAGATGAGAGGAAAAAGCGTACTGATTGGCATATAAAAGAACATATAAATTACACCAATCCAGAGCAGAGCAAAGAGGCCCCTGTTTTGCTTTAATACCACATACCCCTCTTTCATATCCTGTAAAAACTGTTGTCTTTTCGTTTCTGGACATAGTTCAGGCGTTGGTATGGACGAAATCGCAACAGTCACACAGGCAAGGATTGCACCCACAATATCTAACAATATAATTGCATTAAGAGGCCAAACAGCATATAAAAACGCTGCGGCAGCTGGACTGATAATCGCACTTACTGCTTGCATGGTCTGCGTGTAACCAGCGCATTTTGTAAGTTCCTCTTTTGGCACAATCATAGGTGTTGCTGCGCTGAATGCTGGAGAATGAAAAGCAGTTCCCGCACTTCGGATTAACAGGACAACCATAATAGACCATACGGGCAATTCCATGTAAAACGCCACCAGCGCCAGAATACCGCCAGCGGCGGCAATTATCAAATCCGCACCAATCATTACGCTTTTACGGCTGTGCCGGTCAACAAAAGCACCTGCAAACGGGCCTAAACAGGCTTGCGGCAAAAATCCAATCAGTGTTGCCGCCGTCAATATGATTGCAGAATTAGTTTTCGCAACCAAATAAAAGATAATGGCCATTTGCAAAATACCGCTGCTAATAAAGGATATTGCTTGTCCGGCAAGAAGTGTAAAATAAGTTTTTCTCCATGAATTGTTGTTTTGGGTCATAATGCGAACCTCCTTTTTTATTGCATTGTTCCTTTGTTTCTGCAATAAAAAGCAGGCGTTGTCCCACAGAGAGGGCAGACGCCTGCATAACAACAAAGCACGAAAAAACACCACGATACAGTTCAAAGACTGCTCGTGTCAAACCTACGTGTTCCTTTGCATACGCACGCAAAAAAAGCCCACCATCATGTGGAAAGGTACTTCTACTTTTTATTGCTTATTAGCGTACACAAATTAACACACGTAAGCCTCCTTCCAATCTCAAACTGTCGCACAGTATAACACACATCCGATAGACTTGTCAACCATTTTTAACCTTGTTTTCCATCTTGTTTTTCCATCTCTTACGGGCAGTAGCAAAGCCAGGCGAGCCAGTCAACGGTCAAGATGAACGGCGCTTTCAGCGCCGCCGTTGACAGTCTCGCCCGTCTTTGCTAATGGGTAATCAAGGCGGGAAAGCCATTTTAGGGCTTTCCCGCCCATTTCAATTTTGGGAGAAGAAAGGCCCCAAAATGAACGAGTGCGGCCAAACACTTTTAGGGATTGGCCACCTTGTCCACCCATCCAGCGGGGCGGCGGGGAACGGTCAAGGCCGGGCGTCAGCCCATTCATTTCAGCCTTGACGGTTTCCTGCCGTCCTGCTACTTTTCCCGGAGTGTGGCCACACATCTGGTCACGGTGTCCAGAGCTTTGGGACTTTTTGTCCCATAGGCCGGGGGCGGAGGACGAGGGACGGGGGCTTTCATAATACGCCCTGTCTGCTGCTGAAATCAGCCCTTTGTTTCCGGCTTACCAGCCCCAAACAAAGCCCTGCTTTCCTGCCGCGTCAAATGCCCTTGCCCTCCCCGGCGGCAACGGTATTTTCAGGGCAACGCCGACAGAGCGTATAACACACTACACTTTGCTCCGCAAAGTCGTGTGCCAAATGGGGCGCTGCCCCCTTTGGAAACCCCCGCAACAAACAGGTGCTATGCACCCAGCCGGGAGCATAGCGCCGTTTGTTGTCAGCAGCCCGTTTCACGGTCTGCGTGTAGTTCCTTGTAAACTGACCTAAGTTGTGTCATAAGAATCGATTTACACCAGAGGAAATTACAAATCAAGAGATTGAGGTGATGAAGAGGGAGTATCAGGAGATATTCTTGGAAAGGCCGATGACGTGGAAATAGTAATGGAAGAGCAACAGATGCTTGATGACAAGACATAAGTGTCCGGTGAAAATCATGTTATTTCTCACTTTGTGACGTGGTTTTCTATTGCCTTTTAAGTGATAATAGGTTGTGAAAGGAGTGAGTCAGATGATAGACCAGATAAAAATTGGTGCTTTTCTAAGAGAATTGCGTAAAGAGAAAGAACTGACACAAGAGCAACTGGCAGAAAAGTTTGGTGTATCCTCTCGAAGTGTATCCCGATGGGAAAATGGTAATACCATGCCGGAATTAGGCATTCTGGTTGAATTGGCGGATTACTACGAAGTCGACATCAAAGAAATAATTGATGGTGAAAGGAAAAGTGAGAGAATGGAAAAAGAAGAAAAAGAGACCTTACGAAAGGTCGTAGATTATGCAGAAGCTGAAAAAAAATTAGTAGTGAAGCGTAAGTGCATAGTAACATTTGTAGGAACATTGATATTAGCGTTGAGTATAATGATTGGGTATATTGTATTTCCTCATTTGCCGGAAGGTTCTTTCATGAGAAGTAATGGTTTATGGTTGGGAATAGGAGTAATAGGCGTGGCTGGTCTGTGGGGAATAGTAATTCGTGAAAATCACAAAAATTCTGTACAGGATAAATAAGGAGCATCAAGTAGAAGCAGGAGGAGAGTAGCAAAAAAGTTGCGGCAATGAACGGTTTAATTTTTGCGACAATCTATGCAGTATTGATTGTAATCGTATATTTTCCACAGACAACTACTGTCAGATTGGAGACGTTAACTCCACAGGCATCGCAAATTCTTGATTTTAATAAGGGGGGATTAATTTTTAATTATGATTTGCTGGGATATGGATTTATGGCACTATCAACTTTTTTCACAGGGCTGACGAAAGAAGATAAAACGAAATCAGATAAGATACTCAAATGGCTAATGCTAATTCACGGAATTTTCTTTATCGTATGTTTTATTATGCCAATGACAGGAATTTTGGCGCAAACAGCTGACTGTGATTCGAGTAAGGGAGGAGTAATTGTTCTTGAGTGTTGGTGTGCATATTTTTTTGCAATGCTGATTTGAAAGATAATTATTTCAGATTCAGCAAAGAAAACAATCCCGACAGTTGGATTGAAATTAATAACAACGACAAGGTGTTAGCAATTGTATGTTTCACAATCGCTCCTGATTATAGGGGGAAAGGAATTGCAAAAAAGATGCTGAATTATGCGTGTGAATTTGCAAAAAAGAACGGTTATAACTATGTGGAGTCTTACCCTTCTGACGGAGAATTCAATCCCAATAATTGTTGTGGCAACAGGTCAATGTATGAATCACAAGGATTCTCAATTATAAAAATTAATGATGGGATAATAGCGAGAAAGAAACTTTAAAACCCCAAGTTATCTATTGATTTTAAATTAACCCGCGAAGAAGTTTTTCACGGGTTATACTTCTTTATGGTTATCTGCAAGTAGAAACAGAAAAGTGTAAGCAGAATGTCTTTCTTGAAAAATGGTCTCTTTTATAGTATAATATTTTTGAAGAAATTTTCGGAGAGGATGATTTTATGGAATATAGCAAGGAAGTGAATTCTAACCTGATATATACGCTGCAAACCGAACAAAAGCATCAGATCCGAAACGGTATTTACGGTTTTACACAACGTGAACTGGCGTATAATTCCAATAAAATCGAAGGAAGCACGCTTACGAAGGAGCATACCGCGTCGTTGTTCGAGACGGGCAGTATTTATACGGAAAGCGATGAAGTGTATAAGGCAAAGGATATTGAGGAGATGCAGGGACATTTTGCCATGTTTCATGCCATGTTGGATACCCTTGCGGAACCGCTTGATGAGCAAATGATTAAGTTGTTCCATAAACAGTTAAAGCAATGTGTATTTGAGGATATTGCCAACGGTTATAACATCGGAGAATATAAATCCAGAAGAAATTTTGTGGGAGATATTGATACAGCGGCTCCGGAAGAAGTAGAGGAGAAGATGCAGGAGCTGCTTAGCTGGTATCATGAGACCGACAAGAGTTTGGAAACCTTGGCACTGTTCCACGCAAGGTATGAGAAGATTCATCCGTTTCAGGATGGGAACGGCAGAACCGGGCGTTTAGTTTTATTTCGGGAATGTTTGAAAAATGCAATTTGTCCGTTTATATTGCAGGATGAAGACAGACCGGCATATTTGGCTGCAATTCATAAAGCCCAGACGAAAGAGGATGCATCTGCACTTGTTGCATTGATGAAAAAGGAACAGGAAAGATATTTGGAACGGCTTCGTGGTTCTTTGATGGAACAGCCAAAGGAAGGATAAAGCATGAATTTTTACGTTATGACGTTATTCCCTGACATGGTAGAACATGGCTTAAATACAAGTATTATCGGACGTGCCGTGGAAAAAGGGCTGTTGTCGATTAAAGCGGTCGATATCCGGGACTTTTCCGAGGACAAGCATAAGCGGGTGGATGATTATCCCTACGGAGGCGGTGCAGGGATGGTAATGGCACCGGACCCGGTCGTAAAGACCTGTGCTTATGTAAAGGAGCTGATTCCGGAGGAACGCAGGGAAAAGACAAAGGTGATATATCTTACACCACAGGGAGAGACCTTTACACAGAAAAAGGCAGAAGAGTGGGCAAAGGAGGAGGATTTGATTTTCCTTTGCGGCCACTACGAGGGTATAGATGAGAGAGCGCTTGAAATGGTGGTGACGGATATGGTTTCCGCGGGAGACTATGTGCTGACCGGTGGGGAGCTTCCGGCAATGATGATGATAGATGCGGTGTCCCGTCTGGTGCCCGGAGTATTGAATAACGAGGCTTCGGCGGAGTTTGAGAGCTTTCAGGATAATCTGTTGGAATATCCGCAGTATACAAGACCGGAGGAATACGAGGGAAGAAGGGTGCCGGAGGTGTTATTATCCGGTCATCATGCAAAGATTGAAGAATGGAGAAGAAGAAAGTCCATTGAACGAACCCTTGCTGCAAGACCGGATTTGCTGGCGGATGCGGTGCTTTCGAAGAAGGAAAAGAAATATCTGGAAGATTTGCTTGGGGAGCATCATCTGTAATATTTTACCGGAGAGATTATAATGGAGTTTTATTTTGCACCTATGGAGGGGATTACCGGGCATATTTACCGGAGAGCATTTCATAAGTATTTTCCTGCACCGGATAAATACTTTACCCCGTTTATTTCGCCTGATGCCAATAAAATCCTGCGAAACAGGGAGAAACGTGATATTTTGCCTGAAAACAATATAGGAATGCAGGTGGTTCCGCAGATTATAACGAACCGTGCCGATTACTTTCTGATGACGGCAGAGTATTTAAAGGAGTTTGGCTATACGGAAGTGAATTTGAATCTTGGCTGTCCGTCAGGAACGGTGGTGGCAAAGGGAAAGGGTTCCGGTTTTCTGAGTCACCCGGAGGAATTGAACGCTTTTTTTGAGAAGGTGTTTGAAAAATGTACGGTAGAGGTGTCGGTAAAGACACGTATCGGACGGAATGATGCAGCGGAATGGGAGAATATTCTTCGTATTTATGAGAGGTTTCCGATAAAGGAGCTGACGGTGCACCCGCGGATTCAGAAGGATTTTTATAAAGGACAGGTGCGCACAGAGGCTTTTGAGCTTGCGTATGACAGGTGGAAGGGCAGACTTTGCTATAACGGAGATGTTTTTACAAAAGAGAGCTACAAGGCACTTATGACCCGTTTTCCGAAGCTTCCGGCGGTGATGCTTGGACGCGGGCTTTTATGTGACCCATATCTCATCGGACGTCTGCGGGGTGAGGAATTACCGGAGGCGAAGGTCCGCAGGGATACAATAAGACAGTTTCATGAACAACTGATGACCGAGTACGGTTCAGTCTTGTCCGGTGACCGGGATTTGCTCTATAAAATGAAGGAGCTTTGGTTTTATTTGCTGGATAGCTTTAAGGATTGCGAAAAGGTGCGGAAAAAGATGCGAAAATGTGACAGACTCAGTGAATACCGGGTGATTGTTGATGAATTGCTTGGAGGAAGGTGTGCAGATGAAGCTTGATATGCAAAAGGCGCTTGCGCAGATTGAGTTTGAGAACCGCGAAGATAACCGGTTTCATACGCCTTATGATAAAGAGGTTGAATTTTACCAGAGCATCAAAATGGGAAATGTGGAAGAAGCTTTGCAGTTAATGCGTCCGTTTGACAGTGACGGTTTGGGAATTTTAAGTGAAAACCGCTTGCGTAATCTGAAGTATCACCTGATAATTACAATCGCTTTTATTACCCGTTACTGTATCGAAGGCGGAATGGAAATGGAGGAAGCCTACAATCGCAGTGACATTGCTATCCGGCGGCTTGATCATTTTCAGACTGAGGAAGAGGTTACTTCGTTTCACAGAGAACTGGTAGAAGCGTATGCAAAAAGAATGCGCAGCATTCGTAAGAAAACAATGTATTCCAAATCGATTATCGTGTGTCTGGAGTATATCTATTCACATCTGCATACAAAGATTACGCTGGCTGATTTGGCGAAGGAAACAAAGCTCAGTGCAACATATTTGTCAAAGCTGTTTCATAAAGAAGTAGGGATATCCGTATCGCAGTATATTATACAGAAAAGGATTGAGGCGGCAGAGAAAATGTTACGTTACACCGGTTTTACGTCTGCGGAGATTGCATCAAGTCTGTGTTTTTGTTCGGAAAGTCACTTTATTTCCATGTTTAAGCGGTATGTGAAGGTGACACCGCGCGAGTTTCGTGAACAACAGTTTCATGCACATTAATGTTAAAAGCTACAATGTAAGTTATGTAAAAAAGTAAAAAGTGCTTGCATTCCGACAAAATCTGTGGTATAATCTTCGATTGTGAGACGAGATGTTCCGCTGTACCGGGAGCCGGTAGTAAGAATGTCTTAATTTATAAGGAGGTCGCAACATGAACGACATTATTAAGAACATTGAAGCAGCACAGTTAAAGGCTGAGGTTGCCGATTTTAACGTAGGTGATACCGTTAAGGTTCACGCTAAGGTAAAAGAGGGTAACCGTGAGCGTATCCAGGTATTTGAGGGAACCGTTTTAAAGAGACAGAACGGTGGCGCAAGAGAGACATTTACGGTAAGAAAGACATCCAACGGTGTCGGTGTTGAGAAGACATGGCCGTTACATTCTCCGATTGTTGAGAAGGTTGAAGTAGTAAGACGCGGTAAGGTACGCAGAGCAAAGCTGAATTATCTTCGTGACAGAATCGGTAAGAAGGCTAAGGTTAAGGAAATCGTAAAATAAGTCAACCAAAGGGACAACATAGCTTGTCCCTTTTTTTCTAAGTGAAAGGGTATTTCAATGGCGGGGTATGATTTTGATTTGAGTGATAACCGGAAACGTAAAAAAGTAAAAAAGATAATTATCCGGATTGTGGCTCTGATTTTAGAAACCGTTGCAGTGATTGTTCTGGCGTTTTTTTTGGTACGGGCAGCTTGTGAGCGCACCGTGGTGCCGGGGGAGTCTATGGCTCCTACGTTAGAGGCACAGATGCCGATTATGATAAACAAGATTTCTTATCTTAGAAAGGGACCGGAACGTTTTGATGTCATTGTGTTTGAGCAGGGAGGAGAAGAACACAGCTATTATCATGTGAAAAGAGTAATCGGACTTCCGGGTGAGACTGTCCAGATTGTAAACGGCATCGTTTATATTAACGGCGAACCGTTAAAGGAAGTAGTAAGGGATTTACCTAAAATCCATTTATCGGGACTGGCAACGGAGCCGGTTGTTTTGGATTATGATGAATATTTTGTGCTCGGTGATAATCGGAATAAGAGCGAAGACAGTCGGTTTGCCAATATTGGAAATGTTACGAGAGACCAGATTATCGGAAAGGCTTGGTTGACATTAGAGCCTTTCAACATAGTTTCAAAAATGAATTTAGAGAAGGATGAATAGCTGAAAGGCATTTTATGTCATCCGATTGTCGGACGGAGGTAGAAATATATGCAGTATCAGTGGTATCCGGGACATATGAGTAAGGCAAAACGCCAGATACAGGACGAATTGAAGCTGGTGGATGTCATTGTGGAGCTGGTAGATGCACGTATTCCGTACAGCTCGAAAAATCCGGACATAGAAAAGCTCGCGGGCAGCAAACCGAGAGTGCTTTTACTCAATAAGTCGGATCTTGCGGATGAAGTGCGTACAAAGGAATATAAACAATACTATGAGGAAAAAGGATATTATGTTGTTTCAGTGAATGCAAAGGGCGGCGCAGGAGTTAAAAATGTATCCGCTGTGATTAAGGAAGCCTGTAAGGAAAAAAGAGAAAGGGATTTGAAGCGGGGAATTATCGGAAGACCGCTCCGGGCAATGATTGTAGGTATTCCGAATGTAGGAAAGTCAACCTTTATCAATTCTTTTGCGGGAAAGAACTGTACGTTAACCGGAAATAAACCGGGTGTGACAAAGGGGAAGCAATGGATTCGCCTGAATAAAGAGCTGGAGCTTCTTGATACTCCGGGGATTTTATGGCCGAAGTTTGAGGATCAGAAGGTGGGACTTCGTATTGCATGGATCGGTTCCATAAATGAAGATATTTTAGATATCAGAGAACTTGCGGTAACGTTACTTGAATATTTGTACGAAAGTTATCCGGGGGTGATTCATACAAAGTACGGTATTGATGAATGTTCGGACGGAAATGAAGCACTGGAACGGATTGCAAGAAAGCGTGCTTGTCTGAAAAAGGGCGGAGAGCCGGATATTGACCGTGCTGCCGGATTTATTATGGATGACTACCGTGCCGGGAAAATCGGAAAGATTACGTTAGAGAGTGTACAAAAGGTATGAGGGGATTATGGCAGATAAAATCGAGCAGATAAAGGAAGCACTGGGAAACGCGGCACCGGAGCAGCTGGAGGATGTCGTTGCGCGGTATGCGGATGATACGAGAAGCAGTGTAGTAAAGTTAATAGAACAGGCAAGGAAGAGGAAAGAAAAGTTTCTGGCAGAGTGTGCAAGAGTGGACGGTATGCTTGTATATGAACGGGAATATGCGGATTATAGTGTAGTGTGCGGCATAGATGAGGTAGGAAGAGGTCCGCTTGCCGGACCTGTAGTAGCAGCCTGCGTAGTATTGCCTAAGGGATGCCGGATATTGTATTTAAATGATTCCAAGCAGCTTTCCGAAAAAAAACGTGAGGAGCTTTTTCCGGAAATTCTGGAAAAGGCATTGGGATACGGCATCGGCTGTGTGTCTCATACGGTGATTGATGAGATAAATATTTTACAGGCAACGTACCGTGCCATGCGGGAAGCAATTTTAAAGATGTCCGAGTCACTCGGAGCACCGGATGTATTGTTAAATGATGCGGTTACGATTCCGGGCGTACAGGAGTTGTTTCCGGAAAAGAAGGAAGTCATTCGTCAGGTACCGATTATAAAGGGGGATGCAAAAAGCCTTTCCATTGCGGCGGCAAGTGTGGTTGCAAAGGTAACAAGAGACCGGATGATGATAGAGTTCGACAAGGTATATCCGGGCTATGGTTTTGCCGGAAACAAGGGCTACGGTTCTGCGGAGCACATGAAGAAGCTACGTGAGGACGGACCCTGTCCGATTCACAGACGCAGCTTTATTAAGGGAATCTTAGGAGAAGCCGATAAGTAATTCAGGTACTCGAATTGTTTGAGGATTTTTCATCCGGACTTATGGAAACAGGAAGCCGGAAAGGGGTGTGCCATGGAAGAACAAAAGAGTAAAATTGCGGTTGCACTGGAATATGAGCCTTCCGAGGAAGCACCTAAGATAGTTGCTTCCGGCAGAGGCTATGTTGCAGAGAAGATAATTGAACGTGCGAAGGAGGAGGATGTACCTCTTCATAAGGATGATAAGCTGGCAGATACTCTTTCAAAGCTTGAAATCGGAGACGCTATTCCGCCTGAGTTATACGAAGTGGTGGCGGAGGTTCTGCTTTTTGTGGATAAGGTTGATAAGATTAAGGGGAAGGTAAAGAATTCGTTGTAGAAGCATTTGATATTGCGGGATAATGTATCTGTATGGGAGGAATATGAGAGTATATGATAACGGTAACGGTGGGAGAAAAGGAAAGCTTTGAAAAAGCAGTGAATACAGGGCAACGGGAAAAGAGTGTCCGAAACTGCCGCATGGTCGGCAGTGAACAGGAAACAAGGGTACAGGAGTATTTGCGGGAGCAGGGGTATGAAATCCTTGCAAGAAACTTTTATACAAGGCACGGAGAAATCGATATTATTGCAAGGAAGGACGGTTATCTTGTATTTGTCGAGGTAAAATACCGTTCCGATGAGCGGTTCGGAGCTCCGGAGGAAGCGGTGAACCATAGGAAACAACAGAAAATCCTTGCGGCGGCTAAGTATTATATGTACAAGAATCGAATTTCTTTTGATACACCGTGCCGATTTGATGTTGCCGGGGTGTACGGGGATAAGATTCGTCTTACGGAGAATGCGTTTTGGATGTAAGTAATAATATCAGTATAATTTGTAGAAAAGTAAATAGGTTGAGGAATATGAAAAAAGAATTAGAGTGTCTGTCAAATAAGGAAATGGCAGTTTCGGGTACGGAAGTACCGTTTTTATATTTTAGACGTCTCTCCGAGCATCCGGGTGTGAAGCACGGTTGTTCTACAAGAGTAGGCGGAGTCAGTAAAGGATTTTTTTCTTCTATGAATCTGGGCTTCGGTCGCGGAGATTTTGATGAAAATGTATTAAAAAATTATGACAGACTTTGTAACGCTATCGGCTTTGCAAAGGAACAGGTTGTATTACCGGATCAGGTGCATGAGGTTGTGGTACGCAGGGCAACAAAGGCAGATTGCGGCAAGGGAATTACAAGACCACGAGATTATTCATGTGTGGATGCCCAGATTACAAATGAACCGGGTGTTGCGCTGGCGGTATTCGGTGCGGATTGCGTACCGGTGTTTTTCTATGACCCGGTAGCAGGTGCTATCGGTACGGCGCATGCCGGCTGGCGCGGTTCTATCGGACGGATTGCGGAAAAGACGGTAAAGGCCATGGAAAGAGAATTCGGCTGCATACCGGAGCATATAGAGGCCTATATCGGAGTGTCTGTTTGCGGAGATTGCTATACCGTAGGCGGTGAAGTGGCTGAATTATTTCAAAAGGAATACAAGAATGCAACAAAAAGAACCGCAGAGCAGGAGGCAGAAGGCACCTGCCGGCTTGATTTGTGGCAGGTCAATCGCACGATTTTGGAGGAAGCAGGTGTTTTGCCCGAAAATATTGTAATCGGCGGAGTATGTACCATGTGTCATTCGGATGTATTGTTTTCTCATCGGGTGATGGGAAATGACAGAGGAAATATGGCGGGATTCTTAATGTTAACCGAATAACCGAAGGCAGAGCTTTGGTATGACGGTCGGAGAGAAGGAAGCATAGGCAGGCGGCAGAAAACCGGCAGAGTACCGGAGGAGAGGAATTTATGGCAAAGAAAATACGGGAACACATAATTAAAGAAGTAATACAGGACAGTATTGCCGCGGAACTGGAAATCGAAGCGGGGGATGTACTGGTGTCCATTAACGGGCAGCCGGTTGTGGATGTTTTTGACTATCGGTATCTTTCCGAGGACGAGGAGCTTGTGCTTCTCATACGGAAAGCGGACGGCGAAGAATGGGAGCTTGAAATCGAGAAGGATGCGGATGAGGACCTGGGACTTGTGTTTGAAGAGGGACTTATGGATGCCTATCGTTCCTGCCGGAATAAGTGTATTTTTTGTTTTATTGACCAGATGCCGCCGGGAATGCGGGATACTTTATATTTTAAGGATGATGACGCAAGACTTTCCTTCCTGCAGGGAAATTATATCACGTTGACAAATCTGTCTGAGGAGGATATGGAGCGGATTTTGTTTTATAAGCTATCTCCGATTAATATTTCCGTGCATACAACGAATCCGGAGCTTCGCTGTAAGATGTTAAATAACCGTTTTGCGGGAGAAGCACTGGACAAAATCAAACGGTTCTATGATGCAGGGCTTGAGATGAACGGACAGATTGTGCTTTGTAAGGGCTATAATGACGGAGAGGAGCTGGAACGTACCATTCATGATTTGACGGCGTATCTGCCGCTCATGCAGAGTGTCTCCGTTGTTCCGATCGGCATGACAAAATTCCGTGAAGGTCTGGCACAGATTGAGCCGTTTACAAAGGAAGATGCAGGAAAGGTACTGGAAATCATTGCAAAATGGCAGAAAATTATTCTGGAAAAGTACGGTACCCGTATGATTCATGCCAGTGACGAGTGGTATTTACTGGCAGGACTGCCGCTGCCGTCGGAGGAAGAATACGAGGGGTATCCGCAGCTGGAAAACGGTGTGGGAATGGTTCGTTCGCTAAGTGAAGAGGTGGATGCCTGTTTGGCAGAATGTAAGGGAGACGACCGAAAACGCAGGCTGACACTTGCTACCGGCGTTTTAGCGGAGCCTGTTATTAAAGAACAGGTGAATAAAATTCAAAAAAAGTATCCGAATATCGAAGCGGAGGTTGTTCCGATTGTCAATCATTTTTTCGGAGAGCGTATTACCGTAGCCGGACTTTTGACCGGACAGGATATTATTGCACAGCTTAAGGACAGGGAGCTCGGTGAAATTTTACTGCTTCCTGAGGTGCTTTTAAGAAGCGGTGAGGATGTATTTCTGGATGATTTGAAAGTTTCCGATGTGGAAAAGGCTTTACAAACCCGTGTAGGTATTGTAAAATCAGAAGGAGAAGCACTGGTACGTGCCGTAATTGAGTAATATACAGAGAATAGAAAGGACAAAATCTTAAGATGAGTAATCCGATTGTAGCGATTGTGGGACGCCCGAACGTGGGCAAATCCACTTTATTTAATGCCCTGGCCGGGGAACGAATTTCTATTGTTAAGGATTATCCGGGCGTGACCCGTGACCGTATTTATGCGGATGTCACATGG
The DNA here is from genome assembly GCA_029012365.1 of Lachnospiraceae bacterium. Classification (GTDB taxonomy): domain Bacteria; phylum Bacillota; class Clostridia; order Lachnospirales; family Lachnospiraceae; genus SIG307. The sequence goes on along the minus strand of JAQXLY010000029.1, from coordinate 24,214 downwards.
CTAAATTATAAGTTTACAATGATTGATACCGGCGGTATCGAGCCGGAGACAAAGGATAAGATGCTTACCTATATGCGGGAACAGGCACAGATTGCCATTGATACGGCAGATGTCATTGTTTTTCTGACAGATGTTCGTATGGGGCTGGTGGATGCCGATTTTAAGGTGGCGGATATGCTCAGACGTTCCGGAAAACCGGTAGTTCTGACGGTAAACAAGGTAGATGACTTTGAGAAGATGCAGGCAGATGTTTATGAATTTTACAATCTCGGTATCGGTGACCCGATTGCGGTATCAGGTGCGTCAAGACTCGGCTTTGGTGAGCTTCTGGATGCGGTAGTGAAATATTTTCCGGAGCCGTCCGGGGGGGAAGAGGAGGATGAGCTTCCGAAGATTGCGGTTGTAGGCAAGCCGAATGTCGGAAAGTCTTCTATTATTAATAAGCTGACCGGCGAAAACCGGGTCATTGTTTCTGATATTGCGGGTACGACGAGAGATGCCATCGATACGGTAGTAAAATACGATGAAAAGGAATACATTTTTATTGATACGGCGGGACTCCGCAGAAAGAATAAGATTAAAGAGGAGCTGGAGAGGTTCAGTATTATCCGGACTGTCAGCGCGGTGGAACGCGCCGACGTTGTAGTTGTGGTAATTGATGCAACGGAGGGTGTGACGGAACAGGATGCAAAGATTGCAGGTATTGCCCATGAGCGGGGAAAGGGCATTATTATTGCAGTAAACAAGTGGGATGCGGTAGAGAATAAGGATGATAAGACGATATATCGTCAGACCGAGCGAATCCGTGAGATTCTTTCCTTTATTCCGTATGCGGAAATCATTTTTATTTCGGCAAAGACCGGACAACGTATGACAAAGCTGTTTGAGCGGATTGATATGGTAATACAGAGCCGTACTCTCAGAATTCAGACCGGTGTATTAAATGAGATTTTGATGGAGGCAACCTCGTTACAGCAGCCACCGTCCGATAAAGGAAAGCGTTTAAAGATTTTCTTTATGACACAGGTGGCGGTAGGACCGCCGACTTTTGTGCTGTTTGTAAACAACAAAGAGCTGATGCACTTTTCCTATCAGCGGTATATTGAAAATAAAGTGCGTGAGACCTTTGGGTTTACGGGAACTTCCTTGAAGTTCATTATCAGAGAGCGTTCTGAAACAAATTAAAAGAGGAAATGGCAGGATAAGTAGCATGATTTGGCGGATAATGATTTGTCTTTTGATAGGGTATGGATTCGGATGTATTTCTACAGGATATATTGTGGGGAAAAGTCAAAAGGTTGATATCAGAAAATACGGAAGCGGAAATGTTGGTACAACCAATGCGCTTCGTACTCTCGGTAAAAGGGCGGCATTGATTACATTATTGGGGGATATCCTAAAATGTGCTGTTCCGGTTCTTCTGGTAAAGTGCCTGATATTTAATGAGCTCCCGTATACAGAGCTTCTCGGTCTGTATACGGCACTTGGTGCAGTGCTCGGGCATAATTTTCCGTTTTATCTGAAATTCAAAGGCGGAAAAGGGATTGCTGTACTGGTGGGAACGATTCTTACCTTTGACTGGAGAATATTTTTAATCTGTATCGCTACATTTTTCATTATTTTGCTGCTGACGAGGTATGTGTCCGTAGGTTCGCTTGTTATGGAAGTAGAATTTGTAATCGGCGTGGCAATCACAAGACCGGGCAATTTTCATATGCTATGTATCAGTTTGATTTTTGCTGTTTTAGCATTCTATACTCATAGGGGAAATATCAAACGGCTTCTTAACGGTACAGAGAACAAAATAGGCAGGAAGGTTCAGATTGTTTCTGAAAAATCAGGGGAAAAGAATGAGTAACAATCAAGAAAGAAAGGAAGATGCGCGGCCGCGCATGAATAGGTGTACGGTATGAAAAAGGTTACGGTTTTAGGCGGCGGCACATGGGGCATTGCCCTTACCATATTGTTAGCCGGAAACGGGCATGATGTTACTGTATGGTCAAAGTTTAAGGAAGAGACGGATGCACTGGATAGAAACCGGAGGGACATTAAGAATCTGCCGGGTGCAGTGTTACAGGATAGCGTGAGACTTACGAATGATATTGAAAAGGCAGTGGAGAGTGAGCCGGATTTGATTGTAATGACGGTAGCGTCTCCGTTTGTCAGGGAGGTGTCTCATGTACTGGCACCGTTTGTAAAGGACGGTACTGTGATTGTAAATGCATCAAAGGGCATAGAAAACAAAACATTATATACAATAACGGATATTATTGCTCAGGAAATTCCGCAGGCAAAGGTTGCGGTGCTATCCGGACCGAGTCATGCGGAGGAGGTCAGCAGGCAGATTCCGACCACCGTTGTTGCGGGAGCTAAGGAAAAGGAAACCGCAATGTATATTCAGGATATGTTTATGAATCAGTATTTCAGAGTATATACAAGCCCGGATGTGATAGGAATAGAATTAGGCGGTGCATTAAAGAATGTCATTGCCCTTGCCGCGGGAACGATCGATGGTCTCGGCTACGGTGATAACACGAAGGCGGCTCTGATTACCCGCGGAATTGTAGAAATTTCAAGACTAGGTGAAGCAATGGGGGCACGTTACGAAACCTTTGCCGGACTATCCGGAATCGGTGATTTAATCGTAACCTGTACCAGCGCTCATAGCAGAAACCATAATGCGGGCTTTCTGCTCGGACAGGGATATACACTTGAAGAGGCAAAGAAGCAGGTAGGACAGGTGGTGGAAGGTGTCAATTCCGCCCAGGCAGCGCTCGCACTGGCAAGAAAATACGGTGTGGAGATGCCGATAGTGGAGCAGGTCAATGTGGTACTGTTTGAAGGAAAAGCGGTAAAGGAAGCCCTGACGGATTTGCTTGTACGTGAAAGAGTGAATGAATATAGTTCCTTAAATTGGGAATAATTGAAAAATCCCCTTGCATATACTGTAACAGCATATACAAGGGGGATTTTTTATGGAAACGTTTGATCTATACAAGGATATGAAGCTGCGCACCGGCGGCGAAATCTACATAGGCGTGGTAGGACCGGTCAGAACCGGAAAATCTACCTTTATCAAACATTTTATGGATGAAATAGTTCTTCCGGTGATTACCGAAGAAGCGGAAAGGGTACGGGCGGTAGATGAACTGCCGCAGTCGGCAAACGGGCGTACCATTATGACAACGGAACCGAAATTTGTTCCGAAGGAGGCGGCTAAAATCCATTTTCCGGACGGAACGAGTGTGAAGCTCCGCCTGATTGACTGTGTAGGCTATATGGTTGAGGGAGCGGCAGGACATATGGAGGGAGAGCAGGAACGCATGGTAAAAACACCATGGTCCGATGAGGAGATTCCTTTTACGAAGGCGGCAGAAATAGGTACGGGGAAGGTAATAAAGGAGCATTCAACCGTTGGAGTATTAGTAACGGCAGACGGGAGCTTCGGTGAACTGACAAGGCAAAACTATGAGGCGCCGGAGGAACGTACCATATATGAACTGAAGCGTCTCGGAAAGCCGTTTATCGTATTATTGAATTCCGCAAAACCGCAGGCGGCGGAAACAAAACAGCTTGCTAAGGAGCTGGCAGAAAAGTATGATGTTACCGTGCTTCCTACCGATTGTACAAAACTTGGCAGATCAGAGCTTTTACAGGTGCTTGAGGAGCTTCTTGCGGCATTTCCGGTAAGCGAAATGGTTTTTCGTCTGCCGAAGTGGGTAGAGCTGCTTGAGAATACGAGTGAGATTAAGAAGGAAGCAATGGAGCAGGCAAAAGAATTATTGTTACAGAATCGCAGAATGAGGGATGTAAGAGAGCAAAAAGAAATTCCGTCCGGTGTATATTTTGAACAGACTGTTCCTGTGGCGGTACATATGGAAAACGGAGTGGTTGAATACCGGATGGAACCGAAAAAGGAATATTATTATAGTATGTTAAGTGAACTGATGGGATGTGAGGTGAACGGAGAATACCGGTTCTATCAGGTACTTAAGGAGCTTGCAAAGCGGCGTGAGGAATATGAAAAGGTGGCGGCCGCATGCACGGAGGTGGAAAGCAAAGGCTACGGAGTTGTGTTGCCGGCAGCAGACCAGTTAATAATTTCTACTCCGGAGCTCATTAAGCAGGGAGGAAAATACGGAGTAAAGATACGTGCAACCGCACCTTCGATACATATGATACAGGCGGACATTGTGACGGAAATCGCTCCGATTGTCGGAAGTGAAGAACAGGCAAAGGATTTGATTTCTTATATGACAAGTCAGGATGAACAGGGCGAGAGCGGATTACGAACCGCAAGTATATTCGGAAAGACCGTAGATAAGCTGGTAGAGGAAGGAGTGAATGCCAAAATCGGAAATATTAACGAGGAATGTCAGACGAAACTACAGGAGTCGATTGAAAAAATCATAAATGACAGTAATGGCGGAGTGATTTGTTTCATTATTTAGGTCGGTTTTTGTCAAAAATAACTAAAACTGCCTTATTTCTTAAAAAAGTTTCGCCACAATATTGACAAAAACATGCAATCTTGTTATAATTAGCAATGTAATAAATTTAATAATTACGTAACATTTCCATAGAGATTGTATATTGGAGGTACTTTTTGATGAAGGTTAAGTCCGGATTATCACTTGCATTTTTACTCGGTGCAGTGATTTCCTTTGCTGGAGCCGGTGCAACGGCGCAGGCTGCTGTTGTGACGGGAGGGAATGCACTCGGTGGTTTTTCTGTAGTATCCAGTGATTTTTTCCTTAATGCTTCCACTGATAAAGCGGAGGATACAACAGAGTTGTTTTCTAAAGTAGAAATTCCGAAGGGAATTGCTTTCGCAAATGTTACAGATGCATTAAATGTCAGAAGCGGTCCGGGAACGCAGTATTCGCGTATCGGTAAGCTCGGCAGAAATGCACACTGTATCGTAGAGTCCGTAGAGGATGGCTGGGCGAAGATTACCTCCGGCAGTGTAAAGGGATATTGCTCCACCGAGTATCTTATTATGGGGGAAGAGGCAGTGAAGCTTGCTGAAAGCCTCGGAACATTGACCGCTACCGTTAACCGTGGGATAATAAATTTAAATGTACGCTCCACTCCGGATACAACGGCAGATAATATTATTGCTAAGGTCAGCGGCGGTGAGAACTTTAAGGTTGTAAAGGAAGTTGTAATAAGTAAGAATGATCCTGAAGCAAAGACCTTCGTACAGATTGAGTGGAACAACGATGCGGATGAGAATGTGGAAGCATATGTAAGCTCCGAATTTGTCACCGTTGCCTATAAGTATAAGGATGCTGTGGAATGCAGCAGTTACGGAGACGGTGTTTCACAGCTTCGTACGAACATGATTGATTTTGCGATGAAATATCTCGGTACGCCTTATGTGTGGGGCGGTAACAGCTTATCCAGAGGTGTTGACTGTTCCGGTTTTGTGAAACAGGTATTTACACAGTTCGGCTACGGTGCTAATATGCCGCGTGTTTCCAGAGATATGGCAAGAACGTACAGTACAATATCCAGGTCTGAGGCAAAAGCAGGTGATTTGGTGTTTTACCACAATTTAAGAACCGGTGTGGTTGACCATGTGGCAATTTATATCGGAAACGGTAAGATTATACATGCTAACAACGGTGTAGAGATTTCGAATGTAAATTATCGGACGGTGTATAAATTCGCACGAGTGATTTGGGATTGAGAATAGTTTTTTTGAGGGGTCGTTATTCGACCCCTTTTCTTTTTCTTGACTTTTTTATTTGGGACGATTATACTTTATTTTGTGTATATATATTAAAAAGTGAGGGCTTTTATGGAATATCTGGTAATTGGTGTGGCTGTTGTATTGTTATTTGCGGGGAAAGGTTTTTACGATAAGGAAAAGTATAAGCGTAAGGTTCGGAGGATTCTTTCGGAAAGCTTCGGTACGGTTTCGGAACAGGAATATACGCCGGAAAAGCTGAAGTCCGTAAAAAGCTATTATGAAGCGGTAAAACGGGACAAATACGATATTGATTCAATTACATGGAATGATTTGGAGTTAGATGAGCTTTTTATGGTGATGAACCGTACTGTCAGTGCAATGGGTGAGGAATATTTATACGCCATGTTACGAAAGCCGGAGTTTCGTCCGGAGGAGATGAAAGAACGTGAACGGGTGATTTCTTTCTTTCAGAATAATGAGGAAAAACGTATAAATGTACAGGAGGCGCTGTATCAAATCGGAAAGAACAGCCGATACTGCGTGTACGAGTGCATGAATTATATTAAAAATATAAAGCGGGAGTCCAATTTGCCGCATTTTCTGTCAATTCTTCTGTTGGTCGGAGCGCTTGCGCTTGCTATTTTGAAGCCGGCAATCGGTGTGGTTGCTACCTGTGCGGTAATTATATGGAATCTTACTTCTTATATGAAGCGCAAAGGTGAGCTGGATGCTTATTTAAGTACGGTCACATATTTAATCCGGCTGTTGTACGCTGCGGAAGCGGTGACAAAGCTTGATATACCGGAGCTTTCTGCCTATACGGAGCGTATGAAATCCCTAAACCGGCATTTTGCCTCCTTTAAGCGGAATTTCTGGATTATCGGCAGCAGAAAGCCGACCGGAGATATGACTGACATGCTGGTGTCTTATCTGCGTATGCTGTTTCATATTGACCTGATTAAGTTTAACTCTATGTTAAAGATTTATGATAAGCATGTGGAGGAATTAAATCAGCTGTACGAGACGGTGGGCTATCTGGATGCCCTTTGTTCGGCAGCATCCTTCCGTGCATTGCTTGGGGAGGACGGGTACTGTGTACCGGAGCTTATTACGGAAAGTCTGCCGGAGCCGATTGGGGCTGTAAAGCATATACCTTTCTATGAGGCAAAGGATTTATATCACCCGCTTCTTGAGTCTCCGGTAAAGAATTCCATCCGGGCAAACCGGAGTGTGCTGCTTACCGGTTCTAATGCCTCCGGCAAGTCTACTTTTTTAAAGTCGGTGGCAATCGGAGCACTGCTTGCCCAGACGATTCATACTGTACCGGCAAGGTCTTACCGTGCTTCGTATTTTCAGATTTTATCCTCCATGGCACTTCGTGACAATATGCAGGAAAATGAAAGCTATTTTATAGTGGAAATCAAGTCCTTAAAGCGTATGTTTGAGGCGGCTAAGGAACCGGTCTGTACGTTATGCTTTGTGGATGAGGTGCTTCGCGGAACGAATACGGTAGAACGGATTGCGGCATCAAAAGAAGTGCTTGCGGGTCTTGCGGGGGAACGAACGATTTGTTTTGCGGCTACCCACGATATTGAGCTTACGTATCTTTTGGAACAGACCTGCGACAATTACCATTTTGAAGAGACGGTGACAAATCATCAGGTTGAGTTTGACTATCTTTTGCATGAGGGCAGGGCGACCTCCCGAAATGCCATTAAGCTTCTTAGGATGTTAGGGTATCCGGAAGAGGTAATCGAACGTGCCGAGGCTTCGGCAGAGCATTTTCTGAAAACGGGGGAATGGCAATGATGAAGGTAACGATGTATACGGACGGAGCGGCAAGAGGAAACCCTGACGGTCCGGGAGGATACGGGACGGTGCTGTCCTGCGTTATGAAGGACGGTACGGAGCATTTGAGAGAATATTCCGGCGGGTATGTACGGACGACGAATAACCGTATGGAGCTAATGGCAGCAATTATCGGCTTTGAGGCTCTTACAAAGCCCTGTGAGGTTGAAGTGTATTCCGACTCACAGTATCTGGTAAAGGCTTTTAATGAACACTGGCTGGAGGGCTGGATAAAAAAGGGCTGGAAACGGGGGAAAAATGAGCCTGTGAAAAATGTGGACCTCTGGAAGCGTTTGCTTCTGGCGATGGAGCCGCACAAGGTACAGTTTTTCTGGGTAAAGGGCCATGCGGGACACCCGCAGAACGAGCGGTGTGATGTGCTTGCCACCACCGCTGCCGACGGAGATGACCTGATGGTTGATGAAGGTCTGGAAGAGTAAGGAGACAGAATGGATAAGGAAATTTATGAGAAGGTTACGCCGATGATGCAGCATTATCTGGAAATGAAGGATGCTTACGGCGATTGTATTTTATTTTACAGACTGGGTGATTTTTACGAAATGTTTTTTGAGGATGCCGTAAAGGTTTCCAGAGAACTGGAGCTTACCCTGACCGGGAAAAGCTGTGGTCTTACCGAACGCGCACCGATGTGCGGTGTGCCGTTTCATGCGGCGGATACTTACATAAACCGTCTGGTGGAAAAGGGATACCGTGTGGCAATCTGCGAGCAGGTAGAAGACCCGAAGCTTGCAAAGGGAATGGTAAAGCGTGAGGTAATCCGTGTTGTAACACCGGGTACTAACCTGAATACACAAAATCTGGATGAAGGTAAGAATAATTATCTGATGGGCATTTACTACAGCGGAGATGTGTTCGGCATTTCTGCCGTAGATGTAACAACAGGTGATTATTATGTGACAGAGGTGGATGATGCCAGAAAGGTAACGGATGAGATTACGAAGTTTTCACCGTCTGAGCTCATTTATAATGCCGCTTTTTGTATGAGCGGAGTTGAACTTGAAGAGTTTAAGAGCAGATACCATATGGCGGCAGAAGCCTTGGAGGAGCGTTTTTTTGACGGCTTTTCCTGTGAGCGTGCACTGATGACTCACTTTAAGGTGGGTACATTAGCCGGTCTGGGACTGACAGATTTCCCGCTGGGAGAAATTGCTGCCGGTGCGGTCATGCAGTATCTGAAGGAGACACAGAAGACCTCTATGGAGCATATCACCCAGCTGCAGACCTATGTAACAGGGAAATATATGATATTAGACAGCAGCACCAGAAGAAATCTGGAGCTTACGGAAACGCTTCGGGAAAAGCAGAAAAGAGGTTCGCTGCTCTGGGTACTGGATAAGACAAAGACGGCTATGGGAGCAAGGCTCCTTCGCAGCTGTATCGAGCAGCCGCTTCTTGAAAAGGAAGAGATTAATGAGCGTCTGGCGGCGGTAGAGGAGTTAAAGGAAAACGGGATTACAAGAGCGGAATTGCGTGAGTATTTAAATGCGGTTTATGATTTGGAACGGTTACTCAGCCGTGTGACGTATCGTTCCGCCAATCCGAGAGATATGCTTGCATTCCAGACTTCACTGTCCATGCTTCCTCCGATTAAGACCCTGCTTTCCGATTTGGAAGCACCGCTTTTAAGGAAGATTAACGAGGACTTAGATACCTTGTCCGATTTGAGTGATTTAATCGAAGCTTCCATTGACCCGGATGCTCCTTTGACCGTAAAGGAAGGTGGCATTATAAAGAGCGGTTATAATGAAGAGGTAGACCGTCTGCGTCTTGCTAAAACCGAAGGAAAGGGGTGGCTTGCGGAGGTAGAGGAAAGAGAGCGGGAAGCCACCGGAATCAAAAACTTGAAAATCAAGTTTAACCGCGTGTTCGGCTATTATTTTGAAGTTACGAACTCCTATCAGAATCTTGTTCCGCAGACCTGGATCAGAAAGCAGACACTGACCAATGCGGAGCGATATACCACGGAGGAATTAAAGAAGCTCGAAGAGGACATTTTAGGAGCGGAGGACAAGCTGTTTTCTTTGGAGTATTCTTTGTTTGCGGAGGTTCGTGATGCGGTTGCCGCAGAGGTTGTCCGCATTAAGCAGACCGCAAAGGCAGTTGCGTGGCTGGATATGTTTGCTTCCCTTGCCACCGTTGCGGAAAAGAACCGTTTTGTTCGTCCGCACATTAACAAGGAGGGTATAGTAAATATTACCGGCGGAAGGCATCCGGTTGTGGAACAGATGATTCCGAATGATATGTTTGTGGAAAATGATACGTATCTCGACAATCAGGACAGGCGTATTTCCGTGATTACCGGTCCGAATATGGCGGGTAAGTCCACCTATATGCGCCAGACAGCGTTAATTGTGCTGATGGCACAGCTTGGCAGCTTTGTGCCGGCAAGGGAAGCGGATATCGGTATCTGCGACCGTATTTTTACCCGTGTCGGTGCGTCGGATGACCTTGCTTCGGGACAAAGTACCTTTATGGTGGAAATGACGGAGGTGGCGAATATCCTTCGGAATGCAACGAAAAACAGTCTTTTGATTTTGGATGAAATCGGCAGGGGAACGAGTACCTTTGACGGACTCAGTATTGCGTGGGCGGTGGTGGAGCATATTGCTGACCCGAAGCTCATCGGTGCCAAGGCTCTTTTTGCAACCCATTACCACGAGCTGACAGAGCTGGAGGGTAAGCTTGCTTCCGTACATAATTATTGTATTGCCGTGAAGGAACAGGGAGAAGACATTGTTTTCCTGCGTAAGATAATTCCGGGCGGAGCGGACAAAAGCTACGGTATTCAGGTGGCAAAGCTCGCGGGAGTACCGGGTACGGTACTTGCCCGCGCAAGAGAAATCGCGGATGAGCTTGCAGAGAGAGAGATTACGAAAAATGCGTCTCATATCGAAGTAAAGCAGGTTACAAAGACAAAGGCAGCAAAGTCGGATAAGGATTCCATGAGCGGTCAGATGACGATGTTCGGCACAGAGGAATCCGAGGATACCGGTATTACAAAAACGCTGGCGGAGCTGAATCTTTCCATGATGACGCCGATTGATGCGCTGAATCTGTTGTATCAACTGCAGGAGCAGGCGAAAAAGCTGACAAAAACTTGACAAGAATGGTGCTTTCGTATATAATTCTATTCAGTGCTTTTTGAAAATGTATTGTGTGCTTTTTTTGTACGGTGTACGATAAGATTTACAAAGAGCAAAGGATAAAGGAGGACATTTTATGACAAAGTTAACGAAACGTGCATTGTCTGTTCTTCTTGCATCGATGATGGTGGTTTCTCTTGTCGGTTGTAAGAAAAATGACGATGGTAAACCGACCCCGACTCCTACACAGGGAGCAAGTCAAAGCAACGAACAGTCCGGAACCCAGGGGGGAGATACCCAGGGTGATACTCCGGTACAGGAGTTAAAGATTAATGAATGGGATCTTAACTCCAAACAGTATGTGTACAAGGACAGTGTATCCACACTTCCGGCTTACTGGAATCCGCATGACTACGAGACCAACGATGATGCGTATCTCGCAGATTTCATCAGCTCCGGTCTTTATAACATCGTATTCAACGATGAGCTTCATGCCGTAGAGGGCAAGGAAAATTACAGCGGTTACAAGATTATCCCTGAAATGGCTGCCAGTGACCCGGTGGATGTGACAGAGGCTGTTAAGGCGGCACATCCGGAGTTTGGTATTCCGGAAAGTGCTACCAAGGGCTATGCATACGAGATTGAGTTAAATAAGGATGCATGCTGGGCAGACGGCACAAAGATTAATGCAGATACATATATCTACTCCATGCAGCAGTTGCTTGATCCAAAGATGATTAACTACCGTGCAACCGATTACTTTAGCGGTGCATTATGTATTGCAAATGCTGAGAATTATTACTACGGCGGACGTACCGTTAAAGCAGCAAACTCCACCGACGGTGATTCCATGAAGTATGCTTTTGATGCTCTGGTAAAGGGAGATGACGGCGTTTACAGAAATGCTGACGGTGAGATTGCCCTATTTGGTTTGGCTGAGGGTTATGCAAGGATGAAAGGTGATTCTCTTGCTGACTACTACGGAGCAGGCTATATTCCGGATGAGGGTTGCTGGAGTGTTCTTTCCGCAGCAGCAGATGAAGACAATTTTGTACCGGTAACGGATGAGACGATTGCAGCACTTTTCTCATTTACAAACAGTGATGATTGGGGAAATGAGCCGAAGGAGTATCTTGGTTATTACATTTCCTTCAATAAGACCTATGATGAGTATGCATGGGAGAATGTTGGTCTTTTCAAGAACGATGATTACAAGATTACACTTGTTCTCGGCAAGTCCCTGGCAGGCTTCAACCTTTACTATCACCTGACCTCGAACTGGCTTGTTTATGAGCCGTACTACGAGGCATGCAAGAGTGAGACGAACGGTTCCATTACCACTACCTATAACACCAGTGTTGAGACAACGATGTCCTACGGTCCGTACAGCCTTGTAAGCTATCAGACCGATAAGGCGCTTCGTCTTGAGAGAAATCCGAAGTGGTACGGTTATACTGACAAGCAGCACATCTATATGGATCCGGAGGACGGTGAAGTATACAGAATGTATCAGACCGATGTAATTGACTGTCAGGTAGTAGCAGAAACCGCAACGAACAAGATGATGTTCTTAAAGGGTGAGCTGATGACCTACGGTTTACAGGCAGATGATTATGTTTCCTACAGAGGCTCCGATTATGCATACACCTCTCCGAAGGAGACACTGTTCTTCTTTATTTTCAACGGAAATAAGGAGGCAATCAACGAGAGAGAGGCAGCAGCAGACTTCGATACGAGCAAGTATGATTTACAGACCATGACACTGGAGAACTTCAGAAGAGCAATTGCGGTTACCTATGATAAGGAACTCTTTGCTTCCACGATTTCTCCGGCTCGTTCCGGTGGTTACGGACTTATCGGTAATACCTATATTTATGATCCGGAGACCGGTGCAAGATATCGTGATACCGAGCAGGCAAAGAAGGTGCTCTGTGAGTTCTACAGTGTAGATGTTTCCAAGTATGCAAGCCTTGATGAGGCGGTGGATTCCATTACCGGTTATGACCCGGTAAAGGCAAAAGAGCTTTTCACCCAGACATTTAAAGATGCAATTGATGCAGGTTTCATTACCGATACCGATAATGACGGTAAGTCCGATCAGGAGATTCGCATTGAGTATTCTGCTTCTGCTGTCAACGATTTCATTACCAAGACACTTGATTACTTAAATGAGAAGCTTGCGGATGTTACCACAGGTACTCCGTTTGAAGGAAAAATTTCCTTTGTTTGCTCCGCACCGTATGGTACCGAGTGGAGCAACAAGTTAAAGGCAGGTCTTTCCGATACCGCACTTGCAGGCTGGACCGGTTCCAAGCTTGATCCGTTTGGTCTTTCCAGACTGTACACCGACCCGGCATATCAGTATGATGCAAAGTGGTTTGACGCTTCTACCGCAATGCTTACCTTAAATGTAAATGTGGCAGGTATTGATAAGCCGGCTTCCAACAAGGAGCTTACCGCCAGCATCAAGGTATGGTCCGATGCATTAAACGGAGCAACCGTTGAAATCGACGGAACCGAGTACTGCTTTGGTGAGGGGATTGCAGATATCGAAACAAGACTTAGCATTCTTGCCGGTATTGAGGGTGTTGTTCTTCAGACCTATAACTATATTCCGATGCTTCAGGACGGTTCCATGTTCTTACTTACCCAGCAGGCATTCTATGTAGTAGAAGACTACAATGCAATTCTGGGACGCGGCGGAATTCCATATATGAAGTATAACTACACAGAGGACGAGTGGAAGGCTTTCGTTCAGTCCAACAATGGTGAGCTTAAGTACTAATCATCCTTTATTATCCTGCAGCAGATACAGGGACATTGGTCCCTGTATTTGTTGTAATTAGGAGCTGTTTGGTGTGGTAAAGCAACAAACAGGTAAAGAAGCAAATCGGAGGAAGGCTATGTGGAAGTATGTTACACAAAGAATTTTATTCATGTTTGTGACTTTGTTAGTCATTACGGGGATGTGCTTTATTTTAATACGAATGTTACCGCTTCAGCCGTTGCCTGCGGAGGACCCTCATGCAGCCATCGTTGAGCTGCAGCGTGAGGCTGCAGGCTATAACAAGCCGTATCTGGTACAGTTTGGCATTTTCCTGAAAAATGTGTTTACGAAGTTTGATTGGGGCGTTAGTGATAAGTTATACATCGGCCGCAGTGTTGGAGCGATTTTCTTTGAAAAGCTGCCGGCAACGATGATTGTAAATCTTTATTCGATTTTAATCAGTATTCCGATTGGTATTGCATTCGGAGTATTTGCTGCTTTGAAAAAAAATACATGGATTGACCATTTCCTTTCTACAGTTACGATGATTGCGATTTCGGTTCCATCCTTTGTATATGCATTTATTATACAGTATGTGTTTTATTACAAGCTGAGCATTTTGCCGGCACTTATGAATTCGGGAACGGATTATTTTTCATGGGAGATGTTTAAGAGTATGCTCCCTGCAATTATGTCCCTGTCATTTGGCGTAATTGCAGGCTTTACCCGTACGACCCGTGCTGAGCTTACCGAGGTGCTGACCAGTGAATTTATGCTGCTCGCCCGCACCAAAGGGCTTACCAGAGCACAGGCAACGGTGCGTCATGCATTTAAGAACTGTATGGTGGTTGTTGTTCCGTCCATTTTCGGTAACTTTATCGGAATTATGAGCGGTTCCCTGATTATTGAAAAGATATTTTCGGTACCGGGTGTCGGAATGCTCTATCTAAATTCCATTAATGCACCGGATTACCCGATGTTTACGATGCTGACCGTATTCTATACAACGATTGGTCTTGCGGCAAGTATTGTGGTAGATATCAGTTACAGTTTCATTGACCCGCGTATTCGTGTGGGTTCCAAGAAATAACAGCGGGAGGTTTACGATGGAAAACGAATATGAAAACATTCCGCAGGAGCTGTTTGAGTTCGCACAGTTAGATGCGGAGCTGCATGATAAAAAAATTGAAACAAAGGCAAGAGGGTATTTTGCCGATGCATTAATCCGTTTTAAAAAGAATAAGTCTTCGGTTGTAGCTGCATGGATTATCCTGCTACTAGTTCTGTTTGCGATTTTTTCTCCTATCTTTTCTCCATACGAGATGAAGGATAAGGATACCGTATATCAGAACTTCCCACCGTTTGTACCGTCAGTTGCGGATAAAAAGCTGGGGTATCTTGACGGTGCGAAGACACTTGCCAGTCAGAATGAACTGATGTATGACAAATGGCAGGCCATTGCGGCAGAAACCGGGATGGATCCGGTTATCCGCGTGCTTGGAACGGAAGAGGTTTCCTCTGTTTACCGTGGGAAAGAGAGGCTTACTACCTATTATAAGCTGGAAATGAACAGCTATTATGCAGTCGGTATCCGGACACAAACCTTTTCCTATGAGGAATTTGAGGCAATCCAGAACTTCCAGAACGAAACAGGCATTCAGGTAATTTATCCGTGGGTGGAGTCTAAGGATATCAAGGATATTGCGGATGACCCGGCTATCTGGTATCAGGTGAAGGATAATAAGGGAACGCCGAAAAAGGATAGTGATGGTAATTGGATTCCGGCATACTCAAGCAATTCTGCGATTGAGGGCGCTCCGTACCACAGTCAGAGAATTGAAGGTGACCCGGGTACCTGGATTTACAGCGTTCAGAAGTCTGGTTCCGTACGTTGCCGTTTCAACTACTACAATTACTATATTTTTAAGAATGGTCATGAACCAAGCTATCTGTTCGGTACAAACAACATGGGGCAGGATTTGTTTATGGCAATCGGTACGGGTGCAAGATTCTCTCTTATTTTCGCAATTTTAGTATCTGCAGTAAACCTGACGATTGGCATGATTTATGGTTCCATTCAGGGGTATTACGGCGGAATGACAGATATGGTAATGGACCGTATTGCAGATATTGTCGGCGGCATTCCGTTTATCGTGGCGGTTACACTGTTCCAGTATCATCTTGCGTCCAAGGTTGGTCCGATTGTAACATTTGCATTTGCGTTTTTCCTGACCGGTTGGATTGGTATGGCTGCACTTACCAGAAAGCAGTTCTATCGCTTCAAGGGGCAGGAGTATGTTCTTGCGGCCCGTACACTCGGCGCTTCGGACAAGCGTCTGATGTTTAAGCATATTTTCCCAAATTCCCTCGGTACGATTATTACAAGCTGTGCGCTCGTAATTCCGGGGGTTATCAGCTCGGAGACGACACTTACGTATCTCGGTATCGTAAATCTTTCGGATTTGGCGGGTACTTCAATCGGCACATTAATGTCGCAGGGACAGGCAGTTGCGACAACTGCTCCGCATGCGATGGTATTCCCGTCTATATTTATTTCTCTGCTGTTGATTTCGTTTAACTTATTCGGTAACGGTCTGCGTGATGCGTTTAACCCGTCTATGAGAGGATTGGAGGATTAACGATGGAAAAGAAACTGGAAGTAAAAGACCTGGTTATTTCCTTCCGTACCTCAAACGGTAAGGTACAGGCGGTTAGAAATGTAAGTTTTGACTTGTTAAAAGGAGAGACCCTTGCAATTGTGGGAGAATCCGGTTCCGGTAAGTCAGTTACGTCTAAGGCAATACTTGGAATTCTTGCCGGAAATTCCATCATTGAGGGCGGCGAAATCATTTATGATGGGAAAGACCTTTTAAAAATCAGTGAAGATGAGTTTCATAAGATTCGCGGTGACAAGATAGCAATGGTTTTCCAGGATCCGATGTCGAGTCTGAATCCGATTGTAAAAATCGGGCGTCAGCTGACGGAGGCCATGATTTTAAAGGGAAAGGTTCGGCAGAGAGAAAGTCGTACAAATTTTAACAGCTACCTGAAGAAACTGAACCAGTATATGATTACGGCTCATTCCGGAAATAAGACCGCAGCTGCGATAACGGCACAGTGTAAGAATTTCGATAAATTCGAGTACAAGCATCTGGAACTTGAAAAAGCCTATAATATTGCATATGAAGCTGCAAATGAGGCAATCGCAGAACTGGAAAGTCTGGTGTTTGAGCTGGATAAGAAGGTGGACAAGGATATTTCCTTCCGCACGGAACAGGTTTGTTCCATGGCAAAGAAGTCCTGTCATACCTATGTGGTAAAGGAAAAGGAACAAGCATTACTGGAGCTTGTAAAAGACCTTCGTGCAAAGGTAAAGGCGGAGAAGAAGAGGAAGGAGTATCGGGATGTCATTCAAATTATGAATGCTATGCTTGATATTTTGAAGGAAGCGGTAGCACTGCCGCAGCCGAATTTCTTTTCCATGGGATATTACCTGACCTATGCAAAGGAGCCTCTTCCGGAGCTTCCTGTAGAGGAACTGAATGCTTTTTTACGTAAGTATCTTGATGATAATTTCATGCTTGAGTTTATTTCCGATGCAAAGACTGCATTGCTTTATACAGCAGAGCAGTCCTATGCAGAACAGAAAAAAGCAATTGATTTACTGAAGACAAATAAGGAAGTTTTTGGCAGGGAGAGGTTAGATAAGTCCGAATGCATGGCGGCATATCACTCCTGTGTAAAACAGGTTATGGCTACGGTAGACCCGCTTGCGATTGTAAAGGATAATCTTACGTATACCTTCGGCGTGAGTCTTAGGTCTGAACTGAACCGCTATTTTGCCGGGTTTTCAAAAAACAAAAAGGAAGAAGCACGTTATAAAAAGCAAAAGGCAAAATGGGATCGCAGCTTTGCCAAAGGAAAGGAACCTGACTGGCAGGTCGTTCCGGCATCCTATACGGATTTTGAACAAATCAAAACCACGATTGCAGCACAGTTTGACCGTTTGATTGAGCATTATGAGGAAAGAATCCGTTTGCGTACGGAAAGAGATTATGATGCAGAGACAGTTGCCGTAATTGATTACCTGAAGGAGAATGCCAGCGGGGTTGTCGAGAAGGTTACAAAGCGCGTTGCAAAGAATAAAGCAATCAAGCTGATGGAGGAGGTAGGTATCCCGGAGCCGCGGAAAAGATATAACCAGTATCCGTTCGAGTTTTCCGGCGGTATGCGTCAGCGTATCGTGATTGCCATTGCACTTGCCGCAAATCCGGATATTTTGATTTGTGATGAACCGACAACTGCACTGGATGTTACAATTCAGGCGCAGATTCTGGAGCTTATCAATAAGCTAAAGAAGGAGCGTAACATTTCGGTTATCTTTATTACACATGACCTTGGAGTTGTAGCCAATATGGCAGACCGTGTTGCGGTAATGTATGCCGGAAAAATTGTGGAGTACGGAACGGCTCAGGAAATTTTCTATGAGTCAGCACATCCGTATACGTGGGCATTGCTTTCTTCTATGCCGGATTTGGACACAAACGAGAAATTAGATGCAATTCCGGGTACACCGCCGAATATGATTTATCCTCCGGTAGGAGATGCTTTTGCCGCAAGAAATAAATATGCACTAAAAATTGATTTTGAAAAACAGCCGCCAATGTTTCGGATAACGGATACGCATTATGCAGCTACCTGGCTGCTACATCCGTCTGCTCCGAAGGTGGAACCGCCGAAGAGCATTACATCACGAATTGAGCGTATGAAGGCAAAGAACGGCAGAAACGAGGTAGAAGATGGAAGAGAATAAGGAAGTTTTGTTAAAAGTAGATCATCTCTGCCAGTATTTTTCCGGTTTTAAAGCAGTTGATGATGTCAGCTTTGAGATTAAGAAGGGTGAGGTATTCGGATTGGTTGGAGAATCCGGGTGCGGTAAAACCACGACCGGGCGCTCTATTATCAAGCTGTACAATATTACGTCCGGTGACATTTTTTTCAAAGGAGTCCGTATCAGTGCAGGTGTGATGTCATATCGGCAGGATATTTTGAAAAAAAAGCAGGATTATAAGGAAAAGGTTGCTGCAGGCGGTAATAAGGAAGAACTGAAAAGAGAACTGAATGCTTTTATTGCAGAGAAAAAGAAACTAATAAAGGCTGCGAAAAATGACCAGAAAAATTGCGATAAGGAGTATGCAAAAAAACGTATCCGGGAACTGAATGAAACGTACACTTCCCTGATTGAAAAGGCTGTCGGCGAAGAAAAGGAAAGGCTTCAAAAGGAGTATAAGAAGGAGCTTTATAAGGCGAAGCATACCAGACTTGTAACACAGATTCAGATGATTTTCCAGGATCCGATTGCTTCGCTTGACCCGAGACTTACCGTACGTGAAATTATTTCCGAGGGACTGATTATCCAGGGAGAGAAAGACAAAGAGGTTATTAATAAAAAGGTTTATGAGATGTTAGAGCTGGTTGGTCTGGTGCCGGAGCATGCAAGTCGTTATCCGCATGAATTCTCCGGCGGACAGCGTCAGCGTATCGGCATTGCCCGTGCTATTATTATGAATCCGGATTTGATTATCGCAGATGAGCCGGTTTCGGCACTGGATGTGTCCGTTCAGGCACAGGTAATCAACCTTTTAAATGACCTTCGGGAAAAATTCGGACTTACCATCATGTTTATTGCACATGATCTTTCGGTTGTAAAATATTTTTCCGACCGTATCGGAGTTATGTACTTCGGTAAACTTGTGGAGCTTGCACCTTCGGACGAGCTGTTTTTGAATCCGCTCCACCCGTATACGAAGTCACTGCTTTCCGCAATTCCGCTTCCGGATCCGGTTTATGAGAAGAAGCGTGTGCGCATCACTTATAATCCGCTTGCGGAGCATGATTATTCTGTGGATCAGCCGTCCCTTCGTGAAATTAAGCCGGGACATTTTATCCATTGTAATGAAGCAGAATTTAAAAAGTATCAATCAGAACTGAAATAAGAACAGAAATAAAGAAAAGGAGGCTTATGTATGAAGAAGGGAATCTTTTTTCTGATTCACGGTTGTATCATTCTCATAACAGCCTCCCTTTTCTGCCTGTATCGAAACATTTTTTCTGCAGGAGATGCAAGGAAAGTCTTTCAGATTTTAACCGATGCGTTCTCTATTCCTGCGGTAATATATATCGGAATCAGTCTACTGAGCCTTGCGGCTTCCAAAGGGACCTATGATATGCTGCGGTTTGCTTTCGGCAGTGTGTTCAGCAGATTTCTTCCGGGAATGGACCGGAACCGTTATGAGAGCTTTTACGACTACAGAGCGGAGCTTCTGGCAAAGGAGCGAAGCTGGACGCCGGGGCTTCTGTATATGGGACTTATTGCACTGGGGATGTCTGTTCTGTTCCTTATTTTCTATTATATTGTTTAAGATTTGGGAGGTTTTATATGGCAAAAGAATTACCGAAGCGCAGCGAAATAGAGCTGCAGAATACCTGGAAAACAGAAGATATGTATGCAACTGTGGCAGATTGGGAGGCTGACCTTGCCGGGATGTCTGCTATGGCAAAAGAGCTTATGGGGCTTGCAGGGCATCTGAAAGATAATGCGGAAAGCTTTTACCGTGCACTTGTGCTGAATGATGAAATCGAGCGTCTTGCGGGACTGACCTACAACTATGCATCCCGCTGCTCGGATGTGGATACAACCAATGCAGAAAATCAGGCAAGAGTCATGAAGGTGCAGATGCTTTTTGTATCATTGGGAGAACAGTGCTCCTTTCTTGTCCCTGAGATTCTTTCGATTCCGGAAGATAAAATTAAGGAGTTTTTCGGACAGAAGCCGGAGCTTAGGGTGTATACCAACTTTATCAAAGAAGTACTGCGCGGGAAGGAGCATACGCTGTCACAGGAAATGGAAGCACTTCTTGCTTCTGCAGGAGAACTTACTGCTGCTCCGGACAACATATTCGGTATGTTTAATAACGCAGATCTTGTATTTCCGGAGATTCAGGATGAAAACGGCGAAATGGTCCGTCTGACACACGGACGTTACGTTCCGTTTCTGGAAAGTGCGGACAGAAGGGTGCGCAAGGATGCATTTGAGGCAATGTATTCAACCTTTAAGAGCTATCGGAACACGCTGGCTGCTGTATACGGAACCCAGACGAAGGCCAGCTGGTTCAGCGCAAAGGCAAGAAAGTACAGTTCCTGCCTTGAGGCAGCAGTGGACAGAAACAATGTGCCTGTCTCCGTGTATTACAACCTGATTGAGGCGGTTCATAATAATATGGATAAGATGCACCGCTATGTATCGCTACGGAAGCGTCTGCTCGGTCTTGACGAGCTTCACATGTACGATTTGTATGTACCTCTCGTAAAAGAAGCCGATGTGAAAATTCCGTTTGAGGAAGCCAAGAAAACCGTATATGAGGCTCTTGCACCGCTTGGTGAGGATTATCGCGCGGTAATCAGGGAGGGCTTTGAAAACCGTTGGATTGACGTATACGAGAACGAAGGAAAGCGCAGCGGTGCATACTCTGCAGGCGTGTATGGTGTACACCCGTATGTGCTGATGAACTATAATGAAACACTCGATAATGAGTTTACTCTGGCCCATGAGATGGGGCACGCTATGCATTCCTATCTGTCTAATAAGAACCAGCCGCATGTAGATTCCCGGTATGTGATTTTTGTGGCAGAGGTTGCATCGACCTGTAACGAGGTTCTTTTAATGCAGCATTTGTTGAAGAAGACAACGGATAAGGTGCAGAGAGCCTACCTGATTAATCATTTTCTGGAAAGCTTCCGCGGAACCGTGTATCGTCAGACCATGTTTGCGGAATTTGAGCTAAGGACTCATGAAATGACGGAACGCGGAGAAAGTCTCACACCGGATGCGCTCAGTAGTCTGTATTACGACCTGAATAAGCAGTATTTCGGAACAGATATAGTTGTGGATGAGGATATTGCCATGGAATGGGCAAGAATTCCGCATTTCTATTACAATTTTTATGTATATCAGTATGCAACCGGATTTTCTGCTGCAGTTGCACTTGCAAACAAGATTCTGAAGGAAGGAGCACCGGCTGTTGAAAATTACAAGAAGTTCTTAAGCGGCGGAAGCTCTGATTCTCCGATTAACCTGCTTCGTATTGCCGGTGTTGATATGGCTTCACCGGAACCGATTAATGAGGCACTCGCATATTTTGATAAGCTTCTGGACGAGATGGAAGAACTGATGAAATAACCTGTGTGTAATGACCTCCACTTTGTATATTCGTACAAGGGGAGGTCATTAAAATAATCCGGGATAAATGATTTGATGGGAGAGAATATGCTTACATTTGATAGATTATTTGCATGGGTATCACTCAGCTTAACAGAGAAGAAAGGGAACATAAGATGAATAATTTTATTTATGAAACACCTACGAAAGTGTACTTTGGAAAAGAGGAAGAATATAAGGTTGGAAAGATTATTGCCGAGTATCACCCGTGTAAAGTCTTGATTCATTATGGTGGTAAATCGGCAAAAGAAAGCGGATTATTGGACAGGGTGAAGAAGTGCCTGGAAGAGGAAAGCATTGCTTATGTAGAGTTAGGCGGCGTTGTGGCAAATCCGGAGCTAAAGCTTGTGAGAGAAGGAATTGCTTTGTGCAGACGTGAAGGGGTCGATTTTGTTTTGGCCGTTGGCGGCGGTTCTGTCATGGACTCTGCAAAGGATATTGCAAATGGGGCAGCAAACCCCGATGCAGATGTCTGGGATTTTTCTTTGGGAAAATGTGCACCTGAAAAGACATTACATAAAGGTGCAATTCTAACGCTTGCCGCAGCCGGCTCAGAAATGTCAAATTCCTGTGTCATTACAAACAGTGAAACCGGAGAAAAAAGGGGATATAATTGCAGCAACAACAGAATGGATTTCGTAATTGAAAATCCTGAGCTTTCCTATACGGTAAATCAATATCAGACGGCATGCGGAATTGTTGATATTGCAATGCATACAATAGAACGGTATTTTTGTCCGGGGGAAGATACTTATTTGACGGATGCAATCGCGGAGGCTGTTATAAAAAATGTGATGAAGGCCGGAGTTGACTGCCTAAAAAATCCGGAAAATTATGAAGCACGTGCCAATATGATGTGGGCGTCTTCTCTTGCACATAACGGACTTACACAGTGCGGAAGAGAATGCCAGCTCGTAGTACATCAGTTTGAGCATGAGGTATCCGGAATGTATCCTGTTATAGCACACGGTGCCGGCCTTGCCGCAATCTGGTGCAGCTGGGCGAGGTATGTTTATTCAGCAAATATAAACAGATGGATGCAATATGCACATAATGTCTGGAATCTGGAGATTGACTTTGAACATCCGGAAAAGACGGTGGAAGAGGCAATCAATAAACAGGAACAGTTTTATTGTTCGATTGGAATGCCTGTAAATCTAAAGCCTCTGGGGGTTGAGAGACAGTCTCTCGAAAAGCTTGCACTTGACTGTTCCAGAAACAAGTCGAGAACATTAATCGGATACAAACCACTGGGATATGATGATATCCTGAAAATATATGAAATGGCGTATGAATAGTATGCAGTGGCGGGGATATTGTTACAGGAGGGATAATGTTAGGATATGGACAGAAATCAAATTATTAGTAAGCTGAAAGACAAGGACGATAAATGTGCATATGAATTTTCAAAGGAAATCGGTGCAAAATCAGCGGAATCGGATGCTTATTACTCTTTGTTTGATGATTTCATAGCGATGCTGAATGAGAAAAGTTCATATGTCAGAACCAGAGGATTTTGTCTTGCCTGTGCCCAGGCAAGATGGGACTCAAAAGGGAAGCTGGAGGCTTCTTTTGATAAGCTGAGTCTTTTACTAAATGACGAAAAGCCAACTGTAGTCCGTCAATGTCTCAGCGCATTGCACGAAGTAGTTTTATTCCGACCGGAATTATGCGATAGAATACGAGAGGCGGTATTGGGGATTGAGCTAAGCAGGTATAAGGACAGTATGGCTCCTTTAATACGGAAAGATGCAGAAGAATTATTACAGGTGCTGGAATAAATGCCGGTAAGCTTTGGGGGATTACAAGCATGAAAATAGAAACCAATCGTTTAATTTTACGAGAAATGAATATGGATGATTATGATGCACTTTATGCAGTATTAGCGGATTCGGATATTATGCAGCACTATCCGTATTCCTTTGATGAAAAAAGGGTAAGAAACTGGATAGAAAGAAATGTTGAAAGATACAGAATCTTTGGATTCGGGTTGTGGGCAGTCTGCCTAAAGGATACCGGCGAAATGATAGGAGATTGCGGTCTTACGATGCAAAATATCGGTGGTGTCATAAAACCGGAGATAGGATATCATATTCGAAAGGATATGCAGCGAAAGGGTTATGCAAAGGAAGCAGCATCTGCGGTACGGGATTGGACCTTTGAAAACACACCGTTTGGTGAGATATTTTCGTATATGAAGTATACGAATGAGCCGTCTGCAAAATCCGCTGTCTCGTGGGGCTGTCATCAGGTGGATGAATTTGAAGACGAAGTAAATGAGAGGACAAAAGTCTTTGCCGTCACAAGAGAAGAATGGATGCACCTGAAAGGAAGAGAATAATTGACCTGAGGGATGAGATTGAGCCTTGTCAAAGGCTCAATTTTTGTGTTTGCGCGCCATGGGCGCGCTCTAACGGGTGAAAGTCCCGAACATGCCCAGGTAGTGGGAAGTGTATAGCTGAACAGCAAGGGTGTTCATCGTGAGGTGAAATCTGAAGGAAGCTGTAAGCAAATCTCTGGTC
>JAQXLY010000028.1 GCA_029012365.1 Lachnospiraceae bacterium | reverse complement strand
ACAGTTGTATTGGCCTCAGTATGTGCGAACTTTCTGTAGATATCATTTCATTGAAAAAAGTATTTTCGTAGGAAATCAATAATGGAACTTAAAGAGTAGCCGGGAACCATAGTAGGTGATTTTTGCTTCAAGGGTATTTATAAAGACACTGTATAATGCATTCCCGATTGCTGGGGTTAATGGCAAAGTTAAATTAATTCCTATTTAGTATACTTGGCTATACGAGGAGGTCTCATATGAATATTGTTTTCGGACAAGCAGATTTGTCTGACATAGATGAATTAATAAGAATGCGAATTGCATATATGATAGATGATTTTGGCTCTATAAGTGATGAAGAGCGAGAAGGAATTGAAAAACAACTTCCCGATTATTTTGCTCGAAAACTTGGAACAGAATTGATAGCGTTTGTTGCAAAGGATGGAAATAGAATTGTATCAGTTGCATATCTTCATATTATTGAGATGCCAGCAAATTCAATATTATTGAATGGTTTGTATGGAGATGTTCTTAGTGTTTATACAGAACCAGAATATAGAGGTCAAGGATTATGTACGAAGTTAATGAATAATCTTGTTGCTTATGGGAAAGAAAAAGGATTAGGCAGGATAGATTTAAAAGCAACATCAGAAGGATTACCAATATATAAAAAAGTTGGATTTATTGAGAAAGAGGCAAGATATACAAATATGCAATATAAAATATAGTTGTTTATGAAATTCTGATTTAGTGAATGATAACAATTTATAATTTAGTATTGGATAAAGAATAAAAAAAGAAGTAAGTTATGACGAATAAAGAAATAATGGATATAGCACTGCAGCAATCTGCATATGACACAAATGCAAAGGTTTCTGACTTCCTTCAGGATACAAATGTATTTGTTAAATCTGGAGTTGGACCTTTGGCAAGAAAATATTATAAAGAACCTATCGCTTGTAATTTTGTGTCTTATGGAAGCAATGTAGTTGCATCTGTGAAAGATGAATTTAAAGAAATAGTTGAAACATATCTGAGTAAGTTTGAATTTTATCATTGTTTTGAGACGCCTAACATGCACTGGCTTGATGAACGGATGAAAGAAAAAGGATATAGAGTCTGTTTTATGGCAGAGTATTTTTTGCCGGATATGGAACGATTGAAAAGATTAGAGTGCAATTATGTCCTTAAAGTGTTAGAACAAAAAGATTTTGCAGATTTGTATCTTCCAATGTGGGGGAATGCATTGTGTGCAGATAGAAAAGAGTTAGATGTTCTGGGAGTTGGAGCATATGATGGTGAGAAGCTTGTAGGTCTCGCAGCGTGTTCAGCGGATTGTGATAATATGTGGCAGATAGGTGTCGATGTTTTGCCTGAATATCGAAGAATGGGAATTGCTTCATCACTAACAAGTAATCTTGCAATTGAAATAATTGAAAGAGGCAAAGTACCATTTTACTGCTGTGCGTGGTCAAATCTTAAATCGGTAAAAAATGCATTGCGCAGTGGTTTTGTGCCTGGATGGGTGGAAATGACGGTAAAAGTAGCAAGCTTAGTTGATGAAATGAATAAGTAATAAATTCCGATTTTCGGAATTAAACAAATTTGAATTTGACGAGGTAAAAGAAGTGGAAATAGTAATACGCAAATATGAAGAAAAAGATTTGTGTGCGATGATAGAAATCTGGAATGAAATCGTTGAGGAGGGAAATGCCTTTCCCCAAGAAGAATTTCTGACTCTCGAAAACGGCGCTGATTTTTTTGCAGAGCAAACCTATACGGGTGTTGCAGTTGATAGTGAAACAGAAAAAATATACGGACTATATATTTTACATCCGAACAATATCGGAAGATGCGGTCATATCTGTAATGCAAGTTATGCAGTGAGTTCTCATAGCAGAGGATTACACATAGGAGAAAAGCTGGTATTGGATTGTATTGAAAAAGGGCGTGAACACGGATTTTCTGTTTTGCAATTTAATGCAGTTGTTGCCACAAATATACATGCAAGACATTTATATGAACGTCTCGGATTTATTCAATTAGGAACAATACCAAAAGGCTTTCGTATGAAAGACGGATACTATGAAGATATTTGTCCGTATTATCGAGCTTTATAAATTTGAATTTGTTGAGCACATAAAAATTTCAGTCTGTAGAAGAGATTGAAAGCACACGATTATTTGAATTTGATGGAGAGGATGCAAATGGATGAAAGACCAGATTTGAATAAGGAATTAGATGGAGAAACTTTTCGAAGTTTTTATTATTTGAAGGAAGAATTGGTTGAGTTTTGCAGAGAAAATAATCTGCCTGTTTCGGGTGGAAAGATTGAGCTTACAGATAGGATTGCCTGTTTTCTTGATACAGGTAAGGTATTAGAAACTTCTGCAAAAAGAAAAGCAACAATAGATGTTGGGTTAATTACAGAGAATACACTAATTGAATCAAATATAGTATGTTCCGAAAAGCATAGAGCCTTTTTTAAAGGAAAAATAGGTAAAAGTTTTTCTTTTAATGTTTTGTTCCAGAAATGGTTAAAGAACAATGCTGGAAAGACATATGGTGATGCAATTAATGCATATCATCAGATTTTAGAAGAAAAGAAAAAGGGAAAAACAACAATTGATAAGCAATTTGAGTATAATACATATATTCGAGATTTCTTTGAAGATAATCAGGGAAGAAGTTTGGATGAAGCTATTACGTGTTGGAAATATAAAAAGAGTTTGCGAGGACACAATCATTATGAAAAGTCTGACCTTGTTGCGTTAGACTGATAATTTTCAGTCTTGCGGAGAGATTGAAAGTATGCATGAATTTGAATTTTCTGGAGATGCAAATTCTTATTATATTGACCGAAATATATACCTTGATATATACTAAATATAAGGAAGGAGTTGATTATTATGATGACAGCAAAAGTATTTGAAAATGGAAGAAGCCAAGCGGTAAGACTTCCAAAAGAGTGTAGATTTAATACAGATGAAGTTGCAGTAAATCGAATTGGAGATATCGTTCTATTAATACCAAAAACAAATAAATGGAGCTCATTTATGCAGGCAATAGACATGTTTTCAGATGATTTTATGAAAGATGGAAGAGATGGCAGATTGGAGCAGGAGCGAGATGAATTATGAGATATATGTTAGATACTAACATATGTATTTATGCGATTAAACATAAACCAGAGCAAGTATTTATGCGTTTGCAGGAGCATGATCCAATAGATATATGTATTTCTTCTGTTACTTATGCGGAATTGGTACATGGAGTAGAAAAGAGCAAAGCGATAGAGAAGAACAGAGTTGCACTAGCCTTGCTATTAGCAAATATTGAGATCATGAATTTTGATTCTTTGGCAGCTGAGAGTTATGGGAAAATTCGAGCAGATTTAGAGAAAGCAGGTACTCCAATAGGACCGTTAGACATGATGATCGCAGGTCATGCAAAGGCATTAGGTTATACTGTGGTTACTAATAACACTAAAGAGTTTGAAAGAGTGAAAGGTTTGAAACTTGAAAATTGGAGTGAATAAGCATAGAAAATATATATCATAAAAGCGCGCGTAATGACAATGTATAGACATATAGTGAAAGAAGTGTTATGATGTACAAAAGTGGAGGCATGTTTTATGGATACAAATTTGAATGTTGCTATTGCACCAAAGGATTCAACGTTTCAAGTAAGAATAAATTCAGAAATCAAAAGAGCGGTCGAGGATATTTATGCAAAAACCGGAATGACATTGACAGATGCATTTAACACCTTTATACAGCAGTCTTTAAATGTTGAAGGTCTTCCTTTTATTGTTACCAAGAATAGCAAAGAAGCGTTGAGGGAACAGGCGGTTGCTATGCTGATGCTTGATTTGAAGCGAGCAGAGGAGCGAGCTGAAATGGAAGGTTGGATTGATGCAGATGATTTGGAACGGGAATTGGGGATAATTGATTGAAAAAGATAAAATATACTCCTGATGCAGCGGATAAACTACGTGCATTAAAATCGGCAATATCTCAAGAATATGGCGAGGATAAAGCAAAGAAAATTATCAAAAGCATAACAGATACAATAAGAGGGCTTTGTGATTATGAAGAAAAGGGTCCTGAGGTATCGAAAATGTTTGATGTGGAGTCAGATTATCGGTACATATTCGTGTCTAGAAATTATGTGTTTTATAGGATAGAAGATAAATACATTCGAATAATCAATCTTTATCATGAGAAAGAGGATTTTATGCGGCAGTTGTTTGGAATTGATACTACACCTCAAGATACGATAGATTATTGGGATGAATAGAACAGAAGATTTGAATTTGACAAAGAAGTGTGATTGTATGAAAGCAAGAAGAACACTAAGACTGATTAGCTTTGTAATGCCTCTTGTGGCAGTAATCGTTGTTTTATGTGCTCTGTCCAATCCTACATTGAGAAAGGTGTTTTATCGGAGGTATAAAAATAGGTTCAGACATTACACGAGTATTTTATAAAGTCTACGTTATTATTATGGCTGCCTTGTTTTGTATTTCGTTCTTTGTGAAAGATAAGAAGTAAACCAATTCCAGTATGACGAACAGTTAGAAAAACTTAAATAGGTCGGTCGAGTGGATACCGATACGGTACACGCACAATTTTTCTGCATACCTATTTTACTCAACTCACAGTTGAACTGTATAAAACTGATATGTTATACCAATCACAAGAAACCATGCTATAATATACTTACAAAGTACTTTGAAATAATTTTACAAGGTGGTTTTTCTATGTTGAAAATAGGAGATAAGATTAAATCTTTAAGGAAAGCACAAGATATCACACAAGAAAAATTAGCAGCATATCTTAACATATCATACCAAGCGGTAAGCAAGTGGGAAAATGGTACAGCATTACCGGATATAACTCTTGTTCCGCAAATCGCAAATTTTTTCGGTGTATCTGCAGATGAATTACTCTGTATGAAAGAAACCGAAGAGACAGAAGAATTAAAAGAGTATGAGAAGATTTATCGTGAAAACAACCGGCTTGGGAAAATGTTAGACAACATTGTTTTAAGTCGAGATGTGCTGATTAAATATCCGCGAAATTATCAATGGATGTTGAATCTATCCCATTCTTTAATTCAGTATAACGATACGGAAGAACATTGTAAGTACAGTTCGGAGCACGGCTTTGTTGAAGAAGCAATCAGTATATGCGAACGGATTTTGGAAGATTGCACCACTGATTCAATAAGACATAGTGCTATACAAATTTTATGTTATAATTATAAAGATGTTGGCAAACAAGATTTAGCATTGAAACTCGCAAACGAAATGCCAGATATGTATTTAAGTAGGGAACATTTACTTTCTCATATATATATAGGCGAAGAACAAATTAAACAATGTCAAAATTTATTGCTCTCAATGATAGATTGTTCTTCTGGAATTATAAGTATGCTTGCATCAAATGGGTTAATGGGTAAGGAATTATCCGATTTGCAAAAAATTGAACTTATTGAAACTGCGAACAATTTGTACAGGTTGGTTTTAAATAAAGATGAAGACAGTTTGTTTTATAATTGCCGCTTGTGTATGAATTATTGTTTGTTGGCAGAATTGTGGTGTAAGAATGGCAATACGGAAAAGGTAATGGAAAATCTACTATTAGCAGAAAAAACTGCAACCAATTATGATGCTTGCACCGATTTAAAAGAACAAAAATACAAATCAATATTAGCCAACAGATGCACATTCAATCCTAAAACAGTTGGAAGGAATTGGGAAGGCACGGTAACAGGCATGGTCTTAAACATCTTGCAAAGAAAAGTTTTTGATTGCATTAGGGAAACAGATGATTTCAAACAACTAATAGTTAGATTAAGTAACATACAATAGAACTCCGTTCTATTGTCATCCCTTGCTCTAAAGGGCTCGGTAAATTTCAAAAGGAATGTCTGGGGATAGAAAGTATCGGGTAGAAAAGGACAGTTTAACATACCTTCTACGGAGTGCTGATGCTGCTGAATACACACGGAAAAAGAATGAATACGACTATCTGAACCATTTGAGCCAAGCAGCTCTTTCAGTACCAGAGTGTATTGCCTTTGAAAAATGCGATGAGGACGCAAAGGTTTATACTCTGCTTTCTTGGGTAGAGGGAGAGGAAGCGGAAAAAGTTCTTCCTAAAGCATCCTACTGTGAGCAGTACGCTTATGGTGTGCAGGCGGGGAGTATTCTCCGGAAAATACATGAAAATTCTCCTAAAGTAGATACTTCAAAAAATTGGTATGACCGATATTTTGAAGTAATTGAACCAAGGTTGGAGGCATTCCTCAAAGAAGAAATTTCATTTGTAGGGGATGAAAGAATTCTGCGTTTTATTGAAGAAAATAAATATCTTCTGAAATCGCGTCCTCTGTGCCATCATCATGGTGATTATCACATGGGAAACTAAATTATTAACGGAGGGAAATTGTGGGTCATCGACTGGCACACTGTGGACTTCGACAACATCGGAGATCCCTGGTATGAGTTCAATCGAATCGGCACTGAGTATCCCATTTTTGCCAAAGGGCAAATTGATGGATATTTTGAGAATCAAGTGCCAGAAGAATTTTGGAAGTTATTTGCACTATATTTTGCCACAAGCGCCATTACTTCCATTGTTTGGGCTAAGTATTGGGCTCCGGATGAGCTTGATTCAGTTATGACTCTCAACAAAAGCGTGCTGAACATGTTTGACAGCATGGAGAATCCCATCCCTCGGTGGTATCGTGAGTAACCATTTGTACCTGGGTAGCTCTCGGTAAGACACAGGTAAGCAACAAAGGCTCTTTAGAATGCAGGGCATTTTTTGAATGAAATATAGTGAATTTGTACTGGAGAACAGATATACAAAAGGTTGATATTTTGTGCGAGAATCGTTTTGAAACCTACACAAAAATACGCCGGGAAAGTAGTGCAGTGATATTAAAGGACGGAGCGATTTTACTTTCACAAGAAACTAAGTCTGCTTTGTGAGTATCTGAAAAAATAGATCATGCGGGAGAATAATCATGAGTGAGTTATGGGATTGTTACGACAGAGATTTTAATAAAGTTGAAGGGAAAGTTCTTGTCCGGGGAGAAGAGTCTGCTTTTTCTGATGAGGAATATCATTTGGTTTGTGACATAGCGGTAAGGCATATAGATGGAACTTATTTGTTAATGCAGAGAGATTTCCGAAAAGAAGGATATCCGGGCTGCTGGGAACTTACTGCCGGTGGTTCTGCTTTACAGGGCGAAAAACCTTTGGAATGTGCAAAGAGGGAGCTGCATGAAGAAACAGGGATTTGGGCAGATACGTTGCTTGAGATAGGAAGGATGACTGTAAGCAAAAATCATTGCCATTATGTGGTGTATTTGGCTACTGTGTCTTGTGAGAAGTCTGCAGTAACATTACAGGAAGGTGAGACTGTTGCTTATCAGTGGGTAGAGAAAAGCGTTATTTTCAAGATGAAGGAGAAGCTGGCGACTTGGCGGGTATTTGAGATGTTGCCGGATCTGGAAGAGCCCAAATACGCAATCAGGTATTTGCCAAAGGAGCACTGGAAGGGAACTCCAATCATGATGGTTACAAGAAGTGACAGCTTTTATGATGTGGAAATATCTCCTATGGATGAAAGAGGATGCTCGATTCATCTGATTCGTAAGAAAGCAGAAAAAGAGATTGTTCATACGCCGGATGAATATGATTTTCCCGATAGTTTGTATCAGGATCATTGGGAGGATGCCGAGGCTTACGGCATAATTGGGGCTAATGGCGAGTTGCTTGCATGTATTGAAGTGTGCCCTGAGAATTGGTCGAACAGGTTGATGGTAACGGAACTGTGGGTATGTGATGAACTACAGAAACAGGGGTATGGGAAGCTTCTTATGGATAAGGCTAAGGAAGTTGCGAAAGAGCAAAAGCGAAGGGCTCTCATTCTGGAAACGCAATCCTGCAACACAAATGCCATCGGCTTTTATTTGCATCAAGGGTTTGAACTGATTGGATTTGATAAATGCTGTTATACAAATAAGGATATTGAAAGACAGGAGGTCCGTATTAATCTGGGATATTTCTTCGATGTGAACGGACGATGGGAATAAGATTAAGAAGGATTTTAACAAACGCTATAAAGATGCAGAACCATTTATTATGGCACTTAAGAAAAACAAAGAAGTGTTTTATGCAACTTATTATTCCGCATTATATCTTGAGAGACAGATACGTGATATGGAGCTTAGATCGTATAAGACATGCCCAAAGGATGCAACGGAAGCTATTTTTGAATATACAAGGCAGATTTTATTCCCTGACGCGGTTAGTAGAATAAACTGTGTATTTTACTGTGAAACTTTAGAAGAAGCAGTACAATGTGCTATGGAGGACTGGATTAATTGTGGGGATAAGACAAAGGAAGAAGTGAAAATACTTATGGTTGATGTTGATGACAGCAGAATTGTAAGATATGATCAGGTATTATATAACGAAGCATATGAAGCTGTTGAGCACTGTAATTTTGAAAAAGCGATGAAGCTTGCAGAAAATTATTTTGCCGGAAAGCAATCTGAGAATCCTATTTTTGAGTTGGTTTCGGATGGAACAAACAAGGTTGTGAAAGAGATAGAGTATTAGAATTGTAAAATAGTAAACTGAGTAAATATAGGCAAGCAGCAAATGCCATGCAGAAAACTCATTTTTAATCGCTGAGGTCATAGCCCTCGGCGATTTTTGAAATAATGAAAAAAATCTGAAAGCTGTGTAAGATTCGAATCAAAAAGTTGTCTATATAGATGAAAGGAGGTACTTACCACATGGCCATGGAAGATAACGAGATTATTCAGTTGTATTTTGACAGAGATGAAAAAGCGATAGCAGAAACCTCGGAGAAGTATGGAAGCTATTGCAGCTCTATTGCAAGAAACATATTGAAGAACCCGGAGGATGCCGAAGAATGCGTAAATGATACATATCTAAGAGCCTGGAATGTTATTCCGCCGAATCGACCGGGTATGTTCAGGGCATTCCTCGGTAAGCTTACAAGAAATATATCCTTTAATCTATATAAGAGGATGAATGCGGATAAAAGAGGAAACGGGCAGATAGCAATTGTATTGGATGAGTTGGCGGAATGTGTTTCCGGTGGGACTGAGCCATATCAGGAACTTGATAAAAGTGAACTGATGAAAGCAATCAATGCGTTTCTGGGAAGCCTGCCGCAAGAGAAGAGAGTCATGTTTGTATGCAGGTATTGGTACTCAGACAGTGTTGCTGATATCGCAAAGCGATGTGGTATGAGTGAAAACTCTGTATCCGTGAATCTAAACCGTCTTCGGAAGAAATTACGCAGCTACCTTTTGGAAAGGGGATTCGAATTATGAAGAAAGAAGAATTATACGAAATAATGGAAGGAATTGATGAAAGCTTTATCAATGAAGCAGGAACTGTACAATTAAAGAAGAAACAGCCTATGTGGATAAAATGGGGGGCAATGGCTGCCTGCCTGTGTCTTGTGGTTGTCACAGCGTTTGCTCTTCACAATGATACCGGAGCGAATACAATTCAGAAATGGAATGCCGGATATTCGGCTGACGATTATTTCAAGTATTGCAATACTGGTACAGGTGGAAATTCGAGTGATTCGGCCAGTCTTGATTTGTCAGCTTTTCCCTATGCCGAGACAAGATACTTTTCCGATAAGCGCGGCGAATTGGAAACAAACGGAGTGATTCCGGTTATTGACTCTCACCCGCTGTTCAATCTGGCAGCCCGGTATAATGAGGACGGCAGTCTGTATTGTGTGGAACTGTTTTGGGGCAGAAGAAGCACTGACGGAGTTAAGGATTATAGTGATTTAAAGGTTCTTGCAGGCTTTGATGAGATTCCTGTTGTGAAGGATTGTATCGATGTAGCGATAGATGAAAACGGTAATATTTTGGAGCCTGAGGTAACTGTTACCGAGAGAGACGGCATACAGATTGTTGCCAGAGGAAGAGAGGATGCCGAAAAGTCATTGACTTTTCAAACCGATAAAGGCTGGTATCATATTTCAGCGTCCTGGAACGATAGCTATGCATCACTGGTGGAAGTGTTTGACTGGTTTTGGGAGCATCCGCTTGACTTTAATTTATTCCCTATAACTGCAGGGGATAACTATACGAATTCAACAATTTCCGAAACACCGGATGCATTTATAGAGTATATTCCTGATTTTGAAAGCTTTGGTTTTATTGAGGAGAGCACATACGTTTCACTTAAGAATGGAATGCCTGTTCATTATGAGGGTCACTATGTTGCGCATGCAGCTGAGGAA
Source organism: Lachnospiraceae bacterium (assembly GCA_029012365.1). Classification (GTDB taxonomy): domain Bacteria; phylum Bacillota; class Clostridia; order Lachnospirales; family Lachnospiraceae; genus SIG307. The sequence goes on along the minus strand of JAQXLY010000028.1, from coordinate 144,490 downwards.
ATGGTGAAAAATCACGATTATTATGATGCCACGGGCTACACTACAATGCATTGGTGTATTCTTGGTGAACCGGATATCTATGACCTTGACGGATGTTTGGGTGATATTCGTTCACTGACCAAAGAGCAGGTGATCAATATCCTTACGAATGAAAATAATAAAATAAAATTCATGCAGGATGATTTGCTTATCATTGTATATCCAAGTAATGCAGAGGAAGCCTGGAAGCTTATCGAATCCTTGCTATAGAGTTTGCTATTGAAATTGCAAAAAAACATTGCAAAAAACGTATTGGTGATATAGCTTGATACGCAACGATTACACACTGAAATGATGAATTGTTGCGATTCTAATTAGATATTTATAAAAACATATTGACAAATAGTAACTTTATGAGTATAATACAAAACGTCAATTAGATAGATATCAAAATAAATTAGGGAGGATTGATTCTATGAACGAATTAGAAAAAGATTTTTTTGCTTTTTTGGATATGAGAAAGCAGCAGACGTTAGAGGAGGCGTCGGCACTCGCTTCTGACGGTCGAAGGGACGAGAGCAATGTACTTAAGGCGAAAGCAAACATCTATGACATTTTCAAGGCACTCTGGAGTGCCTCGAAAAAAACAACGAAGGATACAGAGAGCTTTAAGGAGACGCTCCTTAAGAAGGCAACGGTGATTCCGGCGCAGTGGGAAGCATCCCTGGCAGCAGCGAAGAAGAATGCGGATGCAGGGAAAATTCTCATTGAAGAAGCAAAGCTTTCGGCTGTTTCGGAAATTATGGAAAAGCTGCACGAGCTTTTATAAGCAGCAGAGAGAGGAGAACGTATGACAGAACAAAGTGCAATTGCATTATTTAAGTGTCTGGCGGACAAATCCAGAATTCAGATATTGAAGTCTCTTGTGACGGAGGATATGTATGTGGAGCGTCTGGCAGAGAGAATCGGCATCACCCCCGCAACTGTTTCGTTCCATCTGAAAAAGCTGGAGGATGTCGGCGCAGTAAAGTCGCAGCGCGACCAGTATTATACAATGTATTCCATCAATCCGGAGATTTTCAACGTCACGATTCTTGACATTTTGAAGGAAGAATCGGAGGAGCTGGCACTGCAGAAGGAGCGCGATGAAATTTATCGTAAGAAAGTAATAGACAGCTTCTTTCGGTACGGAAAGTTAAAAAGCATTCCGAGCCAGCGAAAAAAAGAACGGATTGTGCTGGAAGAAATTGCGAAGGCCTTTGAGCCTGGACGTGAATATACAGAAAAGGAAATCAACCTTCTGATTGCAGATTTCCATGATGATTTCTGCACAATTCGCCGTGATATGATTTCAGAGGGGATTCTTACGCGTGATAAGATGATGTATCGGAAGTTGTAAACGAGAAGCACTCTATATGATAACCGGACTTCATTACTTGCGCTCTGTAATTGTAAGAGTTTCAGTTCTTCCATGCCAGACAGCCTTTTAAGAAAATGGGTGTGCCTGATGAAAACGGACTTGATAAGGTTGAGGCAATGAAGCAAAACTACAAGAGCTGGAATCTTGATTGTCTTGTAATTTTAGGGGGGAACGGAACGCATAAGACCGCAAATCTTCTCTCAGAAGAGGGACTGAATATAATAACGCTCCCTAAAACTATAGATAATGACCTTTGGGGTACTGATATAACGTTTGGATTTCAAAGCGTTGTGGATATTGCCGCTAATGTAATAGATAGTATACACACAACAGCATCATCACATAGTCGAGTCTTTATTGTAGAAATTATGGGACATAAAGTAGGGTGGCTTACGTGTTATGCCGGTATCGCAAGTGGTGCGGATATTATTCTGATTCCGGAAATTCCTTATGATATTAATTCTATTTGTGATGCCATTGACAAAAGAAGTAAGCAGGGAAAGAGATTTTCCATTCTTGCGGTTGCAGAGGGAGCTATCTCAAAGGAAATGGCAAAATTACCCAGAAAGGAATTGAAAAATCAACTCAAAAAATCAGTATATCCTTCAGTATCATATGAAATCGGTGCACGTATCAGTGAGAAAATCGGTCAGGAGGTACGGGTTACAATTCCGGGACACATGCAGAGAGGCGGAAGTCCATGCCCGTATGACAGAATACTCTCGTCCAGACTTGGAGCTGCGGCTGCCAAAAATGTCCTTGAAAAAAGATACGGTTATATGGTTGGAATTAAGAATAATGAAATTGTAAATGTTCCTTTGAAAGAGGTTGCAGGCAAACTTAAGACTGTTGACCCGGAGGGCTCATTAATAAAAGAGGCAAAGACGCTTGGAATCTGTTTTGGAGACTGATTTTTACGAGTGTGCAGGATATCGGGGCTGTCGCATGAATGAAACGCACAGCCCCTGTTCTTTTTATACCGGTGTCTTACACAATTCCCATAAAATATTCAACCGCAATGGCTACGATAACCACCAGTGCCGAAATGATAAATCCGTGGAGCATAGGTGCGAAGCCGGATTTTTTCATATCCCTGAAGCTCGTATTCAGACCGATTGCCGCAAGTGCGGAGACCATGAGGAATTTGCTGATATTCTTAAGCCCCGAAGAAAATGCTTCCGGAATCAGACCGAAGCTGTTTAGTGCCGCAAGTGCCAGAAAACCAAGGATAAACCACGGAATAATTTTAGTAATGTTGAACTTTGCCTTAACCGCTTCACCGGAAGCTACAGCTTCCTTTCTCTTTAGATGCGCGGAAATAAGTGCGAAAGTGATAACTGTCGGAATAATGGAAAGGGTGCGCGTGAGCTTGACCATAGTCGCAAAATCACCGGCTGCTTCCGAAAAAGCGTAGCCTGCCGCTACCACGCTGGAGGTATCGTTTACCGCAGTACCTGCCCATAAGCCGTATGCCATATCCGTAAGCCCCATTGCCTGTCCCATAATAGGAAAAAGCACAATCATTGCCATATCAAAAAGAAACGTTGCGGACATTGCATAGGCAATATCACTGTCATCCGCATCAATAACGGGAGCGATAGCCGCAATGGCCGAGCCGCCGCAGATACCCGTACCTGCGGAAATCAGGTTGGAGAGCTTCCAGTTTATTTTTAATGCCTTCCCGACAAAATGACCGATACCGAAGCAGGTCAGAAGTGTAAACACCATAACGCACAGTGACATTTTGCCGACCTTAAGAATAATGCTGATATTAAGGCTTGCACCGAGAAGAATGATTGCAAATTTCAGTATCTTTTTTGAGGTAAATTTAAGACCTATAGAGAACAGCTCGCCCGGTTTTCGGAAGTGATTGATAATCATTCCGATAAAAAGTGCGATAACAGATGCACCGACAAGATGAATCGGCAGTAGGCTTTCCAAGAATCTTGCCAATGCCGCAATTATGAGTGCGAGAGCAAAGCCCGGCACTAATTTTCCGGCTTTTTTAATAGCTTCCATAATGATAATGTTCCTTTCCTGATTCTTATGCTTTACGTTCTTATGCTTGATATTAGCACAATTTTTTGATAAAATCTAATTATCATTTTGCATTATATGATAAAAATATCTTATAAAGGTGAACCCTATGATTGATACAAGAATCGAAACCTTTCTGACTCTTTGCAGGGTAATGAACTACCGAAGGACCGCAGAACTGCTGAATATGACCCAGCCTGCGGTCACACAGCACATACAGTATCTGGAGAAGTTCTACGGCTGCAGGCTTTTCATTTATGACGGGAAAAGTCTTAAAATGACCGACGAAGCACAGATACTGAAAAAGTATTCCGAGAATATAGTTTATCAGGAAAAGAAGCTAAAAATACAGCTAAAGGAAAAGAAAGGCTGTGCCTTAGCGATAGGTGCAACAAAAACAATCGGAGAGTATGTGATTGCAGAGCATATTGCGGAGTATCTGAAAGAACCGTCAAACAGCATTTCCGTGAATGTTGACAATACAGAGCATCTGCTTGAATCCCTGTCAAAAGGGGAGCTTGATTTTGCACTGATTGAGGGAAGCTTTGACCGTGCTCATTATAAGTCACGTGTCTACAGAAAAGAACCGTTTGTAGGACTTTGCGGAGCGGGTCATCCTTTTGCCGGAGAAACGGTAGCTCCGGACAAGCTATGGAAGGAAACCCTTATCCTTCGCGAGGAAGGCAGCGGAACGAGGAATATTCTTGCACAGCTTCTTGCGGGGAGTAATTATTCTTTTGGCGAGTTTGACAGAGTCACGACCGTGAGCAGCTTTGGACTCATCACAAAGCTGTTAGAGAAGGGCAGTGGAATCACCTTTTCCTACCGTGCCGTAGGAGAAAAGAACAATGCCCTTGCAGAATTTAAGGTAAACGGGTGGGATATTTTCCGGGAATTCAACTATGTTTATCTGGATACCCCATACTCGGAGCATGCGGTGAAGTATTTTGAATCGTTTCGAAAATGAATTACGGCTGGAAAACTACCGGAAAAATTTGTTGACACGAATCTGCATGTATGATAGTATATAATTCCAACTTCATAAGAAATGTATTTTATGCGGTATTTGACTGGCAAAATCCAGCGAAACCAGACCGACTTGGCAAGATATGACGCAGGAAGAAGCGTCGCAAAATATAACTACCAGGAGGAAGTAACAATGATTACGATGGAACAGGTATGTAAGTCGTACAAGGTTGCAAAACGAAATGCGGGCTTTGGTGAAGCCTGCAAAGCTTTGTTTCGAAGAGACCATGAGGTGATTCATGCGCTTCATGATGTGAGCTTTACCATTGATGAAGGTGAGATGGTAGGCTACATAGGTCCGAACGGAGCAGGAAAGAGCTCTACAATCAAAATTCTAAGCGGAATATTAACGCCGGACAGCGGAAGCTGTGTGGTGGACGGACGGGTTCCATGGAAAAACAGAACCGAGTATGTCAGGCAAATCGGTGTTGTTTTCGGACAGCGTTCCCAGCTTTGGTGGGATATTCCGGTGATTGATTCCTTCGAGCTTTTGAAGGAAATCTATTCTGTTTCTACCCCGAAGTACAACAATAAGCTAGAAGAACTGACTGAGCTTTTGCAGCTTGGCGAGCTTCTGAAAACGCCCACGAGACAATTATCGTTAGGACAGCGTATGCGCTGTGAAGTGGCGGCATCATTACTTCATGAGCCGCGGATTCTGTTTCTGGACGAGCCGACCATAGGGCTTGATGCGGTGTCGAAGCTGGCGGTTCGGGATTTCATTAAGAAAATAAATCGGGAGCATAATACCACGGTCATTTTAACAACCCATGACATGCAGGATATTGAAGCAATCGCAGAGCGTGTGATACTAATCGGAAAAGGTCAGATATTACTGGACGGAAGCCTGCAGGACCTTCGAAGGGCGGCAATGGATGGCAGGGATAAAGCAACAGCTGCCGGGGACAATGTAGCTTTAGCTGACGGTAATGCGGTGTCGGATGAGGCACTCACCCTTGACCATGTGATGGCGGCTCTCTACCGAAAACTGGATATTATGTAGGAGGGTGTCATGAAAAAATACATTTTATTTTTCAGGCTGCGGTTTGCTACGGGAGTCCAGTACCGTATGGCATCGGTGACGGCATTGACGACACAGGTTATCTGGGGACTTATGGAATGTCTGGCATATAAGGCGATTGCGGAAGCCTCCGGCGGAAATCTGCCGATGAACTATTCTTCCATTGTTTCCTACATCTGGTTAAAGGAAGCGTTTCTGTTTCTTTTTAATACATGGGCAGCGGACAACGATATTTTTGAAATGATTCGGAGCGGAAACGTAGCATATGAGCTTTGCCGCCCGGTTTCCCTATATTCCATGTGGTTTACAAGGATTGTGGGCGGAAGAGTTTCGGAGGTGCTGCTTCGATGTGTGCCGGTGTTATTGTGCGCTTTTCTGATGCCAAAGCCGTGCCGGATGGGACTGCCGGTGAGCGTGGGGGCTTTTATGCTGTTTCTTCTTACGATGGTACTCGGTATGGGCATTACGGTGGCGTTTTGTATGCTGGTCTATCTGCTCTGCTTTTTTACCGTATCCCCACAGGGGTGGAGAATGGTGTTTACGGGAGCGATTGACCTTTTATGCGGGAATATCATTCCGCTTCCGTTCTTCCCGGAAGGTTACCTTAAAATAGCGGAGCTGCTGCCGTTTGCCTATATGCAGAATGTGCCGTTTCGTATTTACTCCGGAGATTTGGCGGGAGCGGATATTCTGCCTATGATTTTAAAGCAGGTGTTTTGGGTAGTTACTCTGATTGTTGTCGGAGAGCTTATCCGGACAAGAGTAGAAAAGAAAATCGTAGTACAAGGGGGCTGATGAGATGAAAGTTAAAAAAAGTATTACCTTGTATCTGCGGTACGCATCCGTTTGTGTCAGAAGCGCAATGGAATATAAATTATCCTTTTTGCTTATGATAGTCGGGAGATTTCTGATTGCGTTTACCGAATTTGTTGCAATCAAATTTTTATTTTCCGGTCTGGAAGAAATCAAAGGCTATTCCTACGGGGATATACTTCTTTGCTTTTCTGTCATACAGATGTCGTTTACATTAGCAGAGCTGTTCGGAAACGGGTTTAAAGCATTTTCCGGAATGGTAAAGAGCGGAGAGTTTGACCGGATGTTACTCAGACCGTGCAGCCCGATTCTGCAAATCATCGGAACACGGTTTGAAATAGGGAGAACCGGTCCGATGATTACGGCAATCATTACCCTGTGCATCGGGGTGAGACACAGCCAGGTGGTATGGAGTACTGCTACAGCTGTTACATTACTGCTTATGCTTATAGGCGGGACGCTGTTGTTTATCGGTCTGTTTATGCTTGGGGCAAGCTTTTGCTTTTTCACAATTGAGGACACCTCGATTATCAATGTCCTGACGTATGGGGCAAAATCCCACGGCAAATATCCGATAGACATTTACGGAAAAGGAATCATGCGCTTTTGTACTTATATCATTCCGTACACGCTTATTCAATATTATCCGCTGCAGTATTTGTTAGGAAAGACAACCAGATGGATTGTTGGGCTATACCCGCTTGGAATCGTGGTATTTCTGGCAATCTGCTACGGAATCTGGTGCGCGGGAGTCCGGAATTATAAATCGTGCGGGTCGTGACGGAGGTGGTTATGAGAGAGTATAGTAAGCAAAACAAAAAAGCGTGGGAATACAGTGCGTATGAATTCTGGGTGGAGCATAGCGGAACACCGGAGGAGCGGGCAAAACAGGATATGGAGAATCCGGTAGGAATGCTAAGAAGGTATGCAAACTTTTTTGATACATATGAGAATATCAAAGTGGCCAATATCTGTGGCTCCTGTGGGAAAAAGGCAATTCCGCTGGCGTTGTTGGGGGCGGAAGTGACAGTGTTTGATATTTCCGAGGATAACAAAAGATATGCGCTGGAAGTGGCAGAGGCGGCGAATGTAAGTATCAATTTTGAAGTAGGTGATGTTCTGGAGATTGACAGGACAAAGTATGCGGATTATTTTGACGTCGTATTTATGGAAGGGGGAATTTTGCATTATTTCCATGATATTGATGAGTTTATGGGCATGATGTATTCCCTGGTAAAGCCGGGAGGAAAAATGATATGCAGTGATTTCCACCCGTTTACCAAAATAGAAGATATTCTGAAGCTTGAAAATCCTACGATGAGCTATTTTTCAACTGAAATCTTTGAAGGCGAGATGGCACATGCAAGATTCTATTCCGAAGAGATTAGAAAACAAATGCCGAAATGCAGCTACAGAAAATATACCATCAGTGAGATTATTAATTCGGTAATAAATAGTGGATTTACGCTGAAGCAGTTTGATGAGCACCCGGCATGGACAAATGAAAAAGTGCCGGGTGAGTTCACGGTGGTAGCACGGAAATAAAATGGGTATATTGCGTTTTCTCTTGACAGCTAATTAGGATTAGCCTATAATAGAAGCTAATTATAATTAGCCGAGAGGAGGAGCAGGAATGAATACGAAACAGAGGATACTCAACGAAGCCTTAACCTTATTTTCAGAAAAAGGATATAGTGCGGTTTATGTTGGGGAAATTGCGGAAGCAGTTGGAATAAAAACTCCGTCTTTATATAAGCACTATAAGAGTAAACAAGATATTTTTGATTCCTGTGTAGAAGTTTTTTCCGACAGAATGGAACAGGTCAGAAATGAATTGCGGCTGCCGGATACGCCTAAGGCTGACATTACCTACCGGGCAGCGGCTACGGAAAAAATCGTAGAATTTGCAACTGCTTTATTTTTGTTTTATTTGCAGGATGAGGTGGCGGCAAAATTTCGAAAAATGCTGATGATAGAGCGCTATCACAATCCTGGACTTAACCGGCTTTTTGAGGATTTGTTTATCAGTGGGGCAGTCGAACACGAAGAAAAGATATTTTCCGACCTTATAGATGCAAAAATTATAAAAAAAGATAATCCGCATGTTATCGCATTACGCTTTTATACTCCTATCTTTTATCTGCTGCAAAAATATGATATGCACCCCGGCGATGTAGAAGAAGCAAAACAGGAACTTACCCTAATGGTACAAGAATTTTGCAAAACCTATAAAGGAGAGGGGCGATAGCAATGGGAAAATCAGTGAGAAAGGTTCGGTATAAACGTATGTGGATATACATTGTGGGCAGTATTCTGCTTGTCCTTGCAATATATTTGATTGTTCAGGGAATACGGTGCAATATTGCGGTGAAGGAGGGGAAGGAACGGCTTGTCGCATATGGAGCAAAAACAGCGAACCTGAGCTATGGTGATATGAGTTATGTTGATAAGGGAGAAGGCGAAGTCATCCTATCCGTTCATGGAATTTTTGGCGGTTACGACCAGGCCTATGACACCTGTAAGGATTTTAGCTCTGATTACAGAATCCTTGCTCCGTCAAGATTTGGGTATCCGGGAAGTGATGTTTTAGGGAAAGGAACACCTGCAGAACAGGCTTTTGCGTATGCTGAGTTGTTAGACGAATTGGGAATTGATAAGGTCTATTTGTTAGCAACATCGGCAGGCGGAAGTATTGCAATACGATTTGCCTTAGATTATCCCGAACGAACAAAGGGCCTCATATTATACTGCTCCGCAATGCCATGTACAGAAAAGCCGGAGAAATATTCCGAATATGCGGGACCGCCTGCGTTCTTATGCAATGATTATGCAATGTTTTTAATCAGTCCGCTATTTGAACCGATTATGGGAATGAAGCCTTCTACAATATACAGTATGCTTCCTGTTAAAGACAGGAAAGAGGGTGTAATCTTAGACGCTTCCGTTACCAATCCCGATATGGCAAGAAATTTTGATACTTATCAAATTGAAGCTTTACAGGTTCCGTCCCTTATCTTACATGCCAAAGATGATAAATTGGCAAACTATGAGGATACTCTGAATGCGCTCGGCAGGTTTCCGAATTGCAGATTTATATCATTTGAAACGGGAGGACATATGATGGTCGGGCATTCAGAGGAAATAGAAAAGGCAGTATCGGAATTTATAAAAGACGAAATTTATCGGTAATCTGACCAAATACTTGCCTATTTTCATACAGATATGCTATGATAAAAACATAGTGAGGTATCTTATAAAATGATAAGGGGGATGTTTTTATGAAAAACAAGGCTGCAAAGATAATTTTCCTGATTTCCTTTCTGCCGTGGCTTCTGATACCGGTATGCGGCATTTTGGGAGCAATATTCGGAGTGGGGTTCTTCTTTAGTACCTGTTACGGTTGGGACGGCTTTTTTCTCGGAGTGTTGGGAGCGGTATTAGGAATGACAATGATTCCGGTTCTTCCGGTTTGTCTGGTGTATGAGATTTGCTATGTTTTACATAGTAAGGTTCCGCGTCTTAGGAAGGTTTCGACGAAGAAGTTTTTCGTAAGTGCGCTTGTGTTATGTGTGGTTGTGGCAGGCAGTGTTCTTGCGTATGTATTTCAAAATGAAATCGAAAGGACATGCGAAAAGGTCTCTGCAAAACGGCTGGTAGGAAGGGCAGAGGTGATGATTCCGTACGGGACTTATACATCTGCTCCGGATGGAATTTACGGGATTGAGGAATGTACCTGTGAGACGATTTTGATTGACTATGACAGGCATGAGGTCGGATTCCTTTACAATGCTTTGCTTGGCGAGTTTCACAAGGAAAAGCTTCGGAAAGCAGATACGGAGGAAGAAAATCAGGAGGTTATGGGTATGACCGGGACCGGCTATGTACAGGCAGTAGTTCCGCTTTCCACACCCGGAAAACGTCTTGTCAGCTTTTATACCGAGCCGGATAACAGTCACCTGACCGGCGCGCTTCTGCTGGAAATGGAGAACGGAGAGGTGTATTATGCGAAAGAAGTCAGAGAAAAGAGCACAGGGTTTGAATGTTACTTTGGATTAAGCGACTCGGAGTATTATGTCGGGGAAGGAAAACATTTGCTGGATTTGGAAACTGAAAAATAGTAAAATTTTAAAAGTCAAAATTGCAATCTATTAAGTTCGTGACATCAGGAGGTGATGTCTATGATTTATGCACACACACTTATCACTATTAATAAGCGTGTTAGGAAAGTATTCTCATTAATATGCATAGTTTTGTGCTCATTGTTTGCCGGTTGTTCAGCTCCCACTGATTTAGACAAGTCGACGAAAGAGCAGATGTTGACTCCTACTGCAGTCCCTGATCAGGGCTATCAGTACACATTCCGTGTCACTGAGATTAATGGGCAGTATTATGAGTTTCCGGATTATGACAAGTATAGGGTTATCACGGCAGCGGATGAACGCGGTAAAGGTGTTTGGGTCAGTAGATGATTTGTCGGATGGAATTACTATTAGGAATGTCGAGATAATAGACGGAATACTGACTGATACAGGTGAAACCTCAGAGTATGAATGCTTCCAGCCTGATATTTATACTTTGTTTGAAGACACAAATCAATACACGAAAGGGCACGTTCTTTCGATTGAGGATGTAGATACCGATACTCCTTTTTGCTGCTTCATAAAAGAAAATAAAGTTATTGCTATTGTGGAGGCTGCGGGAGCTTTATTGAATTAAGATAGCTGCAAGCAGTGCACGAATCCCGATACCGTCATAATCAGTAACATCTGACCCAATCAGATATAGTAACAGCGTTAGAGCATGTAGAAATAAAAAGGATTCATAAGAGATGTTTTTAGATAGAAGTATCTGTTTAAAAACATCTCTTATGCTTTGTCTGCAACCCGTGTTTTTCTGCCGGGAACGGCGCACGCCGTATGATTTGTTACTCTATCAGCTGCCCGTCAGTGGTTACGGTTACCACCTGCCACGGAATAAATTTACCGCTTGCCTGTAGTGCACGTTTTGCCGCCTGCTCGATGCCGCCGCAGCAAGGCACCTCCATACGGACAATAGTAACACTCTTAATATTGTTATTTTCGATAATCGCAGTCAGCTTATCGGTATAATCGCCCTCATCCAGCTTTGGACAGCCGATAAGCGTAATGCGGTTTTTGATGAAATCCTCGTGAAAGCGCCCGTAAGCGTAAGCTGTACAGTCTGCGGCTATCAGCAGATTTGCCCCGTCAAAATAAGGAGCGTTTACCGGCACCAGTTTTATCTGTACCGGCCACTGGGAAAGACGGTTGACTGACGGAGTGTTTTTGGATATAGCGCAGGTGTCTTCGGCACTTTCGGTTCTTTCAATGCGCTTGGAATTGGTGCCGGGACATCCGCACGGCAGGGCTTCCGCCTGCTTCTGCTGTTTGGCCTGCTGTACTGCCGCTTCATTGTAGGCCGGTGCTTCTCTGACTTCAAAGGAAATTGCGTCAACCGGGCAGGCCGGGAGACAATCCCCTAAACCGTCGCAGTAATCCTCCCGTAAAAGCTTTGCCTTGCCGTCAACCATTCCTATGGCGCCTTCGTGACAGGCATTGGCACAAAGACCGCAGCCGGTACATTTTTCTTCATCAATTCTGATTATTTTTCGTAGCATTTCATTTACCTTCCTTTTGAGATGATTTTTTTGCTCTTTTCCTGCTTCTCCTGCCGAAAAAAGATTGATATAGCAATCGGCAGGTACGGCTTGACTTTATGACCTCATTGTAGTACGATAAAGATGATTAGTATGTTGAAAATTCAACAAATGGAGATTTTTTGTGAAAAAGTATTTTGATATTCTGCAAAAGTGTCATCTGTTTGACGGGATAGCCGACGGGCAATTAGAGGAGCTGCTGTCCTGTTTCGGAGCGACGATACGTGTTTTTAAGAAAAACCAGCTTATTCTGGCTGAGGGAGATGCTGTAGGAGATATTGGTATAATCCTTTCCGGTGCGGCACAGATTGTCAGGGTAGATTATTACGGCAATCGGAGTATTGTAACCGAACTGAAACCGGCTCAGATGTTTGGAGAAGCTTTTGCCTGTGCGGAGGTAAAGCAAAGTCCGGTCAACGTTGTTGCTACAGAGGATTGTGAGGTAATGTTCATTGACACATTACGTATGATGCATTTATGCGGTAATGCCTGTGAATTTCATAATCAGATGATTTTTAATCTGATGAAGGTGGTGGCAACGAAAAATCTGATTTTAAATCAGAAGCTTGAGATTATTTCAAAGCGAACAACAAGAGAAAAACTGATGACGTATCTTATGCAACAGGCAAAGCAGAATGGAAGCAACAGTTTTACGATACCGTTTGACAGGCAAGGGCTTGCGGATTTCTTAGAGGTGGAACGAAGCGGATTGTCAGCGGAAATAGGAAAGCTGCGCAGGGAAGGAATCCTAGAGTGCAAAAGGAGCTGCTTTGTACTGCTTCGACAGTAATTTAGGAATAGCAGAGCATATTTGAGTAAATCAGTCATAAAAACAGGAGGGAAAATGAAAAAGAAATTATTAGGGATTTTATTGATACTTGCGTTAGGAATGACAGCTTGTAATTATGATGCAAATACAGTTACGGATATACCGGCTCCAACAGCGGCCGCGAAGCCGACTGTAACGCCGACTCCGACCACGGTCCCGACATCGACTGCGATTCCGACAGCGACCGTGGCTCCGACATCGACTCCGGTTCTAACTGCAACGCCGAAGCCGACGGCGACTCCGGTTCCAACCGTAACGCCGAAGCCGACGGCGACTCCGGTTCCAAGTGCAACGCCAAAGCCGACATCGACTCCGGTTCCAACCGTAACGCCAAAGCCGACATCGACTCCGGTTCCAACCGTAACGCCGAAGCCGACGGCGACTCCGGTTCCAAGTGTAACGCCAAAGCCGACAGCAACTCCGACCCCGACAGTAACGCCAAAGCCTGCACAGGCGGTAACACAGACTGAAAAGCCGTTGTCAGCAGAAGTTAAGAAGCTTTTGGAAAATGCCGAGATATATGAAAATACAGACGTTCGCGGTACAGTATGTAAAAGTGAAGAGGAGGCGAATGAGAAGGTACGCTTAAACGCTCAGACATACCATTCTTTTGCGGTAATTGTTGAGGATGCGGGATATATGCATTCTGCCGGGGAGTATATGGCACTCTATCCGGAAATCGAGCGGATGAGTATTGAGAGTGTGAAGACATATGATAACGGAATATGCATTAGGTTTACCGATGTTTCTATAGTATATGATGCAGACCTTTGTTATGCAATACGTACAGGTGACGAAACTATGTTATCAGGTACAGAGAAAGAAATACTTACCTATCTGAATCATGTGATTGATCTAACGGGTGCCCGTAGTTTAGAAAAGGCAGAAGCAGTGAAGGCATTGCATGATTATCTGGTTTTGAATCTGAAATATGATGAGACTTATCAGGCTGCTTCCCATACGCCGGAAGGTGTTATGAAAAATCACGTGGCGGTTTGTGAAGGATATGCCAGAACCATGCAGCTTTTGCTGAAGCTTGCCGGAATCGACAGTAAAATTGTCGTGGGGACAGCAGGAGGAGGCGCTCATGCATGGAATCTGGTTAAGTTGGATGACGAATGGTATCACGTGGATGTGACATGGGATGACCCGATTCCTGACAAAGAGGGCAGGGTAAGGTACATTTATTTTTTGAAGGATGATGAGTACATGTCTGCAACACATGTGTGGAAGAGTGAGATTTCATGTAATTCAACTGCCTATCAGGTATATGCTTATCGGGAAGTGCTATGTAATTCGTTTCATGATTTGCAGGAGGTACTAAAAAAACAAATAAAAACAGAAAAACACCTCACCTTTTGCTATCCGAAGGGAGGCATTTTAACGGCGGATTTAATCAAGGATTATATCATGAATACGCTTCAGTCAGCTATTTCCTACTATCCGGAAGAAGAAACGGGTGATTATCTGATTTTGGAAATTATCAATCCTACACTGTAAATGTAACAGTTCAGCATTACTTATGCGGGATAAGTTGTGGCGACGGAGTGTTCTAAAGAGAACCATAAGGCAACGTCAGTACTTAGCGAGGTGGTTTCGAGCTTAGTACTGCTACGTTGCTGCATGAGCGAGAGCGGGTTCCCTTTAGAACACTCCGCCGCCACAACGATTACACACCGGAAGGCTAAACTGTTACTTGTAAATCGGGAGAGTACCGGTTAAGGTTGACAAAAGTAAAAAGTTAAGCTACAATCAGTTCGAAGTGAAAAGAACGTTACAGGTGTCGGATAAGCCGCCGGCTTGATTCGGTGAAAAGGGAAGCAGGTGAAAGTCCCGCACGAACTCGTCGCTGTAATGCAGGAGTTTTCTTTCCTACGTTAAAAACGGTGAAGGTCATTGGCAGTGTTCTGCCGAGAAGACGAAAGAAAGCGTTGATGGCAAAGTCAGAAGACCTGCCTGTAATGATATTGTGGAGCCACGAGTAACTGGTTGAAGCATGAAAACGATGATACCAAGGGAAAGCTATGTCCTTTAAAAGGATACATATCTCCTGAAGGAATCGTTTTTCCACAATTTTCTGCACTGCGCAACTGGGATGGAGTTGTGGAATACGAAACAAAAAGGAGAATAAGTATGAGTACAAAAACAAAAAAGCTGATTGCTGCATTAGCGGCAGTTGTGTTGGTAGCGGTAATGGCGGTTGTGTTCGTTTTGTTCCGCGAAAAGCCGGTAGAGGGCAGCAAGGCAATTACCCTTGAGGTAGTAAATCAGGCAGAGCAGTCAAAGGTATATAAGGTCAAAACGGATGCCGAGTTTCTAAGACAGGCAATGGAAGAAGCAGAGGGTCTTACCTTTTCCGGGACGGAAAGCGAATATGGATTAATGGTAACGGAAGTAAACGGAGAAAAGGCGGACTATAGCGTGAACGGTGCCTACTGGAGCTTCTATGTAAACGGTGATTATTGTAATTACGGAATAGATACCCAGCCGGTAGAGGACGGAGATGCCTTTCGAATCGTTTATACTCCGGCGCAGTAATCAGCGATGAAGAAAAAAAAATTTAATATCACGGTGAAGGATATTGCTTTAACCGGTGTGCTGATAGCGGTAATCGAAGTATGCAAAGCAGCCCTTTCATGGGCACCGAATATAGAGCTGACATCCTTTTGGGTCATTATGTTCTCTCTATTTTTCGGAAAGAAAATATTTTTTGTGATTCCAGCATTTATTCTGATAGAGGGAGCAATGTACGGGTTTCATCTCTGGTGGATAATGTACCTTTATATATGGCCTTTTTTAGCCATAATGACAAGGATTTTCCGAAAAATGGAGTCTGCTTTTTCATGGGCGGTTTTTTCAGGAGTTTTCGGACTTCTGTTCGGCTTCTTGTGTTCCCTGACCTATGTGCCGATTGGTGCATGGAACGGCGGATTTACAAACGGAGTCCGTATGGCTTTTGGCTGGTGGGTCGCGGGAATTCCGTGGGATTTTGTGCATGGAGCCGGTAATTTTGTCCTTATGCTCGTGTTATACCATCCGATCACGAGGGTAATGAAAAGAGCCGGTAGAATGTTTGAAGAAACAAAATCATGTAACTGAAGCAGAATGAGTAAGGGACTGCCATACGAGCTACATAACAGCTTCGGCGGCAGTCCTTTGTGATTACTGATTATGAGTTTCTTTTTACGCAGCAAAGATAGTGTTCACTGCCATCCGGCAATTCTGCTTTGAAAAAATATGCGGTTGTTCCGGCAACAGTTTCATCGGAGGCAAGCTCATAATGAATCGGGATACAATTCGTATGCTCTTTTGCCAACAAGGTGTCAAGTGAGTCCTTCCTTTTTAATAGTTCAATCTTATCAAAGTCTTTTGGTGCAGTAACGATAGATATGTTCTTGAAAAAGTCCGGAAAAGAAAACTGTGCCTGGGGAGTCTTAAACCTTTTGTTGACATTATGTAACAGCTCGACCGACTCGGTGGAATAATCTAAACGGTATACACGGTCAAACAGCTTTAACAAAACGGTGCTGTAGTTAGTACGGTAGCGTTCATGCTCCAGCCTTTTTTGTTCATCGATATTTTCAATTGCAAACAGAAACAGTGAACGGTGTGCGCTACCACCGATATAGCGCACCTTAACGCTTAACCAGATATAGACTCCATCCTTACGTTCGTGGTGAAGCTGGAATTGCTGGATTTTTGACCCTTCCCTGGCAAGACGGCATTGCTCCAGAATAAAGCTCCGCTCCGGCTCTTCAAATGGCTGATTTATAAGCTTTCTTTCTCTTGGAAGAGCGTTATATACAGCTTCATAATAGCCGTTGTTTACCCGGAGAATCTCTACTTCATTTTCACATACCTCAAGTAATCCCATTCCGCCTAACATGCTGTAAAAAAGAATGCTTTCCAACGTATTTGAGTGGTTAAAAATGTCAAGAATGGAGTCATCCAATTCTTCGGAGTCGCGGAATAAAAGATTGATACTCTTTTCTGCGGATTGGTCTAAAAGTGTGGTAAAGCTTTCCTGAGGCATCGGTCTGTAAAAGTAGTAGCCCTGCACGGAATCGCATTCCACGCTGCGCAAGTATTCCCATTCGCGCTGTGTTTCAACACCCTCCGATACGACGCTGAGCTTCATCCATTTTGCAAGTCGGATGATGGATTCCAGAATAATCGTAGCTTTCCGGCTTTTTTCAAAATCATCAAGAAAGCGCATGTCGATTTTAAGTACATCTATCGGTAAATCCTTTAGCATATTGAGGGAAGAATAGCCGCTTCCGAAATCATCCATTAATACGGAAAAACCATAGGCATGCAATTTTTTAATTGCTTCCAATACCTGAACCGGGTTGTCTGAATAAGCACTTTCCGTTATCTCGATTTTTATAAAGTCAGGTGAAATATTATGTTTTTTAACAATATTGCGGATATCGTCACAAAGAGCGGGATTATAGAACTCTACGCGGGAGACGTTCACCGAAACAGGGACGGTTGCAAGCCCCTGATCCAGTCTGGATTGCTGCATGGCACATACTTCATCCCAGACATAGCGGTCTAAGATGCTGATAAATCCGTTTTTTTCAAAAAGAGGGATAAATACACCGGGAGAAATCATTCCCTTTGTCGGATGCTGCCAGCGTACCAGAGCTTCGGCGCTGGTAATCAGTCCGTCACTGGCACGGCAAATCGGCTGATAGTATACTTTGAACTGTCTTTCTGCTATCGCCGTCTTAAATTCGGAATTCATGCGCTGTTCTTCCAGAAGAGCATTCCACATGCTCTCGTCGTACCATGCATAAAGTGTCATATAATTATTTTTTATGGTTTCCATGGCAGCGCGTGCCTTATCAATCATATTGGAAAGAGGCAGAGTGCGGTCGGTAATTTTGTACAAACCGCAGCAGGAATAAAAATGATATTCGGTATCCCCTGTGAAATAGCTGATTTCGCCAAGCTTTGTCCAGTCACTGTTGTTAAGAAAGTCTTCCGTTACGCAACAGACGAAATTGTCGTGATCCATACGGGCGTAAACCGCAAGCTCGTCCCCAAGAATTTCACGCAGGGTATTTGCCCAGTGAATCAGGATTTTATCACCGGCCTGCCAGCCGAATAAGTCATTGGTTGTGCGAAACTTACGGATGTTCCAGTAAATCAGACAAAACGAAATATCAGGGTAGTTGTCCAGCATTTGTGCGGTATATTCAAAGAAGCTTTGCTGGTTGTAAATTCCCGTTAATTCATCAAAGAGATTGTTTTGCATTTTTGAACCGTTTTCTGAAAAGCGCATAATATATCCCCTTTGTTAATTGTACATAATTAAAATTAAAGCAAAAAGCATGCATTCCCTAAAAAATTCCAAATAACTAGCATAATTATAATACTAATCAGGGATAAAAACAAGAGTTTTTTGAAATTATAGGACGAAAGTACCAATTGTGAAAAAGGTATTTAAGAGGCATTTATAATAGAACATAAAATTTATAATAGAACATAAAATTTATCTTGACTTTTTTTAAATGTTCTATTAAGATAAGTGCATATCGTATCATTGAAATGCGCAGAAGAAGAGGAGTACATAAGTCATCTTGAAAGAGAGCGAAACTCACTGGCTGAAAGGTTTCGTAAAGGCTTGCTTATGGAAGGTAGCTTTGGAGCAGTAGTTCTGAATGGATGCTGTTTTTTGTTACGGCAGGAAACAGGTTTGAGATAGTAGGAGCTTCCGGGAGTCCCGTTACAGACAAAAGAGGCAGCATGGCTTGCTGTGAATTAAGGTGGTACCACGGTCGATTCGTCCTTATAGGATGAACCGACCGTTTTCAATGTGGGCAGGTGCAAAGTACCGCCTGCACGGAAACCGGCAGTGGGCACGAGCCTGCACGGAATAAAAAGAGAGCATGCGAACGAGAGTAAGGAGGAAAACTATGCAGAAAGAATTAGCAAAGACCTATGATCCGAAGGACATAGAGGACAGATTGTATGCAAAGTGGCTGGATAAGAAGTATTTTCATGCCGAGCCGGATGAAACAAAGAAGCCGTTTACCATTGTGATTCCGCCGCCAAACATTACCGGTCAGCTTCATATGGGACATGCACTGGATAATACGATGCAGGATATTTTGATCCGTTATAAGAGAATGCAGGGCTATAATGCATTGTGGCAGCCGGGTACGGACCATGCAAGCATCGCAACGGAAGTTAAGATAATCGAGCAGATGAAGAAAGAGGGCATCGACAAGCATGACCTTGGCCGTGAGGGCTTTTTAAAGCGTGCGTGGGAATGGAAAAAGGAATACGGCGGGCGTATTATCAGCCAGTTAAAGAAGCTCGGCTCCTCCTGTGACTGGGACAGAGAGCGCTTTACTATGGATGAGGGCTGTAACAAGGCAGTTGAGGAAGTATTTGTAAAGCTCTATGAAAAGAAGATGATTTATAAGGGCTCCCGTATTGTCAACTGGTGTCCGGTCTGTAAGACCTCCATTTCCGACGCGGAGGTAGAATATGAGGAGCAGGCAGGTCATTTCTGGCACATCAAGTATCCGGTAGTGGGAACGCAGGAATTTCTGGAGTTTGCTACGACACGTCCTGAAACTATGCTTGGTGATACCGCTGTCGCTGTCAACCCGAAGGATGAGCGATATGCCCATCTGGTAGGAAAGACCGTTAAGGTTCCGTTTGTAGACCGCGAGATTCCGATTATTGCGGATGAGTATGTTGAAATGGATTTCGGTACAGGTGTAGTAAAGATTACTCCGGCACACGACCCGAACGATTTTGAGGTGGGAAAGCGCCACAATCTGCCGGAAATCAATATTATGAACGATGACGCAACGATTAATGCGGCAGGCGGTAAGTTTGCCGGTATGGATCGCTATGAGGCAAGAAAGCAGATTGTAAAAGAGCTTGATGAAATGGGACTTTTGGTTCGTATCGAAGACTATTCCCATAATGTAGGTACTCACGACCGTTGTAAGACTACGGTAGAGCCGTTAATCAAACAGCAGTGGTTTGTAAGGATGGATGAGCTAATCAAGCCGGCAGTAGAGGCGGTTAAGAATAAAGAAATTACTTTGGTTCCGGAGCGTATGGAAAAGACGTACTTTAACTGGACCGATAACATCCGTGACTGGTGTATTTCCAGACAGCTCTGGTGGGGACATCGTATTCCGGCTTATTATTGTGACAAGTGTGGGGAAATTACCGTAGCAAAGACCGCGGATGCACCAAAGATTTGTCCGAAGTGCGGACACGACCATTTGACACAGGATCCGGATACTCTGGATACATGGTTTTCTTCCGCGCTGTGGCCGTTCTCAACGCTTGGTTGGCCGGAGATGACAGAGGATTTGAAATATTTCTATCCGACGGACGTCCTCGTAACCGGTTATGACATTATCTTCTTCTGGGTTATCCGTATGATTTTTTCGGGATATGAGCAGATGAAGGAGAAGCCGTTTAAGACGGTACTGTTCCACGGTCTGGTACGTGACTCCCAGGGCAGAAAGATGAGTAAGTCTTTAGGAAACGGAATCGACCCGCTTGAAATTATTGATAAGTACGGTGCAGATGCGCTTCGTTTCACCCTGATTACGGGAAATGCACCGGGAAATGATATGCGTTTTTATATGGAACGTGTGGAGGCAAGCAGAAACTTCGCCAACAAGGTATGGAATGCAAGCCGTTTCATTATGATGAATATGCAGCAGATGGAGGCGGCAGGAAACGGTGCCGCGGCAAGGGCAGAGGCAGCGGAGGCAGGCAGCCTTGCGGATGCGGATAAGTGGATTCTTTCCAAGGCGAATACACTTTGCAGGGAAGTAACCGAGAACTTAGACAAGTTTGAGATGGGTATCGCGGCGCAGAAGATTTATGATTTTATCTGGGAAGAGTTCTGCGACTGGTACATTGAGATGGTGAAGCCCCGTCTTTACGGTTCCGATGAAAAGAGCAAGGCAGCGGCTATCTGGACGCTTCGTCATGTATTAACGGATGCGTTGAAGCTGTTACATCCGTATATGCCGTTTGTAACCGAAGAAATCTTCTGTACCTTAAAGGAAATGGAAGGCAATACCGCAGAGGAATCCATTATGATTTCCTCTTGGCCGGAGTACAGCGAAAGCTACTCCTTTGCCGCGGAGGAAGAAGCGGTAGAGCTTATTAAGGAAGCGGTAAAGGGCATCCGCAACGTTCGAAGCGAGATGAATGTTCCGCCGAGCAGAAAGGCAATGGTATATGTAGTTTCCGAACAGGACAGTGTTCGTAACATTTTTGAGAACAGCAGGGTATTTTTTGCGGCTCTCGGCGGTGCTAGTGAAGTAAAGATTCAGTCAGGGAAAGAAGGAATCGATGCCGATGCGGTATCTGCGGTAATTCCGAACGCAACTGTTTACATTCCGTTTGCGGATTTGGTAGATATTGAGAAGGAAATCGAACGACTTCGGAAGGAAAAGACAAGACTGGAGGGTGAGTTAAAGCGTGTTAACGGTATGCTTTCCAATCCGAACTTTGTGAACAAGGCACCGGAGGCTAAGCTTGCGGAGGAGCGGGCAAAGCTTGAAAAGTACACCGCAATGATGGCACAGGTGGAAGAACGCCTTGCACACCTTGCAGGGAATTGTTAAAAGCTTAAGAAGTCGGGGAAACAGGGACTTTTAGGGAAAAAAAGGAAAAGAAAAGGCGATATTGCACGTAAAAACGGGCAATATCGCCTTTTTTGCATATAAGAATAAAAAAAGTAGAGCATACCTATTGATTTTTGCCGCATTTGTCTATATGATAGAAAGTAGAGTTAAGAATAGAGAAAGTCAGATTTGGCTGTTTTGGAGGCTGTACAAGGCAGGAGGAAAGAGCATGTTAAATTACGAGGAAGAGCTGGCAAAGTTTCAGCCTAGTTTGGAGATTGATCAGGCAGAGGAAGCAATTTTAAACAATGATTTGACGGATTTGTCTGATTTGCTGGAACAGGTAATTACGGGAAAAAGGACAGAAGGTAGGAGAGAGAGATGAATTGTCCGAAGTGTGGATATGAAATAGGGCGTAATCGGAGGTACTGTGAACAGTGTGGGACGGATACGGCTGTTGCAATTCGGTTATACCGGTTATCAAACCGTTATTATAACGAAGGCCTTAGAAGAGCACAGGTGAGAGATTTGTCCGGTGCGGTTACGATGTTAAAAAGGAGTCTGGAATGCAATAAAAGAAATATACAGGCACGGAATCTTCTGGGGCTGGTATATCATGAACTGGGTGAGCCTGTTGCGGCGTTAAGCGAATGGATTATCAGCAAGCACTTTATACCGGAAAATAACCTTGCGGATTATTTTATAGAAAAGATACAATCAAATCCGGCAAAGCTGGATGCTGTGAACCAGACTGTAAAGAAGTTTAATCAGGCGCTTGCATATGCGAAACAGGGGAGCGATGACCTTGCAATGCTCCAGTTGAGAAAGGTAATCAGTGCCCGTCCGGGGTATGTACGTGCATTGCAGCTTCTGGCTCTGCTTTATATGAAAAACGATGAATATGAAAAGGCGAAACGGTGTCTTTTAAGGGCGCAGAAAACCGATGTGGCAAATACAACGACGCTTGCTTATCTGGCGGAAATTGAAAGGGTGCTGAATCCGGACGGTCAGAAGGTACATACCGAGCGGAGTATAGAGAGCGTATCCTATCAGCCGGCGGTGTCTGCTGTTTCTTATCAGGAGGACAAGCCGAATTATATTGCCTTTATTACTTTTTTTGCCGGGATTTTAATCGGAATTGCGGTACTTTACTGGCTGATTGTTCCTACGGTACGTTCGGATGTAAAGGCAGAGTACGCAAATGAGGAACGGGATTACGGAGCAGAGATAGCATCTTATACCACAACGATTTCTGTGTTGGAAAAAGAAAAGGAGAATCTGTCGGACAAGCTGAAAGAGGCGGAAAACAGGATTATAGAGCTGCGTCGGGAGAATGAGGAAGTATCCGCATTTGATGCTGATGCATATGAACAGGTATTGCTGTTGATTGCGGAATATCCGCAATTAAAGGAACGCTTGATAAAGGCGGAAGAGGAAGAAGATTTATCGGATATTTTAGATGATTTGATTGCGTATGCGGACAGACTTCTTGAAAATGAGAATATTGCCTTGGTGCGGTCGAAAACGGCGGCAGTTTATAAGCAGATAAGGGATGAGGTTGCCGAAAAGGTAAAGAAATACGGATTCGATTACGGACATGATTTATATGGTGCTGCAAAATACGGAGAAGCCGTCAACTATCTGTTGGCTGCTTACAATATGGGAGAAGATAGTGCGGACAATCTTTATTTCTTAGGCCGTTCTTACCAGAAGAGCGGCGATGAAAAGAATGCCAGAATCTATTTGCAGATGTTGGTTAATCAATACCCGGACAGCGAGCGTGCCGAAATGGCACATCAATGTATGGACGGGTTGGATTAATAATAAAACTACAAAATCTGTTACCAAAGAAGACATGACAGGGTCGTGTCTTCTTTTTTTGTGCAGGTGCAAAGCCCCGGAGCCAAAGATGCCGGATGAGAGGAAAGGGTGCAAGCGTGCTTACACAGTCCGGATTTTGTAAGAAAGGAGGAGACATGCAGGCAGCAGAGTATGAGATACGGGATAATATCCTGATTATTCATTTGAAAGCGGATTTGGACCATCACACGGCCATGGCAGTCAGGGAAACAGCAGATACGCTGTTGGCAAGAAGTCAGGCAAAACATATTTTGTTTGATTTTACCGGTGTGGATTTTATGGACAGTTCAGGTATAGGAGTAATTATGGGGCGTTACCGTCATGTTATTTTTCAAGGGGGACGTGTCGGTGTAACGGGAGTCGGGAAAAATGTGGAACGAATCCTCGGCTTTTCCGGACTATATAAGATTGTGGAACGGTATGAAACGGTAGAAGAAGCCTTTATACGTCCGGCAAGGGAATATTTTGCAGAGCAAAATTAGAAGAGAGAAAAGGAGGCAGGAGAGTGGACAGCTTTGATAATGAAATGCAGCTGGTGTTTCAGGCAAAATCCTGTAATGAAGCATTGGCACGAATGACGGTGGCAGCTTTTTTGACACCGCTTAATCCGACGTTAGAGGAGCTTGCCGATGCGAAGACCGCAGTGTCGGAGGCAGTGACAAATGCTATTATTCACGGATACGGAGAAAACGGGGGAATGGTAGAACTATGGTGTGCGAGAAAAGGGAGAGAAGTTTTTTTCCGGATTACGGATACCGGAAGCGGAATTGCGGATATTGCAGCGGCAATGGAGCCGATGTATACCACAAAGCCGGAAATGGAACGTTCCGGAATGGGCTTCTCCTTTATGGAGGCATTTACGGATGAATTGACGGTGGAATCGACAGTAGGTGAAGGGACAGTTGTAAATATGAAAAAGGTAATCGGGTAATCGGGAGGAGGAGCGTTTGGATACAATCGGACTGATACGTCTCTCGCAGGAGGGAGACAGACAGGCTAGGGAGCAGCTGATTACCGAAAACGTCGGTCTGGTATGGAGTATGGTAAGGCGTTTCATGGGAAGAGGCTGCGAAGCAGAGGATTTGTTTCAAATCGGAATTATCGGATTAATCAAGGCAATCGATAAGTTTGATATTACCTTTGATGTCAAATTCTCAACCTATGCAGTACCGATGATAAGCGGTGAAATCAAGCGTTTTCTCCGGGATGACGGTATGATAAAGGTAAGCAGAACAATCAAAGAAAATCACATGAAGCTCCGAACATCCGGAGAAAGGCTCTCGGCAAAGCTTGGGAGGGATGCAACGCTTGAAGAAATTGCAGAAGATACAGGGATGAGTATGGAAGATATCGTACTTGCCATGGAAGCCTGCACGGAGGTGGAATCTTTGTCAAAGCCGGTGAACCGTGCGGACGGAACGGAAAGTATTCTTGCGGAGCGGATTGCAGGGGAAGAGGATGCAACGGAGAAAATCGTGAATCATCTTGTGATGAAACAACTGTTAGAAGAATTGGGGCAGGAAGAAAGACGGCTGATTGAGATGCGCTATTTTGAAAATAAGACCCAGACGGAAATTGCGGCGATTCTGGGTGTAAGTCAGGTGCAGGTAAGCCGGATGGAAAAGAAGGTATTGCAGCGAATGCGAAATCTTCTTGCATAGTTTGTACAAAAACGGCATATACTTCCGTCAGTATCGGGAAAGGCGGTGAAGAAAAGATGACGGTGAAACAAAGAGTTGCGTTAGCGCTGGCATCGTTAGCACTTTTGGCAATAGTTTTCTTTTTTGTCTGGTACCTGCAGAGACCGGAGGATATGCCGGAGGGTGTTTTAGTATATAAAGAGGCATATATGCGGATTGCGGATCAGCCTTGCCAGGGGGAACGTTTATGCCACAACAGGTAACTGTATTCCTTTACTTTGATCAGAGCAGGCTTGTAAATAAGAAGAGAGTAGTGCTTTCCGACGTGGCATCCGTATATACTACAGATCCGGTCGTTCAGCAAAAGGTCGGTGCGATTGAGTTATATTGTTTTCCGAAGGAGAAGAAAGAAAAGAAGGCATTTTCGGTGCTAAAGGTAATTGAGCTGGTCGGTAACAGCTATCCTGAAGTATCGGTTACTCCAGTAGGAGAATCGGACTTTATTGTAGAATATATGCCGGATGGACAAGCAAATAAAGCAAAGCTTTTTGACTGGTGTAAGACGGCATTTGTCTGTCTGTCCGTATTTTTCGGTGCTGCCTTTACCATTGTGACATTTAATAAAGATGCCAGTGTGGAAGAAATATTTTCGATGATTTACCGGCTGACGGAAGGTGCGGAACGGGGAGGTCCGGGTGAGCTTGAAATCGCATACAGCATTGGGATTCCTCTTGGAATTATTCTGTTTTTTAATCATTTTATGAGAAAGAAGATTGACAGTGACCCTACACCGTTACAGGTACAAATGCGACAGTATGAGAAAGATGTAAATTCCACGATTATTGAGAATGCATCAAGGGAGGGCAGGAAGGAAGATGTCTGACGGAATACGGATTGCACTTTATTATTTTACAGGAATTTCCTTTGGCGTAGCGGTAGCCGCAGGATTATTTGCATTTATTACAACGGTGGGCGTTGTAACAAGACTTGCGGCAGGAACGAAAACAGCGAAACATACAATGCTGTATGAAACAATAGCAATATTCGGAGTGACGCTTGCAAACGGACTTGATATTTTCCGGTGGGAAATATTTTGCGGTACGTTATGCAGAACTGCCGGAGGCTTTTTCTCGGGAGTGTTTGTAGGGTGTCTTGCGGCGGCACTGGCAGAAGTAGTAAATGTATTCCCGGTAATGATAAGAAGAATCAGGATTAAAGTGGGATTGCCGTATATTGTACTTGCATTTGCCGTGGGAAAAGGATTCGGGTCATGGTATCAGCTGATTCTCGGAGCAGGGAAATAGTGTATCATTCCGCAAATAACCGGATGAAATAACTTGTCTGAATTTCCGGCTGCTGCATCAGAAAATCTATGGAAAGAAGAAGGATTTACAGGAAAGGGAGCTGCGTGGTATGGATGAAAAGCAAAGAAAGCGTATGATACATGAGGTGGTAAGCGAAACAGACAGTACAAAGCGTGACAAAAAGTACAATCAGTATGTGGAAAAAGTAACACCGAAGCATAACCCTTTTGTGAATATTACATGGGCATTTGTAGTAGGTGGTGCCATCTGCACTCTCGGACAGGTATTAATGAACTGGTATCAAAATATGGGAGCGAGTAAAGAAGATGCGGCATTGTATGTAACAATCAGCCTTGTCTTTTTGTCTGCATTGACAACAGGATTAAATCTTTATCAGAAATTAACAAAATATGCGGGTGCCGGCAGTGTAGTGCCGATTACAGGATTCGCGAACTCTGTAGCGGCATCTGCTATTGAGTATAGCAAGGAAGGTCAGGTATTTGGTATCGGATGTAAGATTTTTACCATTGCGGGACCGGTTATTTTGTACGGGATCTTTACCAGCTGGGTTTTAGGGTTTGGATACTGGATACTGAAGATAATAGGAATTTTGTAGTTCAGAGGGGCTGCCATACGAATTATGCGACGAAACCGTGGCATATGCGTGTGACAGCCCCCTGCTCTTAGGTGTTTATGAAACAGAAATTATTCCTTAAATTGTTTGCAGAGATGATCAACTAAGAAGCCTACAAAAGGAGTGTCGGATACATCCTCTGAATAAGAGGTTTCTTTTCCGAAAACGATACCGGATCTGTGCTCCTTCGTGTAGCTGTTCCATTCAGGAAGCGGAGTACCGTCTATGTCTGTACCGTTCGGATTGCCGGTCTTTATGAAGTTGGTCATGTAATTACACATCTGACGTGCCACATCATAGTGCTTTCCGGTAAACGGTCTCCAGCACTTTGCCAGAGTCTCAAAGAAGAACCACAAGTCTACAGAGTGGAAGGTGCCCGGATGATCCGGCCCCGGTATGTCAGCATCAAAGCGGTAGTAGTAGCAGTCCTTTGTATTGCCTACTTCCTGACTATCTAAGAAAATACTCTTTACGGAGCACTCGATGCCGCTGACCGGCGCATAGGCAAAGTCTCCCAGGCGTACTTTGCTGTCGGTAAATTCGAGAAATTTTTCTGCATCTTCACCGAAGCAGCCGGCAGCCGTTTTCTTTAATTCTGCCTCATTCTTTGCCGGAATGAAGTCCGGAAACTCATCAGTAGTATTTCCTGCCATCACCGGAATATCCAGACGTTCCCCTTTTGCAAACAGCAGTATCGGGTCACCGACGGAAAAGACACCGTCCTGACACGGGAACATACGCATATGGTCCGTTACATACTCGTTATATTTGGAAAGTAACCATGCTGCATCCATTGCTCTGGCTTCTTCAAGTGATTTTGCACCGATAAAATCAAAAAAACCTTTTCCGTTTGCCTGTGATGCTTCAAGCGTTACAGGAGCAATATTCGGATTCGGTCCTGTGTAAGGACTGTGGATTGCACCGCTCATAATAACAGCCTTCTGGAACAGCCCCTTATTGGACGGAGCGGTAAGCTGCTGCAGGACACTTCCGCCGCCTGCGGACTGACCGGCGATTGTGATGCTGTCCGGGTCACCGCCGAATGCAGCTATGTTACGTTTTACCCATTTGAGTCCCGCCTGCTGGTCAAGAAGACCAAAGTTTGAAGGCGCATCCGGCTGTTCTCTTGTAAGGTCGGGATGTGCAAGGAAACCGAATAAATTCAAACGATAGTTCACGGTTACGACTACGATACCGCGTCTTGCAAAACGTTCACCGTCAAATTCCATCTCGGCGGTATACCCCCATTGAAAACCGCCGCCGAAAAACCATACGAGAACAGGAAGCTTGTCATCGACACTTTTTGCATTTGTCCACACGTTTAAGTACAGGCAGTCTTCTCCCATCGGAATCTCCGGGTCAACATGCCATTCCTTACAGTATACGTCTGTACCGAGCCCCGGTGTGTCCTGTACCGAAATCGGAGCAAACTGATACGCTTCAAGCTCGCCTTCCCAGTTTTTACATGGCTGCGGTGCACGCCATCTGTTTTCTCCGACAGGCGGAGCTGCAAACGGAATTCCCTTGAATGCCGTAATCCTCGGATCTGCTGCCGGTAACCCCTTTACAATACCGTTTTCTGTTTTTGCCCTACGAATCATAAGTAACCTTCTTTCTTATTTATTTTTGTCGGGTGTTTGCGCCGCCACGCCTGAGCCGCGTGCCGGGCACAAATGACCCGGTTTCTACTTCAAAAGTTCAAAAGACTTTAAGCTTACGTTTCCGCCGCCGCGGTAAGTAAGATAGATTGCGTTGATACCGTCCGGAATGTTTGCTTCGGCTTCGTAACGCTCCCAGACGTTGGTGTACTGTAAAGTAACGGAACCGAGCACCTCGCCGTCCCAGGCGGTTCTGATTTCAAAGGTGCCGTTTCCGTAACCGCGTGTGGTAACGGCAAAACGCTTCACACCCTTACAATCAAAGTATTTGAAGCCTGCGGTTGCGCTATTTGTAATGTTGCCTACATAGCCCGGGTTTTCGTCACCGTCCCTGCCGTCCTGCATTACCTTCGGGAAGCCTTCGCCGCCGACAAACGGATGACGCACATCCGTAAACAGGTTACATGCAAGATAGCCGGCATATTCGCCAACGCCCGGAAGCGGTCCGTCGTTTAAGCCACAGGAGGTGATTTCTACCTGTGGTATGGAACCGTCAGGCAGGACAGTAATCTTCTCGGCACAGCCCTGACGGGAATACCATGTACCGTTGGTCTGACGGTGATAGAAGATATACCACTGACCGTTAATTTCAACGATGCTTCCGTGGTTGTTTGCACCGTAAGCCGCAGGCATATCCGCAGGCTTGTACGTGTCGATATGTAAATCACAGTTGCTGACAATCACGCCGCCGTATGTGAACTTATCCGTCGGGCTTTTCGCGGTGGCATAGCAAAGCTCATGCATTACTTCGGAGGAATAAATGAAATAGTAAGTAGCTCCTATCTTGCGAATAGAAGAAGCTTCAAAAAAGGCATGACCTTCAAATCCGCTGCCGGTGCTGTATTCGCAGCCCGGAACCACCAGCTTCGGAGCTTCTGAAATGGTGAGCATATCGGAATCCAGAACTGTTACCATGGAGCCGGTACGACTCTTATCACCTCTGCCGCAGAAACCGGTGTAAAGGTAGGTCCTGCCGTCCTCGGTCAGAACACCCGGGTCGAATTGCGGTTCGTCACCCGGACGGTCGCCGAGACGAGTTCCGTCTTCATAATGTACATAGCCGTAAAACTCATACTTTCCCGCCGGTGTGTCGCAAACAGCAACAGACACCACGGATACATGGTCCAGAACATAGTAAAGGTAATATCTGCCGTCCGGACCTACTGTGACATCCGGAGCATACAGACACATCTTACCTTCACGGTTCAACGGGTCTGCGGTCTTCGGATAAATCACACCCTCGTAGCGCCAGTTGTCTAAATCATCTACGGGTGCGGACCAGCATACATAGTCACCGAGACAGAAAACGTGTCCGTTGTACAGGTCGTGGGAGCCATATACATATACACGGTCACCGAATACATACGGCTCGCCGTCCGGAATATACTCCCAGGACGGAAGATAAGGGTTAAATGCACATTTCTTTTGGGCTGTTCCCATAATTCATACCTCCGTTTTAAAATTTATAAAATGTAAAACCCGGTTCAAAGTTCATTAGAAATGAATCTTGCTGATTTGATGATAAATCATCTTGATTTCAAAGTCAATTAGAAATCTAATTAATGTTCGGATTTTTACAAAAAAGGTTATTTTTTCGGATTTGTTATTGACGGCTCAGGCGGTACATCGCACATCCGTGAGGCGGCAGAACCGTACCGATTTCTTTGTTTACGGAAACTGTCTTTTGCCTGCTCCAGATATCAAAGCAATCGTAGGCATCACCGAACGGAAGCACGGCGGTCACGTTTGCTTCCGACTCACCTAAGTTAAAGAGAGCCACGCAGAAGTCTCCGTTTTCATAAGTAGAAATCCATGCACAGGTCTCGGCTGTTTCCGTCTTCTTACGGAAGAGCGGATGAGCGGAGTGGGAATGCTGTAATACTTCAATCAATTCGGAATTGTTTAACAGGCTCATGGTGAAGTCGTCAAATCCGGTCATGTCACCGCCGATGATAAGAGGCGAACGCATGATGCACCAGAGGGTAAGCATGGTGCGTTGTTCATCCTTCGTAAATTTTGTGCGGTTATCTTTTCCGTATACCTGATTAATCGGTCCAATCGGCAGCATATCAGCATCCGGCCAATGCCCGTGGTCGCTTGTGATACCGGAATGGATGCACCATTTTTCGGCACGCTCGAACATATTGTAGAGCAGGTCCCAGCGGTCCCAGAAATCATCGGTGATGCGCCACATATTGGCATGCTGCTTCATATGCTCTGCCATATCAAGTCGTGCAGGACCCGGAGAGAGGGAAAGGACAATGTCTCTGCCACAGTGCCTGATTGCCTTTGCGATGGCTTCCACTTCCGCAACCGGATAACCGCGGCAGATGTCATCTACCTTTACAAAATCGACACCCCATGAGGCATACAGCTCGAACAGGCTGTCATAATACGCCTGTCCGCCGTCCTTTGTGCAGTCTACACCGTACATGTCCGTATTCCAGTCACAGATGCTGCTTTGTGCGGCAATCTGACGGGCGGTTACGGTGCTGCCTTTCACAGCGGTGTTTTGGTGTACTGCCTGACGCGGAATACCACGCATAATATGAATACCGAATTTTAATCCGAGAGAATGGACATAGTCCGCGAGCGGGGCAAAGCCTTTCCCGTCCGCAGAGGACGGAAAACGGTTTACGGCAGGTAAAAGTCTGGAGTATTCATCCATACAGAGCTCGGTAAAGTTGTGATAGAAATGGCTCTCTGCGGTAGGCTCGTACCACTGGATGTCAACAACGACATATTCCCATCCGTATTGCTTTAAATTGGCTGCCATAAAGTCGGCATTTGCTTTTACAATATCTTCGGTTACGGCTGCTCCGTAGCAGTCCCAGCTGTTCCAGCCCATAGGCGGTGTTTTTGCAATCATTCTTTTTCTCCTTTCAGGAAAGGGTTGATAGTATACCTCAAGTATATCTGCTTTTACTGTGTTTTGCTATGGGAAAATGTTGATACGATATGGATAAATGTGATTTTTTATTTTAAGGATTCGGAATAGTTTTCTGCGGACATGGAATAATGGAAAGGAGGGCAATGGAATGTTTTGCCGCCATGAGCGATGAGGAGAAGCGTGCGGTAATCGAAACAAGCAGAAATCAGCATACCAGAGAAGATATGGAACGGTTTATTACAAATCCGGGAAATAATTTTGAATAAACGATTATGAAGATACGAATAGATACGGCATACGGAAAATGATTTTAAACCGAAAAAGCGCGGTGTACAGAGAAAATGTAAGCTGAAAGTGCACTGACGCTTTTTTCTTGTGCATTTATAAATTGATACAGCATAAGAAAATGAACGAAAAGCCGAGGAAAAAGCATAACAAAAAAAGTCCGGGAAACAGCGGAATATTTGAAATATAATAAAATGAACAAATCTGCATAATATAAATATTTGCATATTTTTACTTGCATATAGATGCAAATTGCGGTATATTAATGAAAATGAACGGAAAGAGTAATAAACGTACCATGTCTGATTTAAGACAGAAGGTGAAGGATTGGAAGGTCTGGAGGACGGATACATATGAATCATGGAAAGCAAAGGACACTGGAGATAAACGAAAAGACACCGATGTTATTGCTGGCAGGACCGATTTTTGTGGAACTGCTGTTAAATATTCTTTTAAATAATGTAGATACAGTAATGTTAAGCCGCTATTCCGAGAATGCGGTAGGTGCGGTAGGAATCGCCAATCAGATGATGTTCTTATTTATTATTATGTTTAATGTAATTGCAGGAGCAACCGGAGTTGTTGTTGCACAATACCTGGGCGCGAAGAAAACAGATAATATGAATCAGATTTATACGCTGTCATTTGTATTCAATCTGACGTTAGGCATAATACTCAGTCTCATTGTATGCTTCTTCGGCAACGGGTTTGTGAGACTGTTAAAGGTAGATGCCAGTCAGGTGGAGGATGCAGTGAAATATATGAAGATTGTAGGCGGATTTTTGTTTTTACAGGCCGGTTACAATGTAATGGTTCAGATTCTTCGCTGTCACGGCTACACAAGAGTCGGCATGTATATCTCACTGGCGGTCAATGGAGTAAATATTATAGGAAATTACCTGTTCTTATACGGACCGCTTAAGTTTTTGAACCTCGGAGTGGCAGGTGTAGCGATTTCTACGGTTACGGCGAGAGTCCTGGCACTTACCGTTTCTTTGTTCATTTTCTTCCGTTACAAAATAGGAAAATTATCACTTAAAACGCTTCATCCGTTTCCGAGTCAGATATTGTTCCGTATGCTGAAAATCGGTATTCCGTCTGCGGGAGAGAACATGGCATATTCCATGTACCAGCTTGTGCTGCTTTCTTTTATTACTCCGATGGGACCTCTTGCCTCCAATGCAAAGGTGTACAGCAATACGCTGATGTCTTTCTCGGTCGTATTTTCAAATGCGCTCGCCCAGGCAACCCAGATTGTAACGGGGCATCTGGTAGGTGCCGGCAGGGAGGATGCGGCAGACAAGCGGGTTATGAAGACACTTCGTACTTCATTGCCGGTAGCGGTCGGTATCGCGGCTTTGAATTGTCTGCTTTGTCCGTGGACTTTAAAAATCTTTACACCGAATCCGGAGGTAGTGCCGCTTGTGCAGCAGGTACTGGCAGTCGGAATCCTTTTGGAAGTCGGCAGAACTACAAATCTTGTTGTCATCGGAAGCATGAAGGCGGCGGGAGATGTGCTGTTCCCGGTATTAATGGGGCTGGTCAGTATGTGGGGCTGCGGAATCACTGTAGGTTACAGCTTCGGTGTCCTGCTTTCCCTCGGAATAGGAGGAGTTTTCCTCGGTACCGCTGCGGATGAGTGCCTGAGGGGAATTATTATGCTTGTGCGCTGGAGGCGCGGAAGCTGGAAAGGAAAGTCGGTAGTAAGGCAACAATAAGCCGGTATGAAATTTTTGCTTGCATTTTTATACGCAGTATTATATAATGCACGTGTAATTGTCATAGGACATTTTTACAAAACAGGAGGATATGAGAAATGAAGAAATTAGTGAGTTTGCTGCTTATCTGCGCAATGGTATTTTGTATCGGCGCATGCGGCAAGAAGGATGAAGGCGGAGATTTTAAGGTTGGTGTTATTTTGGTCGGCGACGATACGGAAGGATACACCGCCGCACATATGAACGGTATTAAGGAGGCTGCTAAGTCCCTTAACATCGCTGAAAAGGATATCATCTGGAAGTATAAGGTAACAGAGGATTCCAAATGCTATGATGCAGCCAGCGATTTAGTTGCATCCGGGTGTGACGTGATTGTTTCCAACAGCTACGGTCATCAGACATACATGGTTCAGGCTGCGGAAGAGTTTTCCGATGTTACCTTCATTGCCATGACAGGTGACTTCGCAGCAATTTCCGGTGTTGATAACTTAAAAAATGCGTTTACCAGAATATATGAGTCCCGTTATGTATCCGGTGTGGTTGCAGGTCTTAAGTTAAAGGAGCTGGTTGAGAACGGTACGCTTACCGCTTCTACTCAGGCAGACAGCTTTGACGCAGACGGCAACATTAAGATCGGTTATGTCGGTGCATTTAACTATGCCGAGGTAGTTTCCGGTTACACAGCATTCTATCTTGGTATCAAGAGTGTAATGCCGAATGTAGTAATGGAAGTAAAGTACACTAATTCATGGTTTGATATTGATAAGGAAGCTGCTGCTGCGGAAGCACTCATCGCAAACGGCTGTGTAATTATCGGTCAGCATGCGGACTCCACCGGTGCTCCGGCTGCAACCGAGAAGCTTCTTAATAACGGTAGAATCTGCTATTCCGTAGGCTACAACGTTGATATGCTTGAGACTGCTCCGAATGCGGCACTGACCTCTGCAACAAACAACTGGGCTGCTTACTACACCGAAGCATTCAAGGCAGCTATGGACGGAAAGGAAGTTCCGGTAAACTGGTCAGAAGGCTACACAAAGGATGCCGTTGGAATTACGAAGCTCGGTACCTCCTGTGCAGCAGGTACCGCTGAGTATGTTGCTGATGTTGAGGCTAAGTTAAAGGACGGTTCTTTAAAGGTGTTTGATACAAACAGCTTTACCGTAAGTGCTCCGCAGAATACCTGCACGGTTGAGACCGATGCAGACGGTAAGGTGACGAGCTGTAAGGTTGATTTGTCCTTTATGGATTTTGCAACCATGACTGCAATTTACGAGGGCGAAGTAGTAGAGTGTATCAAGGATGGCGCTTTTGCAGAGTCTGATTTCCGTAGTGCACCGTACTTCTCAATTCGTATCGACGGCATTGTAGAAGATGCTGCCCAGGCAGAATAATTGTTTAGAAGAAAATTAAGATATGTTCAGCAGAAGCTGGACTTCTAAGGGGAGTTTATGACTCCCCTTGTCTTACTTTACGGAATAAGTAATAGTTTGAGAAAAGGGGGACATGTCCTAAGTGGAATGCGCGATTCAGTTTAAAAATGTAACCAAGACATTTGGACAGGTAGTAGCAAATAAGGATGTAACAATGGAGGTTTACCGCGGTGAGATATTATCGGTTCTTGGGGAAAACGGGAGCGGTAAGACCACACTGATGAATATGCTTGCAGGTATTTATTATCAGGATTCCGGTCAGATTTTTGTGGACGGAAAACCGGTGGAGATTCATTCTCCGAGGGATGCGTTTGAGCTTGGAATCGGTATGGTTCATCAGCATTTTAAGCTGGTGGATGTTTTCACGGCGACGGAAAATATTGCACTTGGGCTTGAAAAATCGGAACGCTTTGATTTAAAAAAGGTAAAGGAACGCGCAAGAGAAATCTGTGACAGATATCATTTTGAACTGGATTTGGACCAGAAGGTTTATACTATGAGTGTTTCTCAAAAGCAGACCCTGGAAATTGTCAAGGTGTTGTACCGTGAGGTTGATATTCTGATTCTGGATGAACCGACAGCAGTGCTTACGCCGCAGGAAACGGAGAAGCTTTTTGAAGTTATCCGGAATATGCAAAAGGACGGCAAGGCTATTATTATTATCACCCATAAGCTGCAGGAGGTGCTTTCCGTATCCGACCGTGTGGCAATTCTCAGGAAGGGCGAATATGTGGGTGCTGTACCGACTTCGGAGGCAAGTGTGGATTTGCTGACGGAAATGATGGTCGGGAAGAAGGTTGAGTTAAATATTGAACGCCCGGAAGCAAAGAACCGGGTAAAACGTCTTGATATTAATCATCTGACGGTTGTAAACAGCGACGGAATCAAGATGCTTAACAACGTGTCTTTTGATGTATACGGCGGCGAGATTTTAGGAATTGCCGGGGTTTCCGGCAACGGTCAGAAGGAGCTCTTAGAAGCGATTGCCGGTCTGCAGCATACCGAGGGCGGGAGCAGTGTGCAGTTTTTCCCTCCTTTCGAGACAGACGGAGTAGAGCTTCTCGGAAAGACGCCGAAGGCAATCAGACAGGCAGGAGTTCACCTTTCCTTTGTTCCGGAGGACCGCCTCGGCATGGGACTTGTAGGCTCTATGGGAATGGCCGACAATATGATGCTGAAAAGCTATGAAAGCGGAAGGCTTTTTATGTTAGACAGGAAAAGTCCTAAGCTTTTGGCGGAGCAGATTAAGGACAGTCTCGGAGTGGTAACGCCGGGAATCTCCACGCCGGTATCAAGACTCTCCGGCGGTAATGTACAGAAGGTGCTGGTAGGACGTGAAATAGCGGAGTCGCCGGTAGTGCTGATGACGGCATATGCGGTGAGAGGGCTTGATATCAATACCTCCTATACGATTTACCATTTGTTAAACGAACAGAAGGAAAAGGGAGTTGCAGTGATTTATGTCGGTGAAGATTTGGACGTGCTTCTGGCACTGTGTGACCGTATTCTGGTGCTCTGCGGCGGTCAGGTGACAGGTCTTCTGGATGGCCGCACTACAACAAAGGAAGAAGTGGGAAGGCTGATGACCACGGTGAATACGGTGACGGGAGGTAGTGCAAATGAGTAAAGGGATGACGGTAAAAGAACCGTTTTTGCGTATAGTAAAGCGGGACGGCGTAAAGAGAAGCACGCGATTGTTAACGATTGCGATATCAATTTTTGCGGCACTCATTGTAGATGCTTTGTTTATCTTTCTCGTAACAGGACTTAATCCGTTTTCGGTTTACGGCGTGATGTTTCAAGGTACGTTTGGAAACCGTATGCGTTTTTCCTGGGCAATCCGTGATATTGCGGGGCTGCTTTTAGTGGGAATCGCACTGGCACCGGTGTTTAAGATGAAGTTCTGGAATATCGGTGCGGAGGGCCAGATTCTGATGGGGGGACTGGCTACGGCACTTGTTATGGTGTATGTAGGGGATAAAGTACCGACAGTGGTACTGTTTCTTGTGATGCTTGTAACCAGTATACTGGCAGGTGCGTTGTGGGCGTTTTTGCCTGCCTTCTTTAAAGCTCACTGGAAAACAAACGAAACCTTGTTTACACTTATGATGAACTATGTTGCTACGAGCATTGTTGCCTGTGCCGTTACTATTTTGCGCGGACAGGCATCCAGTCTCGGTAAGCTGAATATGAAGACGAAAATCGGATGGTTTCCGGCGATTTTCGGAGAACGGTATACGATTAATATTCTGGTAGTGCTTGTTTTCACCTTTGCGATGTATTTTTATCTGAAATATACGAAGCAGGGTTATGAAATCAGCGTTGTCGGTGAATCGGAAAATACGGCACGTTACGCGGGTATTAATGTTAAAAAGGTAATAATCCGTACGGTTACACTTTCCGGTGCTATATGCGGTTTGTGCGGATTTCTGCTTGTGTGCGGACGTGATCAGACAATTTCGGTGTCTACTGCGGGAGGCAGAGGCTTTACCGCGATTATTGTGGCGTGGCTGGCAAAATTTAACACATTTACCATGGTATTAATCTCGTTTCTGCTGATTTTCCTTGAGATGGGTGCCGGTGAGATTTCCTCGGCATTCGGTCTGAACGATTATGTGGCGGACATTATTTCCGGTGTTATATTATTCTTTATTCTCGGAAGTGAGTTTTTTGCAAATTATAAGCTGATTTTCCGCGGTAAGAAAGCAAAGGAGGTACAGGAATAATGAGCGTGTTTGTTTCTTGGATTCTCCGTGCCGTAGCCTTCGGTACGATTATAATGTATGGTGCAATGGGTGAAACCGTTACGGAAAAGTCGGGTAATTTAAATCTCGGTGTTCCGGGAATTATGTATCTGGGCGGCTTTGCCGGCTTTGCCAGTGCTTATTTTTATGAGAAGAATGCCACAAACCCAAGCGGAATTGTGTGCATTTTACTTGCTCTCGTTTGTTGTATTCTGGCTTCGATGGCAGGCGGGCTGATTTTCAGCTTTCTGACGATTACCCTGAGGGCGAATCAGAATGTAACCGGACTTGCTCTTACGACCTTCGGTATGGGTGTGGCGAATTTCTTCGGTGTCTATATTTTAAATGGTGCCAGCTATACTGCCGCACCGCTTGCCAACAAGGCATTTTCGGCAAAGATACCGGTTCTTTCCGAAAAGCTCGGACCGGTCGGCGAGATGCTGTTCGGCTATGGCTTTCTCGCATATGCAGCCATTGCGCTTGCCATAGCTTTGCACATTGTACTTAATAAAACCAAGGTCGGACTGAATCTCCGTGCTGTAGGCGAAAATCCGGCAACGGCAGACGCGGCGGGGATCAACGTCACAAAATATAAATATCTTGCCACCTGTATCGGCGCAGGAATTTCCGGTATCGGCGGTCTGTACTATGTGTTAGACTATAATCAGGGAATCTGGGCAACAACGGGGCAGATTGAAGCTCTCGGCTGGCTTGCTCTTGCCCTTGTAATCTTTACGACATGGCGTCCGTTAAACGGAATATGGGGAGCTTATTTATTCGGTATCCTTTACTGGCTGTATCAGTTTCTGCCGTCGATGCTCGGTCTTAAGGTGCCGAACTATGTAACAGACTTAATTCAGATGATACCGTATGTGGTAACCATAATCGTGCTTATCGCGGTAAGTCTTCGCAAAAAGCGCGAAAGTCAGCCTCCGGCAAGTCTCGGTCTGGCATATTTCAGAGAAGAGAGATAGAGCAATTAATCCGGAAAAGCAAGGAGGGTGAATACAGGTGTCACACAATCATCAGAAAAAAATTGCGGTTATCAATGATTTCTGCGGCTTTGGACGCTGTTCCATAGCTGTATCGCTGCCGATTATTTCCGCAATGAAAATTCAATGCTGCCCGTTGCCGACTTCTGTTTTTTCAAATCATACGGGGTTTGAAAGCTTCTATTATACAGACTATACGGAACACATGAATGCATATATGGATGAATGGGCAAAGCTGGATTTACGGTTTAACGGTATTCTGACCGGCTTTTTAGGTTCGCCGGAGCAGACATCTATCGTGGAGCGTTTTCTGAAAAAGTTTAAGAAACAGAATACAGTTGTGGTTATGGACCCGGTCATGGGGGACTACGGAAAATTATATCCCACCTATTCACCCGATCTGGCGGAGCGGATGAAATCACTTGTGCCGTATGCGGATGTCCTGACTCCGAACCTGACGGAAGCATGCATCCTTACAGGAACCGATTATAATCCGGATATGACGGATGACAGACTGGTAGAGCTGTGTGAGGTATTATGCAAAATGGGACCGGAGAGAATCGTGATTTCCGGTCTTGAGCGCGGCGATGATTTGGTAAATTTTGTCTGCGAAAAGGGAAAACCTGTTGTAACGGTAAAGGAACATAAGGTAGGGCCGTGCCGTTCCGGAACGGGGGATGTTTTCTCGTCGGTGATTGCGGGGGATGTTGTGAACGGGGTAGATTTAGTATGTGCGGTGCGTCATGCCTCCGGATTTATCGCAAAAGCATTGCAACGCGCAATGGAGCTTGATTTGCCGAAAACCGACGGAGTCTGTTTTGAGGAGTATTTAAAAGAATTGTAAAGCAAAAGGAGCTGTTACGCATGAAAAACCGAAAGCTGAAGTTTATGTGTCTGGCCGGGATATTTACCGCCATTGTGTTTGTATTTACCGCATATCTGCATGTTCCTAGCCATACAGGATATACACATGTGGGAGACGGATTTATTTATTTTGCCGCATGTCTGCTGCCCCTTCCGTATGCAGTATTTGTGGGAGCGGCAGGCGCGCTTCTTGCCGACTGTCTTACGGGGTTCGCCGTCTGGGCCCCTGCGTCTGTGATTATCAAAGCAGCGGCGGTATTTATGTTTACTTCCAAAAAGAGCAGGATGATTGTACCGAGAAATCTGATTGCGCTCATACCGGCTTCCGGCTTATGTATCGGAGGCTACTATCTGTATGAGGCACTGATAACCGGTAATTTCACGGCACCGCTTTCCGGAATACCGGGATATATTACACAGTCTGTACTGAGCAGTATCCTGTTTATACTTCTCGGACTGGCGGCGGACAGGCTGAAGCTCAAGGAACGCATGCTGCAGGGAGGGCGATAAAAATGATGACCATTACGTATCCGGTAAAAAACGGAATCTATGTGAATATGACGAATCGATGTCCCTGTGCCTGTACGTTCTGTCTCAGGCATAACGGGGAGGGAGTATTCGGTTCGGAGCCTCTCTGGCTGGACAGGGAGCCAACGGTGCGGGAGGTTTGCGACAGCATTGACGAATGGGAGCTTACAAAGTACGACGAGCTGGTGTTCTGCGGCTACGGGGAGCCTACCGAGAGACTGGACGACCTGCTTACAGTGGCAAAGTACGTAAAAGGAAAATGTGACATCAAAATCCGTGTGAATACAAACGGTCTGGCGGACCTGATTCATGGGGAGAAGACTGCTTATAAGCTGAAGGGACTGGTTGATACGGTTTCCGTAAGTCTTAATGCGACAAATCGCGAAACCTACTATGAGCTGGTACGTCCGAAATTCGGAATGGAATCCTATGAGGCAATGTTAGCCTATACAAAGGATTGTACCGATTATGTACCGAATGTGGTCATGACTGTTGTGGATGTGGTAACGACACCTGAGGAGCAAATGCAGTGCCGTAAAATATGCGAGTCGGTAGGGGCAACACTCAGGGTACGCCCTTATGAAAGCTGAAGACCAGCGAAATAAAAAGAATAAAATAGTAAAAAAAGCAGATACTTTACGTAGAACAACGGCGGATGCAGCTTTGTTGCAGAAAAAAGCATGGAAAGGAAAGGCGGCATACAATGGGCGAACAGAGGTACGTGGGTGCACAAAGTATTTGCTTTACGGAAGATATTTATGTATTGGGACGTGCGGCCATCGTCGGGAAAAAGGAAGGCGAGGGACCGCTACGTTCTTTTTTTGATGAAATTGATGAAACGGATATGTTCGAAGGAAAAAACTGGAATGACGCGGAAAGCCGCATGATGCAGAAGGCGGCGGCGCTTGCGATTCGAAAAGCGGGTCTTACGCCAAAGCAGATTCGAATGCTCTTTGCCGGAGATTTGCTGGGACAGCTTCTGGCAAGCAGCTTCGGTGCCGGAGAGCTGCCGATTCCGTTTCTTGGAGTATACGGAGCCTGTTCTACCATGGGTGAGAGTCTGTTACTGGCATCCATGGCAGTAGGCGGTGGTTTTGCGGATTGTACGGAAGCTGTAACCTCCAGTCATTTTGCGAGCGCGGAAAAGGAGTTCCGTTTTCCGCTCGGTTACGGAAATCAGCGGCCGCTGACCGCAACCTGGACGGTGACCGGCAGCGGTGCTCTGGTAGTAGGCAACCGGGCTGCACTGGAACGATGCCGCGCACAGAGGGAAGAGGAAAAAGGAAGATGTGCCGGAGCGTTGTGTGCGGGAGTCGAAGTGGTAATCTCCGGTGGTACCATCGGTCGTGTAACGGATTTCGGCATCAAGGACAAGGCAAACATGGGAGCCTGCATGGCACCGGCGGCGGCGGAGGTGGTGGAGACACATCTGAAGGATTTTCACAGAATGCCTGAGTATTATGATAAAATAATTACAGGTGATCTGGGAGAAATCGGTGCAAAAATCTTTGCGGATATATTGGGGCAGAAGGGCTTTCAGGTGGAGCCTGTTCAGGAGGACTGCGGTCTGCTGATTTATGATAATGAGCTGCAGGATACGCATTCCGGCGGTTCGGGCTGCGGATGCTGTGCGGTGACGTTAGCGGGATATTTATTGGACAAGCTCTACGAAGGGGAATGGAGCCGTATTCTGTTTGTACCTACGGGAGCCCTGCTGTCTCCTGTCAGTGCCAATGAGGGAAGCAGTATTCCGGGAATTGCCCATGCGATTGTATTAGAGCGAAAGGGGGAGGAAAAGTAAAATGGATTATGTAATTGCATTTGCAGTCGGTGGAGCTATTTGCGCCCTTGTTCAGATTTTAATGGACCGGACGAAGCTGCAGCCGGGACGGATTATGGTGCTTTTGGTTTGCGGCGGCGCGGTATTAAGCGCATTCGGTATTTATGCCCCGTTTAAGGAATGGGCGGGTGCGGGAGCATCCATACCGCTGACGGGATTCGGTCATACGCTGTTTGAGGGAGTAAAGAAGGCAGTGGATGAGAACGGATTTCTTGGGATATTTAAAGGAGGCTTTACAGCCTCGGCAGTGGGAATCAGTGCGGCACTGGTATTCGGGTATCTTGCGTCCCTTATTTTTAAATCAAGAATGAAGGATTCGTGAAAAAACGGTGAAAAAGGGCATTTTAGCCGTGTTTTACTTGCCATTTTAATTTTATCATGGTATACTATAAAGCGTGTTTCCGGTGATGTATCGGGAACACGCTTTTAGAGAAAGAGGAGATAAGGAGATAATATGAGAAAAAGATTTTTTGCTGTTGCACTTTGTACAGCACTATGTATGGCCGTATGCGCATGTAACAAAACGACACCGGCAGATTCCTCGAAACCGACC
Organism: Lachnospiraceae bacterium; assembly: GCA_029012365.1. Taxonomy (GTDB): domain Bacteria; phylum Bacillota; class Clostridia; order Lachnospirales; family Lachnospiraceae; genus SIG307. Next base: position 102,130 of record JAQXLY010000028.1, on the reverse strand, counting down.
ACGCAGCCGGAGGATACGACACCTCAGGCAACCGTGACGGGTGCTGCATCGGATGCGGAAAGTGAAGAAATTACGTTTACAAATTATGAGGATTATGTTGCCACGACTATGTTACCGAAGAATTATGTCGGTATCGAAGTGGAAGCTGTAGAGGATGCTGAGGTTGAGGCGTATATTCAGAAGGTGTTAGAGAACAATAGAAAAACACAGCTTAAGAGCGGGGCAATCGAAAACGGTGATGTTGCTACCATCGATTTTACGGGATATCTGGACGGTGAGGAATTTGAAGGCGGGTCTGACATCGGATACCAGCTTGAAATCGGTTCCGGCACCTTTATTCCGGGATTCGAGGAAGGACTGATTGGAGCAAAGAAAGGGGAAACAAGGTCATTAAGGCTGAAGTTCCCTGAGGACTATAAGAATAATAAGGATTTGGCGGGGAAGGAAGTTGTGTTCGAGGTAAGTGTAAACACAGTTGCGGAGTATGTGCTGCCGGAGCTTACGGATGCATTTGTTGCAGATTTAACCGCGGATGAGTACACCAGTGTAGAGACCTTTCGTGAGTATACAAGGGGACTTTTACTTGAGGAAAAGAAATATCTTGCGGTAATGGATTATCTTGTGGAAAATACCGTATTTGCCATGCTGAATGAGGATTACATTCAGAATATGTTAAGCTCCATGAAGGAGTATTACCGGTATTACGCATCTATGTTAGGGTATTCCGATGTAAATGAGTTTATGTCGGATTATGGTGTAGAGGATGCCGATGCATTCTGGAAGGAATTGGAAGAGCAGATACGCAGGGAGGAACAGGAACGTGTTGTACTTTACTGCGTTGCAAAAGCGGAAAAAATGACAATGACAGAGGAGGAGTTTATCGCATCGGCCACAGAGCTGGCAGAGAGCTATGGAGAGACATTAGAGGAGTTTCTGGCAGAGCAGGGCGAAGATGCGGTACGTCAGACGATGTTAATGGAGTCCGCATTAAACTTTTTACTTGACAGTGTTGTCGAAAAGGGGGAAAAATAATGAATTTAAAGGGGCGTTCGTTTTTAACATTAAAGGATTATTCTCCGGAGGAGATTTCATATCTGCTGGATTTGGCGGCAGAGCTTAAGGCAAAGAAAAAGCAGGGCATTACCGGGAACAGCTTAAAGGGAAAGAACATTGCGCTGATTTTCGAGAAACCGTCAACAAGAACCCGTTGTGCATTTACCATAGGCTGTATCGATGAGGGCGGTCATGCCGAATATCTCGGTAAGGATGATATTCAGCTTGGTTATAAGGAGAGCGTGGAGGATACGGCACGTGTTCTCGGAAGAATGTTTGATGGTATCGAATTCCGCGGCTTTTCACAGGAAAATGTCGAGAAGCTTGCAAAATACAGCGGGGTGCCGGTATGGAACGGTCTGACGGATACGTACCATCCGACGCAGATTCTTGCGGACTTTTTAACCATGAGGGAGCATCTCGGCGGATTAAAGGGAAAGAAGCTGGTGTTTGTAGGTGACGGACGCAACAATATGGCAAACAGCCTGATGATCGGTTCCGCAAAGATGGGCGTGCATTTCACCATTCTTGCCCCGAAGGAGCTGTGGCCGGAGGAAACTCTTGTGGAAACCTGTAAGGAGTATGCAAAGGAATCCGGAAGTGTGATTACCATTAGCGAGGATTTGGCGGAGGTAAAAGACGCGGATGCTGTTTATACCGATGTATGGTGTTCCATGGGAGAAGAGGACAAGGCTGCGGAACGTGTGGCACTTCTTCGTCCGTATCAGGTAAATGAGGAGCTTTTGGAACGTACGGGAAAGAAGGATACGATTTTCTTACATTGTCTGCCGGCGGTGAAAGGCAACGAGGTGACGGCGGAGGTTTTTGAAAGGTTTGCCGATGTGGTATTTGATGAGGCGGAAAACCGTATGCATACAATCAAGGCAGTGATGGTTGCGACTCTCGGAGAATATGAAAGATAAGATGACCTATGGCATTTTCTAAGGGGCTGTCGCGTGCAATGCGTGCGGCAGTTCTTTAAGAATTCTAATCGAAATCTAATTTGCTTTTTCGCAGAACCTTTTGTATGATAGAGATACAAAAACAAAATGTATGCGAGAGAGGTAGAGGCTATGAAAAAAAATAATTCAGTCGGTATCATATTGGGATTGTTCTTCTTAGTAATCGGTGCCGGATATCTGGCGGAAGCTGTTGGTCTCCTGCCGGAGTTTACCATCTTTTTTGACGGCTGGTGGACATTGTTCATCATAGTGCCGTGTTTCTGCGGGTTACTCGGAAAAAGCGGTGACAAAGTAGGATATTTAATCGGAATTGCAATCGGTCTGTTTCTGCTGTTGTCGGCACAGGATATTCTACGAGGAGAGAAGATGTGGGCACTGCTTGTGGCAGCGATTTTTGTACTTATCGGTGTGAATCTGATTCTTCCGAAGAAAAAAAGGAATACGCAGGAGTTTTATTCACATGAAGATCGCTTTGACCGCACAGACCGTTTTGAACGTGCACAGGATGTCACGGTGGAAAGCACCGGGGCAGAAAGCGAAGGATATGCACAGTCACAGACAATCACGGTTGAGCCGACAGAGCAGTTTAAAGAAAATGCGGATGCGGGAGATAAGGTGGTTTGCTCCGCGGTATTTGCCGGAAGGGATATCAGGGTAGACAATTCCTATTTCTACGGTGCCGATCTTTCCGCACTGTTCGGTGGAATTGACCTTAATCTGAAGAACGCATTAATCCGGAAAAATGTATCGATTGAGGTAAAGGCAATCTTTGGCGGAATCGATATCATTATGCCGCCTAATGTACGTGTAGTGGTTGATGTAACACCGATTTTAGGCGGTGTCGAAAACGGAACAAGGACACCGCTCGGCGCAGATGAGAATACACCTACCGTTTACATCAAGGGCACCTGTCTGTTTGGCGGCGTGGAAGTAAAATAAGAAAAAGCGGAGGCTTTTATGTACGAGGGACGAGTGGTGTTGTGTGTCAGCAATTCTTACGAGAAGAAATATTATCTGAATGAAGATTTTGAAGCACTTCCACAGGCAATCAAGGATGAACTGAAAATCATGTGTGTGCTTTATACGGAAGATGTGGGAGGAGTGCTTTCCCTTGTATATGAGGAGGACGGTACACTGGTATTTGAGGTGGATGCGGATGAAGGAGATCTGCTATATGATGAAATCGGCAGTGCACTCGTAATCAAGCGTCTGCAGGAGGAGAAAAAAGAGCTGTTAGAGTCTTTGGAGTTGTATTTTAAAGTATTCTTTTTGGGTGAAGATGCCGGACAGCTTTTGTTTCCGGGATATTAAAAAAAGATATTCGGTGCGAGGGACATAGGCAGGAGGCTTTATGTACCCTCGTTTTCTGTAATAAACAATAAGAGCAAGGAGGAGTTATATGTTACTGGCAGTTGATGTGGGAAATACAAATTTTACCTGTGGCATTTTTGACGGAGAGGAATTAGTTACTACCTTCCGGATTACAACGAAGGAAAAACGTACCTCGGATGAGTACGGATTTCTGTTCTGCGGCATTGTGGAAAACAGAGGGATAAAGCGGGAACAGATAACGGATGTAATTATTGCTTCTGTAGTACCTGACGTTATGCATTCACTTGTAAATTCCATGCTGAAATATTTTGAGTGTAAGCCGATTATTGTAGGTACGGGAACAAGGACCGGGCTTCGGATTGCTACGGCAAATCCGAAGGAAATCGGGGCAGACCGCGTGGTAGATGCCGTGGCAGGCTATGAACTGTACGGCGGACCTGTACTTGTGATTGACTTCGGTACGGCTACCACATATGATTTGGTGACGGCAGATGGGGAGTTTGTGGCAGGAGTGACGAGTCCGGGAATTGCAATCTCTGCCAATGCCCTTTGGAATGAAGCCGCAAAGCTTCCGAAAATCGAGATAAAGAAGCCGGAGTCGATTTTAGCAAAGGAAACCATTTCCAGCATGCAGGCAGGACTTGTGTACGGAACAATCGGCCAGACAGAATATATTGTAAAGAAAATGATTGAGGAATCCGGATTTTCGAATGTAAAGGTAGTAGCAACCGGAGGACTTGGGCGTATTATAGCAGAGGAAACGGATTGTATCAGTGAATATGATCCGATGCTTACCATGAAAGGGCTGTATCTGATTTTTCGACGTCACAAAGGACAGGGTAAGGAACGATGAAGAAGGACTTGCGGATAGGAAATGTAACGATAGATGGCATTTTGGCTCTGGGACCGATGGCAGGTGTAACGGACCTGCCTTTTCGCTGTTTATGTAAAGAGCAGGGCGCAAGCCTTATTTACACCGAGATGGTAAGCGCAAAAGGAATTCATTACAATAATAAGAACACCGGGAATCTTTTAGAAACAGCAGACAGTGAACGACCGGTGGCATTGCAGCTGTTCGGAGAAAACGCTGAGCTTATGAGTGAGGTGGCAAAACGGATTGAGGAGCTTCCCTTTGATATTCTGGACATTAATATGGGATGTCCGGTACCGAAGGTAGTAAATAACGGAGAGGGTTCCGCGCTAATGAAAGATCCGAAAAAGGCAGGGCGGATTATTGAAGCGATAGCGAAAGCGATAAAGAAGCCGGTCACCGTAAAAATACGGAAAGGCTTCGGAAAAGAGGATGCCAATGCACCGGAGCTTGCACGGATTGCCGAGGAGTGCGGTGCGGCGGCCGTCGCAGTGCACGGACGTACCAGAGAGCAGTATTACAGCGGAAAGGCAGACTGGGAGATTATACGAAAGGTAAAGGAAACCGTATCGATTCCGGTGATAGGTAACGGTGATATTTTTACGCCGCAGGATGCAAAACGGATGCTTGACGAAACCGGATGCGACGGACTTATGCTTGCCAGAGGCGTGCAGGGGGATCCGTGGCTTTTTGCCAGAGTCGGTCGCTATCTGGAAACGGGGGAGCTTCTTCCTAAGCCGCCTATGTCCGAATTGATTGAAACAATCCTGCGTCATGCAAGACTACAGCTTGAGTTTAAGGGGGAATATCTGGGGATGAGAGAAATGCGAAAGCATGTGGCATGGTATACGACAGGTTATCCGCATTCCGCAAAGCTTCGGGTGAGGGTAAATGCTGTGGAGACGATGGAGCAGCTTACGAAACTGCTTTCTGAGTATGTGGAAGAAACAGAGCATATCCCATGCGAGGAATAAGGGACAAATATGTGCTTTGGGAACAGTACCCCATTTTTGCTTCGTCAGAATGGGCAAAAGTCAAATTGATTTTAGGTAAAAACTGAGCAATAGTTACAAAAAATAAGAAGAATTTAAAATAAGTGTTGACTTTTTTGGGAAAAGAGTGTATTATAGCGAAAGACAAATGTTCGCGGCAGAAAAACAAATAGCGGCATAAGGAATGCGTCTGATTATAAAGTGGAGGTATAGAAAGATGGCAAAGTTAAAAGTCGGCATTTTAGGTGCAACGGGTATGGTAGGTCAGAGATTTATTGCTCTGCTTGAAAACCATCCGTGGTTTGAGGTAGTAACGGTGGCTGCGAGTCCTAGAAGTGCGGGTAAGACCTACGAAGAAGCAGTGGGTGACCGTTGGAAGATGACTACCCCGATGCCGGAAGCGGTAAAGAAGCTGATTGTAAAGAATGTAAATGAAGTAGAAGCAGTTGCTGCAACCGTTGACTTCGTATTCAGCGCAGTAGATATGACGAAGGATGAGATTAAGGCAATCGAGGAAGCTTATGCAAAGACCGAAACCCCGGTTGTTTCCAATAACAGCGCGCACCGCTGGACTCCGGATGTGCCGATGGTAGTGCCGGAAATTAATCCGGAGCACATGAAGGTTATCGATTTCCAGAAGAAGCGTCTCGGTACGACCAGAGGCTTCGTAGCAGTAAAGCCGAACTGTTCTATCCAGAGCTACGCTCCGGTGCTTACCGCATGGAAGGAATTCGAGCCGTATGAAGTAGTGGCTACCACGTATCAGGCAATTTCCGGTGCGGGCAAGACCTTTAAGGACTGGCCGGAAATGGTAGAGAATATTATTCCGTATATCGGCGGTGAGGAAGAAAAGAGTGAGAAGGAGCCGCTTCGTATCTGGGGCGAGATTAAGGACGGCGTTATTGTTCCGGCAGCTTCTCCGGTCATTACCTGCCAGTGTATCCGTGTTCCGGTACTGAACGGTCATACCGCAGCGGTATTCGTAAAGTTCAGAAAGAAGCCGACGAAGGAACAGCTCATCGAGAAGCTTGTAAACTTCAAGGGTGTTCCGCAGGAGCTTGCGCTTCCGAGTGCACCGAAGCAGTTTATCCAGTACCTTGAGGAAGACAATCGTCCGCAGGTAAAGCTGGATGTGGATTATGAGAACGGCATGGGCATCAGTGTCGGCAGAATCCGTGAGGATTCCGTATACGACTGGAAGTTCGTAGGCCTTTCCCACAACACGGTTCGCGGTGCTGCGGGCGGCGCTGTACTGTGTGCAGAGCTTCTTAAAGCACAGGGCTATATTACCGCAAAATAGAATCCGAGTTACAAAGTGAGTATAAAAGAGGCTGTTCCCCAGGGTGTTGCGGAACAGCCTCCTTTATATATACCCGGTCTTTATTTCCTATCTCTGAAATTTCTAAAGAAAGTATTAAATCATTGTCCGGATATTGACGAAAAAATAGCAATCTGCTATTTTAGAAGATGTTCTTATTGTTATTTTTTGCTATGTAACATAGAAATAGAAGATGTGTTACGAAGAATTTGTATTTGGGAAGTGTAGCTGTAAAGCAGGAGGCGAATATGCTTACATTACGTAATATTGTAAAGGAGTATCGCACAGGCGATATGACCATCCCGGCGCTAAAAGGCGTCAGTATCCAGTTCCGAAAGAACGAGTTTGTTTCTGTTTTGGGACAGTCAGGCTGCGGTAAGACCACATTGTTAAATATTATCGGAGGTCTGGATCAGTATACGGAAGGTGATTTGATTATCAACGGCGTTTCCACGAAGAAGTTTAAGGATTCGGACTGGGACAGCTACCGCAATCATTCCATCGGCTTTGTATTCCAGAGCTACAATCTGATTCCGCATCAGACCGTACTTTCCAATGTTGAGCTGGCACTTACGCTTTCCGGCGTTTCCAAATCGGAGCGCAGAAAGAGAGCAATAGAGGCTTTGGAAAAGGTAGGACTCGGAGACCAGCTGAATAAGAAGCCGAACCAGATGTCCGGCGGTCAGATGCAGCGTGTGGCGATTGCGCGCGCTCTGGTGAATGACCCGGATATTTTGCTTGCGGATGAGCCAACGGGTGCACTTGACAGCGAAACCAGTGTACAGATAATGGAGATTTTAAAGGAAATTGCCAAGGATAAGCTTATTATCATGGTTACACATAACCCGGATTTGGCGGAACAGTATTCCAGCCGTATCGTGCGGCTTTTAGACGGTAAGATTATCAGTGATTCCGACCCGTATGAGGAGGAGATAAAGCCGGTAGAGCAGACAAAGAAGGAGAAGAAGGCAAAGAAGACCTCCATGTCCTTCTTCACCGCGTTATCCCTTTCCTTTAATAACCTGCTTACAAAGAAAGGGCGTACCTTTATGACTGCGTTTGCGGGCTCTATCGGTATTATCGGTATTGCGCTGATTTTATCGGTGTCTACCGGTGTGCAGGCATATATTGATTCTGTGCAGCGGGATACGCTTTCCAGCTATCCTATTACAATGGAGGCGGAAACAGTGGATTCCTCTGTGCTTCTTGCTACCATGATGGGGGTAAATAAGGAAGGTGAATCCTTAAACCCTCATGAGCTGGATAAGGTGTATGCAAATTCTACCATGTATGATATGCTGAATTCATTAAACAATATGGAAACAAAAACGAACAACCTGAAAGCGTTTAAGAAGTTCCTGGAGGAAAACGAGGAAATAAAACAGTATATATCTTCTGTACAGTATTCTTATGACATGGATCTGAGCATTTACACCAAGGATGTGGACGGAAAGGTAATGAAGTCCGATGTGATGGAGCTTATGAAGAAGATGATGAGTTCATACGGTATGTCCAGTAATATGATGGAAACAATGGGCTCTATGTCAAAGGGAATGGATGTATGGAGTGAAATGCTTGCCGGAGAAAACGGAGAGCCGGTCAGCAATGTGGTAAAGGAACAGTATGACGTGATATACGGCAGATGGCCGGAGGCATATGATGAGGTTGTCCTCCTTGTAAACAGCAGAAATGAAATCAGTGATATGGTTCTTTATGCACTTGGTCTGACCAGTATGGATACCCTGATGGATTCTATGGAAGCTACAATGAGCGGAGAGGAAATCTCCCAGAATCTCGGACCGTGGAGCTATGAGGAGCTTTGTAATATGACCTTCCGTGTGATTCCTTCGGCGCAGAAGTATCAAAAACAGGCAGATGGAAGTTATGTGGATTTGTCGGCCAGTGATGCCGGACTTTCTTATCTGTATGATAAGGCAGGGTTTGACATAAAGGTGGTAGGCATTTTAAGACCGAATGAAGATGCGGTGGCGGTATCAATGGACGGTGCGATTGCATATACCACGGCTTTGACCGAGCATGTAATGAAGGAAAACGACAGTTCCGAGATTTTGACGGCACAGCTTGAAAATAAAACGACAGATGTTATTACCGGACTTCCGTTTGAGACCGGTGAGGAAGAGGAGCTTTCGGCAGAAGAAAAGGAAGCAGCGGTAAAGGCATATTTTGCAGACCTTGACAGCGCGAAGAAAGCAGAGCTGTACGAATCTATTATGGCAACTCCGCCGGAAAACTATCTGATGCAGGCGGTAGGTGCACAGATGGCGCAGATGGATGAAGAAAAAATGCGTGTCCTGCTTGTAACGACGTTTTCACAGCAGATGGCTGTAGATGCAGAGCAGATACAGGGGTATGTGGCAGAGATGGAAACGGCTGAGCTGCAAAATTATGTCACTCAGGTACTTACCGCAATGGTGACGGCGGAATATGCGAAGGGTGTACAGGCAAACCTCGGCACTATGACGGCAGAGCAGCTCGCGGCCATGTTTGACACCGCACAGTTTACTACGGAGGAGTGTGTGAAATTTTATGAAACGTACCTTCCGAAGAGCTATTCCGAGTCTACCTATGAGGAAAATCTAAAGCTGCTTGGGTATGCGGATCCGAATAGCCCTTCTGCTATCAGTATTTATGCGGATACCTTTGAAAACAAAGATACGATTGCTGACCTGATTGAAAAGTATAACGAAAATGCAGCGGAAGAAGATGTGATAGAATATACCGACTATGTAGCACTTCTTATGTCCTCCATTACAACGGTAATTAATGCGATTTCGTATGTGCTGATTGCATTTGTGGCAATCTCTCTTGTGGTATCCTCCATTATGATTGGCATTATTACTTATATTTCCGTATTGGAGCGTACAAAGGAAATCGGTATTTTACGTGCAATCGGTGCTTCTAAGAAGGATATTTCCCGCGTATTTAATGCGGAGACGATTATTGTCGGATTTACCTCCGGCGCAATCGGAATCTTAGTGACGCTCGGATTTATTGTAATCATCAATATTATACTGCATTCCGTCACAGGAATTGCAAATCTGAATGCAATACTTCCGCCGGTGGCTGGTGTGATTCTTGTATTGATTAGTATGCTGCTTACCTTTATCGCAGGTTTATTCCCGGCAAAGGTAGCGGCAAGGAAAGACCCGGTAATTGCACTGAGAAGTGAATAGACCCTCTTTTGCGGGCAGATAGTTGTTGTTTCATGTATAAATAAGGAGCCGTTGCAAGGTTTTGGCAACGGCTCCGATTTTTTGCTTATGAATGAGAATAGAACTTCATGAGCCATAAAGGGTAAGTAATTTGGAGGGTTGAGGGGCGTGCAGACATTATGTTTTGCACAAGCAAATCGAAGAAATTAGTTTTGAGTAACAGTTAATTTATAGGGAATAGATTGACATATTGTACAAATAAGTATAAAATGATTATGTATTGTTAAAGTAATGCGTGTAGTTTAAGGAGGAACGTATGCAATATCAAAAAATGACTGAAAAATTTCACAAGGAGATTAGGGTATACTTAAGAATACTCTACATTCTGTTTTTTTTGACCCTGCTTGTAGCATTGCTTAGTGTTTCGTTAGAATCAAGCTTTTTTACTGTTTTATTCAAAATAGGGAAGTATGCCTATATTGTTTTAGGGGGCACGATTCTTTGTAGAATATGGGCAACATGCGAAAAAGCAGTAAAGCAACATGATGTATTAGTGGATTTATTATCAGAAGACGAAAAAGGACGCGATATATAGGATTTTGAGGTTATATTCAATTTGCAGGAGGAGGGGCTTTGTTCGGAGCTTCTCCTTTTTGTGTCTATTCTGTCAATTGACAGAGACTGCACCACAGTATTATATATGACATACAGTGGTGTGAGAGGTTGGGAAATTTATTTCTAAATTTCCCTCCTCGATTTCTATTGTTCAATGGCCTGTCGCAGTAATTGCGACGGCTTTTTTTATATCTCTGCCAGCTTTGCTGCGGCATCAGACAGGAGAAGCAGGGCTTGGGACTTTACCTCCAGGGAAGCGTAGATACCTTTGGCAGCGGCGGTGGCAGCAGCTTTTGCATACTCCAGCGCTTCTGTATGGTTTCCTGCGTTGTGACAGGCTTCTGCCATGCGGAGCGCAACTCTGGCAAACAATGCCTGTGCTTCATCGGTCAGGACGGAAGTCTCCGGGATAGAAGAAAGAGCTTCGTAAGCGATGTTATTGTTTCCGGAAAGATAGGCTTCCTTGGCATGATAAAAAACAGAAGCGTCTTCGGAAACAAAAGCGGGCAGACGGATGTCGCTTTGTTCGGAAGAACAGGCGGCATCTTCCGAAGTATCCGGGAGTAAAACGGACGGCGGCAGCTCCAGTACCTTTGCCAGATAGGTTAAGGTCTTCATGGAAGGAACGGCATTGCCGCTTTCAATCTGACTGAGCATATTTCTTGTAATAAACGAACCGACAACCTCTGCCTGCGTCATCTTTTTTGCCAGACGCGCTTCTTTGATGCGTTGTCCGAGAAGTTTGGAGTCCATAAAATCACCTCCTGTAAATAAAGGTAAATAGAATTTACGTATATTATAGCATAAAAGAACAAAAAAGCAAGTAAATTATAAATACAAAAAATGATAAACAGGTAACAGGTTCAGACTTCCTTATGCAGTATAAGTTGTGGCGGCATAGTATTCTAAAGAGAACCATAAGGCAACGTCAGTACTTAGCGAGGTGGTCTCGAGCTTAGTACTGCTACGTTGCCGCATGAGCGAGAGCGGGTTCCCTTTAGAATACTATGCCGCCACAACGATTACACACCGGAAGACTGAATTGTTACATAAACAGGAAAGTAATAGCAAAAAAGCATTGACAATTTTATACGATCATGATATTATAAAGTAAATAAAATTTACCCGATGCTTCACGAGGGGAGAAGGAGGGAAGGAATATGAATGCTTGGTGGGAAGCTCTTAGTGTCCTGCAAAAGGTACTGTATTGTATTGCAATCCCTGCGACACTGATTCTGATTTTACAGACGGTATTGGTGATAATGGGATTCGGAGACGGGGCAGGCGGCGGTGATTTTAATCCAAGTGATACATCAGGGCTTGACATGGATATGCCTGAGGACATTTCTGCAGGGGATTTGGCAGATGTGGATGCAGGTGAATTCAGTCCGGCAGATGCAGGTACACTAAAGCTGTTTACCGTGCAGGGCGTAGTTGCGTTTTTAACAACCTTTTCATGGGTTGCACTGGTCTGCGTAAAGACCGGAATGCCGGATGCGGCAGCATTACTTATCGGTCTGGTGTGCGGTGTGGCTATGATGTATGTTATTGCAAAGCTGTTACAACTGATGGCACGGCTTGCGGAGAACGGTACTTTCCGGCTGAAGTCGGTGATTGGTGAGACGGCGCAGGTATATCTGACAGTCTTGCCGTCGGGGGAAAGCGGCGGAAAGGTAACTTTAAGCAGTGCTTCACGTTTTACGGAGGTTGATGCGATTACCGAAGGAAATCAGGCGATTCCGAGCGGAAGCACAGTCCGGATTGTCGATGTGCGTGGAGATGTGGTAGTCGTAGAGAAGGAGTTATAATTGCGGCAGAATAATGTGGCAATAAATGTGATGATTAAAGGAGGATTTAACAATGGAAACAATGATGCTTGTCGTTGCGATTGCACTTTTGATATTTGCTGTAATCGCCGGGGTGTTATCACGCTACCGTAAGTGTCCGTCGGATAAGGTAATGGTTATCTACGGTAAGGTAGGCACGGATAAGGAGGGACAGCCGAGAAGCGCAAAGTGTATTCACGGCGGAGCTGCTTTCGTAGTACCGGTTATCCAGTCTTATCAGTATCTGGATTTAACACCGATTTCATTAAATGTAGATTTAAGAAATGCACTTTCAAAACAGAACATCCGTGTAGATGTACCGTCCCGGTTTACCGTAGGTATTTCTACGGAGGACGGCATCATGCAGAATGCGGCGGAGCGTTTGCTGGGTCTTAAGCTAAACGAGATTCAGGAGCTTGCCAAGGATATTATTTTCGGTCAGCTGCGTCTTGTTATTGCTACTATGGAAATTGAGGAAATCAATACGGACCGTGATAAATTCTTATTGGCGGTTTCCAAAAATGTAGAAATCGAGTTAAAGAAGATTGGTCTCAGACTTATCAACGTAAATGTAACGGATATTACCGATGAATCCGGCTACATTGAGGCACTCGGTAAGGAAGCGGCCGCAAAGGCAATCAACGATGCGAAGAAGAACGTTGCGGAAAAGGACAGAGACGGTGAAATCGGTCAGGCACTTGCAAGAAAGGATCAGCGTATTCAGGTAGCTGCTGCGGATGCGAGTGCGATTCAGGGTGAAAACGATGCGAAGATTGAAGTGGCACAGTCTGAGGCGAACCGTCGTGAAAAAGAGGCAGAGGCACTTCGTATCGCAACCGCTGCCGAGGCAGTACAGGCTGCAAAGGCAAAGCAGGAGGCTTATATTGCACAGCAGGAAGCAGAGCAGACCCGTGCACAGCTTGAAATGGCAACCCAGCAGGCAGATGTTATCGTAAAGGCACAGATTGCAAAAGAGCAGGCACAGATTGAGGCTGATGCAGAGGCAGAAGTTGCAAGACGTAAGGCACAGGGTGAAGCGGATGCCATTTTTGCAAAGATGTCCGCAGAAGCACGCGGTACACAGGAGCTGTTGGAAAAGCAGGCAGAAGGTATGCGTAAGCTCGTAGAGGCTGCCGGCGGAGATTCCGATAATGCGGTGAAGCTTATCATTGCGGATAAGATGGAGCAGCTCCTTCAGATTCAGGTTGACGCAATCAAGAATATTAAGATTGATAAGGTTACGGTTTGGGACGGCGGAAAGAACGCTGACGGCAAGACTGCTACCTCCGGCTTCCTTTCCGGTATGATGCAGGCAGTGCCGCCGCTTAACGAAGTATTTAAGCAGGTAGGTATGGAGCTTCCGGGTTTCCTTGGAAAAGAGAAGGAAGAGGAAACTGAGACCGGGAATGCTAAGCAGGTTAATGAAGAGTAGGAAGTAAATATAGTTTTTGTTTGAGAATGCCCGTTGCATGCGATAGTCAGACTATAGTAAGGCAACGGGCATTCTTTTGCCGATACGACAATCCTTTGGAATTTTTCGTGGTTGTTCCGAACAACGGTTTGCGTTCTGCCCTCCGATGTGGTAAAATATTTGCATGGTTAAGAAAAAAACACGGATGTGATTATATATTCGGGAGAAGAACGGAGTAAGGCGGATATCGGCAGGGGGTGAATCGGTTGGAAGAAAAAAAGACCGTTGTGCAGGCAAAAGCGCAGGATGAGGATCAAATAAGCAGGATGCCGACAGCGGATACGGTAAAGGTGTCTGTGCGGACGCTTGTTGAATTTATTATGCGCTCCGGTGATTTGGAGAGCGGAAGCGGTCGTATGGACAGTGATGCCATGCAGGCGGGAACCAGGCTGCATAGAAAGCTTCAAAAGAGCATGGGAAGCGATTATACTTCGGAAGTGCCTCTTACAATTTCGATACCTTTAAAGGATGGGGAGGAAAGCTTTTTTCTTGTGATTGAGGGAAGAGCAGACGGTGTTATCCGGAACCCGGATGATACCTTTATCATCGATGAAATCAAATGTACGTACCGGGATGTCATGCAACTGGAGAAAGCGGAACAGGTACATCTTGCCCAGGCGAGATGCTATGCATATATGCTTGCTTTTACCGAACCGGAAAATACAGCCGGTCCGGTTTTCGGCATACAGCTGACCTACTGCAATATCGAAACGGAGCAGGTCAGGCGGTTTCAGGAGGAACTATCCGCACAGGAGCTTACGAAATGGTTTGATGCCCTGATAAAGGAATATGCCAAGTGGGCGGTATGGGAGAGACGCTGGCGAAAGCTCCGGAATGCTTCCGCAAAGGAATTACAGTTTCCGTTTCCGTACAGAGAGGGGCAGAGGGATTTTACCGCCGGAGTGTATCGTTCAATTCTGCGTGAAAAGAAGCTGTTTGCTATGGCACCCACCGGTGTCGGAAAAACGATTGCTACCGTTTTCCCTTCGGTAAAGGCAGTAGGAGAGGAAATTGTTGAGAAACTGTTTTACCTGACGGCAAAGACGATGCTAAGGACTGTGGCAGAGGAAACATTTTCGCTTCTTTCCGGGCAGGGACTGATGTTTAAGACTGTAACGATTACGGCAAAGGATAAGATTTGCATTTTAGAGAAACCGGAGTGTAATCCGTTTGCCTGTCCCAGAGCAAAGGGGCATTTTGACAGGGTAAACGATGCACTGTTTGATATGCTTACAAATGAGAAGAATATTACCCGTGAACTGATTGAAGCCTATGCACAAAAGCACACGGTCTGTCCGTTTGAGTTCTGTCTTGATCTGACACTCTGGGCAGATGCTGTAATTTGTGATTATAACTATGTGTTTGACCCTACGGTATCCTTAAAACGCTTTTTTTCGGGAGAAACAAAAAATAATTATGTATTTCTGGTAGATGAGGCACATAATCTGCCGGAACGTGCAAGAGAAATGTACAGCGCGACTCTTAGAAAAGAAGAATTCTTAAGTGTGAAGCGTCTTTTGGGAAAGCAGATGTCCGGGCTTACGAAGAAGCTGGAGGCATGCAATAAAGAAATGCTGAGGTTAAAGCGTGAATGTGATTCTTTTACGGAGCAGAAGGAGTTCGGCACGCTTGCACTTCTTTTAACACGTCTGACGACGGAATGTGAAGAATATTTAAAGGATGAAAAACGTTCCGGAACCGAGCGGGATGCGGTTTTAAATCTGTATTTTGAAGTGCGGCATTTTTTGGCGATGTATGATTTTTCGGATACGGATTACCGTTATTATACCTCTTATGAGGAGGACGGCTCCTTTTATGCAAGAGTTCAGTGCATGCAGCCCGCGAGAGCTCTGTCGGAACAGCTGAAGAAGGGAAAAAGTGCCGTTTTTTTTTCCGCTACACTGTTACCGGTACGGTATTATATGGAGGAGCTCGGAGGAACGGAGGAAGATTATGCAATTTATGTACCGTCTCCTTTTTTCAGGGAACGGCGTCTTGTGTCGGTTGGGTGTGACGTGAATTTTCGTTATGCAAACCGCGGACGAAGAATGTATGAGAAGGCAGCGGAATATATATTAATGTTTACAGCGGCAAAGAGGGGGAACTATTTTGTGTTCTTTTCGTCGTATCGGATGCTGCAGGATATCGGTGCCGTACTCGAAGAAAAGCTGCAGTCTGAAAGGAGCGTGATTCTCCATAAGCAAAAGACCAATATGACAGAGGAGGAACGGGAAGAGTTTCTTGCACAATTTACGGATGAAGCTGTGGAGACGCACATCGGACTTTGCGTGCTGGGTGGCATTTTCGGTGAAGGAATAGACCTGAAAGGAGAACGGCTGATAGGGGTAGTTGTTGTCGGAACGGGACTTCCGCTTGTATGCGAAGAACGTGAATTGTTCCGAAGGTATTATGACGAAAAAACGGGAGAGAGTGGAAGCGGCTTTGAACGCGCATATTTGTATCCGGGAATGAATAAGGTACAGCAGGCAGCGGGGCGGGTGATTCGGACGATGGAGGACAAGGGTGCAATACTTCTGTTGGATGACCGTTTTGCCGGAAATCAGTATGTATCCCTTTTTCCGAAGGAATGGTATCCGTATGAAACGGTCACGTTGACGACACTGTCCGGGCATTTACAAAATTTCTGGGAAAGGATATAGGTAGGTAGTTATGTATTCGGGTGTATTGGAACGGGTGTATACAGGAAAACAGGAAGAAGCAGCAATGCCTGATTTTTTCCTTGACCTGAATTTGAATCAGATTATTAAGGAGTTGCAGGAGAAGGGAAAGGACTACGATATCCGGAAAATGTATTTTCATTTTCCGGGGGATTATGAAACGGTCTGCTACCGGAGGGCAATTTACGGAGAAATCAGACGGAAGAAGCTGGAGCCGGCCTTTGCTCTCTTTTCAAAGAGGATGAGAGAAACAAGATGGTATCTGGAACGCTCAAAGAGTGTAGAGGACACACAGCAGCAACGGATGTATTTCTTCGATGCGGTGAGCCGGTTCGTGGAAGGAGTTGACCTTCTGAGGGAGGCTCTTTCGGAGACAAAAACGGAATCGGAGGGACTCTTCGGACTTTTTGAATATTTGAATGAGATTTGCGGAAAGACATTGTGGCAGGAGTGCAGAGAGGATATCGAAAAAATCAAGGATATGCTTTCGGGACTTCGTTTTGAACTGAGTATAGACGGTGCAGGCTTAAAGGTGCGTACTGTTTTGCATGAACAATATTACTTTGACAATTTGAAAAAGCTGTTTCCGGACAAGTTCTCCGAGAAAAAGGGAATGCTTGGAATTCCGCAGGATTACCTGATCGCGAGTCCGTTTGTAACCAATGAGAAGCTCGGATTTCTTGAGACGGAAATTGTTAAGATGTACCGTAAGGTGCGTCCGGACTTTTTTAATGCACTCGCAAAGTTCTATAAGCATTATCAAAAGGTAATTGACACCGATGTGTACCGTGTGGAAGAGGAATTGCAGTTTTATCTTGTGTTTTCGGCATTTCAATCCGATATGGAAGCCCACGGCTGTGTGTTCTGTGAGCCTGAGGTACAGGTGGGAGGCGAATTTTCGGTGCGGCAGGTATATGACCTGGCACTGGCACGGAAAAACAGATGGGCGGAAAAGGATGTCGTAAGTAATTCGGTGCAGTATAGAGAGGGCGAACGCTTTTTTGTGGTAACAGGACCGAATCAGGGCGGAAAGACTACCTTTGCCAGAAGTCTCGGACAGCTGGTATATTTTGCCATGATGGGGCTTACGGTCCCGGCGGAATCGGCAGTGCTGCCGTATTTTGAAGACCTTCTTACGCACTTTTCCGTGGAGGAAAGCTTAGAGAGCGGCAGAGGAAAATTAAAGGAGGAGCTGGTACGCCTTGCGCCGATGATGGCTGAAAAGCCGGGAAATCGTTTTGTGATTTTAAATGAGCTTTTTACCACGGCGGCCACCTATGATGCCTTTGTTATGGGACAACGTGTGCTGAAGCATTTTACGGAGCAGGGGTACCTCGGTGTTTATGTGACGCATATTGCGGAATTAACGAAGGCGGGCGGAGGAGTAGTGAGTCTTGTGGCACTTGCGGACGAAAACGACCATAGAAAGCGTACTTTCCGGATTGTGCGAAAGGAAGCAGAAGGTATCGGCTATGCGGGTGATATTGTGGAGAAGCATCGTTTGGGCTATGAAGACCTTTGCAGGCGATTGGAAGAGGGGGGTATGGCATGAAGGTAACATTACTGTATCGGGACAGAGAATGGGGAAAAGAGAATAGTTATTTTGACAAGGAAGAAATCTGTAAGGATTTAAATCTACATATTTTGTTTCGCGCGGCAGGGAGTCTTTATGATGAGGAGGACGGCGGAAAAACCGTTAAGGTAGGAAACGAGCGGGATGACTATGTGAGTGAGATGGTAAAGCGTGTAATGCTTGTGCCGCTTATGAGCCCTGAAGAAGTGCATTACAGACAGCAGATAATAAAGGAAGCGGTCACTTCTTATGACCGGACGGCAGAGCTTTATCAGGTTGCAAAGAAGGCAATGGAGGATATTACAAAGTTTTCGGTTGCAAAGAAAAAGCAGGGCTATGGCGGCAGTACGGACCAGGGACGCAGGAATGTCGCCAATATAGAGTATCTGGAGCATATGGTGTATCATCTGGACATGGTGGAAGCGGCGATTGGACACTGGAGGGATACCTTTGTGACAGAGGAAATGGCAGAATTTGCGGATAACTTTTCAGATGAGTACAGACCGGAGTACAAGCTTTGTCTGGGCAAGGTTGTAAAGGACCTTCGTACTTCTGCCATGGATGGGATTATAGAGGTAACGGCAGCTCTCGGACCGGGGCTTTCTATGTCACCTATGGTACTATGTGATTTGAGAGAGCCGGCGAAAAAGGAAAAAACAGGCTTCTTACGAAATACCGCAGGAAAAATCGGTGAATTTTATAAGAGCCTGTTCGAAACGGACGGCATGACTCTGGAGGGGGAGAATCAAAACCTTCTGCAGGATATCGGTGAGATTAAGAACGCTGCTCTGGGGGCAATTATGCGCTATTTCGAGGTTTTCTTAGAGGAAAAGGAGAATTTTTTTAAGCAGCTGTATGCACAGACGGCCTTTTTGATGGGGGCGGCGAATCTTTACCGAAGAATACGGCGAATCGGCGTAGATGTGTGTTTCCCGAAAATTACGGACAGGGAGAATATCTGCTTTGAGGGGCTTGTTGAAATGAGTCTTGCCATAAACAGCCTAAGATGTCCGGTTGATAACAGTCTGAACGCAAACGGGAAGTATCTTATGGTGGTTACCGGTGCGAATCAGGGAGGAAAATCAACCTATCTCCGAAGTATCGGTATTGCACAGATGCTGCTGCAATGTGGTATGTTTGTGCCGGCAAAAAGCTTTTCGAGCGGTTTGTACCGCAATGTTTTTACTCATTTTACAAGACGTGAGGACAGTGCCATGAACAGCGGACGTCTGGATGAGGAGCTTGGCAGGATGGAAAGAATTGTAGACAATCTGACCAAAGACTCTATCCTGTTTTTAAACGAATCCTTTGCAACGACTACAGAAAAAGAAGGCTCTGTTATTGCGGAGGATATTACAGACGCATTGTATGAGCGGGGGATACGGGTTATGATGGTAACGCACCTGATGGCGTTTGCAAGGAACTGTTATGCAAAGAGCCTTGAGCATGCTGTTTTTTTATCGGCAGAGCGCGAAACGGACGGACACCGTACCTTCCGCATGGTGGAACAGGAGCCGGAGCTTACAAGCTACGGTCTGGATTTATATGAGGGTATCATCGGTAAAGCCAAACCCGAACCGATGAAAATTTAAAAAAGGTTTTATATATTTAGAAAAAAAGCATTTGACAATTTTTGGGAAAAGTGATAAGCTCAAATAAAGAAAACGTGGACACAGGGAGGAGCTTATGGGCGAATTGTCAGATGCTATTTGGGAATTTAAGGAAAGAGAGCATACCTTTTCGGTTGATAAAACGGGTGTGCTCTCTTATTTTGATGTTATTCAAGCATCGTGGCACAGTTTATCGGGGCATGCGGCGTGGTGCTTTCTTCCTTTTCACAGGTATACGAAAATGAAATGAAATTAGAAAATTACAGAAAATTCATGCAGTGGAAACCGATACGAAAGGACGAAGGAGCACGCAAACTGGAAAAGGGAGACGAAATCGAGTTTCGTGAAGTGAGCTTTTGCTATCCGCAGACAGAACGCATGGTTTTGCAAAATCTTTCCTTTTGTATACAATCGGGGGAGCGGGTAGCTCTGGTGGGGGTAAACGGAGCGGGGAAATCAACTATTGTAAAGCTTTTACTCCGGTTCTATGATGTGACCGTAGGTGAAATCAGAATCAACGGATATAACATTAAGGACTATGATGTAACTTCACTCCGGCGTGCGTTCGGGGTGCTTCTGCAGGATTTCTGCAATTATGCGCTTACATTAAAGGAAAACATAATTTTATCTGATTTAAGTAAAGGAAAAAACGCGACGGAGGAAGAAATAAAGAAGTGTTGTGAGCGGGCCGGTTTTATGATTTCGGAGAAAAGATTTCCGAACGGAATCGAAACCTATCTTACAAGGGAGTTTGACTCTTCGGGACAGGAGCTCTCCGGCGGAGAATGGCAGAAGCTGGCTATCGCAAGAGCCTATTTCGGGGATTCGCTGTTTTTGATTCTGGACGAACCGTCGGCTGCCTTGGATGCAAAGGCAGAGGAAGAGGTATTTCGAAATATGCTTGCACTTTGTGAGAAGAAGGGAGCGGTTTTTATTACCCATCGTCTGTCCAATGTGACTTATGCGGACCGTATTATTGTGCTGGAAAACGGCAGGGTGATTGAAGACGGATGCCATGAAGAGCTTCTTGAGAGAAAGGCAGAATATTATAAAATGTTTACACTTCAGGCAGAACGCTACAAAATGGCGGAACAGAGGGCATAGAGTGAAGAAGGAGGGACAGGATGCGGCTTTCGATAGAAAAAAATCCAAGCATTCAGGCGTATGCGCATCATGCCTTTATGCTTGCGATTTTAGAAAATGAGGAGCATACAGGGGAGGAATATTTTCGTTTCCGAATCGAGGAATACGGAAACGATATGTGGGAGACCGAACTTGAGAATGCGGAATTTCACAGTCAGGATACAGGAAGTCTGTCATTATACGGAACGGAATATGCAATGAGCGTGAAGGGTCTTTTGTATCGCCGGTGCAAAGAAAAGGATGTCATTTCCGTGAAGCTGGAGAAACAGTTGTATTCGCAGGGGGACAGTGTATTTTCACTTTCGCTTTCACCGGGAGATTTTGCAGAGGCAGAACGGATGAGGAATCCTCTTTTTGTAGTGAGTCTGGTAAGGAGAAACGGGATGTTTGTTGTAAACGACAGTGTGTTTTGCAACGAAAAGCAGGTTTCGTGGAAGACAGGGACCTATCCGGTGTGGCTGAAGATAGAGCGTAACGGACGGGAAGTAAAGGCCTTTCTTGGGTATGAGGAAGGAAAGTGGCAGCTCGTTATGCGTCAGGAATTAAGCGAGGTTTACGGAGAAAATTGTTATATCGGCATTTCGGCGGACGGGAAATACAACCAGTTTTATGACTGGTATTTTTCAAATTTTGTACAATTATATTGTAACAGTACCGAGGAGATAGTAGGCTGGATGCTCTCCATGGATTATTATAATTTGCCGAATCGAAATTACAATACACAATATGCCAATCAGTTTTTGGAATATCAGCACGAAGATTATGCGGATGCAATCAGCGGTTTCGGAAGTGTATTGGAGTATGTAAAATGGAAGCTTCGCTGCGGAAAATATGTGGAGCTTTGGCTGGATGAGTTTTATATACGGGGGCGGGCGTCTTTTCGAAAAAAGCATTATGAGCACGGAAATCTGATTTTCGGTTATGAGGAGGATAAACTATTGATGCTCGGCTACGGAAGCCGGGCGGAGCAGGGAGAACTGGATACAGCCGAGTTTGATGCAGCGCTGAACCTGAAAAGATATGAAGGAAAGGTTTGCAGCATATCCTACCATCCGAACAGCACACCGTTTGCTTTTTGCCCGGCTAAGTTTAAGGAAATGCTGTATGAGTATCTGCATGGAATTGACAGTAGCATACATACTGCTAATCTGCTGACGATGAAGAAGGGCATTTACGGAAGAAAGATATATGATTTTTTGACGGAAACAGAAAAGGGAGTAACTCTGCTTCTGAAGGATATCCGCGTCGGATATCTGATTTGTGAGCATAACAGGGTGATGCGGCAGAGAATTCGTTTCCTGATACGGCGGGGGTATATCGGAGAGGAACAGGGGGAAGCTCTGGAACGTGATTTTGAGATAATCTGCCGGAAATCCGAGGAGTTAAAGCTGCTTTTAATGAAAAGCAAATCGGGTGGGGTTTTACCGGAAAGGGTATGCAATAAGCTGCGGGAAATCGCAAAAAGGGAGGATGAATTCTATCCGCGTCTTCTGGCTGAACTGTAATGGTAATGTAAGGTATAATGCGGTGGGGCGGATGTCGAATTCTTTGGAAAAAGGTAGATGAGTTTATCGAAAAAGGTTGACATGTCAGGGCTTCATTGCTATCATTAATTTAAGGTGCTTTGCGTTTGTTTCCGAAATATCACAGGGCGCGAAACGTGGAAAATGCAGGTGCGAAGAAAGGAGAAAAGATGTATTATTTAGGTGTAGATTTAGGAACCTCCTCCGTAAAGCTTGTGCTGATGGAGAGTGATGGTAAGATTGTAAAGACCGCAAGCCGCGAGTATGGGTTGTCTTTCCCGAAGCCGGGCTGGTCAGAGCAGAATCCGGAGGACTGGTTTGCAGGATTTGAGAGCGGTGTTGCCGAGATTTTTGACGGCCTTGATAAAAGTAAGCTTGCAGGTATCAGCTTCGGCGGACAGATGCATGGTCTTGTTATGTTAGATGAGAACGATAAAGTAATTCGTCCGGCAATTCTCTGGAATGACGGAAGAACTCAGGAGGAGTGCGATTACTTAAATAAAACAATCGGCCGTGAGAAGATTTCTTCTTATACCGCAAATATGGCACTTACCGGTTTTACCGCACCAAAGATTCTCTGGGTAAAGAAGCATGAGCCGGAAAATTTTGCAAGGATTAAGAAGATTATGCTGCCGAAGGATTATCTCGCATATCTTCTTTCCGGTGTACACTGCACGGATGCTTCCGATGCGGCAGGTATGCTTTTAATGGATGTGGAGCATAAGTGCTGGTCTAAGGAGATGCTTGAAATCTGCGGCATTAAGGAAGAGCAGCTTGCGAAGATTTTTGACAGCTACGAGGTAGTCGGTACACTGACGAAGGCAATGGCGGAACGTCTCGGACTTCCTGAAGGTGTAAAGATTATTGCGGGTGCGGGTGATAACGCCGCAGGTGCAATCGGAACCGGTACAACGAAGGACGGTATGTGTATTGTATCCCTCGGTACATCCGGTACGGTATTTGTAGCTTGTGATAAGTTTGCGGTAGACGATCAGAACGCATTACATATGTTTGCTCATGCAAACGGAAAGTACCACTTAATGGGCTGTATGCTTTCCGCTGCATCCTCCAACAAGTGGTGGATGGATGAAATTATCGGAACAAAGGATTACGCAGGCGAGCAGAAGGCAATTACCACCCTTGGCGAGAATCATGTTTATTATCTGCCGTATTTAATGGGTGAGAGGACACCGCACAACAATCCGAATGCAAGAGGCTGCTTTATCGGCTTAACCATGGACACCACCAGAGCCGATATGACTCAGGCTGTGCTTGAGGGTGTTACCTATGCGCTTCGCGATTCCCTTGAAATCGCAAGAAGCCTCGGTGTGAAGATTGACCGTATCCGCGCAACCGGCGGCGGTGCAAAGAGCCCGCTCTGGAGAAAGATGCTTGCCAATATCATGAATGTAAAGGTAGATATCATCAACAGCGAAGAGGGACCGGGTTATGGTGCAGCTATCCTTGCGGCAGTAGGCTGTGGTGAATATGCATCCGTAGAGGAAGCGGCAGACAAGTTTATTACCGTCGTAGATACCACTGAGCCGGATGCCGAGCTTGTTGCAAAGTATGAGGCAAAGTATCAGGTATTTAAGAAGCTTTACCCGGCATTAAAGGACAGCTTTGATGCGGTAGCAACGGTATAAGAGAGAAAAGAAGAACGGACTTTCACATTTGTGAGTGAAGAATTCACAGATGTGAAAGTCCTTTTTTTACTTATTTAAAACTCAAGAGTAAATTTGTTGCAAATATTGAAAAATTGTATTATAATTAGAGCGTAAGGCCTAAGAAAAGTTTGAAGAATTAACGACATTATACAAATAAAGAGAAACAGGTAATTCTTTTGGGGACCCTGTCTGATGCTTTGGAGGATAGAATGGAATTGGAAGGCTTATTTCGATTTTCGATAGACAATGCATTGGAACTTATCATCAGCTTCGATGAGAATGGAATTATTACATATGCCAATCCTTCGGCAAAACAGCAGCTGGAATTTGAGGAAGGACTTTACGGACATCAGATAAAGGAAATTTTCCCTGCAGAATTTCAATCAGAGGGTGAAAAAGCAGTTCCTTTGCAGAAGTCCGGGAATGTGTTGCGGGACATGATGGCATACCGGAAAAACAAAACCTGTTTTCCGGCGAAGGGCAGATTGTTTCTTTATCGTGAGCAGGGGGAAAAAAAGCAATATGTATGTATTGCTTATAATATCTCGAATGAAAGCTTCCTTGAAAAAAAAGCAAGTCAGGCCGGTCAGGAGGCAGAGGATGCCCTTAAGGTGAAATCCGAATTTGTTGCCAATGTTACGCATGAGCTCCGAACACCGGTCAACGGTATTTCCGGAAATGCAAGGGAGCTTCTTGCGATGGAAACGGATAAGGAAAAAAGAAAACGTCTGGAGCTGATAGAGCATGGCTGTCAGGATATGAATACACTGATAAACAGTATTCTGGATTTTTCGAAGCTGGAAGCAGGTAAATTTACACTGGAGCCAAGAAAGTTTGATTTCCGGGAAATGATGGAATATGTCAAAGAAAACCACAGCAACCGAATCATCGAAAAAGGACTGGAGTTTACAATTTCCGTTTCTCCGAAGATTCCGGTATATGTGATAGGAGATAAGTTAAGAATTGTCCAGATACTGAATAATCTGATATCCAATGCATATAAATTTACTTCCGTCGGAGGCATCCATGTGGAAGTAGTAAAAACCGCACAGACCGATAACCGGATAGAATTATTCTTTATGGTGATAGACACCGGAATCGGTATTCCGAAGGACAAGCAGGATAAGCTGTTTCAGAGCTTTGTGCAGGCGGATGCTTCCATTTCCAGAAGATACGGAGGAACAGGGCTCGGTCTGAATATCTGCAAGCAGCTCACAGAGCTGATGGGGGGAAGCATTCATGTGGAAAGCGAATATGAAAAGGGAAGTACCTTCACATTTCATATCTGGGTAGAGATTCCCGAGGAGGAAGCGGGGGCAGAGAGTGTATCGGAGCCATCCGTTGATGTGGATACCCAGAGTCTGCTAAAAAAGCTGCAGAATATATCAGAAGAAAGAGTAAGCAAAAAAATCTGGCAGTATGGAACAACAGAAAACAACAATGAAGTTAAGAAAAAAATGTCTAAGCTGATTCTCAGCGTTGAGATGGAGAACTGGGAAAAAGCAGAAATGTTTGCAGAGTCGGTCAAAAAGCTGTTAGAGGATGCACCAAGAGAAGTAAAGAGTGCAGCACTCCGGCTGAAGATGTCAGTACAAAAGGGGGATTACGGGAAAACCACGGAGACATTTGAATTGTTGCAGGGCATAATCATGGACCATGGAGGAAAATCGGATGGAACGGAAGATAAATAGTATAGTTCCCATAGTTCTGATTGCAGATGACGTGGAGGCAAACAGACTGGTGTTAAAGGACATCATTTCGGAAATGGGATATCAGGCGGTACTTGCCGAAAACGGGATACAGGCACTTAAACTGGCACAGCATATCAGGCCCCAGTTGATTATTCTGGATGTCGCGATGCCTGAAATGGATGGCTATGAAGCATGCAGAAGGCTAAAGGAGGACACGGATACAAAGGAAATTCCGGTTATATTTATTTCTGCACTGGATGAACCTAACGATATTGTGCGTGGCTTTTCGCTCGGCGGTGAGGACTATATTGTTAAGCCCTTTATTTCGGAGGTCGTTAAGGCAAGAGTCGGGCTGCATCTGAAATTATATGAAGCTAACCACCGGATGACGGAAATGAACCGGCAGCTGCAGATATCCATCGGAGAGCAGCTGCAAAAAATGGAATTGGAGCGAAGAAGTGTATTATATGCTTTACTCAGGGTGGCAAGGGAAAATGCCTGTTATAATGAGGCATATATGGAACGGTTCAGCTACAACTGCCGTGTACTGGCGGAGGCAATGCAACTGTCAAAAAACTATGAACATCTGATTTCCGACAGCTACATAGATACGATAGAGCTTGCAGCACCTCTTTGTGATCTCGGAAACCTGGCAATCCCGACCAACATACTGCAGAAGCAGGGAAAGCTTACGCAGGAAGAAAAGGAAATTATGCAGACCCACACAACTGTCGGAGCAAGAATTCTGCGCGATATCAAGGGAGCCGGCACGGATAACAGAATGCTTCAGATGGCGGTGGATATCGCAAATTATCATCATGAGAACTGGGACGGTAGCGGATATCCGGAAGGAAGAAAGGAAAATGAAATTCCGCTTTCGGCACAGATTGTTGCAGTGACAGGCATTTTCTGCGCGTTGACGGAACACAGGACATACCGTAAATCCTTTAGCAGAGAAGAGGCGTTTCAAATTATGGAAAAGGATGAAAATAAAAAATTTTGTCCTGAAATATTCTGCATTTTGAAAAAAATAATGAGGCAGCTTCATTAGTGCGGCAGCCGGAAAATACGGGGGAAATATGACAGAAGAAGAGTTTTTGCGGATTTGCCGCTTTTTAAAGAGCAAATACGGCATTGATATGAGCCGCAAAAAGGAAATTATGCAGGGAAAACTGGAAAACTATATTCGTATCAAGGGCTTTGGAAGCTATCATGAATATATGAATTCCGTAGAAACAGATTACACGGGTACGCTTGAAAGAGAGCTGGTCGATCTTATGACCACAAATCATACCTTCTTCATGAGAGAGTTTGAACATTTTGATTTTCTGAGAAAGGTTGTACTTCCGGAACTGAAACAAAGGGAAGACAAAGCAAAGGATTTATGCATCTGGTGCGGTGCAGCCTCTACAGGACAGGAACCCTATATGCTGGCAATGCTCTTAAAAGACTTTTTCGGGTTGGAGCATCAGCTTTGGGATACCAAGGTACTGGCGACAGATATTTCAACACAGGTATTGCGGCAGGCGATGGAAGGACGATACACAGCAGAGCAGATTGAAGTACTTCCGGATGCATGGAAACGCCGTTTTCTGCATTCCACGGATCATGGAGAGAATTTTGAGGTTACAAAGGAAATCAAGGATGAAGTACTGTTCCGTCAGTTTAATCTGATGGATGTCTTTCCGTTTAAGCGGAAAATGCATATTGTATTTTTGAGAAATGTTATGATATATTTTGATAAGAATACAAAAAATGAATTGCTTCAAAAGGTGTATCATGTCATGAAGCCGGGAGGATATTTATTTATAGGAAGAACGGAAACCATCGACCGGGAGAGCGTTCCTTTTGAGCTGGTACAACCCTCAATTTTCCGTAAGCAGGAGGAGATGAAATAAAAATGCGTCAGATAAGGGTATTAGTGGTAGAAGATTCTCTGGTATTCAGGGAGCTTCTCATTCAAAAGCTGAATGAAGATCCGGAAATTCAGGTGGTGGCAGCGGCGAAAGACCCTTTTGAAGCGAGGGATGCAATTATTCAGTATCAGCCGGATGTCATGACACTGGATATTGAACTTCCGCATATGAGCGGAATTGAATTCTTACGAAAGCTGATGCCGCAGTATCCGTTACCGGTTGTAGTCATCAGCTCCCTGAGCGATAAAGTATTTGATGCCCTGAATGCAGGGGCGGTTGATTTTGTGGCAAAGCCGTCCGGTGCAACGCGGGCACAGCTGGAAGCGTTTATGAAGAATGAAATTCCGGCAAAAATTAAAATAGCTTCCATTGCAAAACTCGGAAGCTGGAAAAGAACACAGGCGCAGGCAGTCGGTCAGGTACTTTCAAATGAAAACCATAATCTGGTTGTAGCAATCGGTGCATCCACAGGAGGTACGGAAGCTATTGCGGCCGTATTGGAGCAATTCGGTACCGATATTCCGGGAGTGGTTATCGTGCAGCATATGCCTGCCGGGTTTACGGAAATGTATGCAAACAGGCTGAATGGAAGGTGCAGGGTACAGGTAAAGGAAGCAAAATCCGGTGATCCGGTTGTGCCGGGACAGGTATTGATTGCGCCGGGCGGTGACGCCCATATGCAGCTGGTGAACAGGAACGGGGGGTATCAGGTAGTCATCCGAAAAGGAGAGAAGGTAAACAGACATTGTCCGTCCGTTGATGTTTTGTTTCATTCTGTAGCGGAGGCTGCAGGAAGCAGGGCAATAGGCATTATTTTAACCGGAATGGGAGGGGATGGTGCAAAAGGGCTTCTTGCTATGCGAAAAGCAGGCGCGAGGACAATCGGACAGGATGAATCTACCTGCGTTGTTTATGGCATGCCGAAAGTGGCATACGAGATAGGCGCAGTAGAGTATCAGGAAAAACTGTCGGATATCGCCAGGAAAACCTATACGATACTGAGTAAAATGTAAAGCGGAAAGGAAGGTATTATGAGAATACTGTTAGCAGAGGATGATTTTGTAACAAGAAAGTTTATGACAAATTTTTTGGGAAAGTATGGTGAATGTGATGTCGCAGTGGACGGCATGGAAGCAGTGGATGCTTTTATGATGGCACTGGAGGAGGATAACCCATATGATTTGGTCTGCCTGGATATCATGATGCCGGTAATGGACGGCTATCAGGCACTTGTCGGAATCCGTAATTTGGAAAAGGAACGCAGCATTCCGAAGGAAAAGGCAGCGAAGGTTATCATGACAACCGCATTGAACGAAGAGAAGAATGTAAAAATGGCATTTGAACTGGGGTGCACGGTTTACTCGGGAAAACCGATTGACCAGGAAAAGTTTGAACAGGTATTGAAAAAATTTGGTCTGGTATAGATAGAAAGGAGTGTTACATGGCAGAGGAGTTTAATACACAGGGAATGTTGGACATCTACCTGTTTGAAAACAGACAGCTGCTGGAAAAGCTTCAG
Organism: Lachnospiraceae bacterium; assembly: GCA_029012365.1. GTDB lineage: Bacteria > Bacillota > Clostridia > Lachnospirales > Lachnospiraceae > SIG307. Next base: position 73,197 of record JAQXLY010000028.1, on the reverse strand, counting down.
GAGATCGTGTTAGAACAAAAGGATGAGGAGTGCTTTGATGAGGAGAGCATCAACGAAATCTTCCGTACGATGCATACCATCAAGGGTTCTTCCGGTGTCATGATGTTTGATGAGATTACGAAGCTGTCGCACAAATTGGAGGATGTGTTCTATTACCTGAGAGAATCAAAACCACAAAATGTTCCGCATATGGAATTAGTGGAATATGTTCTGAAGGTATCTGATTTTATTAATGCAGAGATGGATAAAATTCAGGACGGTGAAGCAGCGGACGGGGTTGCCGGAGAACTGGTGGATGATATTGACCGGTTTTTAACTTCAATAAAAAACGGAGACGGCGAGAAGGAAAAGGATATCAAGGAAAATGTGCATGAGGAACCGCAGCAGTTTTATATTGCACCGATGGCTACAAGTGCAAGCCGTTTTTTTAAGATTTACGTGACTTTTAATCCGGATGTTCCTCTTGCGAATGTACATGCCTACAAAATAATATATTCCATGAAGGAAATCGCAGAGGATTTACTGCATTATCCGGAGGATATTATTTCGGATGAATCCAGTGCAGACGAAATTCTGGAAAATGGGTTTAAAATCCTATTGCAGGCACAGTGCAGCGAACAGGACCTGCGTGGCATCATCCAAGAAGGCTACGACATTAAAAAAGTAGAAATCTATGAATGTAACGCAAAGGAATTTCAGCAGGGCTTTGACAGCTTCGGTACGGAAATCAGAATTGATCTGGAATCCAGTGTGGAAGAGATTGAGGCAAAGGCCGATGTGGCAGAAGCTGCTAAATTGAAGGAAGAAGCAGCGAAAAAGGAAATAGCACCCGGTGACTTTGTCATTGAGTCAAAGGAGCCCGGCAAAGGGAAAAAGCTGGCAAAGGACAAGTCGAAAAAGCAGGAAAAGGCAGCTTTTATCAGTGTGGATGTGCAGAAGATGGATATGCTGATGGATTTAATCGGAGAGCTTGTTATTTCCGAATCAGTGGTGCTTCAAAATTCGGATTTAAAGGTACCGGGCTTAAAGCTGGATAATTTTAATAAGGCCGCAGTGCAGATGACCAAGATATCCACGGATCTTCAGAACGTCATTATGAGCATGAGAATGATGCCTTTGACAAATACCTTCCAGAAAATGAACCGGATTGTGTTTGATGTATCAAGAAAGCTCGGAAAGGACATTGAATTTGAAATGTCCGGAGAATACACAGAAGTTGATAAAAATATCATCGAGCATATTTCCGACCCGCTGATGCACCTTGTCCGAAATGCGGTAGATCATGGTATTGAAACCGAGGAAGAACGTATTGCTCAGGGCAAGACGGAAAAGGGCAAGGTAACCCTGTGGGCAAAGACGGAGTCCGGAAAGGTATGGATTGGCGTACAGGATAACGGTAAAGGACTGGACCGTGAAAAGATACTGGCAAAAGCAAGAAAGCAGGGACTTTTAGACAGCGCAAAGGAAGAAAGTGACTATACCGATAAGGAAGTCTATCAGTTTATTACTCTTCCGGGCTTTTCCACGAATGAGAAGGTTACGGAGTATTCGGGAAGAGGAGTCGGAATGGACGTTGTAGTTTCGAATCTCCAGTCCATCGGCGGAAGTCTGGAAATAGAAAGCACTCCGGGGCAGGGAAGCCTTATGCTGTTAAAAATACCGTTAACACTTGCAATTATTGACGGAATCATTATGGGTGTCGGCAAGTCCTACTTTGTACTGGAAACGGGTGCCGTGAAGGAATTTGTGAGCATCCGTGAAAACAGACTTATTCAGCAGCCGAACGGCAGGGAGTTTGTCATGATACGCGGTGAAGGCTATCCCGTTCTCAGAATTGGAGAATGGTACAAGCTGCATGATTACAAGGCAGATGTCGAAGAAGGTATGTTAGTACTGGTGGAGGCTGAGAAGAAGACCATTTGCCTGTTTGTAGACCGGTTGATAGGAAATCAGGAAATAGTTGTAAAACCGATTCCGGATTATATCAAAAAGGTGAAAGGGTTAACAGGCTGTACACAGCTTGGAGACGGAAGCATTGCCCTGATTCTTGATGTAGCCGGACTGGTAGAATAAATACAGAAAGGAGCTTGAACTATATGAGTGAACTTGTTACACAACATAACAAGTATGTGACTTTTAAGTCGGGTAATGAGTACTTCGCCTTAAAAATCGAATACGTCAATGAGATAATCGTCTTTCAGGAAATTACGGAAATACCCGAAAGTGAGGATTATATCAAGGGCCTGATTAACCTTAGGGGGAAAATTATTCCTGTCATTGACGTAAGAGTGCGGTTTAAGCAGCCGGAGCTTGCGTACAATGACAGAACCTGCATCATTGTTATCAATGTGAAGGATATGGTGGTAGGTCTGATTGTAGAAAAGGTTGCAGAGGTGGTGGAGATTACGGAAGACAATATTCTGGATTCACCGTCACTCGGAAACGTGGATAAAAACCAGAACAAGTATGTTTATGCAATCGGTAAGGTAGGAGAAAATGTAAAGCTTCTGCTGGACCCGGAGAAACTGATTAAAGATGAAGACTGGTCTGTTTTAGAGCAGATGACAGAAGAAATAACAGAAGAAGGAGAGTAATGATTATGAAAAACATTAAGATGGTAACAAAACTGTACATAGGCTTTTTTATTATGGATTTGTTTGTTTTATTTAGCCAGTTTGCCGGCTATTCTACGGCGAAAACAATTATCACAAAAGACGATCAGGAGAAATACCTGCATTCCTATGCGATATTTACAATTTTTCTGTTGCTGATGGCAGTTGCTGCCTCTACGGTTATTTCAATTTATGTCATCCGGGGAATCCGATTGTCTTTGGCACAAATTATGACGGCAACAGAGGAAATGAAGCTCGGAAAGGTCGATGTAACGTTAGAAAAGGCGAACAATGATGAGTTCGGCGTGTTAATCGACAGCTTCCAGCAGATGATTGATGCTACCCGTTATCAGGCACAGATTGCACAGGAGGTTGCAGAAGGTAACCTTTCGGTAGAGGTAAAGCCTAGGTCGGAAGAAGATATCATGGGACTTGCTTTACAGAAAATGATATGGCAGAACCAGAATTCCATTGGTAACATCAGAAATGCAGCTTATCAGGTGACAACCAGCTCGTCTCAGGTTGCAAGTGCAAGTGAGGCTTTGGCTCAGGGTTCTACAGAGCAGGCAAGTGCAATTGAACAGATTACAGCTTCCATTATAGATGTGGCGGAAAAGACAAGACAGAATGCTTCCCAGGCAAACGAGGCAGCAGAGCTGGTGACAAGTGCAATTACAGACGTGAAGAAGGGCAATGAAGAAATGAGAGCAATGGTAGTAGCCATGCAGGATATTAATAAAGCGTCCGAGAGCATTTCAAAAATTATCAAGGTAATTGACGACATTGCATTTCAGACAAACATTCTTGCCCTCAATGCGGCAGTTGAGGCAGCAAGGGCAGGCGAGGCAGGCAAGGGCTTTGCCGTAGTAGCCGAGGAAGTAAGAAACCTTGCGGCAAAGAGTTCTTCCGCAGCCGCAGAGACAGCAGATATGATTGAGGATTCCATCCAGAAGGTGGAGGTAGGTTCCAGAATCGCAAACGAAACAGCACAGGCACTGGAGGATATCACAAAGGTAGTACAGCAGAGCGAAAAGATTATTATGGATATTGCAGAGGCTTCCAATTATCAGGCAACTGCAATTGCACAGATTGACCAGGCAATCGAACAGGTATCCCAGGTAGTACAGACAAATTCCGCTACCAGTGAAGAATGTGCTGCTGCCAGTCAGGAACTGGCCAGTCAGGCAAGCAGAGTACGTGAACTTGTTTCTGTATACAGACTGGACAACGATACCTTTGGAGTTGCGGGCACCGGCACCTTAAATGAGTCGCACCGCTATGACAGTCATGCGGACAGAAATGAACAGATTATTTCCTTAAAAGGAAATTTTGGTAAATATTAATACAGAGTGCATACTGGCGTCAGAGGCGTTGTCTGTGACGTCGGTATGCGTTTTTTTCCCATGCAGGGAGAGAGAAGGAGGAGAGCGGGGTGAATTGCACGTATTCAGACAGTAATCAGAAGAAAATAGAGACGTATTCCGTAATTATTTACAGTCTTTATACGATTACACTGGTAATACTGTCTGTCAGGAGAGAAGGAAGTCCGTGGGACGGCATATTAATGACCTGCGGAATACTTTTGGCGTGGATTGTGTATGTGGGAAAATTCAGAACCTATGTGTTCCGGGCGGCGTTTTATGTTGTGGTTATGCAGTCGATACTGATACTGCATGCGTCAAAGCTGGAGGATTTTACGCGTGCACTTCCGGTATTGCTGGTATTTGTTGTAATGGTCAGTCTGTATGGCATAGCGGAACTGATTTATATTCCGACGGTGGGTATACTGATTGTATTTATAATTCATGTATTTTTCATAAAAAGCTATGCGGATGTAAGTCCTGAAACCGTTTATACGGCAATTGCACTGCTGTTGAATGCAGGACTTCTGGAACGGGTGATGTATACCTCTACCAGAATGAACAAGGCGGGAAGTGAGCAGCTGCTCGGGGTCATTGACGAACTGGAGAGAGTAGAACAGAGTAAGGATGACTTCCTCGCTAATGTCAGCCATGAAATCAGGACACCGTTAAATACCATCTGTGGTATGAGCGAACTGTTACTGCAAAAGGAGCTTCCGGATTCCGTACAGGAGGATATCCGGAGTATCCAGACCTCCGGACGGATGCTGATGTCGGTTGTCAGCGATATTCTTGATTTTTCAGAGCTTCTTTCGGGCAGAATAGAACTTGAGGAGGAAGCATACAGTATTACTTCAACGATTAATGATGTGATAAATATGACATCGGCACGCAGAGGAAACAAGCCGATTGAGCTGATTGTGGATTGTGATGCGAATATTCCATGCGCTTTGTACGGAGATGAGAAAAAGCTCCGCAGAGTAATAATGAATCTGATAGACAATGCTATAAAATTTACAGAGGAAGGCTGTATCAGCCTTTTGATAGGATATCGCAGGGAAAGCTATGGAATCAATCTGATGGTTGCAGTGAAGGACACCGGAATCGGTATGGATGAGAAAAGCCAGGATAAATTGTTTGCCGGCTTTAATCAGGCGGATACCGGAAGAAACCGCCAGAAGGAAGGTGTTGGTCTGGGACTTGCCATATCCAGGGCACTGGTACAAAAGATGGGCGGTGCCATAATGGTAAAGAGCCGTCTTGGCAAAGGTACCTGTATCCGATTCACAGTGCCACTTAAGGTTCTGGATGAGAGACCGATTGCAACTATCAGTAACAGGGATGAAATCAATGTTGCCGTTTATGTTGATATGGAAAAGTATATGATGGAGATGGTACGTGATGAATACGATCGCTGTATCACCCACATGGTAGAACAGTTAAAAGGAAGGTGTCATATCTGCCGCAATCTTGCGGAGCTGCAAAGAAGGGAAAAAAGAGAAGAGCTTTCTCATGTCTTCGTCAGTGAAACAGAGTATTTATCGGACAGGGATTATTTTGACACACTTGCCGATAAGACCAAACTGGTTGTTATGCTTGACCGGGCAGAAGCAGTGCATGTGACAAATCCGAAGGTTTTGAAGATATATAAACCGTTATATATTCTTACAATTGTATCGGTACTGAATGGGTTGTACAATGCTTCGGAGGACGGAATGCCACTAAGCAGCGGAAGGTTTACAACAAAAGACGTACATGTACTTGTTGTGGATGATAACCGGATGAACATTATGGTTATGGAAGCCCTGCTTGCCAACTATCGGATTAAAGTTACGACTGCCCTTAGCGGAGCAGAAGCATTGACAAAAATAACATCGGAGAATTATGACTGTGTATTTATGGATCATATGATGCCGGAGATGGACGGAGTGGAAACACTGCATCGTATCCGTCATCTGGTGGGAAGCTATTACCGGAGAGTACCTGTCATTGCCCTGACTGCCAATGCGGTAGCCGGAGTAAGAGAAATGTTCCTGACGGAAGGATTTCAGGATTTCATAGAAAAACCGGTAGAATGTTCCGTACTGGAACGGCTGCTTAAGAGAGTAATCCCGGCAGAAAAAATTATTTTACAGGAAGATGTAATGGAGGAACCGAAGGACGATGCGGAAATGCCGGAGGTTAAGGAACTGAAAGAGATATTAAGCAGATACGATCTGGATGCCAACAGTGGACTTTTATATTGCAACGGAAAAGAGCATTATATCAAAATACTTCAAAACTTCTGTAAGGAAGCCGGAGATTCCGCCGAGCTCGTCGAGCGATTATTCCGTGAGCAGGACTGGAACCAATATACCATTGCAGTGCATGGAATCAAAGGGGCAATGCGCAGCATTGGAGCCAATAAGGTTTCCGAACTTGCAAAGGAATTGGAGTTTGCAGGACGTGAGGGACGAATTGCATTTATCACAGGACATCATGCAAGGATGATTGAGGAATACCGAAAGCTGCTTGAAGGTCTGCAAAGTGAGAAATGGCTGTGCCCTGAGGATACCGTGGCTGCGGTCGATTCCGTTCCGGATGCCGCATTAGAGGAACTGGACGAAGCAGCATTTGAACAGAAAATAGAGCAGATGGAAAACGCCGTATATTCGCTCGATGAAGAGACGTTCCTCGCAATTTTTCATGAGCTGAAGTCATATCTGTATCGAAACGTGGCATTGCATACAGCGCTTGGGCCTATACAGAAGAAGGTAGACGGAGCCTCTTATATTTCAGCGGTTGAACTACTTGCCAAACTGAAAAAGACACTTGATAACGTGGAAGGAAACTAAGGGGGGATAACCAGTGTGGAAAAAATTACTAGATGAGTTATCCGGAAAGAATTGTGAATTCAGGGAAAGAATGTTCCGTACCGTAATCCTTGCCGGAGGAGCAGCAGCCATTGTCGCAATGATAGAAATTCTGCTTGTCATGGAAATCAGTGCAATGATAGTTTTCATGCTTTTCCTGCTCCTTATTGCTATGGGAATCTGCCTGTTTGCCACATTCCGGTACAGCAGGTATGATATTGCGGCTATTGTCCTTGGATTTTTTATAATCGCAGTCATTTTTCCTGTAATGTTTATTTTGAGCGCAGGTCTGAACAGTGGGGCAGATGTCTGGCTGGCGCTTGGTTTTGCATACATATTCATTATGTTTACCGGAAGACGCCAGATTTTCTTCTTAATATTATGTGTAGCTGTGTATGGGGGAACCTACTTCTTTGCACTTCGTTTTCCGGAATATCTGGTTCCGATGGCATCGGAAGAATTTGCTTACCTGGACTCATATTTTTCGGTAATTGTGGTTGGTCTTTTGGTGGGAATCATCTTAAAGACACAAATGAAGGTATTTGAGAAGGAGCATAAGTTGAATATGGAGCAGAAAGAGGCATTAGAGAAAAGCAGTAATGCAAAGAATGTCTTTTTTGCCAATATGAGTCATGAAATCAGAACACCGATTACGGCAATCATCGGACTGAATGAAATGATTATGCGTGAAAACGCTTCGGGTAATACACTGGAATATGCCAAAGATATTGAGCAGGCAAGTAAGCTTCTTCTGAACCAGATTAATGATATTTTGGATTTATCACAGCTAGAAATGCAGAAGATGAGCCTTGTTCCGGCACCATACAGTACAAAAGAGCTGTTTGGCGAGCTTGTAGATATGGTTAGGATTCGGATGAAAAACAAAGAGCTGGAGTTTTATCTGGAAATTGACCGTAATCTGCCGTCTGTTCTGTTTGGAGATGAAAGGCGGTTAAAACAGATATTTCTTAACATTCTGGATAATGCCGTGAAATATACGGAGGAAGGCTCGGTTACACTTTCGGTAAATGCAGAAAGCAGTGAAGGGGAGGAAGTCCTGCTTCAGGTGAAGGTAGCGGATACCGGAATAGGAATCCGGAAGGAAGATTTAGCGTATATTTATGATTCCTTCAGCCGGGTGGATGAAAAAAGTCATATGGGAATCGTTGGAAACGGTCTCGGTCTTGCAATCACCAAACAGCTGGTGGATATGATGCAGGGAGAAATTGCTGTTGACAGTATTTATACCAAAGGAACCGTCTTCACCATAAGCATCAGACAAAAGGTTGTGGATGCAAAGACAATCGGGGACATCAACCTGTTGGAAAGAGAGACGGAGGAGACGCCAGTCTATCAGTCAAGCTTTGAAGCACCGGAGGCGAAAATTCTGGTTGTGGACGATAATCCCATAAGTTCCATGGTGGTGAGCAGGCTCTTAACAAATACCAAGGTAAAGACAGATATTGCAAACAGTGGTCCGGATTGTCTGGAACTGACAAAGAAAAAGCAATACAATATAATTCTCATGGATTATATGATGCCAAAGATGAATGGTGCTGAGACGTTACAGGCAGTTCGAAGTCAGGAGAACGGTCTGTGCAGGGATACTACAGTGATTGCACTTACGGCCGATGTAATGGCAGGAGCAGAGCAGAAATATCGTGAACTTGGATTTGACGGTTATCTGGAAAAGCCTATATCCGGAAAAGTACTGGAAGCAGAGCTGTTAAAATTTCTGCCGCCTGATTTGATAGAGTATCAGGCAGCGGTGAAAAGTGTATGGAAGGAAAGCAGTCCGGTACAGAAGGTTCCGTTGCAGTGGCGGAAAAAAGTATGTATTACAACAGATTGCGTGTGTGATCTTCCTGTGGAACTGTTGGAACAGTATGATATTGAGGTGATGTATCTGTACATCATAACGCCACATGGACGGTTTGCAGATACAAAGGAAATTGATTCGGATAGTCTGACACAGTATATCTCTTCCACCAACAGCACTGCCTATGTGGACAGTGTGACAGTAGAGGAATATGAAGAGTTCTTTGCTGATGTACTGACACGGGCTGAGCAGGTGGTGCATATTTCCATGGCATCCAATGTGGGTATCAGCTATCAGATTGCAATGACGGCTGCGAAGGGGTTTGACCATGTGGCGGTCATAGATTCCTGTCAGATTTCATGTGGTCAAAGTATTATTACCCTTTTTGCGGCAAAGCTTGCAAAGGAGGGAAAAACAGCCAGTGAGATATGCAGTGCTGTGGAAAAAATGAAGTCGGGTGTGCAGTCCAGATTTATTTTTCCGTCGGCGGATATTTTTTTCCAAAATAAGCGAACCAACGCTCTGACACTTATGTTCTGCCGGTTACTACAGCTTCATCCGTATGCGGGAATGCGCCAGAAAAAAGTTGTTTTATCTGCGTTTCTGGGAGGCACTATGGAGCGGGCATGGAAAGTGGGAATCTACTGGCATCTGCGCCGTAAAAATAAAATAAATCCTTCTTTGGTTATTATTTCACATGTCGGCTGCAGTGTAGAGCAGTTAGAATGGATAAGAAAAGAAGTGTTACGTTATGTACCGTTTGAACGTGTCATCGTGCAAAAGGCATCCTTCTCGGTGGCATGCAATTCCGGCTTGGGGACCATTGGAATTTCTTATTACAGCATATAGGGCAAAATGCTGTAACAGTGCACCCTTTTAGTGTGTAATCGTTGTGGCGACGGATCAGCGTTTCCATAAAGAGAACCCGCTCTCGCTCATGCAGCAACGCAGCAGTACTAAGCTCGAAACCACCTCGCTAAGTACTGACGTTGCCTTATGGTTCTCTTTAGAATACTCCTTCGCAACAACTTATCCCGTATAAGTAAGGCTGAAATGTTATAGAATGCTCTGCTGCGCAATATAAGATAATTGTATTTTTGTAATGAATTTGTTACACTAATAATGTGTAGGCTATTACCAAAAATGAAAGGGATGAGGTGCAGATGAAAAAGCGTGGTTTAAAAATGATTATTGCAATCTTAGTATTGCAAATGGTTGTAATGGCGGTTGTTTATTTGTTTGTGAATTCCTCGATCACATCGAATATTAAAAACAGTACAATCAAAAGCATGGAAACGATAGCACAGGAACGTTCAGAAATTATTGAAAACTACATGTTGGAGACGGAAAGCTATCTGACAGCATTTAGTCGTGGCGGAGAGGTGGAAGAGTTATTAAAGCATCCGGAAGACAAAGCTGCAACGGAAATGGCGCAGAAATATACAGAAACTTTCAGCAAGGACAGAGAAAATGTAGAAGGTATTTACATCAGTGAGTGGGACTCTCATGTACTTACTCATACCAACGCAGGTGTAGTGGGAATTTATACCAGAAAAGACGAGTCATTGCAGTCACTACAGCAGTCAATGAAGGCTGCTGACGGAGTATATAATACGGGAATTATCACTTCGCCTGCGAGCGGTGCACAGGTTATTTCGATTTACCGTGCCTGTTTTGATGAAAGCAATAATCCGATTGGCTTTGTAGGCGGTGGCATTTTTACCCAGGGTCTGGTTGATGCGCTTAACAAGCTGCCTGCGGAAGGAATGGAAAAGCTTCAGTATTGTATGGTAAATATAGCAACAGGTGAATACCTGTTTCATGATGATAAAGAACTAATCAATACGGTAGCAGAGGAAAAGTACGTACAGGATATTATCAAGGAAATAAATAATGATGAAAATCGTCAATTTGGTTCTTTGGTATACGAGGATGAAACGAACAAAGAGGAATACATCGCATCTTATAACTATATGAAGGATAGGGGCTGGGTATTTATTATAACAGACCCATCCGCTGAAGTATTTGGTGCATTGAAAACAGTAAAAGTACAGCTTGCTGTTATCTGTGTTGCCGGCGTATTGCTTTTAACCGTATTTACCAGTCTGTTTATTAATTATCTTTTGAAATCATTACAGAAGATGGTAAATATGCTTGGTTTATGTTGTAATACGATTAATGAAAAAACCAAAGAATTATATGGTCATTCGGATCACTTAGTTGAGAGTGTGACAGAAAATACGGCAACAGTGGAGGAATTATCCGCAAGTCTTGAAAGTACGGATAATTTCATGGAAAATGTAAAAGACAATGTGGAACATATCGACCATTGTATGGAATTGCTTCTTGAAACCATGAAGAAGAGTGTAGAGTCCAGTGAAAATCTGATTGAGAGCTCAGATAAGATGACGGAACAGTCGAAGGAAGCATATGCGAGCAGTTCTTCCACCTTTGAAGAAACCAAGACTGTCGTAGCGGAAACCATGAAACGCATGGAAGCGATTGTAGAAATTAACAAGATGGCAGACGGCATTATGAATATTGCAAAGCAGACAAATTTGCTTTCTTTAAATGCTTTGCTGGAGGCTGCAAGAGCGGGTGAAGCAGGAAAAGGCTTTAATATCGTTGCAAAGGAAATTGGTGATCTTGCAAGAACAGTTTCTGAAATGGCAGCAGAGATTTCGGGAATGTGTGATAATATTGATGTGAGCGTGGAAGAAACGAGAAAATGTTTTGATTCAATTATGCTGTTCTTAGAGCAGACCGTAATGAAACAGTTTGGTTCCTTTACCGAACAATCCCGTGAATATGGGGAAGCTGTTACGGCAATCCAACAGAATATCATGAATCTGGACAAGGAAACAGAAAATCTCAGAACGTCTCTTATGGGAATATCCGAGAATATTCACGCAGTAAAAGGTATTACTCATGAAAACGGACAGGCCATCGGAATGCTGACGGAAAAGAACATCAACACTTCAATGATTGCAGAACGCATTCAGGCACAATCGGATGATAATAAGGAGCTGGTGGTACAGTTAGAGCGTATCATAAAGGATTTTGGCTGATAACAGAGATTTGAGGGCTGTCGCCCTAAATGGCGCGACAGCCCCCTGTTTGGTTCCTTATTTGTATAGAGTTGTATACTTGGGATTGGCAACAAGCTGTGCTTTTATTTCCTGCGGCAGAGCATCGACGATACCTTTAAAGTATTCCGGTCTGCACACGACGACTGGAATATTGTTGCCCTTTACTTCAGTCAACAGAGGGGAATCATAATGCTCGCTTTCGAGACTGCCGTCTGCTGCGTCTGTCAGGCATTTTAAATGCTCAGTGTAATGAGCATATGCTGAATCAAAAAAGACAAGAACCCGGTCATAGTCCTTTATCCTTAGTGCAATATTCGCACAGGATAAATCAAGCATGCAAAGGTCACTATGGAATTTTCCGTAGTTATTCTCACCGAATACTTTTTCGTACAAATCTCGTACGCCCAGCAGAATTTCAATTCCTTCCTTTGAGGCGTTCAGCTTTTCATTATGTGCAATCGCTGATGAAAGAATAAACTCAAGTTCATGAAGTAATGAAAGTACTGCTTCGCCTCTGTACTTTGCGCCCTTTTCATTGTCAAGCACGGATGCTAACAGAATTTCCCTGCACACTTCCATTTTTGGTTGTTCTTTTGCTTTCTTTTCAGCTTTGTCATAGTCTCCCATTGAAGTATAGGTAAACAGGAGAGGGAAAATTACGTTGTTATTGTCCTTTAACAGACGTTCAAAAAGAGTAGCCGCTTCTTCCAAATACATATTTGGCTTGCAGGATTCTTTTTTACCTTTTGCCTGTAACGCCATGGCAAGTAATCTCATAAGCTCCGGTTCTCCCGGAAATTCTTCGAGACCTTTCTTGAGATAATTAATAATTTCAGATGTATCAGTTGAATTGGAATCGTTTTCAATAAAGAAACGGTTTGCTTTCTGGACGTATTCTCTTATTTTTTCTTCTCTGTCATTGTTATACCCAAACAAAGAATCAATGGACACATGAAAATAATTTGCAATAGGAGGAATCATGTTCATATCAGGATAACAGCCTCCTGCTTCCCATCGCGAAACTGCCTGTGCTGTGACACCCAAAGCCTTTGCCAAATCTTCCTGCTTTCTTCCGTCTCTTTTTCTTAATTCTTTTATTTTTTCTCCAAGATTAACCTGCATTTATTTACCTCCACGTTATAATTCACCGGTGTGATATAAGCATAACAGAATACCCGGAACAAATCAATTATCAATCAGTTGTTTATGAATCAACAGATTGTTGAGCGATATGGGACGCAAAAGGACAAGGGAATCTTCCGCGGAGTTCTTTCCTCTTTTCTTTTTTTAAGAAATGTGGTACACTATAAAATGTGTTCGTTTGCTTTGTTCACTATATTATTTTTCTTAGGAAAACGCTGATTTAAGCGTTCCAATTGAGTACATAACAACGGCACAAGGACAGATGTGAGGAGATTTGACATGAATATCTATGAACAGTTGAAAAATGAATTGGGGATTCGTTTGGAGCAGGTAGAAGCTACCGTAAAGCTGATTGATGAGGGAAATACGATTCCGTTTATTGCCCGTTACCGTAAGGAAGTGACAGGTTCCCTGAATGATGAGGTGCTTCGTAATCTGCATGAGCGTCTCGTATATCTTAGAAACCTGGAAGAGAAGAAGGAGCAGGTACTCGGAAGCATCGAGGAGCAGGGAAAGCTGACGGACGAACTGAAGGCGCAGATTCTTGCGGCTGCTACTTTGGTGGAGGTAGAGGATTTATATCGCCCGTACCGTCCGAAGAGAAGAACCCGTGCGACGATTGCAAAGGAAAAGGGTCTTGAGCCGCTTGCGGAGCTTATCTTTACTGAAAGTCTTACTAAGCCGGCAGAGGAAGCGGGCGCGGAGTATGTTAAAGAAGCGGAGGATGCCGCACTTTCCGTGAAATCTGCTGCGGAAGCGGTAGAGGGTGCGCTTGACATTATTGCGGAGCAGATTTCCGATGATGCGGAGTACCGCCGTTATATTCGTGAAATTACGATGGAGGAGGGTAAGATTGTTTCCAACGCAAAGGAGGCAAAGACCGAGTCCGTATATGAGATGTATTATGAGTTTGAGGAGCCGCTTTCAAAGCTTCCGGGGCATCGTATCTTAGCATTAAACCGCGGTGAGGATGAGAAGATTCTGACGGTAAAGGTAAGTGCACCGGAGGAGCGTATTCTGCAATTCCTGCGGACGAAGATTATTGTAAAGAAAAATGAGTTTACGAATGCATTACTTGAGACGGCGGCAGAGGATGCATACAATCGTCTGATTGCTCCGGCAATTGAACGTGAAATCAGAAATGAGCTGACGGAGAAGGCAGAGGACGGAGCAATTAAGGTATTCGGTAAGAATCTTGTGCAGCTTCTGATGCAGCCTCCGATTGCCGGACAGACTGTGCTCGGCTGGGACCCGGCATTCCGTACCGGCTGTAAGCTGGCGGTCGTGGACCCGACCGGTAAGGTGCTTGACACGGTAGTGATTTACCCGACCGCACCGCAGAATAAGGTGGAAGAGTCTAAGAAGATTTTAAAGAGATTAATCGAAAAGTACAATATCACTCTGATTTCCGTCGGAAACGGCACGGCCTCCAGAGAGTCGGAGCTTGTAATTGTAGAGCTTTTGAAGGAATTAAACAAGCCGGTACAATATGTGATTGTAAACGAGGCAGGTGCTTCCGTTTACTCCGCAAGTAAGCTGGCCACCGAGGAGTTCCCGAATTTTGACGTGGGACAGCGTAGTGCCGCGTCGATTGCACGTCGCTTGCAGGACCCGCTTGCGGAGCTTGTTAAGATTGACCCGAAGTCCATCGGTGTCGGTCAGTATCAGCATGATATGAACCAGAAGAAGCTTTCCGAAACGCTGTCCGGCGTGGTAGAGGATTGCGTAAATAAGGTCGGCGTTGATTTAAATACCGCTTCGGCATCGCTCCTTGAGTATGTGTCCGGTATTTCCAAGCCGATTGCAAAAAATATTGTGGCGTACCGTGAGGAAAACGGCAGGTTCAAAACCCGTAAGGAGCTTCTTAAGGTCGCAAAGCTCGGTCCGAAGGCATATGAGCAATGTGCGGGCTTCCTTCGTATCAACGACGGTACGAACCCTCTGGATGCTACCAGTGTGCATCCGGAGTCCTATGATGCGGCGGAAAAGCTTTTAGAAAAGCTGGGATATACTGTAGCCGATATTAAGAAGGTGCAGGCAGAGCAGAAGGAATTACAGGTGCGTGCCGAGAAGGCAGCAAAGAAGGACGATACCCCGAAGCGTAACCGCGAAAAGGACAACCGCCTCCGGGTAAAGGGCGGTAACACCGCCATGGCGCAGGCACTGATGGCGGCCATGAACGGCATGAATATTACGGTACCGGATGAAAATGCGGGAAAGAATACGGATAAGAATACCGGGAACGATAAGGCAGGTGCAGCAGGTACAGGCTTGTCCGGGCTCAGCCGTCAGATTAAGAATAAGGCAGCTCTGGCGGAGGAGCTCGGTATCGGTGAGATTACCTTGACGGATATTATTAAGGAGTTAGAGAAGCCGGGACGTGACCCGCGCGAGGAAATGCCGAAGCCGATTCTGCGTACCGATGTACTGGAGATGAAGGATTTGACCGAAGGGATGATTTTAAAGGGTACGGTACGTAATGTCATTGACTTTGGTGCCTTTGTGGATATCGGAGTGCATCAGGACGGTCTGGTACACATTTCCCAGATGTCGAAGGAGCGTTTTATCAAGCATCCGCTTGATGCGGTTAGTGTCGGTGATATTGTGGATGTAAAGGTACTGAGTGTAGATGTGCCGAAGAAGAGAATCCAGCTGACGATGATACTGTAAAATCGAAAGGAGTAAGATTCGATGAAGGAAGTTAAGTTTTCGGTGCAGATAAAGGTACAGGATATGTTTTCGTTTTTGCTGCACCATTCCTACCGCGGGCTTCCGCTTATTATCGATGCGGTGATTACCGTGGGTGCACTTATGATGTTAATCATGGGCTGGGGAAAGGGCGATATCGGAAAGACGGTCGCACTTATTTTCCTGGCACTGTTATTTACGGTCATCCACCCGTTACAGCTTTATAACCGTGCCAGAAAACAGGTGAAGAAAAATGAAGTATTCGCAAAGCCGCTTGATTATGTAGTGACGGATGAGGGTATTAGCATGAGTCAGGGAGAAGAAACCCAGTCCTTTACCTGGGAGGATGTGTTTCAGGTAAAGGAGTATAAGTCCCAGATTCTGGTTTACACCGGAAGAGTATATGCCTGTATCTGGCCGAAAAGAGAGCTTGCTGCCTGTGAAGGTGAGGTAAAGGAGCTGTTTCGAAAGCACCTGTCTGCAAAGGTTGCCGGAAAAAGTATGAAGTAGCGAAGGAGCATTTATGAGAATAGAGAGTTTTTCTGCGGAAGAAACATACGAATTCGGAAAGAAGCTGGGGAAGGCGGCAAAACCGGGTACGGTATTTTGTCTGTCCGGTGACCTTGGCGTCGGGAAAACCGTATTTACGAAAGGCTTTGCGGCAGGACTAGGCGTAACCGATACCGTCAACAGCCCGACCTTTACCATTGTGCAGGAATATAAGGGGCGGCTTCCGTTCTACCATTTTGATGTGTACCGCATTGAGGAGCCGGAGGAGATGGAGGAAATCGGGTACGAGGACTACTTCTACGGTGACGGTGTCTGCATGATTGAGTGGGCGGAGCTGATAAAGGAGCTGCTTCCGGAGAAAGCGGTGAAGGTCTGCATCCGTAAGGATTTGCAAAAGGGAACGGACTATCGTCTGATTACCGTTGGAGAATGAAATGGGGGATTTACATGAAAATTTTGGCAATAGACAGCTCCGGACTGATTGCTTCTGCGGCACTTGCCACGGAGGATGCGGTTTTGGCGGAGTATACGACGAATTATAAAAAGACACATTCCCAGACACTACTTCCGATGATTGATGAAATCGTGAAGATGACGGAAACAAACCTTTCCGAGCTGGATGCGATTGCGGTGACGGCAGGACCGGGCTCTTTTACCGGCCTTCGCATCGGCTCCGCTACGGCAAAGGGACTGGGACAGGCTCTTGAAAAGCCTTTGATTGCGGTGCCGACGACAGAGGTGCTTGCCTGGAATTTTTGCGGAAGCGAGGCGGTTCTCTGTCCTCTTATGGATGCCAGACGTTCGCAGGTATACACGGGACTGTATCGTTGGAATAAAGAAACCGGGAGCATGGATTGCCTGACGGAGCAAAAAGCGGTTGCAGTGGAAGAAATCATTGCCGAAGTCAATCATCTGGGACAGCCGGTAATTTTCCTCGGTGACGGTGCGGATGCCTATCATGCGGTATTGGAAGAAAAGACGGAGGTAGACTATTCCTTTGCACCGCTTCATATGAGTAAGCAGCGGGCGGCGTCTTTGGCGGCTTGTGCATTTATTTACGCGAAGGCCGAAAAACTTCAAACTGCAGCAGAATTCGTACCGACCTATCTCAGAAAGTCCCAGGCGGAACGGGAGCGCGAAGAAAAGGAACGTGCGGAACAGAGTACGGGAAAGTAATGAACTGCCTGGCAGGAATGAGTTTTGACAGGAAAAAGAACAGAGTAAAACGGTCAGTGAAACGGGAAAGAAGATGCAGACAATTGAAATAGAGAAAACAGTCTGTGAGAGAGGTAGTATCTTTGGAAACAACTTGGATAATCAGACAAATGGCAGAAGAAGATGTGGCAGCCGTGGCGGCGCTGGAAGCGGAAAGCTTTTCCAGACCGTGGAGTCACGATGCCTTTTACAAAACATTGTCGGATGACAATTATATTGTTCTGGTTCTGAAAGAAGCAGAAACGCTTTTGGGGTACTGTGTGCTCTTATGTACCGGCGGGGAAGCCGATATTACCAATGTCTGTACGTGCCCTGCGACACGTGGGAAGGGAGTTGCGACAGCACTCCTTTCTGCGCTTGTTACAGCCGGACAGGCACGCGGAGTAACCGACTTTTTCCTGGAGGTCCGCGAAGGAAATGCACCGGCACGAAGGCTTTATGAGAAAATGGGCTTTGAGGTCATCGGACTTCGGAAGAACTATTATAAGGAACCAAAGGAAAATGCAGTGTTGATGAAATATGAGGCAGAAAACGCGGGATAACGCAAAAAGAAAGAGCAGTAGGGCAGGAAAAGCGGCGATAGGATATGTAGATAAATGAATCGAAGTTGTAGGGAGGGTAAAAAATGATTCCGACAAGAGAAGCAGCAGAAGAATTACTACAAGATGGATTAATGTCTAACCCCGGTCCATGGGGAAATCATTGCAGGACAGCAGCTCATTGTGCCGAGAAAATAGCAGTGGCTTGTGGAAATCTAAATCCTGATAAAGCATATGTTTTAGGATTGTTACATGATATAGGGCGTAAATTTGGCGTAAGACATTTGGGACATGTTTCAGATGGCTATTCCTATATGATGAAAATGGGATATGATGAAGTGGCTAAAATATGTCTGACCCATTCTTTTAATAATCATTCAGTTGATGAATACATTGGAAAATTTGATGTTTCTGAAGAAGAATTGTATCTTATAAAAACCGAATTAGCTAATACCGTTTACAATGAGTATGATTGGCTAATCCAATTGTGCGATAGCCTTGCGGGTGCAGAAGGTGTTCTGGATATTGAGGAAAGAATGGGAGATGTAAAAAGGAGATATGGAATGTATCCTCAAGAAAAATGGGATCGTAATATACATATGATGCATTACTTTGAAAAGAAAATGAATAAAAGTATTTATGAAGTTTGTGAAAAAGATACATTTAGGCCGGAGGTAAATCAGCATGAATTATCCAAAAGTCGTGTTTAGTCTTTGTTGGAATTTGATTTGAAGGGGAATGAAATGGAAGAAAGATATGGAGAAATTCTAATATATCAGACAGAAGATGGAGTAACAAATATAAATGTTAAAATGCAAGATGAGACAGTGTGGCTTACTACAATCTGGATTTGATAATTTCACTAGGATATAGAATTAAATCGTCTATTGCAACAAAATTCAGACGATGGGCGACTGAACGGTTAAAAGAGTACATGATAAAAGGGTTTACCATGGATGATGAGCGACTAAAAGGAAATGGTGGTGGAAGTTACTGGAAAGAGTTACTTGATCGTATTAGAGATATTCGTTCATCAGAGAAAGTATTGTACCGTCAGGTTTTGGATTTGTACGCAACAAGCGTGGACTATGACCCGCATAGTGAGCAATCTGTTTTATTTTTTAAGATTGTACAAAATAAATTGCATTATGCAGCACATGATGAATTAAAAATATTGAACAATCTTGTATCTGGCTATTTTGATTTGGCAGAAATTAACGCGATTGAACACAGACCAATGTATATGAGTGACTATGTGGAACAGTTGGATTCTGTTTTATCATCAGGAAATAGAAAATTGCTAACAGGGTCAGGCAAAATCAGTCGTGACGAAGCAATGAAGAAAGCGAAAGAGGAATACAAAAAGTATCAGGAGATTACTTTATCGCCAGTCGAACAGGCGTATATGGAAACAATTAAAGGTGCGGATAAGTCTGCTAAAAAAGGGGCACGGAGATAAACTAAGGATATCTTTAATTGTCAAATCACGGAAAGATTACACAAATTCGAAAGAAAAAAGTTGCTCTTTGTAGTCATTTTTAAACTTGTGAACTTAAGGCTAATAAAAATATGGGCTTTGAGGTCATCGGGCTTCGGAAGAGCAATTATGAGGAACCAAAGGAAAACGCAGTGTTGATGAAATATGAGGCAGAGGGTAAATAGGAAATGTAAAGGAGGATGTTTACTATGATTGGTGCAATTATTATAGGACTTATTGGAATTGTTTTCGTTGTCCTTGGCTATTTGCTGTGGAAAAAAGAGAGAATATCATTACTGCATAGCTATCATTATGATAAAGTGTCGGAGGAAGATAAAAAAGCATTCTGTGCTTTATCAGGGATAGGTGTTATCACTGTCGGAATTGGTCTTTTAATCACTGGCATTGCCATAGGTATTACAGATTCTGCATGGAGCTTTATCGCCTTTGCAATCGGTTTCTTTGTGGGAATTTCATTGCTGATTTACGCAGGAATGAGATATAATCGCTAGTATATCGATTTACAAATATGAGCTTTATTTATCAAAATATTGTTTGCGAGGTAGTTCGAAATGAAACCATTAAAAGAAGCTATTAGGGATGAATTGGCAAATAGATTCGGACTTGAGGGTACGGCGCTTGTTTTCCTTGCCGGAGGTCGGGAAGACAGCGACGGGGTTGTTTTTACCGCAAATAAAGACGGTAGGAAGCTGGTGTTCAAAATATCGCAGGCTTCGGATGAAGAACATGTGAAAAATGTTCTGGAATTTGCACATTATTTGGGAAGCTGCGGAATTCGTATCAGTAGTCCGATTAAGAACGAAAGCGGAAATATCTATGAGACTGCAAAGGACGGGGATACCTTATATATTGCGACTCTGATGGAATACATAGAGGGTGCAAATCCCGATGTAAGTGAACTTCAGAATAACCCGAAGCTCGTTTATGACTGGGGAAGGCTTACCGGTAAGATGCATAAGGCTGCAAAGAAATATCCTGTCTGGAAAAACGTATGTGAAAGCGATGAACGATTTGGGTTTGAAGCAGAAATAGATTCATTTATTAAAATGGCCCCAAATGACTTTATTAAAAGTAAGTGGCTGGAAATGAAAGAAAGAATGAGAGCGCTTCCAATCAATCGGGATACCTATGGATTTATTCATAACGATAATCATCAAATGAATATTATCGCAACCGAAAAGGATATTGCCGTGATTGATTTTGACTGTGCAGAATGTCACTTTTTTGCAACCGATATTCTTTTACCTGTACAGGGACTTTTATTTGATGTGACGGGTGGTATGATGTCTCCGATTACGAAGCCGGATGTTCTGAAAGAGTTTTACAGGCACTTTTTAGAAGGCTACCGGACAGAAAATGATTTGGACGATTTCTGGCTTGGGCAGCTCGGAGTGTTTCTCGAATACCGCAGGTTACTTCTGTATACGGTGCTACAGGGGTGGCTGACAAATGATAAGGGTGCGGAGGAAGCGTTTCTCAATATGATTGAAAAGCCATGCGTGTTAAGTGTTGAAATGGAATAGCTAAGTGGGGTGACAATTTGAGAAAATATCC
Organism: Lachnospiraceae bacterium; assembly: GCA_029012365.1. Taxonomy (GTDB): domain Bacteria; phylum Bacillota; class Clostridia; order Lachnospirales; family Lachnospiraceae; genus SIG307. The sequence continues at coordinate 52,317 of JAQXLY010000028.1, read as the reverse complement.
AAAAGCCAAAGCATACTTCCACCTTCCCGGTTTGTTTGAGTTTTATGAGCTTTACCGTGTATTTTTGCCGCTGTTTCGTGAGCATAGGGAGTACTTTTACGATTGGTGTGAGATAGGCTCTGTTTACGGCGCACCGGCAGATTGTATCTGGGGAGGAGGCAGAACCTCGTTCGGAGACCATAATCCGCAGGCGGTTCTGGAGCTGATGCAGGAATACAGGATTTCGGCAAGACTGACATTCAGCAATTCATTACTGACGGAGGAACACCTTTCGGATAAAAAATGCAATGCACTTTGCACTATGTTTGAGGAAGGCGGCGAAGTTCAGAACGGAATTATCGTCTACTCAGACTTGCTGCTTGACTATTTGAAAATGAATTATCCGGGCTTCTATTTTGTTTCCTCGACCACCAAGGTGCTGACGGAGTTTTCGCAGTTTTTGGACGAAGTACGGAGGGACGAGTTTCGTTATGTGGTGCCGGATTTTCGCCTGAACAAGGTTTTTGATAAATTGGACTCATTGTCCGAAGCACAGAAAGACAAGGTGGAATTTCTATGTAATGAATGCTGCTATTTTGGTTGCAGGGACAGAAAAAGCTGTTATGAAGCGGTCAGCCGCAAAAATCTTGGAATAAGCTGTTCCGAGCACAGGTGCGTTGCTCCCGATGTCGATCATGGCTATCGTTTTTCTAAAGCAATGACAAATCCGGGCTTTATTAGCAGAGAGGACATTGAGAAGAGCTACCTGCCAATGGGATTTTCCAATTTTAAGATGGAAGGTCGTGGACTTGGCAGCGCTTTGATTTTGGAGTTCCTACTCTACTATATGACGAAGCCTGAGTATCACCTGCATGTCAGAGAGAGTATTTATCTGGATAATATGTTGGATTTGTTTTGAGGAAGCTTTGGAGGAGATTAGCAGAAAATTTTCCAAACTAAGGGGGACAGCATACATGAGAATAAGACCTTATATTGAATGCAAGGATTACGATGAAATAAAGAACTGGATTTCAGATGAAAGAATGCATGCCATGTGGTGTGCTAATCTTATTCAGTACCCGATAGCAAAAGAGAATTTTGATAAAATTATGCGTGAAGCAGCTGAACGATTTGGCGACAGCCCTTATGTAGCAACAACAGAAGACGGAATGCTAATAGGGTTCTTTTGTTATTCGGCAAATTTGGAAACAAATGAGGGTATGTTTAAGTTTGTAATGATAAATCCCGCATACAGAGGAAAAGGCTTCGGTAAAAATATGCTTCAGTTGGCAATCAAATATGCATTTGAAATAACGAATGTGGATGCAGTGCATCTAAATGTATTTCCTGAGAATGTACAGGCCAAGAAGTGTTATGAAGCTGTAGGTTTCACTGAGAGAAAAACAGATAAGGATGCATTTACCTATAAAAATGAATCATGGGGCAGATGTAACATGATTATAAAGAGATAGTAGCTAATTTCTGCGTTTATGTAGTAAGGAGATTGACGGGATGAGCAGAAGAGTACAATTAAGAGAAATGACAGAAAAGGACTTTGCGTCGTATGTCGTCTATAGTAATGAGCAGCATGCAGCTGATTTGCAAAAAGAGAAGGGAATAAGCAAAGAAGAGGCATTTATGGAAACGGAAGAGGGACTAAAAAGAATGCTTCCGAACGGAAAGGAAACTCCCGATAATTATTTAATGGTAATTGAGAGGCAGGAGGATTCCGTTGTTGTCGGTTATATGTGGTATATGTATGACCATAGAAGAGAGGATACGTATCTGTTTTTATGTGATTTCTTCATTTTTGAAGAAGAACGCCGAAAGGGCTATGGTGAAGAGGCATTGTGTGAAATGGATGAGGCTGCCGGACAGCTTTCTTGTAAGAAATGCGTTTTGTTTGTGGAAAATGAGAATATGAGTGCAAGGAAGCTATATGAAAAATGTGGTTACATATACAGAAATGAGCGCGAGAACGGCAGATATATGGACAAGGATTTGTAGATTTTTTTTCTGTACGAAGGACTCGATAAGGCAACAGCGTTTCCCAATATAGTCCTAATGTTTTTTTAGTAAAAGTATTGGAAGGAGAATAGACAAATGTCAGGGTTGGAACAGAAAAAACTATATGCATTACTGGAATTGCCGCAGGAGGTTATAGAAGCATTAAACGGATATGAGGCGGGCAGAATGAAGGAAATACCGGAGGAAATCTATCAAAAGCTCTTTGAACGGAATCAATGGGAGGATGGAATTAAGGAGCTTCAAAACTATCTGGGGGATGACCCTATGGGAATGAAGATTTTGTGGGAGCTGTTACATATTGTCTGCCGGTATACTTATGCGGAGTATGAGAAACGGGGAATTGCTGAAGAAATATTTGTTGCCACAATGAAGTTTTGTACAAGGTTTTTAAATGAACACTATGCTACCTGGGGAACCTATAAATTTGTGTGGGCATGGTGGTTCCCAAGACAGCTGTCAGTAAAGGAATTTCGGATAGGTGCGCTGGAATATGAGTTTGTGGATGGTCATGAACGTGAAATCGCAGTTCACATTCCATCGGATGCGGACATGGGAATCGATTCAATTAAGCAGTCGCTGTCGGCCTTTGACAGCTTTCGGGAACACTATTTCGCAGACTGGAAGGATGTGAAGCTGACCTGTGACTCCTGGATGCTGATGCCTGAATTACAGGAATTTCTGGGGGATAGTTCGAGAATCGTTTCTTTTCAGAAATTATTTGAGATAGAGCATATTGACCGGGAAGCCACCTGGTATATGGGCTGGATTTATCCGGGCTATGAGGGTCCGAAGGAAGCATTGCCCGAAAAGACGAAATTACAAAGAGAACTGAAAAAGTTTCTTTTAGAAGGAAAGAAGTTTGGGATTGCCAAAGGGTATATGAATAAGAAATTTTTTAGTTAAGCTAAAAAAGTACTTGCGTTTTTAGTTGGCATGTGATATATATTTCTAATAGACAGATTGTCGGTCGGGAGGTGAGGTATGAGAGTAGTAAAGGAAGCAAATGAGCGTAAAAATGAAATACTGGATGTAGCTGAGAGACTGTTTTGCACAAAGGGATTTGAGCAGACCAGTACGAATGACATTCTGAATGAGACAGGTATTGCAAGAGGGACACTTTATTATCATTTTAAGTCCAAGGAGGATATTCTGGATGCGGTGATAGAACGTGTGACAAATCAGATTGTGGCGAAGGCTGCCGTGATTGCTTTGGATGATGACATTCCGGTTTTGGAACGACTTACACGTACTGTATTGTCTTTGAATCTTGATAATGAGCTTGGGGCTATGATTATGGAGCAGGTGCATAAGCCGCAAAATGCCCTGTTGCACCAAAAGCTGGAAGAAAGACTGCTTGGCAGAGTGAATAAGCTGATTACAAGGATTGCCGAGGACGGGATAAAGCAGGGAATTATGCACACAGAATACCCGGAAGAGGCAGTTGAAATGATTATGACATATTCCTATGATGCTTTTGACAGCACAAAGCAGTATAGTGAGCCTGAGAAAACAAGAAAGGTTATGGCGTTTGTATATCATACAGAGCGTGTGCTTGGTATGAACGAAGGGGCATTGCTTGATGCCATGCTGCCTTTGTTTGAAAAATAGCGGAAAACAAAATGGAAGGAACAGCAATGTTTCTTTTATTTTGACCGGAGACAGACAGACTGTCGGTCTGTTGTGAAAATGAGGATTATCGCGTAATGCGTAACGCTTAAATGAAAAAGAAGGAGAATAATGAAATGAAGAGAAGCAATTACGGAAAATTTCTTTTATTATGGTTTGGTGAGCTTATCTCATCAATCGGCGGAGGGCTGACAAGCTTCGGATTGGGAGTATACGTTTTTAATGAAACAGGGAGTGCCGCAGGGATGGCACTTGTTACTTTACTTGGTTTTTTACCTACCCTGTTGCTCAGTGTTCCTGCGGGCGTACTTGCTGACAGGTATGACCGGAGAGTGTTAATGATGGTAGGGGACGGCTGCTCCGCTCTTGGTATTCTCTATATTCTGATTTGTATGATGAATGGGGGAGCCGGTCTTGTGCAGATTTGCATCGGAGTTTTTGTAAGTGCAGTGTTTTCCTCTTTACTTGAGCCGTCTTACCGCGCAACCGTATCAGATTTACTGACGAAAGAGGATTTTTCCAAAGCAAACGGACTTGTGAGCCTTGCAGGAAGCGCCAGATATCTGGTTTCACCCTTAGTTGCGGGATTGCTGCTGAGTGTTAGTGATGTAAAGCTTTTGCTTGTGATTGACATAGGCACGTTTGTCCTTACTGTCATTTCCACCGGTATTGTGAAAAAGGCAATCAAAACAAGTAAGGTGGAGAAGAAACAGTCGTTTGCGGAGAGCATGAAGGAAGGGTTTGATGCTGTACGTAAAAAAAGGGGAGTATTTTTACTTATTATTGTTTCTGCAGTAATGACGTTTTTCTTAGGTGTCTTTCAGATTCTGGCAGAGCCGCTCATTCTGTCGTTTGCAGACTCCAAAACTCTGGGAATCGGAGAAACGGTATGTGCCTGCGGTATGCTGGTTTCAAGTCTGCTTCTCGGAATACGCGGTATTACAAAAAGGTACGTCCGGATACTTACAATAGCCCTGGCAGCTGCCGGACTTTTTATGGCAGGCTTTGGAATATGGGAAAACATTTATGTAATCTGTATATTCGGTTTTATGTTTTTTGCAATGCTTCCGTTTGCAAATAATTGCCTGGACTATCTGGTAAGAACCAATATTCCGGATGAGCTTCTGGGAAGAGCCTGGGGAGTTATCGGATTTATTTCCCAGCTCGGATATGTAGCAGCATATTCCATGGGTGGCATTCTTGCGGATTTTATGGCGGATGTGCTTCATACAAGTGTAGGCAGAGGTGCCGGTGCAGTAATTATTTTTTCCGGAATCTGTCTGACACTCACGGCAGCCGCAATGGCAGGAATGAAAAGCTTAAAGGCATTGTCAAGCTAATGGACGGAAGGTGAAGTAAAAGAGAGAGAAGGCAGATTAAACGGCTGGTTAGAAGAAAACAGATGGTAGAGAGCCTGCGATGATTAATCGCTAAATCATTGCGTTCGGAATGACTTGGTAGTATAATACCTATAAAAAGCTTACGGGAGCGTATATGAAGACGATTGATATTATTGGTGAAAATTGTAAAAGAGGTTGGTATGGAGCCGAGATGGCTTCCCATTGAAGAAATAACTGCTATCTTTTCGCAGCATCATTCGTATGCAGAAACAGATGAAATGAGAAGAGGTATGTATCTTCGTGAATATACGGCATTACGTGAATTGACGGAGAAATCGAAGGAAAATGCGGTATTGATGAACCATGCGATAGAAAAATAATTCAAATTTACCGGGAGGAAATTATGGTAAAAAATGATAATGCACATTCTGTCAGGCTGGTTGAAAGCCTACGAAAAAATGTAGGATATCAAGAGGCAGATGAATTTGAAGCGAAATATCCATTGTCTAAAAGTGCCGGTATTGAAAAGAAATATGAATGGGCGAAGGATGCGTGTAATTATCTTGAAGAGCATTTTGATACCGAAACAATAATTAAGCTTAGAAAAGAATGCAGATGTAATGACGGCAAATCAATAGCGAATAAGATTTTAAAATATTTGAATAAGGCAAATAGCATTGAACAGTTTGTAAATACTTTTAATGAGAATGAAACCTTTGCTTTTTTGAATACATATCCGATAATAAAATTTTGTTTTGTTATCCTGAGTGCTATTGCGCCTGTGTAAAGAGAGTGCCGAAAGAAATATCAAAAACCTGGTGTTATTGTACATTGGGAAATGCAGAAGGTATCTTTCAGGAAGTATTTAAGAAGGATATAAAGGTTACTCTAATGAAAAGCATAAAGACGGGCGGGGATAAATGTGTGATTGCGGTGGAATGGTAATCAGTAGTACAGAACACCTCAAAAATACAAAATAGAATACCTCAAAAATGCAAAACAGAATACCTCAAAAATGCAAAATACAAATTGACATACATAGAAAAAAGCGGTATATATAGAGTATAAGCAGGACATTTTAGCAGATATGAGGAGACTGATATAGGTGAAGGAATATTTAGAGAGAATTGTCGACAAAGAACTTCAACTAAGATTGGAGGCGTTTGGTGCAACGCTTATTGTTGGTCCTAAATGGTGCGGAAAGACGACTACGGCAGGGAAACAGGCAAAGAGTATCTTGAAAATGCAGGACCCCGATATGAGAGAAGGGTATTTAATGACGGCGAAAACAAAGCCTTCACTTTTGCTCAGGGGCGACAATCCGCGTTTGATTGATGAGTGGCAGGAAGCACCCGTTCTGTGGGACGCAATAAGGACTGCAGTGGATGACAGGCAGGAGGAAGGGTTGTTTATACTGACCGGATCGACTTCAGTGGACGATAAGCAAATACATCATTCCGGAACAGGAAGAATTTCCAGATTAAAGATGTATACCATGAGTTTGTATGAATCGAAGGAATCGAACGGTGCCGTATCACTGAAGGAATTGTTTGATAATCCGGAGTTGGATATTGACGGAATTACGTCGGAGATGAAAATCGAGGATTTGATTTTCGCAGCGTGTCGGGGTGGATGGCCGTCTTCCTTGCGAAAAAAGAGTGATGCGGCAAAATTAATTGTAGCAAAAGACTATGTAAGGAACGTATGTGAGTCGGACGTTTCAACAGTAGATGGCGTGAACCGTAATCCCGTACTGGCAGAACTGATTATGAAATCTTATGCACGAAATGTGTCTACGCTCGTAAAAAAGAGTATTATATACAAGGATGTAGTCGCAAATTCTGAGAGTGTATCTATGCCGACTCTGGATTCGTATTTGAATGCGCTGGGAAGATTATTTGTTATCGAAGATGTCGAAGCATGGTGTCCGGCAATTCGTTCGGCTACTACAATACGTTCAGGAAAAAAGAGAGAGTTTGTTGACCCGTCTATTGCGGTTGCAGCGTTGGGTCTTACTCCTGATTATTTACAAAAGGACTTAAAGACGTTCGGATTTATATTTGAGTGTATGTGCAACAGAGATTTGAAAATCTATTCACAGGCACTGAACGGAAAAGTATCCTATTATCATGACAGATATGATTTGGAAGCAGATGCGGTATTGCATATCGGAGACGGAAGATATGCGTTAATCGAATTCAAGCTGGGAAGCGCAGAGATTGATGAAGGTGCAAAACATTTGTTGACAATACGTGAACTGGTAAGGCAATATAATAAAGCAGAAAAACAGGTACCGCTTAGGGAACCGGATTTGCTCATCATAATTACCGGCGGAAATCTGGCATATACACGAGAGGACGGTGTGAAAATAATTCCTATTGCCTGTTTAAAGGATTAAACGGAAAAATCCACACACCTTTGATGAACCCTAAAGCAGAAAATAATTTCCACTACCCTTTTTGCTAAAAAAGAGGTATAATTAGCCTGAGGGAGCGAAAGGAGTGGAACGGATGAAAAAGGAAGTACGCTGTAATTGCTGCGGACGGGCATTGCAGACTTCGGACAGCGGGAAAACTGTGACGGAGGATGCGGTGTATATCCGCAAGGAATGGGGCTATTTTTCCGAAAAAGATTTACAGATTCATCATATCGTACTGTGCGAGGCATGCTATGACGCATGGATAAAGCAGTTTAGAGTACCTGTGAAGATAGAAACAAAGCAGGAGGTTTTATGTTAGAGGTTTGTTTGTTGGGAACCGGTGGAATGATGCCGCTTCCGAATCGTTGGCTGACAGCACTGATGACCCGGTTAAACGGCAGCAGTCTGCTGATTGATTGCGGGGAAGGAACCCAGGTGGCAATTCGGGAAAAGGGGTGGAGCTTTCATGATATTGATGTGATATGCTTTACGCATTATCACGGAGACCATATCAGCGGCTTACCCGGGCTGCTTTTGTCGATGGGAAATGCGGAACGCAGGGAACCGGTGACGCTCATAGGACCGAAGGGGTTAGAACGGGTAGTCGGCGCGTTACGCACAATAGCGCCGGAGTTGCCCTTTTCGTTGGAGTTCCATGAATTAACCGAGACGGAAGAGACGATTTCCTGTCACGGCTATGAAATTGAAGCATATAAGGTGAATCATAATGTACTCTGCTACGGATATTCCGTAGTGGTGCGACGCGGTGGACGATTCTTTCCGGAGCTGGCGGATAAGAACCATGTCCCGCAGCGGTATTGGAGCAGGCTGCAAAAGGGTGAGATGATTACGGAAGGTGATTTATGCTTTACGCCGGATATGGTGCTTGGCCCGCCAAGGAGGGGAATCAGACTTTCCTACTGTACGGATACCAGACCGACAAAAAGCATTGTCTCCCATGCCGCAGATGCGGATTTATTCATCTGTGAAGGCATGTATGGGGAGGATGATAAACAGAATAAGGCGCTGGAGCATAAGCACATGACGTTTTTTGAGGCGGCAAAGCTGGCAAAAGAGGCGAATGTAAAGGAACTATGGCTGACCCATTACAGTCCTTCCCTGATTCGCCCGGAGGAGTATATTCCGAAGACAAGGAAAATTTTTCCGGAAGTCTATGCGGGAAAAGACGGAAAAACAGTGGTGTTAGAATTTGATAAAACAGAGTAGTTTATCTGTGATGCAAAGGAGGGATACGTATGAAAAAGAGAATCGGAACCATCAGTGCAGTTCTGGTACTGGCATGTGCCATTGTTGCATTGTATCTGTACATCGACCGTTCCGGAAAAGAGGCAAAGGAACCGGTGAATACGGTGGCGGAACAGCTTCTTAGCAAAAATCTGGAAACAAATTATCCGCCGACTCCTTATGCATTAACGGAATTTTATTGTGGGATTGTGGAATGTATTTACAGTACGCAGACGACGGAGGAACAGCTGGAAAAACTGGTGGAATTGGAGCTTTCCTTATTTGACGAAGAGTTTGCCGCACTAAATCCGTACGAACAGCTGCTTGCGGCAACAAAGAAGGATTTAGCGGAAGCAAAGGAAAAGGGACTTGTTTTTACCGGATATGTTATAGACAAGGCAAGTAATGTATCAAAATGGAAAAAGGACGGAAAAGAGTATGCATCCCTGCAATTTCAGCTTATGAGCCGCTCCGGTGAGGGAAGCGGCGGAAGCTACCGCAATCTGATAATGCGCAAGGATAGCGAAGGGAATTATAAGATTCTTGGATGGGAGACGGCAGAAAAGGCCGAGTAATATTTGTGGAGGCGGAAAAGGTGCGAATTTTAGCGATTGAATCATCCTGTGATGAAACAGCGGCAGCAGTGGTGGAAAACGGACGGGATGTGCTGTCTAATGTAATATCATCACAAATTGATATCCATACCCTGTATGGTGGTGTAGTGCCGGAAATAGCATCGAGAAAGCATACGGAACGCATCAATCATGTGGTAGAGCAGGCATTAACCGAAGCCGGTATGAAGCTTGCGGAGGCAGATGCCATAGCGGTTACCTATGGCCCGGGACTGGTAGGGGCGCTGCTTGTAGGCGTGGCCCATGCAAAGGCACTTGCTTACGCGGCAGGAAAGCCGTTGATTGGAGTTCATCATATCGAGGGACATATTTCTGCAAATTACATAGAGAATAAAGAATTAGAACCGCCGTTTTTATGCCTTGTGGTATCCGGCGGTCATACCCATTTAGTGCGGGTGGCGGACTATGGGGTATATGAGATTCTCGGAAGAACTCATGACGATGCGGCAGGAGAGGCATTTGATAAGGTGGCACGTGCTATCGGGCTCGGATATCCGGGAGGACCGAAGATTGACAGGCTTTCGAAAGAAGGAAATCCGAGGGCAATCGCATTCCCGAAAGGGCAGATAGCGGATTCGCCGTATGATTTCAGTTTCAGCGGTGTAAAGTCAGCGGTGCTGAATTACTTGAATCAGTCCGCAATGCAGGGCACCCCGGTGAATCCCGCGGATGTAGCGGCTTCGTTCCAACAGTCGGTGGTAGAGGTGCTGGTGGAAAAGACAATGGCGGCAGTGAAAAATACCGGAATGAAAAAGCTGGCACTGGCAGGTGGTGTGGCATCAAATTCCGCAATTCGCGCGGGAATGGAGGCGGCATGTAAGAATGCCGGAATAGAGCTTTATCGTCCGTCTCCGATTCTTTGTACCGACAATGCGGCAATGATTGGTGCGGCGGCGTATTATGAGTATCAAAGGGGGGTACGGCACGGTCTGGATTTAAATGCAGTGCCGAATTTGCAGCTCGGTGAGCGTTAAGGAGGACTATGGTTACAGCGGGGATTGTGTTGGCAGGCGGAAAAGGAACCAGGATGCAGAGCGACATTCCGAAGCAGTATATGGAGCTGGACGGAAAACCGCTTCTGTATTATTCCCTGCGCGCATTTGAGGAAAGCGCGGTAGAATGTGTGGTGCTGGTTACGGCAGAAGGAGAGGAAGAGTATTGCAGAAGGGAACTGGTAGAACGTTATAGGTTTACAAAGGTAGTTGCGGTAACGACAGGGGGGGCGGAACGTTATGTGTCGGTGTGGAACGGTCTGCAATATCTGGGAGAACAGTCCGCGGAGGATATTCCGGAGTATGTACTGATTCATGACGGGGCAAGGCCATTAGTGACACCGGAGTTAATCAACCGTCTGCTGCAGGAAACGGAAAGCTACGGAGCCTGCGTGACAGGGATGCCGGTAAAGGATACGATTCAGATGACGGACGAGCATGGGGTGATTACACTGACACCGAAGCGTGAGAGTCTCTGGATAGCGCAGACACCGCAGGCGTTTGAATTTTCCTTGGTATATGATGCTTACAGGCAGTTGATGACGGAACCGGAGGTGCAGGTGACGGATGATGCCATGGTGGTCGGTCTTTACCATGACATTGGTATACAGATGGTACGGGGAAGCTATACGAACCTGAAGGTAACGACACCGGACGATTTGGTGTTGGCTGAGGCACTGTTAAAGAAGCGTTCGTGTGACGATAAAATAAAAAAAAGCTGATTTACGCAGAAAGGACAGATGTATGGGACAAAAGAAGGTACTTGACTGGAAGCATTACTCGGAGACTGCAATTCAATCGATAGCGGAGGGTATTGTTCTACTTAAGAATGAGAAGCAGGTCCTTCCGCTTAAGGCGGGAGAAAAGGTTGCTGTATTCGGAAGAATACAGTTTGATTATTATAAAAGCGGTACCGGCTCCGGCGGTATGGTAAATGTTTCTCATGTGGTGGGTATTACAGAGGCATTGCAGGAGAGCGGCATGGTAGAGGTGAATAAAGAGCTGCTTTCCACCTATGAAGCGTGGTGTATGGAGCATCCGTTTGATTTGGGAACCGGCTGGGGCGCAGAACCGTGGAGCCAGAAGGAAATGGTTTTGGAGGATTCCCTTTGTGAAAGAGTGGCTGCTGAATCGGAGACGGCACTTGTCATTATCGGACGTACTGCCGGTGAGGACCAGGATAACCGTGCGGAAAAGGGTGCTTATTTCTTGAGTGACGAAGAAGAACAGATGCTTGCAAAAGTAAGAAAGCACTTTAAGAAGATGGTCGTGCTTTTAAACGTAGGCGGTCTGATTGATATGAGCTTTGTAAAAGCGTATGCACCGGAGGCTGTGCTGTATGTATGGCAGGGAGGTATGCTTGGAGGAACAGGTACAGCACAGGTGCTGACAGGTAAGGTGAACCCGTCCGGTAAGCTCCCTGATACGATTGCATATAAACTGGAGGATTACCCGTCTCATCCGTATTTCGGAAGCAGGGAGCGAAATTTCTATTCCGAGGATATTTATGTCGGATACCGTTATTTTGAGACATTTGCAAAAGACAGGGTAATGTATCCGTTCGGCTTTGGCCTTTCATATACAACCTTTTCCATAAATACAACGGCTGTTGCCGTGTCAAAAGAGACGGTAACACTTGAGGTGGCGGTGACAAATACCGGAGAGACAGCAGGTAAGGAGGTTGTTCAGGTATACTTTGAGGCACCTCAGGGAGTACTCGGTAAACCGGCAAGAGTGCTGTGCGCGTATGAAAAAACGAAGTTGCTGGCACCAAAGGAGTCACAGGTTCTGTCGGTATGTATTCAGATAGCAGATTTGGCTTCGTTTGATGATTTGGGAAAAACAGGTCATCCGTCCTGTTTCGTCCTGGAGGCAGGAGAATACACCTTCTATGTAGGAGCTGATGTACGCAGCGCAAAGAAAGCAGCCGCTACTACTGCGACGGAGCTGTGTGTTGTTTCTAAGCATGAAAAGGTTCTGGCACCGGTGCTTTCCTTCCCACGTATCGTTCCGGAACAGAACGGAGGCGGTTATTCGGTGAAGCTGGAGGAGGTCCCGGGGACGGAGCCGCTTGATGAGACACGCAGACTGGAACGTCTTCCAAAGGAGCTTGCATATACCGGAGATAAAGGGATTAAGCTTGCGGATGTGGCGGACGGGAAGGCTTCCATGGATGCCTTTATTGCTCAGTTTACGGATGAGAATCTGGCATGTATTATCCGCGGTGAGGGGATGAGCAGTCCGAAGGTAACACCGGGTACCGCATCTACCTTTGGCGGAGTGACGGACGAGCTTTCTGCGTTTGGTATTCCATGTGCGTGCTGTGCCGACGGCCCGGCGGGAATCCGTATGGACTGTGGCACAAAGGCATTCAGTATCCCGAACGGAACACTTCTGGCATCTACCTTTAATAAGGAGCTGATTTACGAATTATTTACCTGCTTCGGATTAGAGGCGGCATATCACAAGGTCGACTGTATGCTTGGACCGGGGATGAACTTACATCGCCATCCGTTAAACGGGCGTAATTTCGAGTATTTTTCCGAAGACCCGTATTTGACCGGAACAATGGGAGCCGCAGAGTTACAAGGCTTCCACTCTGCCGGAGTTACCGGGACAATTAAGCATTTTTGCGGAAACGACCAGGAGTCCGGACGTCATACATCGGATTCGGTCATTTCGGAGCGTGCACTCCGTGAAATTTATTTACGGTGCTTTGAAATTGCGGTAAAAGACGGCAAAGCGCGTACTGTTATGACCACATATGGCTGCTTAAACGGTGTCTGGACCGCGGGAAACTATGACCTGGCTACTGCAATCCTGCGTGATGACTGGGGCTTTACCGGACTTGTTATGACGGACTGGTGGGCAGCAATTAACCGGCGCAATCAGCCGGTGGACAAGAGAGATTTTGCAGCCATGGCGCAGTCTCAGAATGATGTATATATGGTATGTACCGATAGTCTGACCCATGACGATAATGTAATGGAGGCTTTGGCGGACGGTTCACTCGCACGTTCCGAACTTCAGAGAAACGCAGCCAATATTTGTCGTTTCATTATGACTACCCATGCATTAAAACGTTTGTGCGGTACGGATGATGTGATCGAGCGTATTAACTATCCTGAGGAAGAAGAAGAGGATGGTGCAAATGATAGTCTTACCTACAATCTTGGGGATTATCTTGAGATAGATATGACCGGTGTTTCGAGTAAAAAGGGTGGTCAGTATACGTTTATGCTGAATGTGGAAGAGGTGACAAACTACCGCTTTACGATTACGGCAAGCTCCATGGCCGGAGAGCTTGCACAGCTTCCGGTAACACTGTACATTATGGGTACGCCGTATAATACCTTTACCTGGAACGGAACGGGCGGAAAGCCGGTTGCCTTTAGCGGTGAGTATTTTATTTGTTTCCAGCCGGCGAGAATTCGTCTTGCGTTTGGACAGAATGGTCTGGACTTCCATAAACTTGTAATCGAAAAGATAAAGTAAGGGATGGATTAACAAAAGACTAAATTCCGACGACAACTCTTATCGGTACCGTGAAAAGAGGGTGGATACGGAAAGCGCAGGAAAGGGGCATAATATTGAGTAAATAAAATGGAAAAATATCTTGACAGCTTTGAAAAAGTCAGGTATAATGACTGGAGTAACAAAGGTTTTGATTTTACGTTAGGAGGCGATTTATATGACAATCTTATTTAAGTCGGATGTTGTATCGGTCGCCGAAGCTCTGTCCAATTTTTGATTGTACAGCTTTTCTAAAGGTGAATTCAGGGCACATCCGTGTGGATGTGCCCTTTTTCTTTTCGGGAGAATCTTTCTGTAAGTAAAGTGCTTTGCAGAATGCGGATTCGCATAATTCTTTATGCAGCAACCGTCATTATGTGATACCCCACACGAAGCAGGATACAGTTCTGACTTAAATATTGAATCTTTTATTTTCCCAAACCAAACAGAAGCATAAGGAACCGTAACGTATGTGTCCGGTTCCGTGAAAAGGCAGCAGGGTGCTTCCCGTTAAAGGGAGAATTTTGCCCTGCGGAACAAACAGAAAGGGGATTGATACTCTGAAACGATTAAAACAAAAAATTCTTAGTATGGAAGCAAACACAAAGACCTATAAGGAAATGTATGAGGGACGGATGTTCGTACATCCGTATCAAGGGGAAATGGCACCCTATGAAGATATGGACAATACCTATTACAGGGAGAACATCGGATACCGGATTGAACGTACTCACAAGCTGGCACAGGATAAGCCGACCATTACCATATCGATACCGGTAAGCTATCTTGGAATTACGGAAACGGGGGTTGCCGGAGCAGATTATTGTCTGAGAGCGTTTCTGCCGTATATCGATGAATTAAACGAGCCGCTATATAACCGGAACAGGCCGGACAGTGAGAAAGGCAAGTATTACTGCTATCGTCCGGGAGGAGAGGTGCTTGCGCGGAATTCCGTGTATTTTAAGGTCTGTCCGAAGAAAGATTATACGGTAGGTAGCGGTGATGCGGTGTATTTGATACCGCCGGAGGACGTGGGTGAACCGGAGCTTTGCCTGTGCCTGATGCTTCAGGTGCAGTTACCGGAGAAAAAGCTTCGAAAAACGCTCCGTATGCTGACGCAGGATCTGCCGGATGCAGTGGACCGGTATATTGCGGAATTTAAGCGGTATGAATATGAGGATGCGATAGAGCTTGCAAAGCTGCAAAAGGATATCCGCACCCGGTTAAAGAGAAGCGGGTACTGCGCGTTTCTTGCAAACGGAAGCATTTTACCGAGGGAGGGAGGAAGTGACCTGCCGATGCAGGGAGCGGTGCCGTTTATTTCGGTGCCTGAGGATGAAATTGAGGTGTGCGGGGTAAAAGGAATGGGAATCAGGCGCGGTGTTACGGTGATTACCGGTGGCGGATATTCCGGAAAATCAACTCTTCTTGAGGCAGTTGCGGCAGGTATTTACGACCATGCATGGGGGGACGGAAGAGAGCTATGTATTACGGATGCTACGGCGATGGGGATTGCGGCAGAGGACGGACGCAGTGTGAAGAATGTAAATATCACACCGTTTATCAAATGGATACCGGGAAAGGATACGGCACACTTTTCTACGGAGCGGGCATCCGGTTCCACCTCGCAGGCGGCAAATATCATGGAAGCGGTGAATATAGGAAGCAGGCTGCTTCTGATTGACGAGGACCGGAGTGCGACCAACTTTATGATTCGGGACAGTTTGATGCGGGAGCTGGTAAAAAAGGAGCCGATTACGCCGTTTACGGAGCGGGTACGGGAACTGTATGAAAAGGAAGGCGTGTCTACAATCCTTGTTATCGGCGGCAGCGGAGAATATTTGTCGGTGGCGGACCGGGTGTATCTGATGGAGGATTACCGGATACACGGCGTGACGGAAGAGGCAAAGCAGCTTAGCACAAATAATGTTACGTCATCAAAGCCGGAAAAGGTGCAGGCGGCACAGTGGAAGCAGCACCGGATATTAAGTGCGGAAGGCTTCTCATCGTTTGTGCCGGAAACCGGAACGGAACGTTTAGAAGTAACGGACATGGGAATTGTTTATCTCGGAGAGGAAGCGATTGACCTTAGGATGCTTTCCGGTCTGATTACCAAAGCACAGCGGAATGCGGTGGGATTTCTGATACGGTATTTGGAGGTGTCCTTAAATGAAACGAAGTTTGATATGGGAATGAAGCTGGAGACGTTGTACCGCAGAATGGAAACAGAAGGCCTTGATTGTATCTTTTCCAACTATTTTACGGACTGTGAAAGGTTTATGGATTTGCCGCGTAAGGAAGATGTATTGGCAGCGGTGAACCGGATGAGGAAGGTGAGGTTTTTAGGAGAAAAGGGGGTCGATAGCTGCAATGAAGACTGAAAATGAAATTATTAAGATTAGAGAACTGAAAAAAGCGTTACGTACAAACGGGCAAGGTGGCAATCTAAACGGAAAACCTGTTTCGTATCTTCTGAGTAAATGGAGAGAAACCTATGAGTATACAGATGGGATTACCGTCAAATTTGTACCGCTTAATTATAAGTATCCGGCGAATGTGGCAATGTACATCAATATCGGTGCAGACTGTCTTGGAACAGACACCTTGGAGGTTGAACAATATACTCCCTTTTTTGAGGACTACCTTTTGCGGTATTTTAGCAAGCTGTTCGGTGAGCTGAGTGAGAAATACACAACAAATAATAAGCCGGAGCGTTTGTTATCCAAAATCCGGTGTCAGCAACCGGATTGCCGTATTATGAGACGAAGCGGACTGCTTTACAGAAGGGAAGCGCATACCTTTGTACTGAAGCTGTTCGTACTGTTCCCGACGGGGGCCGGCGTGACGATTCTGGGAGAGCGAATCGGACGGATGATAACAGATATTCTAAAAACAATAGAAGAAGGCTGTGCTTTTATAGACAAAGCAGAACTGCGGGAGCGATTGGAGCTCTATAAAAAGCAGCTCGCGTTAAGGGCGTTTTGCCTTGAAAAAGGATATGTGGCATTTGTGGCGGACGGAAGTATTCTTCCGAGAAGGGGTGACAGCGAGGAGCCGCTTGAGACCGCAGTGCCGTTTTTGTCGCCGGAAACAATGCGTGTGAAGGTTCCTATGGAGGATGGAACGGAGCTTTCCGGTATGGGAATTCCAAAGGGAATTACGGTCATTACGGGAGCCGGGTTTTCAGGGAAAACCACACTTTTGGAGGCAATCGAAGCCGGTATCTGTAATTATGTGCCGGGGGACGGAAGGGAATTTGTGGTGGCGGAACAGAGCCTTGCGGTAACAAACGCAGAGGATGGAAGATATGTGGCAAATGAGGATATTTCCATGTTTTTCTCTGATATTCCGTATCAGGACATCCGAAACTTTACGACAAAGCATGCCAGCGGAAGTATTTCGCAGGCGGCAAATATCATCGAGGCCATTGCTGGTGGAAGCAGCCTTTTGACCATTGATGAGGACAAAAGTGCAACCAACTTTATGATTCGTGATGAGCTGATGCGAAGAATTGTAAAGGATGAGGTAATCATTCCGTTTACAGACAGAATCCGGAGCATTACGGAGCAAAAAGGTGTGTCCACTATTCTTGTTATCGGCGGATCGGGAGAATATTTAAAGATTGCGGATACAGTGATTCTGATGAATCAATATGTTGCAGAGGATGTTACAGAGGAAGTAAAGGAACTGGCACTGCCTGTTTCTGCAAAGGAGGAGCCGACATTTACAGGAAACGAAAGAACGGTGTTACTTCCGGGAGAAGGGACAAAGGCCCTTCTGCTACAGACAGTATGTACACAGGACAGTAAAAAGGTCATTTGCGGAGAATATTCCGTTGACATGACTGCGGTGCCGTCCTTAAAGAGTAACGAACAGCTACATTCCCTTGCCTGGGTATTAAGATGTATACTGTCAAAGGAGGAAGAGAGTTTGGGGCATCTGCGTACTGTATCCGGAGAATATGCCCGGCGTTTATTTGCGGAATTGGAACAGGAGCAGATGATTTCGAATCCGGTTTACCGGGGCTGGTGGTTTGACGAAGTAAGAAAAGAGGAAATCTTTATGTGTGTGAACCGGATGAGAGGTGTTTGTTTTGAGGGGTAACAGTTCAGCCTTCTAGTGTGCAATCGTTGTGGAGACGGAGTGTTCTTAAGAGAACCCGCTCTCGCTCATGCAGCAACGTAGCAGTACTAAGCTCGAAACCACCTCGCTAAGTACTGACGTTGCCTTATGGTTCTCTTTAGAATACTCCGTCGCCACAACTTATCTCGCATAAGTAAGGCTGAACTGTTACTTCGAGGGTGGAAGAACTAAAAAAGAGATTGCGAATGTAAGTAATGCGATTAGAAAAAGACCAAATGTCATTATGTTTTTGAAAAAAAGAGATTGACATTTATGTCTCACGGTGCTAAAATCATTTCCAATAAAACAAGAAACCGATGACTAAGAGTAAGTAGCCTGTATGGGAAGCTTTCAGAGAGCTGCAGACGGTGTGATTGCAGCAGTGGAATGGCAGGGGAATGGACTTAGGAGGGCGACCGAACACTTTGACAGTGTCAAAGCAAGTAGTAGTCGACGGAATGTACCCCGTTACGGTACGGTTCGCATGTTAGTGCGATGCAGAGAGGGTGAGCAATCACCAATATGGGTGGCACCGCAGGAAATTTCAGTCCTGTCCCATGTAGCTATTGACAGCATACGTGGGACAGGACTTTTCTTTATGCGAACGCGCTCACGACCGAGTGACGAAGTCGTGTAGACGTGGGAAGCGCGAGCCGACACAAAGGTTACGCTGGTACGAAAAACAACGGATTTCACGTATGTATGCAAAACATATTTTCAGGAGGACAAGAGTATGAGAAAGACAATGAAAAAAGCACTTTGTGTAGTAGCAGCAATGACAATGGTATTCGGTATGACCGCATGTGGAAAGAAGGGTCCGGCAGTTATCGGTATCAGCCAGTACGGGGAGCACGGTTCCTTAGATAACTGCCGTGAAGGATTTTTACAGGGACTTGCGGATGCAGGGCTTAAGGAAGGTACGGACTTTACCGTGGATTATCAGAATGCGGGCTTTGATGACAACATCTGCACCCAGATTGGACAGAACTTTTCCGCAAAGGACGTTGACCTTATGTGTGCGATTGCAACCAATGCGGCAACCGCCTGCTTTGCGGCAGCAGAGGATAAGGATATTCCGGTGATTTTTACTGCGATTACCGACCCGGTTAAGGCAAAGCTGGATAAGGGAAATATTACGGGTACCTCCGATAAGCTTCCGGTAGAAGCACAGATGGATTTGATTCGCAAGCTGCAGCCGGAGGCAAAGACAATCGGTATTATTTATACGACCAGTGAGCCGAATTCAGTTTCTGCCATTGAGGAGTATCAGACAAAGGCAGCAGGCTATGGATTTACCATTGAAGCAGTCGGTGTAACGGCACAGGCAGAGGTAACCCAGGCAGCCGATACATTAATCAGCAAAGGGGTTGACTGTTTCTCTAATTTGACGGATAATAATGTAGTAGGTGTGCTTTCTTCCATTTTGGAAAAGACCAACGAAGCGGGAATCCCGGTATACGGAAGTGAGGTAGAGCAGGTAACTCTCGGTTGTGTGGCTGCGGCAGGTATTGATTATTATGAGCTTGGTAAGCAGACCGGAGCGATGGCTGCAAAGGTATTGAAGGGAGAGAAAAAGGCTTCCGAGATTCCGTATGAAACGATTGCCGAGTATGGAATTTACATTAATTCCGGTGCAATCGCAGAGATGGGAATTACACTTCCGGCAGACATTGCGGAGAAGGCAATCGAGTCCCAAAAGTAATGAGACAAAGTGGGAGTAATGAAATAACGGCGATTGGAGCTAAAATATGCTTGACTTAATTATCAGCACGGTGACGCAGGGCTTTATCTATGCCCTGCTGTCTTACGGTATTTACATAACCTATAAGATTTTGGATTTTCCGGATTTGACGGTGGACGGGAGCTTCCCGCTCGGTGCAGCCATTACGGCGCTTCTTTTGGTAAAGGGAGTGAATCCGTACCTGACACTACCGGTGGCACTAGCCGTGGGGGCACTTGCAGGTCTTGTAACCGGCGTGATTCATGTATGCTTTAAGGTACGTGATTTGCTTGCAGGAATTATTACAATGACGGCGTTGTTTTCTATTAATCTGCAGATTGCAGGCTCCAACCTTGCGGTCGGCAGAGATGTGGACACTATTTTTACCGCAGAGCCGGTGATGACTTTGTTTGGCAGCTTTACATTATTGCAGAGAAAGCTGATTGTAGCTTTTCTTCTGGTGGTTGTGTTTAAAATCTTACTGGATTTGTATTTTAAGACAAAGAACGGGCTGTTACTTCGTGCCGTTGGAGATAATGATGTGCTGGTAACGTCACTCGCAAAGGATAAGGGAAAGGTAAAGATATTGGGTCTTGTCATCGCAAATGCCCTGGTGGCACTTTCCGGCTGCGTCGTGTGCCATGAGCAGAGGAGCTTTTCCGCTACCATGGGAACCGGGCAGATGGTATTCGGTCTGGCAACGGTCATTATCGGTACGACGATTTTTAAGAAGGAGGGCTTCGTAAAAGGCACGACGGCGGTGATAGTCGGCAGTGTGCTTTATAAGATTTGTATTCAGATTGCCATCAGCCTCGGTCTTCCGGCCAACCTTCTAAAGCTGGTAACGGCGGTATTATTCCTTGTGATTTTAGTAGTAGGAAATCGTCAGAAGGGAGGCGCAAAAAAGAATGCTTGAGATGAAACACATTTCTAAAATTTATAATGCAGGCACGGTAACTCAGATGTGTCTGTTTGACGACTTCAATCTGACGGTGGGAGACGGTGAGTTTGTATCCGTGGTGGGCAGTAACGGCAGTGGCAAGACTTCTATGCTGAATATTATCTGCGGCAGTATTCCCGTTGACAAGGGACAGGTGCTAATTAACGGAGAAAGTATCGACCGCATGAAGGAGTTTGAAAGGTACCGCAGAATGGGACGGGTATATCAGAACCCGGCACTCGGTACCTGTCCTAATATGACGATTCTGGAAAATATGTCTTTAGCAGACCACAAAGGAAAAAGGTTCGGACTTTCCTCCGGAATCAATAAGGCAAGAGCCGGGTATTATAAAGAGCAGCTGGCAAGCCTCGGTCTTGGGCTGGAGGATAAAATGAATGTAAAGCTCGGTGCCCTCTCCGGCGGGCAGAGACAGGCGGTTTCACTTGTCATGGCAACGCTGACACCGCTTGATTTCCTGATTCTTGATGAGCATACGGCTGCACTTGACCCGCATACGGCAGAAATCATTATGCAGCTTACGGATAAGGTGGTAAAAGAAAAGAAGCTGACGGCGATTATGGTGACTCATAATCTTCGTTATGCTGTGGAATACGGTAGCCGCCTGATTATGATGGATAAGGGGCATATCGTAATGGATAAGTCCGGGAAAGAAAAATCAAATATGGTAACGGACGATATTTTGCACGTGTTTAATCAGATTAGTATCGAGTGCGGAAACTAGCCGGTAGAAAGGTACGGGAGAAGATGACAACGGAGACATTAGAAGAACAGGTTGTTGCCCTGCTACAGGAAAGGGGCTTTCATATATCTTTTGCGGAGTCCTGTACCGGCGGGCTATGTTCTGCACGACTGGTCAGTGTGGCAAATGCCTCGGCGGTGTTTGACGCGGGTGTGGTGACGTATGCAAATGAAGCAAAGGTGAAGTATCTCGGCGTTAAGCCGGAAACGATAGAACAGTACGGTGTTGTCAGCGAGCCGGTTGCCGGACAGATGGCAGAGGGTGTTGCAAGAGCCCAGAAAGCTCAGGTAGGAGTAGGTGTATCCGGGATTGCCGGACCTACCGGTGGCACTGCGGAAAAGCCGGTTGGCATGGTGTGCTTTGGTTTTTTTGTGGACGGAGAACTGACTACGGTGACGAAAAAGTTTGGAGACCTCGGCAGAAATGTTGTGAGAGAAGCGGCGGCAGAGTTTGTGTTTGAGATGCTTGCAGGATTGTTGGAGGATAAAAATGAGACCCTATGAACACAGAGTACAGTATTATGAAACGGATAAAATGGGAATCGTGCATCACTCAAACTACATCCGTTGGATGGAAGAAGCACGGGTTGACTTTTTGGAACAGATAGGCTGGGGATTTGACAGACTGGAAAGCTTCGGAATTGTTTCACCGGTGACCTGCGTGGACTGTAAATACAAGGTCAGTACCAGATTTCCGGAAAAGGTAAAAATTACGGTGCTTGCAGAGGAGTTCAAGGGTGTAAAGCTAAAGCTTCGTTATGAGATGCGTAAGGAGGACGGTACACTTGCCTGCGAGGGTCATTCGGAGCATTGCTTTTTGACGGCGGACGGAAAAGTGATAGCTTTAAAAAAAGAATATCCGGAGTTTCTGAAGGCATTGCTTGAGGCAGCGGAGATAGTGGGAAAACAGGGGCATCAGGCTTGAATGAAAAGAAAATCAGAACCAGCGGTACGGCAACAGTGCAGATTGCTTCAAGAACGGCAAAGGAGAAGGTAGTATGGAGAGACGGGATAAGGTAAATTATTATCTGGATCTGGCGGAAGTAGTGTCAAAGCGTTGTACGTGTCTGCGAAGACATTACGGAGCAGTTATTGTTAAAAACGATGAGGTGATTTCTACAGGCTATGTCGGAGCACCGCGCGGCAGGAAAAATTGCAGTGATTTGGGGTATTGCATCAGACAGCAGCTCAATATTCCGCGGGGAGAGCGGTATGAGCTGTGCCGTAGTGTGCATGCGGAAGCCAATGCGATTATCAGTGCGGAACGGGAGAAAATGATTGACAGCACCTTGTATCTGGTAGGAAAGGAAGTAGGCACCGGTGCGTATATTGAAAGGTCAAACAGCTGCTCCATGTGTAAGCGTATGGTGATTAATGCCGGGATTAGTAAGGTAGTAATCCGGGATACCGAAAACGAATACCGGGTGATTGACGTACAGGACTGGATTGAAAATGATGAGTCCCTGGAGGGAAACTTCGGATATTAGAAAAAAAGAATAGAAACGGAAAGGGACTGCGCATCCGGTGCGACAGCCCTTTTTTCTATGGGTGGGCTATGAACTATTATCGAATTGCATAATACCCGTTCTTTTGATGAGGCGAACGGTGTATATCGTGAGTTTATGAGTTCCAGTGCAGAGTTGTCGGAGATGTTTAAGAATCTTGTAGGTACTGACTGGATTGAAATTAAGTGGATTGATAGTTCGATGACGCAGCTTTCTCCGAAGATTGAGATTGACGGCCGGGAATATGTAAAGGAGCATTACAATCGTGAGCTTCCGGTGGTAGGAAAGCGTGATTATCTTTATTTCCGTATCGGTGGTACTTTTACGTATGACAAGTCCTATTACATCACCAATATTAAGCTGACCGGACCGAATGGTACCGAGGAGGTTGATTTGAACCGCATAGAGTGGATTTCCGGTTCCGGCGACGGTCTTGCATCCTATGAGTTTACGAATTTTAACGGCAAACGTGCGATTCATGTGGTGGGCAAGTTCAGTGCAATTAATCAGACATGGGAAGAAGTATCGGTTATGATTCCGGTGGGTCAGTACAATATGCATCAGTATGAATCTTTAGAGTATGAGATGTATCTGGAACCTGCGGACGAGGATATGTATTACAAGTTCGGCGGGGCAATTTCCGGTCTGTTTGATTACAACAGCAGGCTTAGTTCCTTGGATAATTTGATGAGAACCTACAGCAAGCTGGTGGTAGAAGGCAAGGATGTTTCATCCCAGGCTGCGGGGATTGAGGCGCTTTTTGCAGAGCTTTCCGAAAACATTCCGGCGTATGCATCCAGTCAGGCACTTGCTGATGCAGCCCTGGTTAAGTTGAATGAAAAGAAAGCAAAGTTTGATAAGTTAAGAGCGTTTGACAATGAGATGCTTGCGGTGAAAGCGGCAAATGTTTCCCTCAGTGAAGAATTATCCCGTATATGTAGTGAGATTCAGCAGGAAGTAGCTGAGGATATGGAAGAAGTAAGAAAGAGCGTAGGAGTTGTAATTATAATAGTTATTGCAGTTACGGCAGTAGCTTTGATTGGAATTACACTTGCCATCAGTTTAAGTATTAATAATAATGTGACGTCATTTAAGAAGTCTTTGGACCGGATTGCGGAGGGCAGGATTTCTGTCAGAGTAAAGCAGAATCGTCGCGATGAATTTTCTCAGTTTGGAGAGAGTATTAACAGTTTTTTGGATAATCTGCAGAAAATGATACAAAAGCTTCAGAAAGTGTCCGGAGTGCTGGCAGAATCCGGTTATGCATTGGAGGAAAATGCAGCGTCTACCGAGCAGACCACGACCTCTATGATGGAACTTAATGATGCAACCGTGTCTCTGGCAGAGACTGCTCAGGAATTGAAACGGTTGTCGGACGTGCTGAAAGAAGATTTAAATTATTTCAGCATGGAGTAGGTACCGAAGTTCATAATAAATGTAAACGAAGTTCATAATATAGTTTTATGCCTATGCCGCATTGGGATGCGGTGTAGGCGTAATTTTTTCTTCCTTCGGATGCTGTCTCCCTTCATGGTCCATTTCATAATTTTCTTTATAAATCAGCTCCGATATCGGCACAAGCGTAAATCCTTTTTCTTTCAGACCTAAAATGATTGCTTCCAACGCATCCGGTGTGTATTTGGCCCCGTTGTGCATGAGTATAATGGAGCCGTTGCCAAGGTGCTTGTGGTTCAGCACCTTTGAGACGATGGCATCGGAGCCGTAGTCCTTCCAGTCCAGAGAATCGACATCCCACTGTACACAGTGATAGCCCATGCTGTTTGTAACCTCTATCAGCGTATTGTTATAGTCCCCGTAGGGCGGACGGAACAAATTCATTTCCACTCCGGTCAGCTCCTTGATGCGGTCGTGAGCCTTTTGCAGTTCTGTACGGCATTCCTCCGCAGAAAGCTTTGACATTTGCTTGTGGTTCTCACTGTGGTTGGCGAGGTCATGCCCTGCGGCAAGAATCGCCTTCACATCATCCGGGTATTTTCCCATCCACTCTCAGGTCATAAAAAAGGTGACGCGGACGTCGTTTCTTTTCAGAATTTCAAGAATGTTTGCGGTGTCCTCATTCCCCCAGGATGAGGGGAGATATGGAATGGGGGAAATAAAAGATTTTATGTCGGAGTAAGTTGGTTTGACATGACAAAAACGAAAACTTTTCGAGAAAACGGAATAAAAAATAACAAAAACGAGAAAAATAGTTGCAGAAACCTAAAATAAGTGCTATTATTAAAATAGCGGAGGTGGCAAACATGAAGGATACTATTGTACGTTTAGCTTCTTTAGAAATATCGAATATTAAAAATGTTAAAAACGGAAGAATCGTAATGCCTGGGGGAGTAAGCAAGGAACCAATTCGGGATAAAGCAGAAATCTTGGGTATCTATGGACAGAACGGCTCCGGAAAGACAGCCGTGATAGATACCTTGTATTATTTGCAACGGATTATGATTGGCGAGAGTCTTGCAGATGAGTTTGAGGAATATATCGATGCAACTTCCACACAGGCGGAGATTGCCACGGAATTTAATGTGTTCAGTGATGATGTGTTTTATGAAGTCGGATACAGGATTGTTCTTGGAAAAGCCGAAAAAGGGCTTGAGATACAAAGGGAAGCCTTAAGCTATGCAAAAACGGAAAACGGTGTTCGGAGCAATAAAACCGTGTTTATGGATTTTCAGAGAGAGAAAGAGAATCCTGTATTCTTGCCTAAGAAAAGATGTGATGAAGTAATAGAAGCAAATAAAGAGAACAGCACCGATTTGATTGTGGCCCGTAAGATGGCGGAAAAAAGCCATTGCTCTTATGTGTTTGGTGAAAGCAGCCGGGAGATTTTCTTTCAGAACTACACGAACCGGTTTAAAGAATGTGCAGAGTTGATTAAGGCATTATTCGTATTTTCCTTAAAGGATTTATTTGTAATCTGCAATACACATTCCGGTGTTATTTCTGCGAATGTTTTATTGCCGGTGGCATTTAAAATCGAGCAGGATAAGGTTGGATTGAAGGGCGACTTTGCGATTCCGATGACAAAACCGGTAGTTTTAGAGGCTGAGAGAAAGAAGCTTCTGGACACATTAGTAGAGCAAATTAACACGGTTTTATATACCATCATTCCGGGAATGAGTATTGCTGTAAAGGATAACGGAAAACAGTTAACGGATTCCGGTGAGGAGGGGTACAAGGTTGAATTGGTTTCTATAAGAAACAATACGCCGCCGATTCCCATTCGAATGGAGTCAGAGGGAATTATTAAAGTCATCTCAATTCTGAATGCACTGATACAGGCATTTGCCTATCCGTCTATCTGCCTGGCAATCGATGAGATGGATGCCGGAATTTTTGAATATATGCTGGGTGAATTATTAGATATTTTCAATAAGAATGCAAAAGGACAATTGATTTTTACATCTCATAATTTACGTGCGTTAGAAATGTTAGATAAAGAAAGCATTATGTTTTCTACTGCGAATCCGAATAAGCGTTATATACATATGAAAAATATTAAGCCGTCAAATAACTTGAGAGATGTTTATTTAAGAGGAATTACGTTGGGCGGACAGGATGAAGTGATTTATGAAGCAACCGATAGTTTGAAAATTGCAAGGGCCTTCAGAAAGGCAGGACGGAGCATAAAGAATGGCTGAGAAGAAAGTAATTGCGTTTATCGTGGAAGGAGCCAGCGACGAAGCTGCTCTGGGCACGATTATGAAGGAGTACTTTTCGGATAATGAGGTTCAGTTTGTTGTAATCCGTGGTGATATCACCACGAGGGATTATGTGTCTATGGATACCATTTTGCTGAAAATCAATGAGCAGATAGAAGAAGTAAAAAAGAGATACCGCTACCAAACAGAGCACTTTATCAAGATAATACATTTGACGGATGCAGACGGTGTCTATGTGGATGAGGACTGTGTACAGTACGCAGAAGTGGAAGGAATTCAGTATTATACCGACCGTATGGAAACGGCGAAGGTTAAGGAAACGGTTGAGCGAAATGCGAGAAAAGCAGATATTTTGTTTAAACTTAGACGAACCGGAAAGGTGCAAGAAATCCCGTACAAAATTTATTACAACTCCTGTAATCTGGAGCATGTGCTGTATAATGAGTTGAAGGACTTTACGGATGATGAGAAACGGGATATGTCGGATGATTTTGCCGAAATGTACGAAGGAAAAGCAGAGGAGTTTGTGGCGTTTATATCTGATGCGGAGATAGCGGTGCCGGGTACATACCAGAAAACATGGGATTTCCTTGAGAAAGATAAGAATTCGCTCAATAGACATTCCAATATGCATTTGATATTTGAAAAATAAAGAAGATGATATAATGTCTATGCCGCATTTGTTTGCGGCATAGGAGTTCCTTTTGTACGGTCGTCTGGCAGGGCGGTCGGTAACGGACCCGGAGTCACGGTACCCTCCTTCAGATGCTGTCTACCTTCGTGGTCCATCTCGTAATTTTCTTTATAAATCAGCTCGGAAATCGGCACAAGGGTATAGCCCTTTTCTTTTAATCCCAGAATTACGGCCTCCAGTGCCTCTGGTGTGTATTTCGCGCCGTTGTGCATCAGTATTATGGAGCCGTTGCCTAAGTGCTTGTGGTTTAAAACCTTGTTGATAATGGCGTCGGCACCGTAGTCCTTCCAGTCGAGAGAGTCGACATCCCACTGTACGCAGTGGTATCCCATATCATTGGTAACCTCAATCAAGGTGTTATTGTAGTCCCCGTACGGTGGCCGGAACAGCGTCATTTCCACGCCGGTCAGTTCCTTGACGCGGTCATGGGCCTTTTGCAGCTCCGTGCGGCACTCTTCTGCCGAAAGTTTGGACATCTGCTTGTGGTTCTCACTGTGGTTGGCGAGGTCATGCCCTGCGGCAAGAATCGCCTTCACATCATCCGGGTATTTTCCCATCCACTCTCCGGTCATAAAAAAGGTGACGCGGACGTCGTTTCTTTTCAGAATTTCAAGAATGTTTGCGGTGTCCTCATTCCCCCACGCGGCATCAAAGCTGAGTGCCACCTTTTTTTCATCGGTATCCACACAGTAAATCGGAAGCTTCTTTGCCTTTCCCGCTGTCGGGATAGTATCGTTTAAAAGTTTGCTGCCCGCGAAAAGGAAAAAGGCGATGGAAAAAAGAAAGAGGGAGTATTTTACGATGCGGTAGACTTTGGTAGGATTTTCATCATAATTCATGGGATACCTCAAAAGTGAGTGCTTCGTATAATGTATGGTTTTTTTTCGAAATAATGCTTGAAATCCTATGCATGAGATAGAAAAAAGTGGTATAATGTATGTAAATAGAAAATGTTTAAGAGAAAGGATGAGTAGCCATGTCAGAGGATAAAAGGTGGCAGTTTGAACTGGATGAATATATACGCCAAGGAGAACCTGAGCAGACGGAGAGAAGCGAGGCATGGCAGACTGCAATCGGCTTACAGGACGTAGATGGTCTGAAAACTTCGGAGTATCTATTGGATACAGCGAAGGCACATATAGAGGGGAAAATCGGGATTGATGAAGCACAGAAGAGAATTCAGAGTTATTATGAAGAATGCGACGAACGTGCAGAGGTGGAGGAAAGAACGAAAGAAGCAGATATCGTTGCAGCGAGAATTGTAAAACTCCTGGGAGAAAAGACATTTCAGTTTTCTCCGGCAGAATGGATTTCTATTCATAGACGCTTATTCGAAGGTGTATTTGTGCATGCCGGTCAGATTCGAAACTATAACATTACAAAGAAGGAATGGGTGTTAAAGGGCGAAACAGTGATTTATTCATCATGGAACAGCATCAAAGATACATTAGAGTATGACTTTTGTATGGAAAAGCAATTTTCCTACGAAGGATTATCTTTGGCAGAATCAATAAAGCATTTGGCGAAATTTGCCTCTGATATTTGGCAAATCCATCCGTTTTGCGAGGGGAATACAAGGGCAACTGCCGTATTTATGATTAAATATATGAAATCTTTTGGATTTTCCGTAAATAACGATGCCTTTGAGCAGCATTCCTGGTATTTCAGAAACGCCTTGGTACGGGCAAATTATAATGATTTAAAGAATGAGATTTACGCAACGACTAAGTTCTTGGAACAGTTTTTTAGTAATTTATTGATGGGAACAAACTATGAGTTGAAGAATCGGTATATGCATGTGGATTTTTTTGATGTTACAATGACGGAACAATCCCAAAGTGCAAATGTGAATGTTCCAAAGTGCAAAAATTGCACTTTAGAATGCACTTTTGAAGAATTTGCAATTCTGAAGGAGCTTGTAGCAGATCCTGATATAACCCAGAAAGAATTGGCGTTGCGAATCGGAAAATCAGAAAGAACAATCAAGAGTAAAATAATGCAGTTACAAAATAAAGGATGTATTCGTCGTATTAATGGAAAACGATACGGTAAATGGGAGATTTTAGTAGATATCGATGAGTAAAACTTTACAGCTGAGCTGATGTGAAACAGAGAGTGTCAAAATGAGACGCCCTCTGTTTTTAAGTTTCCATATCTACCATTCCCCCACGCGGCATCAAAGCTGAGTGCCACTTTTTTTTCTTCGGTATCCACGCAGTAAATCGGCAGCTTTTTTGCCTTGCCGGAAACAGCCAGTGTGGAGTTTAAAACCCGGCTCCCGGCAAAGAAAAAGAATGCCAGAGTGAAAAAGAAAAGGCAGTATTTTACAATGCGGTATGTTTTTGTTGGATCTTCCGCGGAATTCATAAGAGACCTCGAATTCGTATGTTTAGTGTAATGTATGGCTATTTTTCTGAAAAAACGCTTGATAAAAGGGAAAAAGAATAGTATGATTGATGTAAAGGAATTTTAATATTATAAAGATGAAAGTATAGGTCTCGGAGGATGAGTTTATGAGCAGTTTGTTGGCGGGGCTGGAGGATTTGGGTCTGGATAGCGTCAGTAAGATGGAAGTCTATGGTGACATAGAGACAAAAACCAAGAAAACAAAGGCGGTTGAAAGCCCGGAGGAAAAGCATGAAAAGACCGAGGATGAGTATTTGTTTGAGAAAACATATACATGTCCGGTTTGTGATGAGGAGTTTAAGACGAGTGCGGTACGTACCGGTAAGGCAAAGCTAATCGGTACGGATTCTGATTTACATCCGCGTTATCAGGGCGTTGATCCGTTAAAATATGATGCGGTGGTATGTCCACGCTGCGGATATGCCGCGCTTACCCGTTTTTTTTCGACGCTTACACGTGTTCAGGTAAAGCTTATTATGGAAAATATTTGCCGGCGTTTCCATGGGTTGGAGAAAAGGGAAGGTGTTTTATCTTATGATGATGCGATACTGCGACATCGCCTTGCACTGGCCAACGCGATGGTAAAGCATTCCAGAGTCAGTGAACGTGCTTATATTTGTTTAAAGACTGCATGGCTGATTCGTTCAAAGCAGGAGGAGTGTACGGAAGAGAAGGAAAAGAAGGAGCTGTATGCCCAGGAGCTGGAGTTCCTGACTACCGCCTATGAGGGATTTAATGAGGCAACAACAAAGGAAAACTATCCGATATGCGGTATGGACGAGATGGCGATGCTCTGCATGCTGGCAGATATCGGGCGACGCATCGGCCGGTACGAAGAAGCGGGACGCCTGATTTCCAGAGTAATTGTTTCCAGAAATGCCCCGGAACGTATTAAGAATAAGGCGAGAGATATCAAGGAGTTAATTGTAAAAGAGATGCAGGAAAATCAGCCGAAATAATACGATTAATACTATTTTTAGAAGTGACTGCGCCGGATCATCGGAAGGTGGTTCGGCGTTTTGCATTAAAGGAGAAAAGGATGAAAGAACAGCTATACACGATTCCGGTAAACGAGGCATTTGAACAGGATTGTGAGTGTCCTGTCTGTGCGATGCTGAGGTCTTTGGAAAAAGCATCGATTGAATATACGCTCGGACCGAGCTATATGGAGGATGATGTTCGGATGGTAACCGATAAGGTGGGATTTTGTCCGGTACACATCAAAGAGCTGTATAAGCAGCAAAACCGTCTCGGACTTGCTTTGATTTTAAAAACGCATATGGACCGGATGATAAAAGAGGCAGAAAGGCTTTCCGAAAAAGGGAGTGCCGGAGGCGGTCTGTTTAAAAAGAAAGAGGATGCGCCTGTAGTAGAATATATGAAGAAGTTAAACGACTCCTGTTTTGTCTGTGAGAGAGTGAATAAGGTATTCGAACGTTATCTTGCAACCGTTTTTTACCTTTATGAAAGGGAAGAAGAGTTTCGCAGGAAATTTTCACAGGCAAAAGGATTTTGTAATAAGCACTATGCACTTTTGTACGAACAGGCACCCTTACAGCTTTCCGGAAAGCTTTCGGTGGAATTTTGTGAAACGTTGAGCAAGATATATCTGGAGAATATGAAGCGTGTCCGGGATGAACTTGATTGGTTTATTGACAAGTTCGATT
The DNA here is from genome assembly GCA_029012365.1 of Lachnospiraceae bacterium. Taxonomy (GTDB): domain Bacteria; phylum Bacillota; class Clostridia; order Lachnospirales; family Lachnospiraceae; genus SIG307. The sequence goes on along the minus strand of JAQXLY010000028.1, from coordinate 21,053 downwards.
ACCGGTATGCCGATGCACCGTGGAAAAATTCAAGAGACGCTCTGCCAAGGGCAATCCTTAAAATTAACAGCACGGAAGTGGAATAGTGAATTTAAATAATTGAGGATAATTTAGAATAATTGAGTATATTGGAGAATAACACGGGATAGTAAAGAAGGGTGAGCACATTTCAGTTCAAAAATACTTGCATCTTTTTTGATAAGTATGTAATATATGGATATCGGTTAGCACTCGAATGAGATGAGTGCTAACAAAAAACGACAGAAAGCGGTAGACATACATCGCGCAGAATAGAAGGAGGAATTATTATGAAGTTAGTACCGTTAGGTGACAAGGTAGTGTTAAAGCAGTTAGTAGCAGAAGAAACGACAAAGTCCGGAATTGTTCTTCCGGGACAGGCAAAGGAAAAGCCGCAGCAGGCAGAAGTAATCGCAGTAGGTCCGGGTGGCGTAGTGGACGGTAAAGAGGTTACAATGCAGGTAAAGACGGGGGATAAGGTAATTTACTCCAAGTATGCGGGAACGGAAGTAAAGCTCGGCGAAGACGAATACATTATCGTAAAGCAGAACGATATCGTTGCAATCGTTGAGGACTAAGCAAAGCCCGGTGTAAAAAGTGTTTGTAATGACAGGACAAACGTATTGATTCGGATTTTAGAAAAGAACGGAGGTTTTTTATTATGGCAAAGGAAATTAAGTATGGAGCAGAAGCGAGAGCTGCATTGGAGCAGGGCGTAAACAAGTTGGCAAATACGGTTAAGGTTACTCTCGGACCGAAGGGAAGAAACGTAGTATTGGATAAATCTTACGGAGCACCGCTTATTACCAACGACGGTGTTACCATTGCAAAGGAAGTCGAGCTTGAGGATGCATTCGAGAACATGGGTGCACAGCTCGTAAAGGAAGTTGCCACAAAGACAAATGATGTGGCAGGTGACGGTACGACTACCGCAACGGTTCTTGCACAGGCAATGATTAACGAAGGCATGAAGAATCTGGCAGCAGGCGCAAACCCGATTATCCTTAGAAAGGGTATGAGAAAGGCTACCGAGTGTGCGGTAGAAGCAATCTCCGCTATGAGTTCCGCTATCACCGGTAAGGAGCAGGTGGCAAAGGTTGCAGCGATTTCCGCAGGTGATGAGACGGTTGGTCAGATGGTAGCGGATGCCATGGAAAAGGTTTCCAAGGATGGTGTTATTACGATTGAAGAGTCCAAGACAATGAAGACCGAGCTTGATGTTGTAGAGGGTATGCAGTTTGACCGTGGTTATATTTCCGCATATATGGCTACCGATATGGATAAGATGGAGGCAGTTCTTGACAATCCGTACATCCTTATTACAGATAAGAAGATTTCCAATATTCAGGAAATTTTACCGGTACTGGAGCAGATTGTACAGTCCGGTCAGAGACTTCTTATCATTGCTGAGGATGTTGAAGGCGAGGCACTTACCACACTTGTACTCAATAAGCTCCGCGGCACTTTCGTGGTAGCGGCTGTAAAGGCTCCGGGCTACGGCGACAGAAGAAAGGCTATGCTTCAGGATATCGCTATTCTGACAGGAGGTACGGTAATTACCGATGAGCTTGGTCTTGATTTAAAGGATACCACGATTGACCAGCTCGGCCGTGCAAAGTCTGTAAAGGTACAAAAGGAAAATACCATTATTGTTGACGGCGAAGGCGACAAGGCTGAGATTGCTGCGAGAGTGGCACAGATTAAGGCCCAGATTGAAGAGACTACCTCCGAGTTTGACAGAGAGAAGCTTCAGGAAAGACTTGCAAAGCTGGCAGGCGGCGTAGCAGTTATCCGCGTAGGTGCGGCTACCGAGACAGAGATGAAGGAGAACAAGCTTCGTATGGAGGATGCTCTCGCGGCTACAAAGGCAGCTGTAGAGGAAGGCATCATTGCAGGTGGCGGTTCCGCATACATCCACGCTTCCAAGGAGGTTGCAAAGTTGGCGGCTACCTTAGAGGGTGATGAGAAGACCGGTGCAAATATTATCCTTGCAGCACTTGAAGCTCCGCTTCGCTGCATCGCAACGAATGCAGGTCTTGAAGGCTCCGTTATTGTAAATAAGGTAAAGGAGCAGAACGTAGGTATCGGCTTCAATGCTTTGACCGAAGAATATGTTGATATGGTAAAGGACGGTATCTTAGACCCGGCCAAGGTAACAAGAAGTGCATTACAGAACGCAACCAGTGTTGCATCCACATTCCTTACCACAGAGTCTGCTGTGGCAAATATTAAGGAAGATGCTCCGGCAATGCCGGCAGGCGGCGCTCCGGGCATGGGCATGATGTAAAATAAACTATAGTGAGACAGAACCTCGGAGGTAATGTGCCTCCGGGGTGTCTGTGTATTAAAACGGAAAGGTAGATCAAATGAATAATCTATATACGGAAGCAAGTGTTAAAAAGAAAGTAACCGTCGGTGACACAGTCATTAAGTGTGGCGTATTTGCGGTAGTTATTACTCTGCTTGCCATAGGACTCCTGTTTTGGAACAGTCTGTTCATTGTTTTAGGTATTGCGGGGGGGGCACTGGCTTTTGCTTTTCTGCCACGCCTTTCCGTAGTTTACGAATACATTTTTTGTGACGGACAGTTGGATTTTGATAAGATTATGGCAGGAGAGAAGAGAAAGCATCTGTATCGTCTGGACCTTGATCAGGTATTGATTGTGGCTCCGGAAAATTCACACGAACTTGATTGCTATAAAAACAATAATTCCGCAAAAAAACTGGATTTTTCTTCCAGAGAAAAGGATCACAGGGTTTATTGTATAGTTGAGAGCGCAGGTGAACAACAGACACTGGTATATTTTGAACCGAACGAAAAGATGCTTTCCTATATGAAGCAGAAGGCACCGAGAAAGGTGACGGAATATTAAGCATACGACAAATGTAAGTGATGATTTCTAGGATAAACAGAACAACCGTGCAAGGGTATCTGCATGGGAGTTCTGTTTTTTTATTCAAATAAGAAAGTTCTGCTTTTACAACAGAAAACACTTGACTTCATCCATTTAAAGTGCTATAGTTTAAAGCGATATAGTGAAAATTGCAGAGAACATAAGGATATCTGCAAAGTGTATAGGAGGTACATAAGAATGAAGAGTAAGAAAATATTAGCATTGGCACTTGCATGTACTATGGTGACAGCTGTTTTTGCGGGCTGCGGCAAAAAGGAGCCTGATGTTTACAAGGTCGGAATTTGTCAGCTGGTTCAGCATGCAGCGCTGGATGCTGCCACCAAAGGCTTCCAGGATGCATTAACGGAAAAGCTGGGAGAAAGAGTGACATTTGATTTAAAGAATGCTGCCGGTGACCCTGCGACTTGTAGTACGATTGTAAATCAGTTTGTGGCTGATAAGGTTGATTTGATTATGGCAAATGCTACTGCTTCTTTACAGTCTGCTTTTGCAGCAACAGCTGACATTCCGATTGTCGCTACTTCCATTACGGATTATGCGACTGCACTGGATATTGATAACTGGACCGGAAAGACGGGTGTAAATGTGACCGGTACCTGCGACCTTGCCCCGCTTGATGAGCAGGCTGCCATGATTAAGGAATTGTTCCCGGATGTAAAGAAGGTCGGTATTTTGTATTGCTCCGCAGAAGCAAACTCTAAGTATCAGGCTGTTAAGATAGCTGAGTACCTGACCGCACTCGGAATTGCTTCCGAGGAATTTACCTGTGCAGACTCCAATGATGTTGCTATGGTTACTTCCGCAGCATGCGCCGCATGCGATGTAATTTATATCCCGACCGATAATATGATGGCATCAAGTACCGGTATTGTGGACGGTGTGGCAGGTCCGGCAGGTGTGCCGATTGTTGCAGGTGAAGCAGGAATCTGTAAGGGCTGCGGCGTGGCAACTCTTTCCATTGATTATTACAGCATCGGTTATGCAGCAGGTGAGCAGGCATACGAGATTCTTGTAAACGGAGCAAAGCCGGCTGAGATGGAAATCGGTTATGCAAAGGAGCTTACGAAGCAGTATATTGCAGAGCGTTGCCAGAAGTTAGGAATTTCTGTTCCTGACAGTTACGAGGCAATTGAGGTCGAATAATATTGCTGATTAGGCAAACATGGTTACATACCTTTGAAAGGAAAAAAGAATGATCGCATTTATATTATCCCTTCCGGGGGCGGTAGCCCAGGGAATTATCTGGGGACTTATGGCAATAGGAGTATATATTACTTATAAAATATTGGATGTTGCTGATTTGACGGTAGACGGCTCCTTCGGCACGGGAGGGGCGGTTATGGTAGTGTGTATGACAAGCGGAATGAATATTGCACTTTCTATGCTGCTTGCATTTCTTGCCGGATGTGCAGCGGGACTGATAACCGGTATTTTTCATACCAAATTCGGCATTCCGGCCATTTTGGCGGGAATATTGACCCAGCTTGCGTTATATTCCGTTAATCTGCGGATTATGAGCGGAATGGCAAATATGCCGTTGTCGGTTATGAAGTATAAAGTGTTGTTGTCGTTACGTAAGACACCGAAGTCAATTATGGTTGCAGGAATTTTTGTGCTCGTCATAATCGTATTGCTATACTGGTTCTTCGGAACGGAGCTTGGGCACTCCTTACGCGCTACCGGCTGTAATCAGGCGATGGCGCGTGCAAACGGAATCAACACCGAGCGTAACAAGATACTCGGTCTGATTCTTTCCAATGGAATTGTGGCACTTTCCGGTTCTCTGATTACCCAGTATCAGGGCTTTGCGGATATCAATATGGGACGCGGCGCGATTGTTATCGGTCTTGCGGCGGTGATTATTGGGGAAGTAGTGTTCGGAAGAATTTTCAAAAACTTTGCCCTGCGCTTGTTAGGTGTAGTATTCGGCGGCGTGATATATTATGTGGCAATTGCGCTTGTATTAAGTCTTGGTCTGAATGCAAATGATATGAAGCTGTTTTCGGCATTGGTAGTATCGGTATTCTTAGGAATTCCGTACTGGAAGAAACAATTGCAGCAGAAGAACCTTGCCAGAAAGGGGGCTGCGAAAGATGCTGGAAATTAAGGATGTTTACAAGACCTTTCATCCGGGCACAATCAATGAAAAGAAGGCGTTAAACGGAGTGAATCTGACGCTTGATGACGGCGATTTCGTTACGGTAATCGGCGGTAACGGCGCCGGAAAGTCCACGCTTCTGAATATGGTTGCGGGTGTACATACGGCTGATGCCGGACGGATTCTTTTAGATGGAATCGATGTAACGGATTTGTCGGAGCATAAGCGGGCAAAATATCTGGGGCGGGTATTTCAGGATCCGATGATGGGGACAGCCGCGGACATGTGGATTGAGGAAAATCTTGCTCTGGCGGCAAGACGGGGACAGCACCGCACGCTTCGCTGGGCGATTTCCAAAAAGGAAAGAGAGGAATTCTGCGAAATGTTAAAACCGCTTGGACTTGGTCTGGAAAACCGTCTTTCCACAAAGGTCGGTTTGTTGTCCGGGGGACAGCGGCAGGCACTGACACTGTTAATGGCAGTTATGAAAAAGCCGAAGCTGCTGCTGTTAGATGAACATACGGCGGCTTTGGACCCAAAGACGGCGGCGACGGTATTAAAGCTGTCGGATCAGTTTATCGAAGAAGGTAAGCTTACTGCCATGATGGTTACTCACAATATGAAGGATGCAATCGCCCACGGCAATCGTCTGATTATGATGCATGAAGGAAAGGTGATTCTGGACATCCGGGGTGAGGAAAAGAAAAAGCTTACAGTAGAAGAATTGTTGGAGGCTTTTACAAAGGCAAGCGGAGCGGAATTTGCCAATGACAGGGCATTATTGAATAAGTAAAGCAGTCGGACCATGACGCAGAGCAGATAAATGAATTTCTGCTTTTATGTCATGGTTCGTTCCTTTTTCTGCCGATTTCTACAGATTTCTTTATTTATGGCTTGACAAGCCATACAAAACAAAGTAAAATACAGAGAATACCACTTTTGGTTATCCGGAAGATGGCAGAAAAAACTATAAAGAGAAAGAGAGGATTAGAGAAATGGGCATGATTATCGGTGACGGCATTACCTTTGATGACGTGTTGCTTGTACCGGCTTATTCGGAAGTGATTCCGAATCAGGTGGATCTTACAACCTATCTGACGAAGAAGATTAAGTTAAATATTCCGCTTATGAGCGCAGGTATGGACACGGTAACGGAGCACCGCATGGCGATTGCAATGGCAAGGCAGGGCGGTATCGGCGTAATTCACAAAAATATGAGTATTGAGGCGCAGGCAGAAGAGGTAGATAAGGTAAAACGTTCCGAGAATGGTGTTATTACAGACCCGTTTTCTTTATCTCCGGAACATACACTTCATGATGCGGATGAGTTAATGGCAAAGTACCGGATTTCCGGTGTTCCGATTACCGAGGGCAAGAAGCTTGTCGGCATTATTACGAACCGCGATTTAAAGTTCGAGACCGATTTTTCCAAGAAGATTAAGGAAAGCATGACCTCCGAGGGACTTGTAACCGCAAGAGAGGGCGTTACCTTAGAAGAAGCAAAGAAGATTCTTGCGCAGGCGAGAAAGGAAAAGCTTCCGATTGTAGATGCAGAGGGAAATCTGAAAGGACTTATTACGATTAAGGATATTGAGAAGCAGATTAAGTATCCGCTTTCCGCAAAGGACGCGCAGGGAAGACTTCTCTGTGCAGCCGGTGTCGGTGTTACCGCAAATATCTTAGAGCGTGTGGATGCGCTTGTAAAGGCGAAGGTAGATGCGATTGTAATTGATTCCGCACACGGTCATTCCGCAAATGTGCTTCGCTGTGTACAGATGGTACACGATGCTTACCCGGATTTACAGATTATTGCAGGTAATGTCGCAACCGGTGAAGCTACAGAAGCTCTGATTAAGGCGGGAGTTGATTGTGTAAAGGTTGGTATCGGACCGGGTTCCATTTGTACCACACGTGTGGTGGCAGGTATCGGTGTACCGCAGATTACCGCTATTATGAATGCATACGAGGCAGCAAAGAAGTACGATATTCCGATTATCGCAGACGGTGGTATCAAGTACTCCGGAGATATTACAAAGGCGATTGCGGCAGGTGCCAATGTATGTATGATGGGTAGCATCTTTGCAGGCTGTGATGAGAGTCCGGGAACCTTTGAACTCTATCAGGGACGTAAGTATAAGGTATATCGCGGTATGGGTTCCATAGCGGCAATGGAGAACGGAAGCAAGGACCGTTATTTTCAGGCAGATGCGAAGAAGCTTGTTCCGGAAGGAGTAGAAGGACGTGTGGCATACAAGGGCATGGCAGAGGATACGGTATTCCAGCTGCTCGGCGGTCTCCGTTCCGGTATGGGATATTGTGGCGCAAAGGATATTGAGACCCTGAAGCAGAACGGTCGCTTTGTAAAGATTTCCGCAGCGTCCTTAAAGGAAAGTCATCCGCATGACATTCATATTACAAAGGAAGCTCCGAACTATAGTATTGATGATAAATAGAAAATGAAAGAATAAACAGACAGGAAGAGCGAAGAATCCCGTAATTGAAAAAAGCGGAATTCTTCGCTTTTTTGACGGAAATGGAAGGAAAATATTGAAAAATGTAGGAAAAAGTGGTAAAATAGCACACAGGGGTGTATAAATTTTGTATCAAAAGGATATTTTTAAACATTTGCAGGGGAAGGTGACGAATGGATATATTGATTATTTGTTTACAGACTTTGGCTGTAATTCTTTCCTTTTTCTTTATCGTTTTTGTGGTACATCAGAATAAGTCTTCTTTATGTAACTATTTACTGTTGTATTCGATTGCCGTATTATTAGCCGGACTCGCATACCTGTATGAGATAAACAGCGGCACGGTTGAAGAGGCACTGATGGCAGTCCGGTTTGAGTATCTGGGGGTAAGTATTGCGACGGTAACAGCGTTTCTATTTACCTGTGAACTGTTCCGGGTAAGAGTAAGATTGTGGCTTCGGGTGTTACATATACTTGCATTTGTGGCTACCAACATAAGTGCCACTACCAATTCTATGCATCATTTACATTACAAGACCTGTTCTTTAGAGGTGAGAGAGCATTTTTCGGCATTTCAGCTGGAACCCGGAATCAGCTACGTACTGCATACCATAATTATGTTTGTCACGATGGCGGTTTGTGTCGGAGTGATTATTATGGCGTGGTTAAGGGATGCAAGACGGCGGGAGGACTACAGAAAATATCTGTATCTGGGTATTGCGGCACTGATACCGCTGCTTTGTGGTATTCTCAGGTTTGTGAAGGGTATAAATGATTACGACTTAATGCCGTTTGGATTGTTTTGTACCAATGCGTGTTTCATATTAATCATCTATTTTTTCAAGATTTTTGATGTGGCAGAGAATGCAAAAAATGAAGTGCTGGAAACGATGGAAGAAGGAATACTTGTATGTGATGAGGAAGGTAAGATTGCGTATTCCAATGCAAAAATGAAGGAAATCATTCAGAACAGAAGTTTAACGAATGTATCGGCTGTGTTTGATTTGCTTACTTCGACGGAAGACGGTGAGTTTTGTATAAACGGAAGGTATTATTCTGTTACCGAATCTGAAGTGTATGAGGGAGACCGGGTAAAGGGAAAAACACTCAGTTTTTTTGACATGACACAGACAAAGGAAAAAGAACGGCAGTTAAAAGAGCTGCATCAGGAGGCTATGGCTGCGAATAGTGCAAAGAGCAGCTTTCTTGCCAATATGTCGCATGAAATAAGGACACCGATTAATACAATTCTCGGAATGGATGAGCTGATTCTTCGGGAGGCGGATGATGCCGGTATTCTGGAATATGCCAGAAACATCAGGAATGAAGGCAAAACATTAATATCACTGATAGGTGATCTGCTGGATTTCTCGAAAATCGAGTCCGGTAAGATGGAGCTTGCAGAGGAGGAATACAGCACAGCCTCACTGATGCATGATATATTTGTGGTATTTTCTTTTAAAGCAGAGGATAAGGGACTGGAGTTTCGTGTGAATGTAGCCGATGATCTTCCGTCAATGCTGTCGGGAGATGAAATCAGAATAAAGCAGATTTTAAGTAATCTGCTGAGCAATGCGGTGAAGTATACCGAACGCGGTTACGTAGAAATTAATGTGGAGTGGAAGCAGACGGAAAAGCATGCCGCACAGATTATTTTTACGGTCCGGGATAGTGGTATTGGAATAAGAAAAGAAGATTTGGATGGAATTTTTGAGAAATATAAACGAATAGATTCAAAGCGGAACAATCATATTGAAGGAACCGGTCTGGGGATGAGTATTACGGTTCAGCTGTTGGAGCTGATGCACGGGGAAATCGAGGTTGAAAGCGACTATGGAATCGGTTCTGAGTTTAAAGTCCGTATTCCGCAGAAAATAGTTGACAGCAAGCCGATTGGAAATTTTGAGTTTCTGCCTGAACGGACGGAAGCGGAAGTAGTACGGAAATCGGTCACGGCACCGGAAGCAAAGATACTGGTAGTAGATGATAATGTAATGAACCGGGTTGTGGCGAGAGGCTTATTAAAACGTACACTGGTACAGGTAGAAGAAGCAGGGAACGGTGCGGAGTGTCTGCAAAAGGCACGGCAGACCCAGTATGATATCATTTTTATGGATCATATGATGCCGGGGATGGATGGCGTAGAGACACTGAAACGATTAAGAAGACAGCAGGGGTGTAACGAAAATACCGTAGTAATAGTTTTGACGGCAAATGCCGTAACCGGTTCAAGGGATTATTATATTGCAAAGGGGTTTGATGACTATCTCAGTAAGCCAATCAGTGGTGCAAAGCTGGAGGAGATGCTTAGGAGATATCTGCCTGAAGAAAAGCTGTTGCAGCCGCTGGAGGGATTTTCTTATGAAAGCGGACTGAAGAATTTTGACGGAAACGAGCAGGTTTACCGGGAGACTCTTTTGTTATTTGCATCCATATGGGACGAGCGAAAGGAGATGCTTAGGCAGTTTCTTGATGAAAAGAATATGGCAGATTATGCAATTCTGATACATGCGATAAAAGGTGATGCAAGGACACTGGGTGCAGAATTGCTCGGAAATATGGCATATGAACAGGAGATGCAGTCAAAGGCAGGCGATGTTTTGGCGGTTGAGCGCGGTTTCGAGAGTGTGATACAGATGGGAAATAAGGTGGTTGAGTTTTTTCAAAATGAATTTTCCGGCAGGGAATAATTCAAGACAGGAGGAACAGTAAATGGTAAGAAAAAGAATACTTGCAATTGATGATAGTGTAGTAACGCTTAAGCAGCTGCAAAATATTTTAGAGAAAAAATATGATTTGGTAACCGCAGCAAGCGGAGTTTCCGGTTTAAAGCATCTGGACAACGAATTATTCGATCTTGTTCTTCTTGATTTGGAAATGCCTGTTATGGATGGTTTTGCAACTTTGACGACGATAAGACAGCGGGATTATCTGAAGGATATTCCCGTGATTATTCTGACGGGAACGAGGAATAAGCAGGATGTACTCAGGGGAATTACAAACGGCGTTATAGGATATATTGTGAAACCGATTAATTCCCAAATGTTGCTTGAGAAGATAGAGCTTTGTTTCGGAGAGGAAGAATAGAAAGCAGAGGGGATTCACATTTTTTTCACAAAACAAACAAAAAGTTTTCATGTTTGGATTGTAAAATGAGATAGAATAGGCGGGAAGGACAAAAAGGAGGTAACGGAAAGTGATTGAAGCCATTGGATTGGTGAAAAAGTACGGGGATCATATTGCGGTAGATCACTTGAATTTCACGGTAGAGAAAGGACAGATACTTGGCTTTTTGGGACCGAACGGTGCCGGAAAGTCAACCACGATGAATATGCTGACCGGTTACATATCGGCAACGGAGGGAACGATTCTGGTCAATGGATATGATATGCTGGAGGAGCCGGAGCTGGCAAAAAGGAGCATCGGATATCTCCCGGAGCAGCCGCCGGTGTATCCGGATATGACAGTGACAGAGTATCTTCGCTTTGTGACAGAATTAAAGAAAGTGCCGCGCGGGGCACGCGGGGAAGAGGTAGAGCGTGTTATAGAAAAGACCGGACTGGGGGAGATGAGAGGCCGCCTGATTAAGCATCTTTCTAAAGGCTATCGTCAGCGTGTCGGAATTGCCCAGGCTTTAGTTGGGAATCCGGAGGTTATTATTCTGGATGAACCTACGGTAGGTCTGGATCCGAAGCAGATTATAGAAATCCGCGAATTAATGAAGGATCTCGCAAAGGAGCATACGGTATTACTCAGCTCTCACATCATGCAGGAAATCAGTGCGGTATGTGATCATATCATGATTATCCGTCGTGGCAAACTGGTTCTTTCCGGGACACCGGAGGAGTTACAGCTTCAGGCAGATCAGGGGGAAACCCTGGAGCTTGAGGCCTGCGGAAGCAAAGAGCAGGTGATGGCTGTGTTAGACCGGATTAAAGGAATCTGTGAGGTGTCTGAAGCCGCAGCCGAGCAGGATGACTGTTATGCGGTGCACATAAAGAGTACGGAAGAAATACGTAAGGACATATTTTTTGCAATGGCAGAGGCAAAGCTTCCGATTTTGAAGCTGGTACGCCACACAAAGACCTTAGAGGATATTTTCTTAGAAGCAACGGCAGATACGCCGGAAGAGGAAGAAACTGCACCAGATTCCGTGACTACCGAGGAGAAGGAGAATGTAAACCCGGAAGCTGCTCCCGGGGAAGAAGAGATTGAGGAGAAGGAGGTATCCGGAGAATGATAGCAATTTATAAGAAGGAATTGCGGGCTTATTTCAACTCGGTCATCGGGTGGCTGTTTCTGGCATTTTTTCTTGCATTTGTCGGCCTGTATGTTTATCTTTATGATTTATTGGGAGGATATGCGTTTATCGGATATGCGTTAAGCAGTATTACTTTGATTTTTGCATTGCTGGTGCCTATGGTGACTATGCGTATTATTGCGGAGGAGAACCGTCAGAAAACGGATCAGCTTCTGCTTACCTCCCCGCTTCCGATTTGGAAGATTGTCGTGGGAAAGTATCTTGCACTTGTGACACTCGTAGGAATTGCAATGTTAATTGTCTGCATCTATCCGCTTCTGTTTGCTCAGTTTGGGGTAGTAAACTTTTCTATGTCATATGCCGCTGTTTTCGGATTTTTCTTAATCGGCTGTGCCTACCTTGCAATCGGTCTGTTCATTTCAAGCCTGACAGATTCCCAGGCATTTTCAGCGGTCATGACCTTTATTGTAGTTCTGATTACCTGTCTTGCAGACAGTGTGGCGGCTTTGATTCCGGCAACGGCAAAGGCTGCGTGGATTACTTATACGATTCTATGGGCACTGATTACCGTCTGGATGTGGCGGGTGATGAAGAATACCACTGCGGCAACGATTATTTTTGCAGTCGGAGAATGTGCGCTGACGGTCGTTTATATATTAAAGGGCTCTCTGTTAGTGGGAACGGTAGAAAAGGTGCTTGGTTCTTTATCGATTATGACGGTATATGACCAGACGGTCTCCGGCGTGTTTGAGTTGAGAATGCCGGTATATTATCTGAGTATTGCCTTTGTTTTTTGTTTCCTGACGTATCAGAATATGCGCAAGAGACGGTATTGTTAAGGAGGAGAAGAAGATGGAAAAGAAGAACGGTAAAGGATGCAGATCCTTTTTCAAAAAAATCGGAGCCTCCTTTCAAAGCAAAGGGTTTCGGTCCGGTGCATATGCAACGGTTATCAGTATACTTGTAATCGTGGCAGTGATTATTGTTAATCTGATTGTGTCCGCTTTAGACATCAGAAAGGACTTAACTGTAGACGGAAATAAATCTCTTACCGGTGAAACAGAGGAATTGCTTTCCGGGCTGGAGGATGATCTTACCTTTTATTTTCTGATGAAAGAGGGACAATCGCTTTCCTGGCTTGATCCTTCCTTTGAAATGTATATTGATTTATATCAGAAGGAAAGTAAGAAAATAAACTTCGAAACGGTAGATTTGCTGCTGAATCCGAAGTTTGCGGAGCAGTATACCGATGAAACCGTAATTCAGTACAGTATCATTGTTGTGAATGAAAATACAAAGAAGAGTAAGTATATTTCGAGCGAAGACATGGTATTAACCAAAATGACCATGGATACCTCCACCTTCCAGTACAAGACGGAAGTGACCGGACTTGATATTGAAGGACAGATAAATGCGGCAATTCGTTATGTGACAAGCGGTCAGCAGACAAATCTGTATGCTGTGACCGGACACGGAGAGCTGGAGCTCGGAACCGAGGGAATGAATCTTCTTCGGAAAGCCAATATTGAATACAATACATTTGAAATAATGACAGCCGACAGCGTCCCGGAGGATTGTGATGTTTTGTATATTGCTGTTCCTTCTACAGATTATACGGAAGCCGAACTGAAGGTACTGGAAAGCTATGCGGACAGAGGCGGAGACTTTTTAATCTGTGCGGTATATCAGGAAGGAATGGATAACTTTAACAGGCTGCTCGCAAAGTACGGTGTAGAAGTGGAAAACGGTATTGTTGTGGAGGGCGATTCAAAGAGGCATCATCCGGACTCCGCACTTGCGCTTTTCCCTATCGTCGGAACCAGTCACGAAATTACCGCAGGCTTAACCGGTTCAAGCTATCTGCCGATGCCGAATTCCTATGTTCTGACACAGCCGGATCAGGATAATAAAAATCTGACAATAACTACATTATTATCTACTTCGGAAAAGGCATTTTTAAAGAGTGTACAGAACGGTCAAATCGTAATGACAAAGGAAGAGGGAGATCCGGAGGGGCCGTTTGATATCGGAGTTTACGTAAAAAATACGGATACGGATTCGGAAGCGGTTATTCTTTCGAACGGATTTGTATTTTATGATAATTATTTAATGATAGATAGTTATGCAAATGCGGGATTACTGACAGGCAGTATTAACTATATGTCTGAGGTAGAGTCAGTTTCCGCAATCCGTACGATTTCCTTTGAGTCGGAAGAAATGCTTGCTATAACCGCATCAGAGGCAAATGCCATTGCCGTAATGTTTGTAATTGTGATTCCGGTACTTTTGATGGTTGCCGGTATCGTTACAATGGTGCGCAGGAGAAACCGTTAGTCGGGAGGTTTATATGGAAGAAAAAGAAGAAAGAATAAAACGTTTAAAACGCCTGAAACGGAAGAGAATGCTTACGGTACTGGTTCTGTTTGTCTTGTTGTCCGTGCTTGGCGGAGGGTATTTTATTGCCAGAAGATACATCGAAAAAAAGGCATCGGAGGAGGCTGAAAGAGAAGCCGAAAAAAATGTGACCACAGAGATGGATGTTACTACCTTTTTGTTAAAGGATGTTGCTTCGATTGAGTACACGAATGAGGAAGCATCCTATGGTTTTACATGGGTGAAAAACGAGGGTGAGTATATCGGACGGTGGGTCAGAATGGGAATGGAGGATTTCCCTACAAAGGATGAAAAGGTACAGTCGATTATCAGCGGTTTTTGTGGCCTGACCAGTACGACGAAAATACCTGCCGGTGAGGCCAAACTATCCGATTACGGTCTGGATACACCGAAGTGTTCCGCTAAATTAACACTGACGGATGGGACAATTCATCAGTTTTATGTAGGAAATGAGGCACCGTATTCCTCCGGTTACTATATGCTTCAGGAGAGCACGGGAGATGTCTGGGTAGTTTCAAACAGTATATACACAAGACTTTCTACATCGGAGCTTAAACTTGTTCAGGAGGAAACCTTCCCTGACACGGAGACGGAAAATATTACGGAGGTAACCGTAGCAGTGCGCGGAGAAGACACGGTTTCTTATATTCCGCAGACAAATGAGGACGGGACGGTAACCTATCCGACAATCTTCTACGATTGTAATAAGTTTATTGCCACTACCGTGCAGGAGTATAACTGTACAGACTTTGCGGAATACGGTCTGGATGACCCTTATGTGACGGTGACGGTTCATTATATGGAAAACGTAAAGGATGCGGAAGGAAATGTAACACAGGAAATACGTACCATGACGGCAGAGATTGGAAACCGGACGGTAAGTGATAATTATTTTGTAAGAATTAACGGAAGCCCGTTTGTATATATTATGACGGCTGCAAATGCCAAAAAATATATACCGGAGTAAATAATGCAAAGAGGAGCATGTCCCTCAAGAATTTATGAACTTGGGGAACATGCTCCTCTTATATGCTTTAATATCCGAGCTCTTCGCCGACCAAAATAACCTTGATGCGGCCGGGGATTCTTGATTTGCGCGTGATTACAAGCTCACAGCACATACAGTCCGGAGAATAGCAGTCATGACATTTTCCGTATTTGGAACAAGGAGTGCTTAATCCGAGTCTGACACCGTTTGGCGGGGCAGCCATATTGCGGATGCGTTCAATGGCAGATGTCACATTCGGGGTGATTTTGTTCATGCCGACGACTAAGATGACATTTCTCGGACCTGTAATCAGGCAGGCAACCCGGTTGCCGTTTCCGTCGATATTGACAAGCTCGCCGTCCAGCGTGATTGCGTTGCTGCTCATAAAATAGTAGTCGGCAGTGACAGCCTTTGCATAAAGTGCACGATGTTCCTCCGGCGTTTTTGCGGTGCTCCGGTCGTATAAAATACAGTCTGACTTTTTTAGCGCTTCAATCAGTCCGATTTCTTCACAGGACATGGAACCTCCCCAGGATACGCTGCTGCCGGGTGTAAGAAAACGAAGAGCGGTGGACAGCGCTTCTTCCTTGTCGGGACAATAGTATCCCTCGATTCCACGGCGATTGAAGGCTTCAATCAGGCTTTCTGCCAGATTTTCGTAATTTTGTTGCTTTGGTGTTGCCATATGAAGTGCCTCCTTCTTTTGATTGAGTTTTGTTGCTTCCAGTTTATCGCAATCGGGAAAGAAGTGCAATGATATTTTTAACAAAGGTTGCAAAGTACAATAGAAATTGATAAAATGAGAGGAGAGTATCCGCAAAGGAGGGCAGCAGATTGAAGAAAACGGCGTTAAAGGCTTTACTTATTATGACAATCATCAGCAGCGTCTTTTTGTGTGTGCTTTTAGTGATGCTTGTAAATCAGGGAAAAGGTGACGGAAAGACCGTTTCGAAGCTGAAGGAGTTTCAGGAGCAGTACGAGGAGCGCAAGTCGGATTCAAAGACAATTGCTCCGACGGTGTATCGGGATTTTTCCAAAATAGAGAATGAGGAAGAACGTTATGATACCGTGCGTCATACCGGAGTATATGACCGTATCGAGGCACTGAAGCGTGACGGGGAATACACGAAGGATGCCCCTCTTGTCATTTATAATCCTTACGGAATTAATGCGCTTTCGGTCTATGTCTATTTTGAAACGGAAGCTCCGGTGCAGGTATCGTATCGAATCAATGCGCAGGAAAGCGGAAATCCTACTTTTTTTGCGGAATGCTACGCGGCGGAGCAATATTCCACCGTACATGAATATTTATTGCTGGGACTTACGGCAAATCAGAATAACCGTGTTTCGCTGGTGATGAAGGATGCGGAGGGAAATTCCTGTGTCCGTACTTTCTATGTTTTGGCCGGTGAACTGTTCGGAACCGGAAAAGAAAAGCTCAGTGTAGGAAAAGGAGTCAGTGAAGAAAAGCTTTCGGAAGGACTTTTTGCACATTTCGGAAATGTGACGGGGGATAAGGAAGCAATCCAGCTATATGATAATGACGGGATTCTGAGGGGAGAGCTTGCCTTGTTATCCGGCAGCGGGAAACGGCTCCTGTTTGCGGAGGATTGTATGTACTATAATATCTCCGGGACACAATTTGCGGCGGTAGACCGTTTCGGACGTGCCGTCAGAGTCTATTCTATAGAAGGGTATACCATCGGAGAGGATTATTGTCTTGATGAAGGACAGAAAAAACTGTTGGTGACTGCGAGCAGAAACGCGGAAGAAGGAAAAACCGTAAGCGTAAATGACGTTGTGCTTTCCGTTGATTTGGCTTCCGGAGATGTGAAAGAGGTATTTGACTGCGGAGTCTTGCTAAGAGAGTACAAGGATATCTGTAAGAAAAACGAAGAAGGTGTGCTTGAGTGGCTGAATCTTAACTCAATACAGCTGTTAGAGGAAGGAAGTGTTCTTCTGGGTGCCAGAGAACCGTCGGCCGTACTTAAGGTGAAGGATATTTACGGTATCCCGATGTTAGACTATATCATCGGAGATTCGCTTTTGTTTGATGAGACGGGATATGAGGATAAGGTGCTTGCAAAGGAAGAAGAGTTTGAATCCTTTTTCGGTGCAAATACCATAGCGTGTGTGAAAGAGGAGAAGATGCCGTCGGGTGTGTATTCACTGTACCTGTACGATAATCATATTGCAGGGACGAAGAGCCGCCCGGATTTGGATTATTCTTTCATAGGCACAGAACTCGGAAGCTCACTAAAAAAAGGTACTTCCTCGTATTTTTGTCGTTATCTGGTGAATGAGACGGCAGGAACATGGCAGCTTACGGAACGAGTGCCTGTGGATTATTCCGGATATATGGGGAGTGCACAGGTTACAAAGGATGGACATCTTATTACCGATACGGCAGGGCGTTTTACCTATAGCGAATATGATGCGGAGCGCAATCTGATTCGTAAGTATACAGCTGCGGGAGAAGATTATCTTGCCCGTGTGTTTAAGTATGATTTTAAAGGCTTCTTTTTTGCCGGAGAGGTGAGTCGTCCGGCGGGAACGACTGAGATAAAGTAAGGAAAAGCAGGAGAATTATGGGAAAAAGTCTATTTATTGCGGAAAAGCCGAGTGTTGCACAGGAGTTTGCCAAGGCGCTTCCGTATCAGTTTTCACGGCGGGACGGTTATCTGGAAGCTGAGGAAGCGGTAGTAACATGGTGTGTCGGACATCTGGTAACCATGAGTTATCCGGAGAGCTATGACCCGGCTCTTAAGCAGTGGCGGCTGGATACAATACCGTTTCTGCCGGAGAAATTCCGCTATGAAGTGATTCCGGGAGTGGCGAAGCAATTTCAGATTGTTAAGGGACTTCTTTGCAGAAAAGATGTGGATTGTATTTATGTCTGTACCGACTCCGGACGTGAGGGAGAGTATATTTACCGTCTTGTGGATCAGATGGCGGAGGTTCCGGGGGAGAAGGAACGAAGAAGGGTCTGGATTGATTCCCAGACCGAGGAGGAAATTCTGCGTGGGATAAAAGAGGCAAAGCCTCTTGCCGATTATGACGCACTGGGAGAGGCTGCCTATCTGCGGGCAAAAGAAGATTACCTTATGGGGATTAATTTTTCCCGTGTTCTGACACTAAAATACGGCAAGTCGGTTCAAAGCTTTTTGAAGGCAGAGAAAAATCAGGCAATTTCCGTGGGACGGGTAATGACCTGTGTCCTTGGTATGGTAGTACGGAGAGAGAGGGAAATCCGTGCCTTTGTAAAGACACCTTTTTACCGTGTTACGGCAAAGCTTATGGCAGGAGAGGCTGTATTTGAGGCTGAATTTCGTGCCGTGAAAGGTTCTAAGTACGAGGATTCCCCAAAGCTCTATAAAGAGAACGGCTTTCGGAAAAAGGAAGATGCCATGGCGTTGATTTCCGGGCTCAATTCTTCGTCTGTGGCAGAGTTTGAAGACATAACGGAAAAAGAAAAAACGGTGACGATACAGCGCGCTGCTTCGGGACTTACAGCAGAGGTGTCCCAGATAGAAAAAAAGCAGGAGAAGAAGAATCCTCCCTTACTATTTAATCTTGCCGAGCTGCAGAATGAGTGTTCCAGACTGTTTAAAATCAGTCCGGATGAGACTTTGAAAATTGTACAGGAGCTGTATGAAAAAAAGCTGGTATCTTATCCGCGTACCGATGCAAGAGTGCTGTCTACGGCAGTGGCAAAGGAGATTGTGAAGCATATCAGCGGATTAAAAAGCTATACACCGGCGGCAGGCTTTGCGGAATATGTATTGCAGAGCGGAAGCTATAAGGGGTTAGAAAAGACCCGGTATGTGAATGATAAACAGATTACGGATCATTATGCTATTATCCCTACGGGTCAGGGAATTTCTGCACTTTCGTCTGTGTCGATGACGGCAAAGCGTGTTTACGCTGCCATTGTGAAGCGATTTTTGAGTATTTTTTATCCACCCGCGGTATACCGTAAAGTATCAATTACCGTCCGTATCGGTGAAGAAGCCTTTTTTGCAGGCTTTAAGGTGCTTGCGGAGGAAGGTTATCTTGTACTCTACCAAAAGCCTGCGGAAAAGACAAAGGATCGTGAAGCTTTGAACGGTCAGGAGAAGGGGGAAGCAGAAAGAGCAGAGGATACGGAGGGTGAGCTTTCCTGCGGTACGGAGATGTTAGAAGCATTAAAGGATATCAAAAAGGGAAGCAGGCTTCCGGTATCAATGTTTTCTATTAGAGAAGGGGAAACCGCTCCGCCGAAACGCTATAATTCCGGTTCGCTGATTCTTGCAATGGAAAATGCGGGACAGCTGATTGAAGATGAGGAGCTCCGGGCGCAGATTAAGGGCAGCGGTATCGGGACAAGTGCAACCCGTGCGGAGATTCTGAATAAACTGGTAAAAATAGAGTATCTTGCATTAAATAAGAAAACGCAGATTATTACTCCGACATTGCCGGGAGAGATGATTTTTGAAGTAGTAAATGCATCAATCCGCTCCCTGCTGAATGCGGAGCTGACCGCAAGCTGGGAAAAAGGGTTAAACTATGTGGCGGAGGGAAGCATCAGCGGAGAGGAGTATATGGGAAAACTGGAGAGCTTCGTAAGACGTATGACAGACGGCGTGAAGGGGCTGAATAATCAGAGTGTACTGCGTGACCGTTTTTCGGAGGTGGCAGGATTTTATACAAAGGATGGAAAAGGAAAGGTATAATTGTCCGGCAGGGAGAATATATATCGACTTGCAGGAATAGTGGGTATAACAGAAAAATTTAAGTGAGGAAGTAAAGGATGATTAAGACAGCAGAGTTATTTGACCTGACGAAGACAGAGGCAAGGGAACTTTTGGAGAGGACGGAATATCCGTGGGAAGCACTTGCCGGGATTCATGATTTTATTCTTTCCTACGGGAAAAGTCTGGGAGAGGAATATGAAAAGCGGGGAGAGGATATCTGGATTCATAAGACCGCAAAGGTTGCACCGACTGCTTATGTGAACGGTCCCTGTATTATCGGCGCGGAAACGGAGGTGCGTCACTGCGCATTTATAAGAGGAAACGCCTTTGTCGGAAGGGGTGCGGTAGTAGGTAATTCCACTGAGTTAAAAAACGTGATTTTATTTGACAAGGTACAGGTTCCGCACTACAACTATGTGGGAGACTCCATTCTCGGCTATCGCTCTCATATGGGAGCAGGTTCCATTACCTCTAATGTTAAGTCGGATAAGACGCTTGTTGTGGTAAAGGATGGCGAAAAAAAATATGAAACCGGATTGAAAAAAATGGGGGCTGTTCTTGGAGATAATGTAGAAGTGGGGTGCGGCTCTGTGCTAAATCCGGGCACGGTCATAGGAAAAGAGAGTAATGTCTATCCTCTTTCCTCCGTGCGTGGGGTTGTGCCGCCGGGAAGCATTTATAAAAAGGCCGGGGAAGTGGCGGAGAAAAGGTATTAAAAATTCACTAAAAAATCACTTATTAAAAAATCCGCGAAAAAAAGAAAAATACTTCTTGACAAACAGGGTATAATTTAATATAATATCAAACGTACCGTTCGGGCAAGGAATATTTTGGGGTCTTAGCTCAGCTGGGAGAGCATCTGCCTTACAAGCAGAGGGTCATAGGTTCGAGCCCTATAGGCCCCATTTCGAACGGTTGATAACTTCATATGGCGGAATAGCTCAGTTGGCTAGAGCACACGGTTCATACCCGTGGTGTCGAGGGTTCAAATCCCCCTTCCGCTACTAAAAAAAGAATCCTTCCGGATTCTTTTTTTGTAGGTGCGCCTTGCGGCGCACGTCGCTAAAGGGTGCAAGTCCCTAGTTCGCCCTAGTAGTGGGAAGGACACAGCCAAAACCAAGGGTGTCGTGGGTGACTGCGAATCTGAAGGAAGGTGGAGGCAAATCTCTGGTCTG
>JAQXLY010000027.1 GCA_029012365.1 Lachnospiraceae bacterium | reverse complement strand
AACTAAAGATATAATAACGGAGAAAGAGGGATTTGAACCCTCGCGCCGGTTACCCGACCTATACCCTTAGCAGGGGCACCTCTTCGGCCTCTTGAGTATTTCTCCATGTCCGAAGGTTTAGTCACCCTACCAATGTATCCGCCATTTCTGACGCAGATTTTATTATACCTACGCCCACTTCTTTTGTCAAACACTTTTTTACCATCTGACTTTCCACCGCTCACGTAGCGTTCCCAATGATTCTCCGTGAGCGGTTCTTATTTTTTTGAGCAGTCTTCCTTCTCACACAGTTTATTCAAATACTTTTCAAATAAAGCTTCATCAGATGGAATCTCTACCCAGTCTTCTGTCCAGGTTGACAGATAAGCAGCATTACTGATTGCTAAAGAATTGATTCCTTCTTTTCCTTCTGCAATCATTTTTGTTCCATTTAATATGGACTGGGCAAAAGCCTCCAATACTTGTGGGTGTCCTTCCGGTTCAGTCTGGGAGAACTCTTCGTATTCACATGCAGGTGCAGCAAAGCCTTCTTTTGTTGTGAAGCAAAATTCTCTCTCCGGTACTGTCAATTTCCACCATTTCAATTTGCCCTGTTCAATGACTATCTTTCCTTTATCGCCTGTAATCTCCAATCTGTTTGTTCCACAAGCATCTCCTGTAGTTGTAATAAAGGTAGCAGTTGCACCATTTTCATATTGACCAAAAATGGTAACATCATCTTCCACATCAATGTGGTGGTATTTTCCAAATTCGCAAAACGCCCTCACTCTCTTTGGCATACCAAATATCCACTGCCACAGATCCAGATTATGTGGTGCCTGGTTCAGCAGTACGCCGCCACCTTCCCCGTTCCAGGTTGCACGCCATGTTCCGGAATCGTAATATGCCTGGGAGCGATACCAGTTTGTAATAATCCAAACCATTCTCTTCAGTTCGCCCAATTCTCCGCTCTGCACAATCTCCCTTGCTTTAGCATACATGGGGTTGGTACGCTGGTTAAACATAATGCCGAATTTGACTCCTGATGCTTCAGCTGCTTCGTTCATTTCGCGCACCTGTCTGGTATATACTCCGGCAGGCTTTTCGGTAAGCACATGAATCCCCCTGTGGAAGCATTTGATGGCAAATGTAGGATGATCATAATGTGGTATTGCAATCAAAACAGCATCTAAAAGACCGGAATCCAAAAACGTTTCCGGATTCGCAAATGCTTTTACTGCGGGATATTTTTCTGTAACATCCACCAGTTTCTCGGCATCTGTATCACAGACTGCAGTCACTTCTACCGATGGGCATTTTCCTTCTATCACATTGTGAAAATGACCATTTCCCATATTTCCCATTCCCAATATACCTAATCTAATCTTTTCCATGCTCTTCTCTCCTTCCTATCATATGATTGCCTTAAGTGCTTCTACCGCAGCATCAAAAGCCGCTCTGGATGTAGGATAGCAGTATCCCATTTTTGTCTTTTCGTTTCCTTCCAATTGGGCAAAACCTTCGAATACGCTCAAATGAGGCTCTATAGTGAGTGTTTTTCCTTTATAGTTTTTCAATAAATATGGAATATTTCCGATTCCCTTTCCTGCCGGAACTACGGTACCATCCTCTAATGCGTCCTTAATATGCATATACTCCACGTATGGTTCTAACAAAGTCCATGCCTCTGTGGTGTTCTGCCCGCATTGGATAAAGTTGGCAGGATCAAATACCGCTTTCAATGCCGGAAACATTCTATGCAGTTCCACACATCTGTCTGCAATATCGCCAAAGATTCCCTTCTCATTTTCATGACAGAGAGTGATCTCACTGCCCTTTGCAGCGTCCAAAAACTGATTCAGTCTGTTGAACACTTCTTCTTTATGCTCGTCTGTTTTTCCTTCCGGAATGTAGAAGCTGAACAAGCGGATATGCTTTGCTCCCAGTATATGTGCCAGCTCAATTCCTCCCTTAAACTGCTCCAAATGAGGTGCAAAATCATCTGTAATACCGATTTTTCCATAGGGAGAACCAAGAGACCATACTGCAAGATTGTTTGCATCTAATTGTTCACGGATTTGTTTTGCTTTCTCAACAGAGATATCCGCAATATTTTCCCCATCTACTCCACGGATTTCCAGATACTTTATCCCATTCTCCTTCATAGCTCGAATCTGTTTCGCCAATCCGGCATCTGCCTCATCTGCAAATGCGGCATACTCAAACCTCATACGCCATTCCCTCCATTACCTTACTCTTTTCATTCCATTTGTTTGTATAATTTGCAATATTGATTATTTATCTATACACAAACAAATGTATTGTTGTTATCAACATTATTTAACTAATACAGTCCTATTTCCATTGTCAAATCACGCATTCTATATTGCAAATTCACGCATCCGGAGGTATTTTTAATGCGTAAGGGTACAGTGATTTCAGTATCCGGAGGGTGTATAAATCTGTTCACAATACTTTTCTTTGAAAAATGAGGTTTATCATGTTACAGGAATATCAATATGAGGAAATATACTTATCATATGCTCTCGATGACTATCCGGAGGATAGACACCATTTCATGCACATCCATGATCGATGTGAAATTTTTTTTATCCTTTCCGGAGATATATCTTATTTGGTGGAAGGTTCCCATTACACACTGGATTCCTATGACTTGATGATTATGCGCCCGGCAGAAGCTCATCGAGCAAAAATCCTAAACAGTACAAGGTACGAACGCTACGTGATTAACCTTCCTTTGTCTTTCGTGGACCGGATTGATCCGGAAGGCAGACTAAAACAGCCATTTAACCAGCGACCTTTAGGAAAGGGAAATCTATACCGCTTTTCCGAATCGGAAGCAAGAATGATTCTAAAATTATTTCAGGATATGAATCAGAAAACAGACGAATATGAGCGCAATTTATCTATTCGCACTCATTTGCCCTTACTTCTGGATATGATTTATAGAAAATACAAGGAACAGGAATGCATTGATTCCATGCCTCCCAGCCTTGGAGAACGGATCATTCTCTATGTAAACAGACATATCTTTGAGGACTTATCCATTCCGGGACTTGCAAGTCATTTTTACTTAAGTCCGTCCCAATTCAGTCGGGTTTTTAAACAAGCCACGGGATCCTCTCCCTGGGACTATATTACGCAAAAACGCCTGACTGCCGCCAAAAAAAAAATCCGCAGCGGCATCCCGGCGCAGAAAGCCGGCATAGACTGCGGATTTTCTGATTATTCAACTTTTTACAGAGCTTACAGGAAACGATACGGAATAGCTCCCAGCAGCAACCGTATCTCTTCTGTTCCATAACAATTAATACTGACCGTTGAAGATCTGTGCGATTGGTGAATCATCGGACAGGATAACTGTTTTGTTATTACCCACCAGACTGTTCTTTAATGCATCCAGCGCTCTTACAAAGGAGTAGAAATCCTTCTTTTCCGGGTCTGAGTAAGCATCCGAAAGAATCTTCATGTACTCTGCTTCACCTTCTGCTTTGATTTTTTCTGCTTCTGCTTCTGCATTGGAAATCATGATAGAAACTTCTTTA
>JAQXLY010000026.1 GCA_029012365.1 Lachnospiraceae bacterium | reverse complement strand
AATTACGTGGTATGATAAAAGCATCACAATACAGGTGGTGCTTTTTATGTTAAAAATAGCAGTTGTAGATGATGAACATATAGTGGCAGCGCAGACAGAGCGTTGTCTGACAGAGGCATGTAACGAATTACAACTGGAAGCAGAAATCAATGTATTTGGCTCCGGGGAAGAAGTAATTCGCTTTTTAGAAAACGAGAATGTCTATCATATCATTTTTTTGGACATCGAAATGGAAATGTGCAACGGTATTGATGTGAGCCGTTATATCCGGGATATGCTGCGGGATGAGACTACGCAGCTTGTGTATGTTTCCGGAAAGAGCGGATATGACAGGCAGTTATTTGAGTTCCGGCCGTTTGGTTTTATTGAGAAGCCAGCGACTACGGAAAGGATAAGGGAGATTCTTTCTAAATACAAACGCATATACGGAGTAAGGCAGGATATGTTTGAGTATAAGGTGGGACACGGAACGTTTTTTGTAGAGTTAAGTGAAATACTGTATTTTGAAAGCTTTGGTCGAAAAATAAGGCTTAAGTCAGTGGAGACCGAGAATATGTTCTATGGAGTGATTCAGGAATTGTCGGAACAATTAAGGAGTAGTGGATTTTTTATGCCCCATAAGTCCTATCTTGTCAATTACCGTTTTGTAAAGTCCTTTCATCCGGATTGTCTGTATTTAGTAAACGGCGAAAGAATTCCTATTGCGAAAGGAAAGCGGCAGGAGGTCGCAAAGTTGCAGCTGCGAATGGAGAACAGGGGGATGTAAAGTGAGGTTTGATACATATACGATAATATATTTGATAACAAATGTGTTTAATGTTTTTATCATTCACAGGCTTATTAGGGCTTTTTTTGAACAGAGAAGATCAAAAAGGTGGGTTTGTGTGTTTTCCTACTTTTCTTATTTTGTTATTACAAGCCTTTTATATCTGTTTGTTGATATTCCTTTTGTGACTTTACTTGTGAATTGGTGCATTTTTTTGGGAATATCGCTTAATTATAAAGCTAGTATGCTTATTCGTCTGTTGAGTTCCCTTTACATTCTTATTTTTGTTATAATTCCGGAGATAATAATTGGGGCATGGATCGGATATTTTCATTACTCCATTTTTACAGAGGGTAGTTTTAACAATAGTTTAGGCTTGATTGCAGCTCGATTGGCTACTTATATGGAGGCACTACTGCTTTATAACTTTAGAGCGGTCAGGAAAAGTCAGAAAGTAAAAGGCTCCACTTGGATTTCTTCTGTATTGATTCCCATTATGACATTTGTTTTATTTGTGTTTATTATACAGTCAGAGGATACTACACAAACAAATGTGATTGTAGCAGTGGTACTCATTTATCTGATTAACATTACATCTTTTTATCTTTATGACTCCCTGGCTGCGAGTTACATAAAGCTTTCTGAGGCTACAGTATTAGAAAAGGAACGTGAACTTTATTACAATCAGTGTACGATGATGCAGGATTCTACGAATGAGCTACGGGCATTTCGCCATGATTTGAAGAATCAGTTAATTGGGGTGTCGGAGCTTATGAGTACGGAGAACTATGAGGAAGCGGAGAGACTGGTGGGAGAACTGTCGGGAAAACTGGATACGAAGATGTTGTTTAGCACAACAGGAAACATTCCGATAGACAGTATTATCAATTATAAGCTTCAGAGCGCAGAGAATGAGCATATACGGGTGGAAACAGAGATTGCGGTTCCGGAAGATATGGGAATGGATATTTCTGATTGTATTACGATTTTCGGAAACCTTTTAGACAATGCGTTGTATGCCTTACGGGAGGTTAATGAGGCGGAGCGTTTTTTGAAGCTGAAGGTAGTATTTGACAAAGGTTGTTTGATGATTCAGTGTGTAAACCCTTATGTAACGGAGGTACAATACGAAAATGGGAAAATCGTAAGTACGAAAAGTAACCGGGAAGAGCATGGACTTGGATTGAAAAATATTGAAGCGATAGCAGAAAAATTCAACGGTTGCGTAGAGATTCGCCATGAGAATTCTACTTTTGTTTTGAATTTACTTTTATATTTGACTTTTGACTACAAAAAGTAGCCTTTTTATGACAGGTTCCCGCACAAAGTCTTTTTTTATGCTACACTACAGTTACCCAAAAGATAGAGGGAAAGGAGGGGACTGTAGCATGAAGAGGTTATGTGTGAAATATGCTCATGTATTGGCAGCATTTGCGTTGTTGGTAACGACAGTGATTTCTAATACAACGTGTTGTTTTATTATGCATCAGGAGCCATTGCCGGAGAATGCAAAGAAGCTCCGTAAGTTCTAATGTTTAAGAACTTGTCGGAGCGAATAACCGAATGGTTATTTGAAAATGGAACGGTACCAAAGGAAGACAAAGAAATTTACCGGTATGGAATCCAACAGGGGATAATCTCTTTGTTAAACCTTGGAACAACAATGGTAATCGGCATGGTATTCGGAAAGCTTTTAGAAAGTGTATTGTTTCTGATGGCGTATATACCGCTTCGAAGCTTTGCCGGAGGATATCATGCGAAGACAGCGGTACGCTGTTACTTTTTCTCAATTGTGATGATGAGCGCAGTGCTTTGGGTAATGAGATGTGTGCCGTATTCCGGTCTCATTTGCGGTTGTCTGACAGCAATCTCCGGTAGTATGATATGGTTTCTCGTGCCTGTGGAGGATAGAAATAAGCCTTTGGATGATGTGGAGAAGAAGGTTTATGGGAAAAGGGCAAGAGGTATCCTGGTGCCGGAGTGCCTGTTTTCACTTTTGGCTACCCTCTGTGGCTGGGAGCGTATAGGAATGTGCATGACTTCGGTTCTGTGCGTTATGGCGCTGATGCTGCTGCTTGGGAAGTGGAAGAATGCGTATTTGGTGGTTTGCATAATATTGTCTGCTCGAATCGGGTGTGTGGCGTTCTTTTAAGCTCTGAAGGAAGAACGTGTTCAGAAGAACATACTTGTTATATATGTGGCTCAAGAACCGGATTATGTCAATATTAGGCGGGAAAAGCAACATGAAAGTCAGGGATGCAATGGATATTGTGTCCCTGAAGTTTGGATATATTAATTAAGACGGATAGCACGATATAATGTTGAGAAGAGGAGGAAGTTATGAGAAAACGGGAGCTTTTTTTGTGTGTTTGCTGGATATGCATGGCCTTTTTTTTGATTTCATGCGGCAGTAGTGTGGAAAAGCAAAAACAAAACAACGAAGTAGAGCAACAAGGTCAGTTACAAGATGTTTCCAATATTTTGGGAAAGCCGGATGTGACGCAAACGGTTACAACGAAAAAAAATCCTTGGATTTCGGAACCGGACTGGATTGAAAAGCCAACAGAACCGGCAAAGACGTTTCATGGTGGAGAACTGACCGGGGAAGAAAAGAAGACAGGAACTACTCAAGGAAATATGAGCAGCTTTGGTTTCGTGTGTGAGGAGGATGGTTTTGTTTATTATAGCAAAGTAGGTGTAGATGATACACTTTTGTGTAAAGAGAGCATTAACGGAGATGAAAGTGTAAAGACGGTTCTTGCGGATGAAGAAAAAATGTGTTTTGCAATTAATGTAATGGGAGATTATGTATATTATGCAACCGGCGGAATGATAAAGAGAGTTCCGAAGGATGGCGGTGAAACGACTGTCTTATCGGATATCGGGGCAAATTCAATAGTAGTCGCTGAAGATAAAATTTATTTTACCAGTGACGGCGTATATGCAATGAATTTGGACGGGAGCGATAGGGAACGTTTATCAACACGAGGCGCTGTAAAAGGAGATGCAGGACTTGCGGCAATTACGGTGTATCGCGATTATGTATTATATGTGGCGGAAAGAGATGAACTGTCACTCTATGCAGTGAAGAATGACGGGACAGAAGAGTACCTGGTACAAAAAGGGGTCCCGCGACCAGCATTAGTAGGAGATTGTATTTATTATCAGCTACTGGATGATTTTTTGGAGGAAATGCCTGAGTTTGATTTGCAGGATAAAGGGAGATTGGTAGAATTGTCTTTGTTAACGGGAGAACGAAGATTGGTGTCCAAAGAATATGCAGCACTGACCGGTGGGACAGGAGAAAAACTGTATTATAGCGATTATCATATAATACAGAGTATTTCTTTCACTGACGGTACAGAGGAAGTGCTATATCCGGTGGCTAAGGAAGCATCCGGTCAGATATTGGACTTTCTGTATACGGGAAAGAATCGAGTTTACTTTTCGGAAAACGGATTAAAGTATGTGGATGTGGAAACGGGAGAATTGGGAAGCTTGAACTAGAGGAAAAATGAGAAAGCAGTAGGTGATAGCATGAGAAGCATAGAACGAATTGCTATGTTATTAGGGATACTGGTGTGTGTATGTGGATTATGTGCATGCAATGGGAAGAAAAGGGAGGTAGACAATAAGGATAAAGAAGCGGATTTAGTATACCCTGCTAAGAATATCTCTGCATTTTGCACAGATGAAGAAGGAAACTTGTATGCCTGCGATGGAGAAACAGGAAGTCTTTGTGTGTTTGATAAAGACGGTGTTCAGGTAGAACATGTAAACATAAAGCCGATGGAATATCATGGGTTGTGCTATGTGGATGGAGTGTTGTATGCAACGGCATCCGAGTTTGTGGGAGAGACCGAATTAAGCGGAATGTGTCTGGTAAAGCTTTCTATGGAGGATGGAAGCCAGACCGTACTTTATGAAAATCCGAATGCGTGGACTTCACGCAGATTAGCTTACGGTAATGGTCATCTTTATTTTCTGGTGCAGGAAGCAATGGATCTTGCTGAAGCGGCGCTGCGTAGTGACCCTACAGGAGAATATTATTACAGCGGTGAAAGGTTGTTGGGTTACTCCATAGAGTCCAAGGAAGTGAAGGAGCTTTCTTTGGAACGGATTGTGGCATTTGCGAAGAGAGATGATACTACACTCTGGGTGTATGCGTATGATATGGATTGTGGGAAATACTATTATGCAACCTATGAACCGGCAGCGGATATGATGGGAGAAAAGGGTTATGTGGGAGATTCTGCAAATGTGCTGATTAAGACATTTGCATATGATGAAACGGAGGATAAGCTTTTGTATGCGGACGAATTTAAATCCGCAGTGGTAGCCATGGAGCCGGGAGATTTGAACAGTCAATCCAGTTTTTATCAAACAGAAGCCGGGCTGTCTTATGATAATGAACTGTATTGTCAGGATGGATGCAGTTACTTTCTTATAAACGGAAAGGTGCATAGGATTAAAAACAGCAACTACATAAAGGACTATGAGCCGTTACGGATTTATTACAGTTCTCACGAGTACAAGATACCGGAGGGCACAGGGTTTGAAATAAACATGGTGGAGGTAGATGAAGAAACCATGGCAATGTCCATGATGGCGGGAGACGGTGACTATGATTTTCTGCTACTCTCTACTGAGTCACCGGTGGCGGAGCAGATTCGTCGCGTGGGAGCATATGAGCCACTGAATAAGGTGCCGGGAGTAGAGAAGTACCTGAATGAGAGCTTTGCGTTTATAAAGGAGGCAGCAACGGATGATAACGGTGCGGTATGGATGTTACCGTGTGATATCAGCTGTGAGGTTTTTGTGTATAATCCGGAGCTTTGTCTTACCTATGGGATTGATTTTGAGAAGGAGTATTCCAACGAAGCCTTACTGAAGGCACAGCGCGTGCTGGAGGAGGCGGAGAGAAACGGAAATCCGTCCTATTACAACTATTACTTTTTGAGAGACCGTTATCGACAGATGGAGTTGTATCTGGCGGATTATGCGGTGGTAAACGGAAATGCATGCTTTAATACGGAACTGTTTCGTAAGTATTCTAAACTCTATCTGGATGCAAAAGACCAGACAGGTAACGAAGCTTTCCGGTATGCATGGGTAAGTCCGGGAGTACCTGTGTACGGTGCAACAGACGAAGAAGTGGAGGAATACTATGCAAGCTATTATTCCAAAGTAGCTTTTGCGTCGATGGATAAATTGAACCTGGCATTGGAATATAGCAGCAGAATCGGAGGAGAATCCTACGGGATATTAGATTATGACTTCTTCCGGGCAAAGGCAATGCCGTCACTGGAGGAAAATAAGCCTGCAAAAAATCCTGCTTCAGCATTTATCCTTGTGCTAAACCCAAAATCAGTTCACCTGTCGGAAGCAAAGGAATTTTTATCGGTGCTGACGGAGCGCATGAATGGGGAAGAGAGTATTTACCGGACCAGGGAATTAGAAGGGGAGTACAGTGCACTGGAACAGAAGGTGCATGAAATATACAGCAATTCAAGGATTGTTTATTCTTATCCGGATGATGTGTTCTGGGACGAGTATTTGAAATACTTAAACGGAGAAAAAGTCTTGGACGAGGTGATTTCTGAACTGGAACGGAAGCTGAATCTATATTTAAAAGAATAAGATTCAGAGTAATATACGATGTATCAGGAGGAATAGAAAGCCGTGAAAAAGTATTTACTGAAGTGTCGGTTGTTACTGATTCCCAGTTTGTTAGGGGTGGCGCTGTTTTATGTGCTGCCCTATGTGCGTGTTATTTATTATTCGCTCATTGAGAATCAGTTCAGCAGGAAGTTCGTGGGATTACAAAATTATGAAAAAGTATTACAAAACGAGTATTTCAGACTGGCACTGAAAAATTCCCTGCTGTTGATTGTGATTGCGGTGCCTGTGTTAGTCATGGCGGCGTTTTTGCTGTCTCTATTGCTCCTTAAAATGAAGGGGTACTGGAAGCTGCTGCGGATTGCGTTTGTTTTTCCGATGTTAGTTCCGACCGCCAGTGTGGTGGTGGTATGGCGGACGTTGTTTGATGCCGTCGAGTCGGTATGGCCGGTGTATTTGCTATTTGTTTATAAAAACATTGGACTTCTCATTATTTTGCTCAGTGCAGCCTTTTCCACACTGGACAGCGAGGTGTATGAGGCAGCGCGACTGGATGGTGCCTACGGGATTACCCTGCACCGGAGAATTACATTGCCGTTAATCTCTCCGACGCTGTTGTTTACAGTGTTAATTGGCGTGGTATATAGCTTTAAGGTGTTCCGGGAAAGCTATTTGTATTTCGGGACAAGCTATCCGCCGGACCACAGCTATACGCTGCAGTATTACATGAACAATCATTTCTATAAGTTAAATTACCAGAATCTGGCCTCCGGTGCGGTGATGACCTCTCTGATTGTGGCGGCAATCGTAGTGGTGGGTGTCAGACTGCAAAAGAGATTTACTATATAGGGAGGAGGGCGACGGATGAAAAAAGTATTGGTGAAAAGTATTCTTGTTCTGTGTGCCCTGTTGTTTCTGCTTCCGATTCTGTTGACGGTATTGCATTCCTTTGGGGTGCAGTCCGTAGATGCAGAAGGTCTCCGGCTCACGGGGCTTTTACCCTCAGGGTTTTCTTTGATTGGGTATTATGATTTGCTCATCGAGCATTTTTATGTGTTGCGGAATTTTTGGAACTCGGTGTTTTATGCGGGAAGTATTACGTGTCTGAATATTGTGGTGTCCGTGCCGGCAGCCTACGCCTTTTCACAGGCGAGGTTTAAGGGGAAGGAGCTGTTGTTCTTTTTTTACATTATGCTCATGATGATGCCCCTTCAGGTGACACTGCTTCCGAACTACATCGGGCTTCGGAATATGAAGCTTCTTGATACGCCCTTTGCCATTGTGTTGCCGTCGGTGTTTGCACCCTTCAGTGTGTTTCTTCTGACCCAGTACATGAAGGGAATGGAGCAATCCTATGTAGAAGCGGCACTTCTGGAAACAAAGTCTGTGTTTCGGATTATGCTGCAGATGATTGTGCCCCAGCTTCGGACTTGTATACTGGCAGTGTTTGTATTTGTCTTTGCGGAATACTGGAACATGGTGGAACAGGCGGACATCTATTTGAAGCGGGAGACCTTAAAACCCTTGTCCGGTCTGCTTGCTGTCGGGGAAGGACTGACGACCTCCGAGGTACTGGCAGGTTCGGTGATTTTTATGATTCCCATAGTCATTTTGTATTTGTACTTCCATGACAGTCTGGAGGTCGGATTGGAGAGTATGAAGCTATGAAAACAAAAAAAGCGGCAAACGGAATATTGACGGTGTTTTTAACGGTTATGATTTTATTTACTTTGTTCGGGGATGCGTTATATCGTTTGACGCTTCCAAAGGTAGTGACCGAACGCCTGATTAGGACTGCCTTTCCCGTTACTGTGACGGGTATGGATGGAACTACAATAAAGACGCAGAGGATAGCTTACGCTATATTGCAGGAAGCGCTGAACGAAAACGAGGTTTATGTACTGAAAGAGACGGAAGAAGGCACCTTTTTAGAAAAACGTCAGGTAAAAACAGGAGAGATATTGGATGAATGGATTGAAGTAACGGACGGACTCAGCGGAAAGGCGAATGTTGTTATCGGAAGTGACAGAGAACTGAAAGATGGCAGTCCGGTAATTGCGACGGAATGGAACGAACAGATTGCAGTACATATGGCAAGAGAAAGGGGAGAAAACAATCCGGAGGCAAGCAGTTATATACGGAAGGGTTTGCAAAGGAATGTAGTGTATCTGGTGCTGGTGACTATTGCCACAGTGTTTTTTGCTTTGCTCTGTAAAAAGGTTATGAGAAAACGGTGGAAGCTGTTTTATATGCCGTTCATAATTCTCTGGTGCGTACTTGTGTGTTTTTTTCTAAAGGAGCATATTTTAATTCCCGGAGAATGGATTCCCGACAAACTCATTGACTGGAATGGGTGGATAGAGAATAGGAAGATGTTTCCTTTATGAGAAGAAGCAAGAGCTGCAAACAGGAAAGCGTCCGCCAAAAGGTGCTGTGGGCAGGAATGTAAGGTGATAAAAGAAACAGACAAAGTAGAGCCGGTCAACTGCGCTGGATTATATTTATGGAATAGCAATTCATGCCATAACGGATGTCTATGCGCATAGTACGTTTTCTCTTCAGTCGGGTCAATGGAAAAGAGTAAAGCACAATAATTCGAATTTTTTGTTGAGCTGTGATAATCCTAACTATATCCCAGATAGATGGAGGGGGGCGCAGGGGGCAGCAAGTAGTGTTTTATCAAAATATTCTTCTGGATTAGGCGGGGATCTGCTGGATTTTTACAGAAGCGGATCAATTTATGGTACATTTTATTTGGGAAATCTATCATCATATTCTCAGATGGTAGTTCCTACACAGTATTCTGCACTCAAGGAACTATTAAGACCTGGCGATCTGTATTATAATAGAGGTGGAAAGCAGATAGTTTATGAAGGGGACTTCAGCTATGGGGAAATATCTCATGTGTGCAGACCTATATTGACTCCAAGTGTATATTAAGCGATAGAAAATAGAACAAAAGTTAAAAAGGTATGTTCGAATAGCATAATAAGTGAATAATATGTCAAGCACAAGGAGGATTCAAGATGAGTGTTACAAGGTTAAAATCAGTATGTACTATAATATTTTGTATGGTTATCAGTCTGTTTTGTGCTTGCAACACAAACAGACCGGAGACGAATGTAATGATATCGACACCAATGCCTACAATGGAGGCATCGGTTACAAAGAGTCCTGAACCGACAGCTACGCCGACGAGTACACCGATACCGGAAAACACAGATGTTCCAATCAATGAAGCCTACTTTAGCAGTGCATTGTTTCGTGAGTATATTTCAAATAACATTGATAAGAATAAGGATGGAGTTCTTTCAAGGCAAGAAAGAGAGAATGTGAGTTTTATTGCTTTAAGGTACGAATATGAGGGCGAGTGCCTGGACGGATTTGAGCATTTTCCGAATTTATCGAGTTTATATGTGATTGAAGGAGAGCAGGTGATTGTTAAGAATTGTGCATCTTTGAGCTTTTTTCAGATAGAATATGGAGAGTTCAAAAGTTTGCAGGTGATGAATTGCCCAAAGCTGGAGGATGTTGAGATAATTTCCTGTGCGGGGGAAAGAGCAGAAGTTTTTAATTGTCCTAAGTTGAGAACGATATATTTAGATAATAACAGGTTTGATGAGTTATCTGTCACAGAAGTACATGGAACTTCTGTTTGTCTGAATGGATGGGTTGATTTTGATAAAATGGTATTGGATAGGAATTCTATGCTAAAGATTACATCGAAAGTCGGTTCAGTTTACAGAAACAAGTGGAAAGGGGAGGAGACCAGGATATATACATCTGTAGAAGCATTTATTTCTGACGCTGAGTTAGAATGGGTCGGCATAAAGGAGGAAGAAGATTTCTCACAGGAGGAAAACAAAGAGCCGGATTTGGATGTATGGCCTGAAATTATGCCGGTGTCAATTCCGGACGATGTTCCGATTACGGAGGAATTCTTTTCCGATGTCGATTTTCGAACGGTAATTTCTTCCAGATATGACATTGACAAAAACGGAGTCTTGTCAAGAAATGAGAGGGAAGCCGTGACCGAAATAATTTGGGATAACGCAGAATTTTCGGATTTGGAAGGAACATTTGATGATGCGGTGCTGGACGGATTGGGAGCCTTCCCGAATCTGGTAACGATGGATGTAAAATATGCAGAGAAAGTAATTCTGGTAAATCATCCTTCCATAAAAGTCATCGGCGGCGATACCGGGGGAGCGAGTTTCTATATTCAGAACTGTCCGGCATTGGAAAATATGGGGTTTAGTTTTTATGGCGGAAGTATTATCATACGGGACTGTGAGAATCTGAGGAGATTTGCCGCACATCAGACGAGCTTTCGCAATCTGGTATTTTCGGGCACACCGCAGTTGGTAGTGAGTCTTGAGAGAAGTGAACTTGGAAGAATACAGGCGGATGCGGAAGTTGTGATAGGGCTAGATCAGTATCAAAGCGGGCTGGATGATATTCATGTTGGCGATAACGGTCAGGTGGCGCTGTCTCTTAAAAATAGTGTGGAATGGAACGATGTCGCGGAGCAGTCGATAGAACTGTCGGATGGGTATTTTACGGTGTATCTGGATGAGTCGGATGTGTTCGGAATGGAAGTTATGGTGACGGAATGCATGGGAGAGAGCAGGGATGAGAAGGACCGGACACCATGGAATGTTAGAATTACCGGCAGAGTACCGGATGAGGAAGTGAAACCTTTTCTGGTATATGCCGAGGAGATGCCGACACCGGAACAGATTCAAATACGACTGAATGATAATACGGAAATCGAGATGTTTGAGTACTCACCGAATAAAGTACTGTCCTTTGGGGTTGCATGGAGATTTGATGTAGTCTATACCAACGGGGAAGAGGAGGAAATAATCGGAAGAACGAGAAAGGAACAGTGGTGGGCTTTTCATCCGGATGGAACGAAACAGCTTTATGATACGCTGATAGAGTGGAGAGATAATGAGGGGTATATATTCAAGAGAAATATGGAGTATTATTATGGTGATTGATTCAGTTGGACCGTTATCATATCTACAAAGAAATCTATTTTCAGATGTTATTGTCAGAACAAATTTAACAAGAAGAACAAATCCAGACTTTATATTTAAGGAGGGGACTGTAGCATGAAGAAGCTATGTGGGAAATATGCTCATGTATTGGCAGCATTTGCGTTGTTGGTAACGACTGTGGTTTCAAATTCCACATGTCGCTTTATTATGTATCAGGAGCCGTTGCCGGAGAATGCAAAGAAGCTTCGTAAGTTCTAATGTTTAAGGATTTGTCGGAGCGAATAACCGAATGGTTATTTAAAAATGGAACGTTACCAAAGGAAGACAAAGAAATTTATCTGTATGGAATCCAACAGGGGATAATCTCTTTGTTAAACCTTGGAACAACAATGGTAATCGGCATGGTATTCGGAAAGCTTTTGGAAAGTGTATTGTTTCTGGTGGCGTATATACCGCTTCGAAGCTTTGCCGGAGGATATCATGCGAAGACAGCGGTACGATGTTACTTTTTCTCAATTGTGATGATGAGCGCAGTGCTTTGGGTAATGAGATGTGTGCCGTATTCCGGTCTTATTTGCGGTTGTCTGACAGCAATTTTCGGTAGTATGATATGGTTTCTCGTGCCCGTGGAGGATAGAAATAAGCCTTTGGATGATGTGGAAAAGAAGGTATATGGGAAACGGGCAAGAGGTATCCTGGTGCCGGAGTGCCTGTTTTCACTTTTGGCTGCCCTCTGTGGCTGGGAGCGTATAGGAATGTGCATGACTTCGGTTCTGTGCGTTATGGCGCTGATGCTGCTGTTGGGGAAGTGGAAGAATGCGTGTTTGAGAAAATAGTGGATCGAAGAAACAGAGATGGAAAAGGATTTGCTAATTGAATAGCAGAAAGGAACATATTATGAAAAAGACTTTAAAAAAGATTGCGGCAATGGTGTTAGTTGGTTGCTGTTTGGGAGGACAATGTGCTTTTGCAGCTTCTGTTCCGTCAGCATTTTCTAACGAAGGTACATATGATGGAGTAACGTACAGATTTGCGGGAAGTTCTTCTGTGTCAACAACTAGAGGCGGATCAGAGACATCGGCAGCGAGACAGAGACCAGATGGAGGATTCGCATATGATGTTTCTTGCTATGTGAGTACCACATTTATGTACAGAGAGCTTTATAGTGGAGTTGCCAGCACGGAAACCGGTTGGAGATCTGGTAATGGGGGAACCAGTGTGTATTTTGTCACTCCTTCGAACGTGGAAGGCAGTAAAAATTATAGTGGTGTGAGTACAAATGGCAGTCACTCTGCATTGCTTGAAAATGGTAGTTTATCAAATAGTACTTATAAGGGTATGTAAGGTTTATCCCCTGTCTTTTTGTAAGGCGGGGGATATATAATCTATGGAGGAGATGTATGAAAAAGAAGAGATATTGTTTGCTGCTGATAATGATATTGCTTTTTTGTGGTGCATGTCGGGTGGATGAGTTCGACTCAGTAGTAACTCCAACGCCATCATGGCAGGATTTATTTGCGGGAAATGCAGTTACCGAAATCCCTTCGTCGACATGTAAGCCTACAGCAACGCCGATTCCGATGCCGCAGGCGGAGAAGATGGAACAGACCTATCAGCCTAAAGA
Source organism: Lachnospiraceae bacterium (assembly GCA_029012365.1). GTDB lineage: Bacteria > Bacillota > Clostridia > Lachnospirales > Lachnospiraceae > SIG307. Next base: position 28,235 of record JAQXLY010000026.1, on the reverse strand, counting down.
AGGTCAGGTTGAGTTAATCTGCTTATATGATGGAAACTTTACTCGCTTAGATGATACAACACTTTTTGAATTGAATACCAGAATTGCAGAGAAGGGATACAATTTTTATATATCCGTTTTAGAGGAAGTGAGAACAGATTATGTTTCGGGATGGTGTAAGAAGTATCTGAACTCAGGAAATCAGGTTGATTTGGTGTGTACAAGCGGAAATTCGGGAAATTCAATCAGCACAACAACACAAACAGTTGAAATTATTAAGGCGGGATTATTACTTCCATATTCTGAATACCCGGAGATTGAGGAAAAAAGCGTATTACGGGGAACTTATCCGGAATCTGTCTGGAATATGTGGTCAGTAATGGGAGAGGTTTATGGAGTTCGTTATGCAAATTACCCGTTTTCACCGGCTGTTTTAACAATTAATTTAGAATTGGCGGAGAAGTTAGAAATCAAAGTTCCGGAATATTTGACGTTAACAGAATTAGATGAGTATTTGGAACTGGCTGCGAAGAATGGATATTATCCTATTGTTGGAGGGTCTCCGGTGCTGTCCTATGCAGGATATGATGAGGTGAAGCCGGGATTGTATGTGAAGGTTGATGAAACGGGAATTCGGGCTGCTAATCCGTTGGAAGATGAGGACTTGAAGGAAATGCTTCTCACGTGGACTCGTTATAGGGAGAATGGGTGGATAGAAGAAATTGTATATAGTCGGGAAGACGGAACATCGAACAGAGCAGCATTACATAATGAGAATACTTTATTTTTTACAGGACTTGAGCTTGACGGTCAACTTACTGCTTATTTAGAGGGGGTGTATCGACCATATGGGAAAAAAGAGTCACAAAGGTGTGGATATGATGAAATAGAAGTTGAAGTTAAGTGCTATAAACAAGGAGATTATGTTGCCAATGAGAATGATACAGCATTTTTGATGGGGATAAGCACGAATTCGGAGCATAAGGAAGAGGCACTGCAGTTTTTAACGTTACTTCAGACGGATGAACAGATAGTTCGCCTGATGAGGTATGGTGTAGAGGGGATACATTATGTGAAAGGTGAAGATGGATACGAGGAAACAGAAATAGCGGCAGGCGGAATAGATAAACTGGGAAATAATTTTATGTATTTTGAGGAATACGAGAATATCTCTTCGTTTTTATGGCCGTCGAATTATCAGGAAGTTTTAGAAAATCTTTATAAAGAAGATTATACGTTGGTTCCTCATATTGAATACACAGAAGAACAAATCAAAGTTTTAAGGAATGTTGGGAAATTAATGGATTCTTATGGAACTTTATTTCAGGGAAAAAGTGATAACGTGGAAGAAGATATACGTGAGCTATCGAATAAATTAAACGATGTTGGATACAACCGTGTAGTGGCAGAAATAAATGAAACATATTTTGGAAAATAATTATGGGAGGAAGTATATGAGGAAGAAAAGGTGCTTGTATGCTGTAGTAGGATTGCTCTGTCTTATGCTTTGTTCCGGAGTTGGATGTAAAAAGGAACGAGAGATTTCTGTAAACCAAGGAAAAGATTTATGTAATGACATATCTCGTTTTAAAGCAGCATTTCCGGGAGGCTCATATATGTCGTTTTGCGACAGTGGTTTTTCGTTTGTAGAGAATAATCTCTTGATGTTTCATGAGTATGAAAGTGACCTGATTTATCCGCTATGCAGTGAGGCATATTGCGCACATGAGCCAAAGAGTTTATCAAATCCGGATCCGAAGTGTGAAGCAGCAAAATCGGATGTAACATCGGCCGTAGTATATGGGCATGACTTGTATGTATTTCAAGAGAGCGAATTCGGAAAAACGATAGTGAGTGTTAGGAACTTGTTGGAAAGTGGTTATAGGGAAATTGTTGAACTGCCATACAGTTTAACTGTAACTGTTCCGGGGATTTATAATATGATCAGTGATGAAAAGGCGTTACTGGTTGTAACCGATATTGGCGATAAAGATGTAATGGGAGTCATTAGTCAACAGGATTATCCAACAGTTGTTCTGGAACTTGACCTAAAATCAGGAAAATATAAAGAGCTTTTTCGAATAGAAGCAGGGCCGCAAATACGGACGATTTCCAGAGTGAAGAATGGAATAGGGCTTTATTTCCTGCATGGAACCGGAGAAATTCAGATTGGGGAAAACGGAGAGCTAATACAAATTCCCGGAGAACTATATGATTATTACTACTATGTTGATATGGAAACAAAGGAATGGAAAGAAATTAAGTCTCTGATGCCAGATGGAGGTTTGCGAAAGGAACACGCGGATGAGGATAAAGAAAGGATAGAGTTTGTAGGTTTTTCGGAAAAGGGGATTGTTGTAAAAAAGAATCAATCTTTATTTTGGATGACTCCGGAAACGGAGGAACTTGAGGAGTTTTGGACATTGCCGGAAGGATATAATACATTTTCGGCGGGTGGACTAGGTGAAAAGACACTTACTATGTATATGGGAAAGGGTAATGAAGGAAAAAGAGGTCTTCTGATGATAGAGACGGGGGAGTTTAAGGAAGTAGAGTATGGTGAAAATTTTGCGGGCTTAGAATATTTTGGAGACAATTATTATTGCTGTTATTATTTCCATGGAGATAATATGCAAAAGCGTTTAATTCATTATCATAATCTGGTTGACGGTTCGAAAAAAGCATTGTTTGAATGGGTTGAATAGGGGAAATTATATTCTATTCAAAAAGTTTGTAACGCTTTTCCGGTTTCAGGGTGTTATAAGTGAAATAGGTTGTCCGAAGGATGAAAGGAGCCCAAAGGCATGACGAAAAAAAGAGTAGGTTAGTAATTCTGTTCGTTTTGCTACCGGCAGTATTACTGGCATGCAGCAAAACGACAGAAAAGCCGACGCTTCTTCCGGTCAGGGAGTTTGTACCGGAGGAAGGGCAGGTCGAACTGGTGCTGTGGCTGTTTGGGCTGGCAGAGCAGGCAGGGATTCCGGGCATGGAAGGCATGAATGAAATAAATTGAAGAATTGCGAACCGCATTTGCGGAAGCAGGCTACAATGAACTGGCAAGGGAGGTAGATGAGGCACATGGGTTGGAATAAGCGATGGAATGCAGGGTTGAAGAGGTTTATGGCGGTAGCAGTGCTTTTTGTAATTGGTGTTACTGCGGGTTGCGGAAAAAAGGCAGAGCAGACCGGAAGTAAGGGAGGAGGCTTCTGCAGTGATATTTCCGTATTTGATTGTTTGCTGGGACAATCGTTTTGTGATAAGGGAATGGTTCGGATTGAAGAGGGCCTGATGATGTTCTATGAATACGAAACAGGCAGAAGCTATCCGCTTTGCAGTGATGCCTACTGTGAGCATGTACCGTATGATGAAAAAAAGAATCCGGATCCGGTATGTGAAGCAACGATGAAGGATTTGAAAACTGCCTGTGTGCACGGGGATTATGTGTATACCATACAGCAGACCGGAATTCAGGAGCTTACAGTTCAGGCGAGAAACTTAAAGGAGAGTGGTTACCGTGTAGTGGCGAAACTCCCATACTGTCAGACCTTTTCTACTTCGGGGTATAATGCAATTATTGGGGATAAGGCATATCTGCTTCTGGGAGAGATAGATAAAGTGTTTGGAGACGAGCTGATATCCAGTTATACTTCAAATGATTTGTATACGTTTTTGGTGGAGTTAGATTTGAGAACGGGAGAATATAAAACCCTGTTTCATATTGAGGGAGAAGAAAAGTATCAGATTTTACAAACGGTATATGACAAGGAAGGTATATACTGCCGTTGCTATTACGGAGATGTTGATTTTGATGAGGAAACAATGAAGCTTACAGTAAACGAGTACCGAGAGGCTTTTTACTATGTACCTTATGACGGGACCGGAGTAAAGGAACTTTGTAAGGAATTAGTGGATGATGTATCGTACAAGAATGGAGAAATGCCTGTAGTAACGGTGTCTGGGATTAGTGAGTACGGTGCGTATTTTGTGAATGAGGAAATGACAAAAGTGGAATGTTATTGTTATGACGGAAAAAAGGAAACCGTGTTTGAGTTACCGGAGGGATATACAAGACTACATATCGACGGAGTCAGTGGAAATAAAATGATAATGACATTGACAGATTCAAAGATGAACGATAAGATAGCAGGCCTTGATTTAACTACCGGAGAACTTATAATACGGGATAAATTAGAGAATATAAGTTATGTTGCGGTATGTGACGAGGGATTCTGGAGATATATTGATGGAGAGCAGGGGACTTATCGTGAATTATGTACCTATCGTGATATTTTTTATGGGGAAGGGACGACGCTCATTTCTATAGAGGGATAAGAAAATATTTGGGAGAGATGAAAGCTAAAGCATCGTTGAAATCTGAAAGGAGATTCATATGAGAAAAAGTAGGAAAATTGTAATGATAGTGGTTTTGCTTTTTTTGTCTCTAACAGTGATCGCATGCAACAAAGATTCAGAGAAAGCGAATGAAACCGACTGGCGGGATCGGTACGGAACAATATTAAACGGTACGGTGACATCGGAGCCGGAAAAGCCGACGAACAGTCCAAAGCCTACCGGTTCTGATATTTCTTCTATTGAACTTCCTTATCCGACGACTATTCCGAAAAGGGAGTTTGTTCCGAAGGAGGGACAGATAGAGTTGGTGCTGTGGTTGTTTGGAATGCATGAGAGGTATTTGGACGATCACATTGTAGCGGAACTGAACTACATATTGCAGGAGCGGGGCTGTTCCTTCTATTTGTCCAAACGAGTCGAGCCAGAGGAGGTGAAGGTGGCGCAAATCAGTCTTTGGCAGGAAGCGCTGGATTCAGGAGAGAATATTGATTTGATTTTTTTGGGACGCGAGGATCACGGAACAGCTTATAAGAAGTATGGAAATACGGCGATTGTCCGAGCAATTAAAGGAGGTTATCTATTACCGTTTTCTGAGTATCCGGAGACAAAGGCAAAGGAACGCTTGCTTTCTGCTTATCCGGAGGATTATTGGAGACTTTGCAGCTTTCAGGGGGAAAATTACGGAGTATCCAATTTCGTATCCAATTATTGTATAAAGCAGAAGGAGTGTCTGATGTTGAATCTGGATGCTGCAGAGCAGGCGGGCATAGAAATCCCGGAGGAATTGGATGTATTGAATCTGGACGAACTGCTTAGGCAGGCGGAGGAAGTGGGGATTCCGGGAATGGGTAGCATGGATGAAATTTCCTATTGCGGATTTGAGTCTCTTTACAGCGGATTGTATGTAAAATATTCGCAGAACGGGGAATACAAAATTGTAAATCCGGTGGAGGATGAAGAACTTCTGGCACTCTGGGATGCGCAGTATCGCTATAAAGAAAAGGGGTGGGGAGAATTTGATTATTATTCTGCCGGGGAGCTTCCGTTACTTTTACATGAAACCTTAACGGATGAAAATTGGGACGGGGAACGTTTCTATACGAGAAGTAAGGAGGGGACACTTTCCGCACGGGTGAAAATCTACGAAGAGACGGAACGCTTTTTGGTAGAGGCGAATTACAATCAGATGCTGGGGATTTCATCTTCCTCGCAACATAAGGAAGAAGCGTTGGAGCTGTTGAGCTTGATGCACGAGGATGAGGAGATTGTACAGTTGTTGCGGTACGGTATCGAAGGAGTGCATTACCGGATTGGAGAAGAAGGTCTTGAGGATGTGACGTCCTGCGTAATAAATGAAAGTGGGCATGGATACAGTACGAGCAGATGGAGGGCTCCGGAAGAGTATTCCTTTGGAAACTGTCTGATGTATGTGGAGATGGATGAGCGGTTAGGAAAAACGAATCCCGAAGAATGGTATGCCGATATGTCCGATATAGAGTTGATTCCGTATCTGGAGGAGTTTACCGAAGACCAGAAAAAGGTGCAGGAGAAGGTACGAGAGGTTACCTATCTTCAGGGGGGTCAGGGAAACGGAATAATGGATATTTCTACTAATTTGATTATGCTGAAACCGGATTATCAGGCGCAAATCGAAAAGCTGCGCACCGCTTTTAATGAGGCACGGTATAATGAACTGGCAAAGGAGCTAAATGAAGCGCATGGGTTGGACTAAAAATGTACAAATGAGGGAAAGGCGGGTGTGCAATGAAAGCTATTTTTTCAGAAATCGGAAAGGTTTGCCGGAGCAGGCTGTTTCTTTCCATGCTTGTATGTCTGCTTGGTGTTAACCTGTTTTGCCTCTGGGATACGGCGAATTCCGGCACGTATTCTCCGGCAGAGTACCGTAGGGCCTGGACTGAGATTATGAAACAGCCGGCGGGAGAGAGGCTGTCCTTCGGGGAAGGAAAACTGGCGGATATAAAGGAGGAGCTTAAGGAAGCTGGGCTTTATGTTACCAGAGAATCGGAGTTGTATAAGGACGTGGTTTCCGAGCTTACGGCAGCAAACAGCTATGAAGCGTTTGTGGAGGAGCTGGGACGGAAAAAGGACCTGATTACAGGCTCGGTATTGTTTCGGGATACGGATGCTTTTTCCACGAAGAGTGCCGAAAAGGCATATCGGGAGTATGAAAAGGCAAAGGTGCCTGTGATAGCGGAGGCTCCGTCTAAGGGCGTGGAGCTGGTAAATCTTACGGTAACTGACCTGCTGGCGGCCTGCGCCGGGATATTTGCCTGCGTGGTACTGTTTGTGCGCGAACGGGAACAGGATATGGTCCGGTTACAGTGGACGTTAAAGCACGGCAGACTTAAACATTTGTGGTATAAGCTTGCAGCACTGTTTTTCTGTGCGGGAGGAATTGCTGTGCTGTTTTACGGCTGTAATTACTTGTTTGCAGAGCTTAGCTATGGGTTAGGTCCCCTTGACCGTGATATCCGTATGGTGGAGGCTTACGCACATTCTGTACATGGATTTTCTGTAGGAACATGGCTGTGCCTTGATTTTACGTTGAAAATCCTTGTTCTGTTTGTTATGTTATTGTTGTGTTCGGTATGCTGTACGCTGTTAAAGGGCATGGTGAGCGTGGTGCTCAGCTTTGCGGGATTACTGCTTGCAGAGTTTTTGTTGTATTCCGGCATTGCGGCTACCTCGGTGTATTCGCCCCTCCGGTATGTGAATTTGATTGCCCTATTTCAGAATCAGGAGTGGCTGTTGCAGTATAAGCACATCAATGTGTTTGGACAGCCGGTAAATTACGGTGTGTGTGCGGTGGTATTGCTTGTTGTGCTGTTTCTCGGTGCGGTTTTTGGAAGCTGTTTCGGCTACAAAAGCTACGGAAAGCGGCTGGAGCACCGGTCCGGCGGGCGCCTTCGCAGGGAAAAGAGAAGACGGCACGGGGGAACGAACCTGCTGTTTCTGGAGCTGTGGAAGGCATTTGTCATGCAGCGTCTGCTTCCTATGGTACTGGGGTTGCTTTTGCTGCAGGTATTGATTTATGTGCGGGCAGGAAATCCGGGCAAATCTCTTGAAGAGTATTATTATAAGACGTATATGACCCGTTTGGAGGGACCGGTGACAGAGCAGACACCGGAGTTATTAAATGAAATCTATATGGATGCACTGGAGGCAAAGAGCAGTCTGGCCTTGGATGCCTACGAACGGGTAGCGGAGCGCTATGAATATTTAAAGGAGCACGGAGGCTACTTCGTGTACGATACCGGGGTCGGTGTGTTGTCGGGTGAGGTGCAAAAGGACAAGGATGCTTTGTTGACGTTAAAGCTTATGCTGGTGGTGCTTCTGTTTTCTGCATCGGTGTTTTCTTACGACCCCCAGCGGAGAATGGAGGGACTGTTACACTCTACCGTAAAGGGAGAACGACAGGTTCCGGCAAGGAAATATCTGATTTGTGCCGTTTTTAGTGTGCTTGTGGGTGTGGCGGTGTATCTTCCGGACTTTTTGCAGGTGACAAAGCAGTATGAGGTACACGGCTATTCCTATCCGGCGGTAAGTCTTCCGTGGCTTATGCAGTACGGGGAAGGCATTTCCATAGGCACATATCTGGTGTTACTTTATGTGGTCCGGCTGGTGCTGTGTCCGGTGACGGTGGTATTTATTATGGCTGTGGCAGAACGGTTGAAAAGCTTTGTTTACACGTTCTTTGCCTGCGGGGCGGTATTTGTCTGTATTCCGCTTCTGACTATGCTAAATCCCTCCTGGACGGTGCTTGCGTATCCGCTATACGGAATATACGGCAACCCGCTGCTTTTGGGAGCGTGGTTCGGAATTCCGGTGTATTTCGGACTGGTAACCGGCGGAGTTGTTTTGACCTTGAAAGGGAGGAGAAAGCTATGGAATTAAGAGGCGAGCATATCGTAAAATACTATAATACGGGGAAGGGCTTCGGTAAGAATGCCACCGGGAAATGTGCCCTGAATGATGTATCCTTTTCTGTTTCGGAAGGAATCTACGGTCTGATGGGAGCAAACGGTGCGGGTAAATCCACGTTAATGAATATCTTAGTGGGAAATCTGATGCCGACCTCCGGAAAGCTGTTTTTAAACGGAGTGGAAACGGAACAGCTGGGAGAAGCCTTTCGCGCCCATATCGGCTATATGCCGCAGCAGCAATGGGTGTATGAGGATATGACCTGTGTGCAGTTTCTGGAGTACATCGGTGCATTGAAGGGCATGAAGAAGGAAGAACTAAAGGAGAGTGTCGGAAAGGTTCTTGATTTTGTGAATATGACGGAGCATGCCACGAAGCGGGCGGGAGCGTTGTCCGGTGGTATGCGCCAGCGGCTGTTGTTAGCCCAGGCGATTCTTGGCGACCCGGAGATTCTGATTCTGGACGAGCCGACGGCGGGAGTGGACCCTAATGAGCGCATCCGCATCCGCAATCTGATTTCCCAAATCAGCTTTAATAAGATTGTACTGATTGCCACTCATGTGGTTTCGGACATTGAGTTTATCGCAAACCGCTTCTTGTTGTTAAAGGAGGGCGTGTTATTTAGGGAAGGAACACTTCCGGAGCTGTTAAAGGAGATTGAAGGAAAGGTGTTTGAATGTCTGGTGCCGGAGGAAGCGGTCAATGCGATGGAGAAAAAGTATGAGGTGGTGTCCCTGATGCGTGAGGAGGAGTTCGTTCGTATCCGCATCGTTGCTGATCGGTACACCGAAGGCTATGAGGCGGTGCCGGTAAAGCCGCGGCTGGAGGATTTGTATCTGTATCATTATGGGATGGAATAAAGAAATAAGTTGTCAGTTGTGTAATAATGAATGTAAAGCTCTTTTGAATCAAAAAAAGGTGGACAGTTCCTTATGAAAGCAACCTATGCCGAAAAATCTATTGACAACACACTAAAATCGATTTACAATGACGTTTGAGAAGGCGGGACGCAGTGGCGTGTCGCCTTCCTGTTGTAAAAAAGATAAATTCGTATGACGAGGTAATTATATGAGTAAAACGAAGGTCAGGGATATGACAAAGGGCAGCCCGATGAAGCTGTTGCTTCTATTTTCACTTCCGGTGCTGTTAGGAAATGTGTTCCAGCAGCTCTACAACATGGTGGATACTATTATTGTAGGCAGATATCTGGGCTATCAGGCACTGGCAGCGGTAGGAACGACCGGTTCCTTAAACTTTCTGGTACTTGGCTTTGCGAACGGCCTGACCAGCGGTTTTTCGGTAATGGTGGCACAACGCTTCGGGGCAAAGGATGAGGCAGGGTTAAAGAAAGCGGAGGCAAGTGCGGTGACGCTTTGCGCCGGCTTTACGGTGGCACTGACAGTGCTTTCGCTATTTACGGCGAGGCCGCTTCTGACACTGATTCACACGCCGGAGGACATTATCGGGGATGCGGTTATTTATATCAGCATTATCTATGCCGGTATTGCGGCTACCATAATGTATAACCTTCTGGCATGCTTACTGCGTGCGGTCGGTGACAGCAGAAGTCCGCTGTATTTTTTGATGATTTCTTCTTTATTAAATATTGTGCTGGATATTGTGCTGATACGGTATGGCGGACTCGGTGTGGCAGGTGCGGCACTGGCAACGGTAATATCCCAGCTGGTATCCGGACTTTTATGTCTGCTTTATATCCGGAGGAAGTATCCGATACTGCATTTGTCAAAGGAGGATTTTAAGGTTCCGGTATCCATGTACCGCAGACATTTAAATATCGGTCTTCCGATGGCTTTTCAGTTTTGTATAACCGCTATCGGCACCGTCGTGGTACAGGGAGCACTGAATTTGTTCGGAACGGAAAAGATTGCGGCATTTACTGCGGCAAGTAAGGCAGAACAGCTGGTGACACAGCCTGCGGTGACCTTCGGTGTTGCTATGGCAACGTATTCCGGACAGAACCTCGGAGCGGGGAAAACCGACCGTATCAAAGAGGGCGTGGCAAAATGTACCGTATTGACTCTTACCTGTGCGGTGATATCCATGATTATTTTGTTTTTGTTCGGGACACCGCTTACAAAGCTTTTTATGACTGCGGAAGAAATGGATGCGGCTGTGCTGGATGAGATTCTGTCGGCGGCACAGATGTATTTGCGGCAGGCAGCATTATTTTTCCCGTTTTTGAACATGATATTTGTATACCGGAATGTGCTGCAGGGCATCGGACGGAGCTTTATGCCGCTGATGGGCGGTGTGTTTGAGCTTATGACACGTATGGCCGCTTCTTACATCTTACCGGGAGTGTTAGGCTTCAGGGGAATCTGTCTTGCGGGACCGCTTGCATGGGTGTCGGCTGCGGTTCCGCTTGGAATTGCCTATTACTATTTGCGCAGGCGAAATTTTTTCTTGCTTAGTGAGGGGAAATGAGATATACTATGTAATGAAATTGTGTCAGAAAGGAAGGATTTGAGGTGGCAGCAAAGCAGACAGAGCCGACAAAGGATAAAAAGGGTACAAAGCCGAGCAAAAATGCATGGCTGAAATATTCCGAGAAGCAGAAGAAGGAAGTGTTTGATTTTGCGGAGGGATACCGCAGGTTCATTTCCGACTGTAAGACTGAGCGTGAATGTGTGAACGAGATTTTACGTCAGGCAAGGGCAGAAGGATATGTGGATTTAAAGGATGCGATTGCAAAGAAGACGACCCTTTGTGCAGGGGATAAAGTATATGTGAATTGTATGGGGAAGGCCGTTGCCCTGTTTCTTATAGGTGAAAGACCGTTAGAGGAAGGAATGAAGATTTTAGGTGCCCATATTGATTCTCCGCGTGTGGATTTAAAGCAGGTGCCGCTCTATGAGGATACGGAAATGGCACTTATGGATACCCATTATTACGGCGGTATCAAGAAGTACCAGTGGGTCACTCTGCCTTTAGCATTGCACGGTGTGGTAGTAAAGAAGGACGGTACAGCAGTCGATGTAGTTATCGGTGAAAAGGAAACGGACCCGGTAGTGGGAATTACCGATTTGCTGGTTCATTTATCGGCAAAGCAGATGGAAAAGACCGCATCAAAGGTAGTGGAAGGCGAGGACTTAAATATTTTGGTCGGAAGTATTCCTCTGGCCGGTGAAGAGAAGGAAGCGGTAAAGGAGAATATTCTCTTATTGTTAAAGGAAAAGTATAATATTGAAGAAGATGATTTTGTTTCTGCGGAAATCGAAGCGGTGCCTGCCGGTCCTGCGCGTGAATTCGGTATTGACCGCAGCATGATTATGGGCTACGGTCAGGATGACCGTGTGTGCGCGTATTCTTCCATGAAGGCTTTGTTTGAGATGAAGAAGACCGACCGCACGGCAGTATGTATTTTAGTGGATAAAGAGGAAATCGGCAGTGTAGGTGCCACAGGCATGCATTCCCGTTTCTTTGAAAACGCGGTGGCGGAGATTTTGAATCTTTGCGGTGAGTATTCCGAGCTTTCGGTACGCAGGGCACTGGCAAATTCACAGATGCTTTCTTCCGACGTGAGCGCAGCCTATGACCCGAATTATCCGTCTGTCAGCGAGAAGAAGAATACGGCATATTTCGGTAAGGGCATTGTGTTTAACAAGTATACGGGTTCCCGCGGAAAGTCGGGCTCCAATGATGCCAATGCAGAGTATATGGCAAAGCTTCGCAAGGCTTTGGATGCCCATAAGGTTACCTTTCAGACCTCAGAGCTCGGAAAGGTAGACGAGGGCGGTGGCGGAACCATTGCTTATATTATGGCAAATTACGGCATGGAGGTCATTGACAGCGGTGTAGCGGTTCTTAGCATGCATGCACCGTGGGAGATAACAAGTAAGTCGGATTTGTTTGAGGCATTTCAGGGTTACGTTGCATTTTTAAAGGAAGTATAGGGAGGTCTTTATGAGATTGGAATATCCGGCCGCTCCGCGTATTGCAAAGTTTTCAAAGGTAAGCAGGGAGCGGTTTGAGGCAGATTTTTCGGAAGCATTTCCTAATGAGGCGGGTAATGTCTCTGAAATATATGAAAGCTTAAAGCTTCCGGCAAGAGCAACAAAGGGCTCTGCCGGCTATGACTTTTTTATGCCGGTCACGGTTACTCTGGCACCGGGAGAAACGGTGAAGATACCAACCGGTATCCGTGCGGAGATGGCGGCATGTTATGTGCTTATGTTGTTTCCGCGCAGCGGACTTGGTTTTAAGTACCGTCTGCAGCTAAATAATACGGTAGGAATCATTGACAGCGATTACTTTTATTCGGACAACGAAGGACATATTTTCGCGAAGCTAACGAATGATTCCAATGAAGGAAAGAGTGTTACCCTGGAGGTGGGAACAGGGTTTATGCAAGGCATATTTTTGCCATACGGGGTTACAACAGAGGATGCCGTGAGTGAGACGCGCAACGGAGGATTCGGTAGCACCACAAAAAGATAGACGGCTGCATGGACAGCGGAACGGAGGATTATATGGTTAGAGCAATAGTAGGCGCAAACTGGGGCGATGAAGGAAAAGGAAAGATTACGGATATGCTCGGAGAGGTTTCCGACATTATCGTAAGATTTCAGGGAGGAAGCAATGCGGGACATACGATTATAAACAAGTACGGCAAGTTTGCATTACATTTACTGCCGTCCGGTGTTTTCTATGACCATACCACGAGCATTATCGGAAACGGTGTGGCACTTAATATTCCGTATTTATTCAATGAGATACAGGGACTTTTGGACAGGGGAGTTCCGAAGCCGAAGATTTTAGTATCGGACCGTGCACAGATTATGATGCCTTATCATGTTCTGTTTGACCAGTATGAAGAGGAACGTCTCGGAAAAGCGTCCTTCGGTTCCACTAAATCAGGCATTGCACCGTTTTATTCCGACAAGTACGCCAAAATCGGATTTCAGGTGTCTGAGCTGTTTGATGAAGAAGGATTGAAGGAAAAGGTTGAACGCGTCTGTGAAATGAAGAATATTATGCTGGAGCATATGTATCATAAGCCGCTGCTTGATAAGGAAGAGATTTACAGTACACTGCTTTCTTATCGTGATATGGTGGCTCCGTATGTTTGCGATACGTCGGCATTTCTGCATGATGCAATAAAAGCAGGAAAGAATATTTTGTTAGAAGGACAGCTTGGAGCGTTAAAGGACCCGGATTTCGGTATTTATCCGATGGTTACATCTTCCTCCACACTTGCGGCTTACGGTGCCATCGGTGCCGGCATTCCGCCGTATGAGATTAAGGATATTATTACGGTGGTTAAGGCATATTCCAGCGCGGTTGGTGCAGGTGAGTTTGTCAGTGAAATTTTCGGCGAAGAGGCGGACGAGCTTCGCAGACGCGGCGGCGACGGCGGAGAGTACGGTGCTACTACGGGAAGACCGCGGCGTATGGGATGGTTCGATGCCGTAGCAACCAGATACGGCTGCCGGATGCAGGGGGCAACAGAGGTTGCGCTTACGGTACTGGATGTGCTTGGGTATTTGGACGAGCTGCCTGTTTGTGTCGGATATGAGATAGACGGAGTTGTGACAAAGGATTTCCCGACTACCGCAAAGTTAAAGAAGGCAAAGCCTGTGTATGAAGTGCTTCCGGGCTGGAAAACGGAGATTCGCGGAATCAAGACGTATGAAGAGCTTCCGGAGAACTGCCGTAAGTACATTGAATTTATCGAAAAGCAGATTGAGGTGCCGATTACAATGGTTTCCAACGGACCGGGAAGAGACGAGATTATTCGCCGTTAACGGCTTTGATTACCTAGGATAAGGAATAAGGGGGGATACAGCTTGAGAATCGGATTATTTACGGATACTTATTATCCTGAGATAAACGGAGTGGCGGCATCTGTGTTTTTGCTTAAGCAGGAGCTGGAAAAGAGAGGGCATGAGGTATACGTATTTACAACAACGCTGCCGGAGGCTCCGAAGAATGAGGAACGTGTTTTTCGTGTTCCGAGTCTCCGGTGTAAGTTTATCAGTGAGCGAAGGGTAGGTATGTTCTACCAGCATAAGCTGGACAGCATTATACGGAGTCTGCATCTGGATATTATTCATACCCATACGGAGTTTCCGCTCGGTATTTTCGGCAGGATTGTAGCAAGAGAGCACAAGATACCTACCATACATACCTATCACACGATTTATGAGGATTATACGCATTATATTATGCCGATTCACATTCTGGAGAAGGGTGTGAAGGTATTTGCAAGACGTTACACGAAATTTTTCTGTAATCGCGGAGGGCACGTTATTGTACCAACGGACAAGGTGAAGCATCTGTTAGAGCGTTATCAGGTTACAACGCAGATTTCGGTAGTGCCGACAGGGATTGATTTGTCGAAGTTTGAACGTGACCGCTTCGGAGAGGAGCTTATTTCCGAAAAGAGAGCCGAAGTCGGGCTTGACGGGACGGAAAAGGTCATTTTGTATGTGGGGAGAATCGCACAGGAGAAAAATATCGGTGAACTGATAAAAATGCTTCCTCCGTTTTTGGAAAAGCACAGGGATGCAAAGTTTTTGCTGGTAGGTGACGGCCCGGCAACGGAAGGACTGAAACGTCTGGCAGAGGAAGAACGGATTTCCGGAGATTTGATTTTTGCGGGAGCAAAGCCATGGGATGAAATCGGTGCATACTATGCCATAGGGGATGTATTTGTCAGTGCATCCCAGAGTGAGACCCAGGGACTTACTTACATAGAAGCAATGGCAGCCGGGCTTCCTGTTGTGGCTAAAAGGGATGATTGTTTACATAATGTTCTGCGAAGCGGAGAGAACGGCTTTGCCTTTGAATCACAGGACGAGTTTCTTTCCGGGCTGGAGCATGTGTTATACGGGGAGGATACAGAGCTTTACCGTGAAAATGCAAAAAAAGCGGCAAGACCTTATTCAAAAGAGGCTTTTGCGGAGCAGATTGAAAAGGTGTATCGGGACACTATGTCCTAGAAGGAGGTACTTATGAAGAGCGTTGAGGATTATATAAGAACGATTCCGGATTTTCCGGAGCCGGGTATTATGTTTCGGGATGTAACGAGTGTGCTTCAGAATCCGGAAGGCTTTCAGCTTGCGATTAATGAGCTGCAGAAAAGGATAGAACATACAGAGTTTGATGTGATTGTGGGTGCAGAGTCCCGTGGTTTTATTTTCGGAGCTCCGTTGGCATATAATATGCACAAGGCATTTGTACCGGTACGGAAGAAGGGAAAGCTCCCGTGCGAAACGATAGAAGCAACCTATGAGCTGGAATACGGTACTGCCACCATTGAGATGCATAAGGATGCTATCCGGCCGGGACAAAAAGTGGTACTGGTGGATGACCTGATTGCAACCGGTGGTACAATAGAGGCTGCGGTGAAGTTAATCGAGCAGCTTGGCGGAAAGGTGGTAAAGATTCTTTTTCTGTTAGAGCTTGCAGGGCTTCAGGGCAGAAAGAGACTTGCCGGTTATGATGTGGAATCCGTGGTTACGTACCCGGGAAAATAACGGCGTAACGCATTTATTTTCTTTTCATGGTGGGTGTTTCGTAAAGAGGCAGGTTTGCCGGAGCAGGGGGCAGCATGGAAACAAAATTAACAGGAAATGAACTGAGTATACAGATGAGACGGACAGATGAGAAGGAGCTTAGTACACCGGCGGATTTTACAAGCCCGGAGGTACTGTATCAGAAGCTGATTGAGGCGGTACGTGCCTATCATCCTTCTACCGATTTGTCAATGATAGAAAAGGCGTACCATCTGGCAGACGAAGCCCATAAGGGACAGTTTCGCAAATCGGGAGAGCCTTATATCATTCATCCGATTTGTGTTGCGATTATTCTGGCTGAGCTGGAGCTCGACAAGGAAACGATTATTGCCGGAATTCTGCATGACGTGGTAGAGGACACCGCATATACGCTGGAGGAAATTACAGACATATTCGGCAGTGAAATTGCACTTTTGGTTGACGGTGTAACAAAGCTGACGCAGTTGAATTATTCCAAGGATAAGGTAGAGCTTCAGGCTGAGAATCTGCGTAAGATGTTTTTAGCTATGGCTAAGGATATCCGTGTGGTTTTAATTAAGTTAGCGGACCGTTTACACAATCTGCGGACGCTGCAGTATCAGAAGCCGGAAAAGCAGATAGAGAAGGCCAGAGAGACCATGGACATTTATGCACCTCTGGCACAGAGGCTCGGTATATCTAAAATAAAAATCGAGCTGGATGACCTGTCTTTACGCTATCTGGAGCCGGAGGTCTGTAAGGAGCTGGAGGAAAAAATCGAGCTTCGTAAGGATGAACGTACAAAGTTTATAAACGGTATTATTGAGGAAGTGGGAGAGCACATCCGCAAAGTCGGTATTCAGGCGGAAATCAGCGGACGTGTGAAGCACTTTTTCAGTATTTATAAGAAGATGGTGAACCAGAACAAGACGCTCGACCAGATTTATGATTTGTTTGCAGTGCGCATTATTGTTAATACCGTGAAGGACTGCTATGCGGCGCTTGGTGTCATTCACGAAATGTATAAGCCGATACCGGGGCGCTTTAAGGATTACATTGCAATGCCGAAGGCAAATATGTACCAGTCTCTTCATACAACCTTAATCGGTCCGAACGGCACACCTTTTGAAATCCAGATTCGTACCTTTGATATGCACCGTACCGCGGAATACGGTATTGCGGCACATTGGAAATATAAGGAAAACCAGAACGGTATTAAGAGTTCCGATACGGAGGAAGAAAAGCTTGCATGGCTTCGCCAGATTCTGGAGTGGCAGCAGGAGATGTCGGACAGTAAGGAGTTTTTAAGCTCGATTAAGGATGACCTTGACTTGTTTTCCGACCGGATTTATTGTTTTACGCCGACCGGAGATGTTAAGAATCTTCCGGCAGGGTCCTGCCCGGTGGATTTTGCGTATGCGATTCACAGTGCGGTAGGGAATAAGATGGTTGGAGCCAGAGTAAACGGAAAGCTGGTTCCGATTGAATATCAGCTGCAAAACGGAGACCGTATCGAGATTATTACCTCACAGAATGCGAAGGGACCGAGTCGTGACTGGCTTTCCATTGTAAAAAGTACACAGGCAAAGAATAAAATCAACCAGTGGTTTAAGACGGAGCTTAAGGATGACAATATTCTGCGCGGAAAGGATTTGTTGCAGGCTTACTGTAAGGCAAAGGGCATTTCTCTGCCGGATTTAACGAAGCCGGAATTTCTTGATGTTTGTATGAGAAAATACGGTTTCCGTGACTGGGATTCGGTGCTTGCGGCAATCGGCCACGGTGCATTAAAGGAAGGGCAGATTGTCAACCGTCTGCAGGAGGAATATAATAAAAAGGTAAAGCGTGAGGTTACGGACGAAAAGCTGTTAGAGACGATCGGAAGCACAAAGGAGGCAAAGCCGCTTCCTGTAAAGGCCAAGGCAGGAATTACGGTACAGGGTCTGGATGATGTGGCAGTACATTTATCCAAGTGCTGTTCTCCGGTGCCGGGGGATGAAATCATCGGCTTTGTTACGAGAGGAAGAGGGGTTTCTGTTCATCGAACCGACTGCATCAATATTATCAATGCTTCGGAGGAAGACAGACATCGTATGATATCGGCGGAATGGAGTATGCCGGACGGAGTAAAGGAATCCGAAAGCTATTTTGCCGAAATCATTATTTATGCAAATAACCGCAGCGGAGTTTTGATGGATATTTCCAAAATCTTTACGGAAAATAAAATTGATATTGTATCGCTTAATTCCCGCACAAGCAAGCAGGGAACGGCAACCATTACCGTAGGATTTCAGGTAAAGGGAAAGGAACAGCTGCAATATCTGATTACGAAAATCGGAGCGGTGGAGAGTGTTCTTGATGTGACACGTACAACCGGTTGATGAGAGGTAGCAGTTATGGTAAAGGTATATAGTATTCGGGTCAGTGTATTCCGGACGAATTGTTATCTGGTGCGGAATGAAGAGACGAAGGAGGGCTTTTTGGTTGATCCCGGTGATTATGAGGAAAAGATTCTTACGTTTTTGCGAGAAAAGGAAGTAGGACTTACCGCAATTTTTCTGACACACGGTCATCTGGATCATATTATGGCGGCAGACCGTATACGGAAAGAATACGGTGTACCGGTATATTGTCATGAGGCAGAGCTTGCCGTTCTGACAGACCCGGTGCAAAATCTTTCCGAGCGCTTTTTGCGTCGTTCCTACACTTTGGAGAATGTACAGCCTCTTGCGGACGGAGCGGAGCTTGAAACGGCGGGAGTACGGCTTAAAGTGGTGCATACGCCGGGGCATACGACAGGCGGCTGCTGTTACTATCTGCCGGAAAACAGGATTTTGTTTTCGGGGGATACTTTGTTTTTCAGAAGTATCGGCAATACGGAATTTCCGGGTGGCAGCATGGCTGCTCTGGCAAGGTCGATTCGTGAAAAGCTTTATGTGCTTCCGGAGGAGACGGTAGTATATTCCGGACACGGAGAGGAAACGGACATCGGGTCGGAAAAACGAGAAAATCCTTTTGTTCCGGCAGAAATGGGATAGACAGGGAAGGAATGGAGTAATGATTCGATTACAGTTGACAAGCGAGGCCTTTGAACAGGATATCCGGCCGTTAATCAAGGCTTTTTTCCCGGAGGAGGAAGTGACGGTTGCATACGGTGAAGAGGTATGTGACGGTGACTGGAATTTTCTGCTTGCCGGAAGCTGGAGGGAGGACGGGTTTCTTCTTTCTCTTTACCGGGATAAGGCAGGAAGTCCGGTGCAAAGGGAAGAAAAACAGGTGCCCGTTACCCTGCGAAAAAAGTACCGTGATGAAGTAAAGCGCGGAGTGTACCGAATGCTTTCGGCAGAAACGGGAAAAACGCTTCCATGGGGGACATTAACCGGAGTTCGTCCGGTGAAGCAGGTGTTAGAACGTCTGGAATCGGGGGAGAGCCCGGAATCCATTGACGTTTTTTTGCGTGATGAATACTACTGCTCGGAGGAAAAGAGAAAATTAAGTCTTGCGGTGGCGGAAAAGGAAAAGAAGCTGCTGACCGGTCTGGATTATAAAAACAGCTACAGTCTGTATCTGGGGATACCGTTTTGCCCGACCACCTGTCTTTACTGTTCCTTTACATCTTATCCGCTTGAGCGGTTCGGACAGTTTACCGGAGCTTATGTTGAGGCATTGAAGAGAGAAATTGAGGCAAGTGCAGGGCTGCTGTCCGATAAAAAGCTGGCAACGGTTTATTTCGGCGGAGGAACGCCTACCGCTCTTTCGGCGGAACAGCTACAGGAAATTATACGAACCTTAAAGGATTATTTTCCGGTAGAGCAGGCAGCGGAATGGACTGTGGAGGCGGGAAGACCCGACAGTATTACGAAGGAGAAGCTGCAGCTGCTGCATGATGAGGCTGTAACGCGCATTTCCGTGAATCCTCAGACCATGAACCAGAAAACGCTTGAGTTAATCGGGAGGCGGCATACTACGGAGGATATCCGTGAGGCATACCGGTTAGCAAGAGAGACCGGATTTACCAATATTAATATGGATTTAATTCTGGGGCTTACGGGAGAAAATGCAGAGGATGTGGAAGAAACTCTGAGGCAAATCGGTGAATTGTCACCGGACAGCGTGACGGTGCATACATTGGCAATAAAGCGGGCGGCACGGTTAAACATTGAGAGGGAGCAGTACCGGGGAAAGGGAGCAATACAGGTAGGAGCCATGCTTGCGGCATCCGTGCGGTTTGCGAAGGAATATGGATATGAGCCGTATTATCTGTATCGTCAGAAAAACATGGAAGAGAATCTGGAAAACGTAGGTTATGCCAGAGAGGGCAAGGAAGGTCTTTATAATATTCTGATTATGGAAGAGAAACATTCCATCCTTGCTCTGGGGGCAGGTGCAGCCACAAAGCTGGTGCTTTCGGGCGGAGAGAGAATCGAGCGTTCCGAAAATGTAAAGAGTCTGAAGGATTATTTAGAGCGTACCGATGAGATGATTGCCAGAAAGCAGGCGTTTTTCCGACAATATAAAGGGCTGTACTAGTACCGGCGGGTCAAATGTCGCGGGGGAGATGTACGTGAATCGGTTCGGGGAAGGAAAGCGAGGAATGGAATGTACAAAGGCACGGATGATTTTGAAAGAGTATATCATAATATTATGAATGTATATAAGCGTACCGTAAACGGTGCAGTGGTACAGGAGGATTTGGAGGATGCCATCGATCACGGAGTTATGGTTACTAAGACCGTGCGGTTACTCTGTGATTCGTTGGAGTTATCCGAAGAGTTTAAAGAACAGCTGCTTGTGGCGGCAGGGCTGCATGATATAGGAAAGCTGCAGTTGGGACAGGTTCTTTACGGGCGCGATAAGGATACCATGAAGATTGAAGAAATGAGGTATATGAGGATGCATGCGGATAATGCCAGAAAGATGCTGCTTGCCTGCGGCTATCCGGATGCTATTGTTCAGGCTGTATATCATCATCATGAAAATTTTGACGGTTCGGGTTATCCGGATAATCTGGCCGGAAGTAAAATTCCGCTTTCGGCACGTATTATAAAGGTTTGTGATACATTTTGTGCACTTGTTTCGGAACGTCCTTACCGCAGGGCATTTGAGTTTGATACGGCACTGGAGATGATGATTGAGGATTCAAAGGATTTGGATATGGGCATTTTTCTGGAATTTATGAAATTGTATAATTCCGACGAGTTTGAAGAAATCAGAGAATCGGCAGCGTATATTAATCAGAAAAAACACTATTTACACGGAGCGTAAAATGGTGTAGTATAGAGGAACAAAAGGAGGAGATTAGAATGGCAGAGTCAATGACCGGCTTAAAAAGAAGCCATAGATGTACGGAGGTAAGCCGTGCAAATATCGGTGAAAATGTGACTGTTATGGGCTGGGTACAGAAAAGCCGTAATAAGGGAGGTATTATTTTTCTGGACCTTCGTGACCGTTCGGGGTTGCTTCAGATTATTTTTGAAGAGGATACCTGCGGATGTGAAAATTTTGCAAAAGCAGAAAAGCTTCGCAGTGAATTTGTTATTGCTGTGGTAGGTGAAGTGGTAAAGCGTTCGGGCGCTGTAAATGAATCTCTGGTTACCGGAGATATCGAGGTACGCGCAAAGGAGCTTCGTATTTTGTCTGAGGCTGAGGTGCCGCCGTTCCCGGTGGAGGAGGATTCCAAGACAAAGGAAGAGCTTCGCCTGAAGTATCGTTATATTGATTTGCGTCGTCCGGATTTACAGAGAAACCTTATAATGCGTAGTAAAGTAGCTACCTTAACGAGACAGTTTCTGGCAGACGAGGGCTTTCTTGAAATTGAGACCCCGATGCTCACAAAGAGTACGCCGGAGGGAGCAAGAGATTATCTTGTGCCGAGCCGTGTGCATCCGGGCAGCTTTTACGCTTTGCCGCAGTCTCCGCAGCTGTTTAAGCAGCTCCTTATGTGTTCCGGATACGACAGGTATTTCCAGATTGTGAAGTGCTTCCGTGATGAGGATTTGCGCGCAGACCGTCAGCCGGAGTTTACACAGATAGATATGGAGCTGTCCTTTGTAGATATAGAGGATGTATTGGACGTGAATGAGCGTCTGCTTCAGAAGCTCTTTAAGGAAGTTCTGGATGTGGAGGTTAAGCTTCCGATTCAGAGAATGACCTGGCAGGAGGCAATGGACCGTTTCGGCTCCGATAAGCCGGATACCCGTTTCGGAATGGAACTTACCGATGTTTCCGAGGTTGTTAAGTGTTGCGGTTTCGGTGTATTTACCGGTGCTCTTGAGAACGGTGGTTCCGTGCGCGGTATCAACGCAAAGGGACAGGCAGGTATGCCGCGTAAGAAGATTGATGCACTGGTTGAGTTTGCCAAGGGGTACGGCGCTAAGGGGCTTGCATATCTTGCGGTAGAAGCTGACGGAAGCTTTAAGTCATCCTTCGCAAAGTTTATGACGGAAGAAGAGTTAAAAGCTCTGGTAGCCGCTATGAACGGAGAGCCGGGAGATTTGCTTTTATTTGCCGCAGATAAAAATAAAGTTGTTTATGACGTGCTCGGTGCACTTCGTTTAGAGCTGGCAAAGCAGTTGGAATTACTGGATAAGAATCAGTTTAATTTCCTGTGGGTAACGGAGTTCCCGCTTCTTGAGTATAGTGAAGAGGAAGGCCGTTATGTAGCCATGCATCATCCGTTTACCATGCCGATGGAAGAAGACATTCCGCTTCTTGACACCGACCCTGGGAAGGTGCGTGCAAAAGCATATGATATTGTTTTAAACGGTACGGAAATCGGTGGCGGTTCCGTTCGTATTTTCCAAAATGATATACAGGAAAAGATGTTTGAAATGTTAGGATTTACAAAGGAAGCAGCCTACGAGAGATTCGGATTTTTACTGAATGCCTTTAAGTACGGTGTTCCGCCGCATGCGGGGCTTGCATACGGTCTGGACCGTCTGGTAATGCTGATGGCAAAAGTGGATTCTATCCGCGATGTGATTGCATTCCCTAAGGTAAAGGATGCATCCTGTCTGATGACGGATGCACCGAATGTTGTGGATGATAAGCAGCTTAAGGAGCTTGCATTAAGCATCACGGCACAGTCGGAGGAGTAGATGTAAAAGGAGAGTGTTATGCGTATACCAAAAATGCCGGGAAAGGTCTGGGAGCTTTTAGAACGGCAGGGAATAAAGGAAAAAGATATTGTATTGGGAGCAAAGACCGATATGAATACCGCCTGCGAATATGCAGACGGTTTTCTGGTACTGACAAAGGAGAAGCTTGCGATTGCAGCTTCTCCGGCAGTACCGTCGTCTATTCATATCTTTAAAGGCTATCCGTTCACGGAGTCTTCGGAAGAATTACGGGAGTGGAATCTACGGGTGTATTCCGTGGAAGAGCTTTCAGAGTTGCGGATAGAACGTCAGGTGGCTTGCGCCGTACTTACCGCAAAGGTAGGAGAAACGGAGCGTATTCTTGCCGCATTTTCAAATTTGTGCATGAAGCAGGCATATGAATTAGTCCGACGTTTCGAGAGTCCTGATAAGGATGCTTTGGACGAGGAAAAGGAAGAAGAGGAGTTTTGTCCGAAATGCGGGACGATGTATCCGGATAAAAACCGGAAAATCTGCCCGAAGTGTATGGACAGAAAGTCCGTCTTTTTTCGTACCTTTTCATACTTTAAGCCGTATACCGGAGCTATGGTTCTGTTACTTGCAAGTATCATTATTACCGCACTGTTAAACCTTGTCTGGCCGTATTTAAGCGGTACGGTGCTGTATGACTATGTGTTAAGAAAGAACATGGCGTATTTTGAGCGCTTCGGAATCAAACATGTGGAAGCTTTTACGGCACTGACGCTTCTGGTAGCGGTGATGTTTGTTACGAAGCTGGTGTTACAGATATTCCAGATTATCCATGGTGTGATTACGGCAAAAGTGGTGGTAAGCGTTGTCCGGGACATGAAAAAGGATGTATTTAAGCAGATGGGACAGCTTTCCATCCAGTTTTTTAAGAGCAGACAGACCGGCAGCCTGATGACACGTGTGCTTAGTGATGCCGACCGTGTCACAGGGTTTTTTGTGGATGTTTTGCCGTATGCATTTGTACATGGTTTTACGATTATCGCAACGCTGGTTGTTATGTTTCTGATGCGCTGGCAGCTGGCACTTGCCGCGATGGTACTGATGCCGGTTACTCTGATTATCAGCCTTAAGCTTCGTCCGAAGCTGTGGGGCTTGTTCGGACGCCGTCACAGAAAGGAACGTACCGTAAACAGTAATGTCAACGATAACCTGACCGGAGCCCGTGTGGTAAAAGCATTCGGTCAGCAGGAAAACGAGATTATCCGTTTTGAAAAGGGTAACAGGAAGCTTTCCGAGGCGGAGATTGACATTGTCCGTTATGACAATAAGTTTACCGCTATTTTCTCTACGGCAAGGGAATTAATCAATCTGATTGTCTGGGCGATTGGTGTGTGGTTTGTACTTGGAACTGAATATTTTGAAGTGGGAATGTTACTGACCTTTACCGGCTATGTTGGTCAGTTAAACGGTCCGATTAACTTCTTTTCCAGGTTCTTCTACAACTGGTCCGACAGCATGAACAGCGCACAGCGTATGTTTGAAATTTTAGATTCCATTCCGGAAATTACGGAGCGGGAAAATGCAGTTCGTATGACAGAGCCGGAGGGTGAGATTGTACTGGACCATGTGACCTTTGGCTATGAAATCAGCAACCCGATTTTAAAGGATATTACATTACATATTAAGCCGGGTGAAATGCTTGGTATTGTCGGACGCTCCGGTGCGGGCAAGACCACTCTTGTAAATCTTATCTCCCGTATGTATGACCCGCAGGAGGGACAGATTTTAATTGATGGTGTTAATGTAAGGGATATGGCATTTTATGATTTGCGGCGAAATGTTGCGATGGTGTCACAGGAAACCTACATTTTTATGGGAACCGTAGAGCAGAACATTGCTTATGCGAACCCGACGGCAACAAAGGAAGAAATTATTCAGGCTGCGGTGCTTGCAAGTGCTCATGAGTTTATCCTTCGCATGCCGGACGGCTATGATACGATTATCGGCTCATCGGGAAGGCAGCTTTCCGGCGGTGAAAGACAGCGTATTTCCATTGCGCGTGCGATTCTGGCAAACCCGAAAATTTTAATTTTAGACGAAGCAACAGCGTCTGTGGATACGGAGACGGAAAAGGCAATTCAAACGTCCATGCAGTATTTGGTGAAAAATCGTACGACGCTTTCCATTGCACATCGTCTTTCTACCCTTCGTGATGCCGACCGCCTGATTGTACTGGATCACGGTCAGATTACGGAAGAAGGAACCCAGGCAGAGCTTTACGACCTTCACGGCACCTATTACAAATTGATGGAACTTCAGACGAAGGCGCTGGCTCTTAAGGGGCTGGAATAGGAGGATATTGTGAGAGAAGAGATGAACGAAGAGTTTAGTTTGGAGCAGATGGAGCAGGAAACGGAGGCAATGCTGAGGCTCCGGTATCTGACTCCCGAAAATGCAGCTTTTGCAAGAACGGAAGGCGGTTTTGTAAGTCTTAAGGTAGAGGATGAAGTGTATTCCCGTGTACAGGTAGTGCGGATGTTTCCGTTTTCGGAACCGGGGAAATACATATCCATTCGTACCGCAGAGGAGACCTCAAAGGAGATTGGTGTAATCGAACAGATGGAAAGTTTTCCAAAAGAGGTACGGGAGATGCTGACAGAACAGCTTTCGCTTCGTTATTTTACACCGGTGATTACGAAGATTTATCAGATAAAGGATGCCTATGGATTTGCCTATTTTGATGTAGATACGGATAGAGGCCATTGCCGTTTTGTAATTCGTATGAATGGAAATTCGGTAGTGCATCTTTCCGATACCAGAATCATTATCTCTGATATTGACGAAAACCGGTTTGAAATACCGGATGTAACAAAGCTTACCGTAAAGGAGCAGAAAAAACTGGATTTGTTCCTGTAAGGAGATGCGGCGCAGGGGGCAGAGTATCTGCTTTGTTTTGCGCGAGAGAGGGAATCAATATGATATTAAAGTTTGAATTAAGTAAGGAGGAGCTTGCGGCGCTTTCTTTGGAGGCACAGGAGGAAGTATTTTATGCGGTTCCTTATGATTGTGACCTTTCCGGAAACTATGTAAAAAATGCGTTTACCGTGGTTACAAATAAGAGACTGATTTTGCTGCACAATGCCGTAAAGGAGAAGGAGTATCTGCTTGCGGATTATGGAGCGGTGAAAGCGGAACCCCGGATTAACTGCGGTGTCTTATACGGAGTGAAGGACGGGCAGGATTATCTGATAGTACGGTATACTTCAAAGCATCTGGCACGCTATGCTTATGTGGCGAGAGGAATCACCCTTATAAAGAGCGGAAGTACGGAACGTGCAATGAGTGAAGAAAACGAGAAAACCTGTTTTGTCTGCGGAAGAGCACTTCCGGGAACGAAGGAATGTCCGCATTGTAACGGAAAGTACAGAGGTGTGCTGCAACAGCTTTTTGGGCTTCTTGCTTCATATAAGAAACAGATGGTACCGATTTTGATTTTTATGCTGCTTACGGCAGTTGTGACATTACTCGGTCCGGAAGTACAGAAGCATCTGCTGGATGACGTATTATATAAAGAGGACAGCAATTTTTCTCTTGCAATTCTGTTTCTGCTTGCCATGTTTTTTGTTGGTATCGCAGGGGCGGCAATTAATATCGGAAAGAGTTATTGCTGTTCAAAGCTCGGTTCCGTTATAGCAAAGGATTTACGTTCCAAGCTGTATCAAAAGATTCAGATGTTGTCCCTTTCTTATATCCACGAAAAGCGGCCGGGAGCGTTAATGAACCGCCTGATGCATGACACGGGACGAATCCGTTCCTTTATGGAAGACATATTCTGTAACCTGTTTACGGTCTGCATCATGTTTGTGGCTGTGGTACTCTATATGCTGATTCTGAACTGGAAGCTTGCCGTAATAGCGTTCATTTTTGTGCCGATTGCGGCGGTTGTTTCCATGCTTTGGAGAAAGAACATCCACCGGAGATTCCGTTTACAGGGAAAGAAGTCGGATAATGTACACAGTGCCCTGCAGGATGTGATTTCCGGTATGAATGTGGTAAAGGGGTATGGAAAGGAAAAGGATGAGTCAGAGAAGTTTAATCTGTACTCGGATGTATTTGCAAATGTACAGAAGCGAAACGAAGTGTTCTGGGCAATGTTTTTCCCGCTCCTTAACTTCTTAATGGGTGTCGGTGTGTATCTTGTCATTTTTTCCGGAGGACGTGAGGTGCTCGGAGAAACGATGACAGTCGGTGAACTGATGCAGTTTGTAAATTATACCTCCATGCTCTATATGTATCTCGGATGGCTCAATAACCTGCCGAGACATCTGATGGATCTGGTTACAAGTACCGAGAGAATTAACGATATTATGACGCAGGAGCCGAAGATTAAAAACACGGAAAAGGCTTGTAAGCCGGAGATTACCGGGGCAATCGAGTTTAAGAATGCGTCCTTCGGATATCATTCCTACGAACCGGTCGTGGAGGAAATCAATCTTACCGTGAAACCGGGAGAAATGATTGGTCTTGTCGGAGCCTCCGGTGCCGGAAAATCGACACTTATCAATCTGATTATGCATCTGTATGATGTGGACGGCGGAGAGCTGATGGTAGACGGCGTGAATATAAAGGATATCGACATTGACTATTTTCACTCGAAAATCGGTGTGGTATTACAGGAAACCTTCCTGTTCTCCGGTACGATATTTAATAACATCCGCTATGCTAAGCCGGATGCCACGGAGGAAGAGGTGATAAAGGCTGCCAAGATGGCAAATGCCCATGACTTTATTACCCGTATGCCGGACGGTTACAATACCTACGTAGGGGAAAAGGGAAGCCGTCTCTCCGGCGGTGAAAGGCAACGTATCGCGATTGCGAGAGCAATTTTAAATAATCCGAAGATTTTGATTTTGGATGAAGCAACAGCGAGTCTGGATACGGAGAGTGAATACCTGATTCAGACGGCTCTTGAGCGTCTGACCTCCGGAAAAACGACGTTTGCGATTGCACACCGTCTGTCTACATTAAAAAATGCAGACCGTCTGGTAGTCATCGACAAACACCGGATTGCCGAGATGGGAAGCCATGATGAGCTGATGGCACAGAAGGGTATCTACTACGGTCTTGTAACAGCACAGCTTGAGATGCAGGCGAAGAAGGAAACGGCGAGTGCATAAGACAGGCACTGATTACAAATGAAAACCGATTAAAAGAAGTCCACCCCGGATGTCCGGTAAACTCAGACATCTGGGGTGGATTTTAAGTGCGCCTTGCGGCGCACGTCGCTAAAGGGTGCAAGTCCCTAGTTCGCCCTAGTAGTGGGAAGGACACAGCCAAAACCAAGGGTGTCGTGGGTGACTGCGAATCTGAAGGAAGGTGGAGGCAAATCTCTGGTCTG
>JAQXLY010000025.1 GCA_029012365.1 Lachnospiraceae bacterium | reverse complement strand
TAGCCAAGCTAGGATATACATCCATGCTTGACTATTACCTGGTAGTCTGTGAAAACTAAAGAACCGCCGTATACGGAACCGTACGTACGGTGGTGTGGGAGGTCGGTAGATAAAATAATTATCTACCCCCTACCCGATTACAACGTTTCCCGTATCATCCGTGTCACTTCTTCAATCCTTGCTTCTTCAAGCGTTGTATCCAGAAAAAACTGCACCGCATAGAACGCCTGTGCCACTAACATCTGCAGACCGTTGACCGCAATGAGTCCCAGAGATTTTGCTTGAGCCAGCAGCTTTGTAACCTCCGGGTTGTAGATAACATCTACGACAGCAGTAAGTTTTGTGAACGGTGTCAGGTTTATCGGAGCAGCATCTACCTTTGGGTACATACCAATCGGACTGGTGTTGACCAGTACGGCTGCATCGGTATGCAGGCGGTTGACCTCTTTATAGGTGCAGATGCCTTCCCCCGGAATGATATCGACAATAACGATTTCCTTTGCCGAAAGGTCACGGAGTACCGCAAGGACCGCCTGTGCGGCTCCGCCGTTTCCAAGGACTATTACCTTTTCTCCGGTTACGTTGATATGATTTGTTTTTAAGGTATACAAAAAGCCGGAATAGTCGGTATTATAGCCGCAGAGTCTTCCGTTTCTGTTTACCACGGTATTCACGGCACCGATGCTTTTTGCACGGTCATCCATTTCGTCTAAGTACGGAATGACCTCTCTTTTATACGGTATCGTAACATTCACGGCAGCAAAGTCCTTTGCTGTCATAAATTTTGTCAATTCTTCTCTGGAAAGCGGAATCAAATCATAGGTATAATCTGCCAATGCTTCATGTATCTGTTTGGAATAGCTGTGGGAAAGGTGCTCCCCTAATAGACCGTATTTTGCCGACATTATTGTGGCCTCCTTTGTTCGGAATTTCATTGTACACAGTATAGCACAGGGAAAAACGGTTTGCAAGAAAAGCGTGCATATTTTAAAGCCTGTCTCATATATTGAGGTAAGGCGGTAAACAAGCTGTCGAAAACGACAGAAAAGGAAAACGCCGAAGGAGGAAAGGATATGCGGATTGCCGGAATGTTACCGGAACCGATTCGGGGGATTCTTATTTCTTCCGGAATTTCCGAGAAAAATCTCCGGGAAATCAGACTTCGTACCGGCAGAGGGCTTGTGGCGGAGACGGCGGACGGTGAATGCATGCTTGATAAAAGCGGAAACCGGGTTTACACAGAGGAAGCGGCTTATAAGGTGACCGGAGAAACTATCAAAACAGCCATGGAGCTTTTGACCGGCTATTCCGTATATGCGTTTGAAGAGGAGCTGAGACAGGGGTATTTCACCGTGGCAGGGGGGCACCGTATCGGTGTGGCGGGACATGCGGTGACAGAAGGAGGCAGGGTACTTCGCCTGAATTACATTTCGTTTCTGAATATCCGGATTGCCCACGAATGTAAAGACTGCAGTAAGGAACTGTTTGGGCGGCTTTATGGGGACGGACAATATTATCACACGCTTTTGTTTGCACCTGCGGGGTGCGGAAAAACAACTTTTCTGAGAGATTTAATCAGACTTTTTTCGAAAGCGGGGCTGCGCGTCGGGGTGGCAGACGAGCGTTCGGAGCTGGCAGCATGCTATCACGGGATACCGCAGCATGATTTGGGAATGCGGTCGGATGTAATGGACGGATGTCCGAAGGCAGAGGCAATGCAGATGCTGCTTCGTTCCATGACACCACAGATACTGGCGGCAGATGAGATAGGTATGAGAGAGGATGTGCTTGCAATACGTGCAGCGGCAGGAAGCGGCTGTAAGGTTGTTGCAAGTGCACACGGCGGAACCTTTTCGGAGCTCAAAAGGAATCCGATGCTTTATGAGCTTTGGGAAGAACGCCGCTTTGAACGTTATGTGCTTTTGGGAAAAGAAGGGCGCGGGTTCGGGGTAAAAGAAATATATGATGCGGACGGGGAGGAAATGAAGGGATGGAATATATAAGATTGATAGGTGCGGCACTTATTGTATTTGCGGGTGCGGGCTTCGGTGCGTGCCCGGTACATAAAATGACGGAGCGGATGAAGGAAATGGAAGAATTATATTTTTGTCTGCTCAGGTTAAAAAGCGAAATCAGGCATGGGGTGAAAACTTTGCCCGAATCACTGAAATGTGCCGCAGACAGCGGTAAGAGCAAAAGCACCGGGAGGTATCGTACCGTTATGAAGCAGATGGCAAAACGAATGGAAAACGGGACGGAAGGCTATGAGGTGCTGGTGAGAGAAAGTGCCGAAGAATTGCTGACAGGGAAGGTGTTGTATAAAGAGGAGCGGGATGCTTTTGCGGAAGCCTTTCTGTTACTTGGGGGAGGGGATCTGGAAAGGCAGGTGCAGTCACTTGAATATTATGCGGAAACGGTACGTCTTGCGCTTGCGGAGGAAAAGCAAAGGAAGAAGGAGAGAGCATATTTATACCGCAGCCTCGGCTTACTTGGCGGTATTTTCCTTTCGGTAATTTTGTACTGAAAAGACGGGGGTAACTATGACAATTCAACTGATTTTTAAAATTGCGGCAGTGGGAATACTGGTTTCGGTCATAAATCAGGTATTAAAGCATTCTGGAAGAGAGGAACAGGCTTTTTTAGTAAGTCTCGCGGGGCTTCTGCTTGTGCTTCTGTGGATTGTGCCTTATATAGCGGAATTGTTTTCGACAATCATGAGTTTATTTGAATTGTAGGAGTGTCGTATGATAAAGGTTGTGTTAATCGGTCTGGCTGCCGTGTTTGCAATTTTACTTCTGAAAGTCGGAAAACCGGAATTTGCGATGGTAGTAAGTCTTTCTGCCTGTGTGTTGATTTTGTTGTATGCCGGAGGAACACTGGCTACGGTAATTAGAGATTTGCGTAATCTGTTCCGGTATGTGGCACTTCCGGACGGATATCTGAGAATATTGCTTAAAATTCTGGGAATATCCTATCTTGCCGAGTTCGGCTCCGCCCTATGCAAGGATGCGGGACAAAGTGCAATCGGCGGGCAGATAGAGCTCGTCGGGAAGCTGGCGATACTGGCAATCAGCATGCCGGTAATAACATCCTTGTTTGAAACAATAAGCAATATGTCATGGTGAAGGAGGAAAGCCGGTGAATACAGACTATTTTTCTCTGGATTATTCGGAGCTTGACCGGACGGTGGAAACCCTTTTTTCACAGGGAAATGTTCCGGGTTTTTCTGACATACTGTGCAGGCTGATGGACGGAGAAATCCCTTTTCATGAAATCATATCATTTGTAAAGGAATCGGGTATACAGGCAATTTTTTACGGAGTAAGCGGGGTAAGAGAGCTGATTTTCATTGCAATAGCTGCGGCGGTGTTTTATATTCTTTCCAAAACCGGAAAGCAGGGACAGGCTGCCCAGACCGGCTTTTTTGTGGCATATCTTCTGATTGCCGCCGGAACCTTCCGGATATTCGATACATCAAGGGAAATTGTATCGGAGGCTTTGAACGCATTACTGGATTTTATGAAGGTACTGTTACCTGCCTATTGTACAGGGATTACCGTTGCATCCGGAAGCCTTAGCGCATCGGCTTTTTATTATATGGCAATGTTAGGCATTACGGTAGTAAGCATGATATTACGAAATGTTATTTTGCCGGTGGTAGGGCTGTATCTGATGCTTTCGGTTTTAAACAGGATTCTGGAGGAAGATTTTTTGTCAAAGCTTGCCGGACTGCTTTATTTTGCGGCGGAAGGACTTATGAAGGTCTCTGTGGCGACGGTTCTGGGTATCGGAACAATTCAGGGAATGATTGCCCCGGCGGCAGATGCGGTAAAGCGTTCGGCTCTTATAAAAACGGCAGGGGCAATCCCTGTAGTAGGGGATATACTGGACGGTACAACACAGACGGTACTTGCGGCAGGTGTTCTTTTAAAAAATACAATCGGTGCGGCAGGCGCATTTTTTATTTGCTTTCTTTGCCTTGTGCCGCTTTTACGAATCGGCATTGCAAGTCTTTCCTTAAGGTTCGGTGCGGCAATATTACAGCCGGTTTCCGATAAACGAATCACGGACTGTATGAGCTATGCGGCAAAAGCGCACACACTTTTGTTAAAGCTTTTACTTTATACGATGCTTTTGTTCCTTCTTACAATTTTGTTTCTTATTGTGCTGACCGGCGGCAGGGGAGGTGCTTAAGTGGAGACGATTGTTTCTTATGCAAAGACTGTTCTGTTCTTTTTGCTGTTTGTAAATCTGATTATGCAGCTGCTTAAGGGAAGTGCATATGAACGGTTTGTACGACCGGTCTGCGGAATGATTCTGGTGATTTTAATTGTTCGTCCCATACTGCATTTGTTTGGGGCGGATGAGAAGGTATTGTTTGCGGCAGAACAAAAAATATCACTGCTTCTTGCACAAGATGAAACGGAATTTTTGCTTCCCGAAGAAAAAAAGTATGAGTTTACCGTTCTTGAGGTGTATGAGAAGGAACTGGAGAAACAGCTCTCGGAACTGCTACAAAAGGAAGGGCTTTGTATTGTTTCCGCCGATTTCTCGGTTTCCGCGGAGGAAAAGGATTTCGGCACAATACGGGGCTTGAAGCTTTTTGCGGAAAGGGTGACGGAAGGGGAAAAAGATAAAGTAGAAATTAAGCCTGTTGTATTTAGTAACAGAATGCGGGAGGAAGCTGTGAGTATGGAAGAAATTCGGATAAAGGACAAACTTGCGGACTTCTATAATCTGGATGCAGGAAATATATATGTTAGTATCAGGGAGGATCAGGATGGATAAGAAGTCAAAAAAAGAACCCGGTGTAAAAGAGTGGGCAATTATTCTTGCCGCTGGAGCTCTGCTTTTGCTTTTATCCGTACCTGATTTATTTAAAAGGGAGGAAGAAAAAGCAGTAAATACCGTAGTGCCGACACAACAGAGTGAGATACAGACGGAAGAATATGCGGAACGAATGGAAAGAAAGCTTGAGGAGATGCTCTTGAAGGTGGAAGGAGTCACAAGTGTTAAGGTAGTGATTACGGTAAAATCCACAACGGAAAAGGTGGTGCTTCAGGATACGACGACAGATACGGATACACTGCTGGAAGAGGACGGGGAAGGAGGACAGCGCAGCTCTCAAAAAACAACAGAGGAAAAAAAGGCGGTACTTACGGGTGAAATGCCCTATCTGACAAAGGAGCTTACACCGAAGGTAGAAGGAGTGGTTGCGGTAATTTCAGGTGCAACCGGTGAGAGTGTACTTGCAATAACGGAGGCGGTACAGGCATTATTTGATGTTCCGGCACATAAGGTAAAAATAATATATAATTAAGCTTGGAGGTTGCTATGAAAGGAATTTTTAAGAAAAATCAGGTGATTATTACGGCACTGGCACTGATGCTTGCGGTTGCCGGGTATCTTCAGATGGCGGGAGATAAAGCAAATGATAAGCAAAAGGGTTCAAAACAGGTGAGCAGTAATGTCGAAAATCATTATGAAATTACGGCAGGAGATTTTACGGATTTTGCTTCGGATATTTCGGATGAAGATATGTCCGTACAGTCTCTTGCAGCCGGAGAAAACGAGGCAATGCAGACAGTTTCTGCGGACGGTAGTTCCTACAGTGAAGTAACGAATGCGGGTGATATGGCGGATGACCCCGGTGAGGCGGTTCTGGTCAGCACCACAATCCGTGGGGATTATGCGGTAAATGCAAAGCTGAGCCGTGAGCAGACCAGAGCAAAAAACAAAGAGATTCTGATGGATCTTCTGGGAGATGAAAGTCTTTCGGAACAGCAGAAGCAGGATACGATTGACGCTTTGCTTGAGATGACGAAAATTTCCGAAAAGGAGCAGGCAGCGGAGCTTTTACTGGAGGCAAAGGGATTCGCGGATTCCGTAGTGAACATTGTAGGGGAAGAAGTGGATGTTGTAATCAATGCTACCAGTGTGACTGACCGCCAGATTGCACAGATTGAGGATATCGTTATGCGGAAAACCGGTGCGGAGGCTGAAAATATTGTCATTATGGCAGCGGTACAGGAAGATTAGTTTTTGTAAATGCTTAGAAAAGGCTTTTCATTTTCTAAAATAAATGGTATACTATATACAATCGAGAAAATTGCAGTGCCAAAATCCCGGTTCAGACCGGAGGTGAAAAGGAACGGAGGCAGTGATATGGCAAAAGAAAACGAAGGTAAGAATGTAAACTGGTCCTCAAAGGAGATTTCTGCCATTGGGGAAGTGATGATAGCGGATGATGTAATTGCAACGATTGCAGGACTTGCGGCAACCGAAGTGGAAGGTGTTGCGGCAATGCAGGGCAATTTAACGAACGAAATTGTCGGTAAGCTCGGCATGAAGAATCTGACGAAGGGCATCGGAATAAACATAGAGGATGACAGGGTTACGGTAGATCTTTCCATTCTGATGTGTTACGGTTACAGTATTCCGAAAACCTGTAAGGCAATTCAGGAGCGGGTGAAAAGCGCTATTGAAAATATGGTCGGGCTTCCGGTTGAGGTTGTAAATGTTCATATCGTAGGTGTCGATACCAATACCACAAGATAAGGGAGAGTTTTATGACAAGACGCGAATTAAGAGAACATACTTTTATGCTATTGTTCCGTAATGATTTTCACGGTGCGGAGGAAATGGAGGAACAGCTTGCCTTCTATTTTGACGGTGTGGATCCGGCTGAGGATGAGCAGAATGAGAAGCATTACCGTTTTCTAACGACACCGGAGGGAACGGATGCGGAAGAAGTAAAAAAACGTTTTTATGATGTATGCAGTCATAAGGCTGAGATTGATGATATGCTTTCAAAGACTACAAGCGGCTGGAAGCTGGAACGTATCGGCAAGGTTGAGCTGGCTCTGCTTCGTCTGGCTTTGTTTGAGATGAAGTTTGATGATGAAATACCGGCAGGTGTGGCAATCAACGAAGCGGTAGAGCTTGCAAAAAAGTATGGTGCAGATGCGTCACCGGGATTTATCAACGGTGTTCTGGCAAAGTTTGTGGAAGCATAGACGAACGAGGAGGCAGGAATGAACCAGCCGGTTTTTTCGGTAAGTCAGGTAAATGCGTATATTAAACAGATGTTTTTGAGGGATGACAGGTTACGTTTTATCGCTGTAAAAGGCGAAGTATCGAACTGTAAATACCATTCTTCGGGACATCTGTATTTTACGGTTAAGGATAAAACAGGGCAGCTTGCCTGTGTTATGTTTGCAAATGCATGCAGGAGGCTGTCTTTTACTCTCAGGGAGGGACAGAATGTCATAGTATACGGCAGTATGCAGGTGTATGAACGGGACGGCAAATATCAGCTTTATGCGGAAGAAATTGAAAAAGACGGCATGGGGCGTTTGTTTGAGGAAATCGAGCAGCTGAAACGCCGTCTTGAAACAGAGGGACTGTTTGCCGCAGAAAGGAAAAAGCCGATACCGCCCTATGCATGGCGCATCGGAATAGTGACGGCACAGACCGGTGCTGCGATTCGGGATATTGTACAGATTACGGGGCGGAGAAATCCCTATGTACAGCTTTTGTTACAGCCGGCACAGGTGCAGGGAGAATCCGCACCGGAGAGCATTGTCCGAGCAATAAGAAAGCTTGACAGACTTGGCACGGATGTGATGATTGTAGGAAGAGGCGGCGGAAGTGCGGAGGATTTGATGGCGTTTAATACCGAGGCGGTAGTACGTGCCGTAGCCGAATGTGTCACCCCGGTTATCAGTGCGGTAGGTCATGAAACCGATGTGACACTGACGGATTTTGCGGCAGATTTGCGTGCGCCGACTCCGAGTGCCGCGGCAGAGCTTGCGGTGTTTGAATACAGGGTGGCGGAGGAAGGTATTGCGGCATATCATACAAGTCTTACCCATGCAATGTGCCGGAGAATTTCGGATGCCCGTAACCGTAGTCAGACGATGGGAGAAAAGCTTTTAAGAGTCGGTCCGGCAGGGGTACTTAAGGCGAAGAAGGTGCAGCTAATTTATACCGGAGATCGTTTGGAACGCGCCATCAAGCGTAGTCTGGTGCAGAATAAGCATCGGTTTGAGCTGCTTGCGGGGAGGCTTCACGCTGTTTCTCCCGCAGCGCGTCTTTCGGGTGGATATGCGTTTGTGACAACAAAGGAGAACAGACCTCTTACATCGGTAACGCAGGTAAAACCGAAGGATACGGTTCGTGTATCACTGGCAGACGGTTCTTTCCTTGCAGAGGTTATGCAGACGAAGGATTAGTAAGGAGGCGGCAGAGAATGTCAAATACAGAGACAGACAACAGTACGGAAAAGAAGGCGGTAACAAGGAAAGCAAAAAAGAAGCGTACATTAGATGAACTGTTTTCGGAGTTAGAAGCTGTTACAACAGAGCTGGAGGCACAGGAGCTGCCGTTAGAGGAAGCGTTCGCAAAATACCGTAAGGGTATGGAGCTTTTAAAGGAGTGCAATGAAGCAATAGATACCGTAGAAAAAGAATTGCAGATTTTGGAGGAAGCCTAATGGATTTTGAACAGCAGAAAAAGCAAAAAACAGAGGAAATCAATGAGCTTTTAAGGCGGTATCTGCCAAAAGAAGAGGGAGAAGAACGTATTCTTTGCGAGGCAATGAACTATAGCATAGCGGTAGGAGGAAAACGAATTCGACCTATGCTGCTGTTAGAAGCCTATGCGATGTTTGGCGGAACGGGAGATGCAGCCGAGCCGTTTGCGGCAGCCCTTGAAATGATTCACACGTATTCTTTGGTGCATGACGATTTACCGGCAATGGATAATGACAGATACCGCCGCGGGCAGCTTACGACTCATGCAAAGTTCGGTGAAGCAATAGGGATACTGGCAGGAGACGGATTATTAAACTATGCGTTTGAAGTGATGAGTGATGCGGTTTGTGAGCAGGGGGAGAATGCGGCCAAAGCGATGCGTATTCTTTCAAATAAGGCTGGAATCAGAGGGATGATTGCCGGACAGACAGTAGATCTCACATGGACCGGAAAGGCTCTTACAAGAGAGCTTTTGGATTATATTAATGAGCGTAAAACTTCGGCGCTTTTAAGCGGTGCGCTGATGGCGGGTGCAGCACTGGCGGGTGCGGAGGAAGAAGAGCTTTCTGTGCTTTGTAAGGTTGGAAATTATGTCGGACTGGCATTTCAGATAAAGGATGATATTTTAGATGTAACCGGAGATGAGAAGAAGCTCGGAAAGCCTCTTCACAGTGATGAAAAGAATGATAAAACGACGTATGTTACGTTAATCGGAATCGAAAAAGCGGAGGAAGTCGTGAAAGAGTATTCGGAGTGTGCCGTGAAGCTGCTTGATACCCTGCCGTATCGGAATACGTTTTTGAAAGAGCTCTTATTATCTTTGGCGGGACGGGAATACTAGTATAACGGGAGTTACAAAAGCTTCGGAGGTTTCGTTATGAGAGGATTGCTTGAACAAATCAATCAACCGAATGATATAAAAAAAATAAAGGAAAAGGATTATGCAAGGTTAGCAAAGGAGATTCGTGAGTTTCTTGTCAGGAGTATCAGTAAAACCGGGGGACATCTGGCATCGAATCTCGGAGCGGTTGAGCTTACCATGGCACTGCATCTGGCTATGGATTTCCCGGAGGACAAGCTGATTTTTGATGTGGGACATCAGGCATATACCCACAAAATACTGACGGGCCGCAGAAAAGAGTTCGCAACGCTTCGTGCCTATGAAGGTTTAAGCGGCTTTCCGAAGCGAAAGGAAAGTGATTGCGATGCATTTGATACGGGTCACAGCTCTACTTCAATATCGGCAGCGGCGGGCTTTGCAATCGCAAGAGACCTTGCGGGAGAAAAATACCGTGTCGCAGCGGTAATCGGAGACGGGGCACTTTCCGGCGGAATGGCATATGAGGCATTGAATCACATCGGCGGCAGCCGTTCCAGGATGCTGATTGTTTTAAATGATAACAGGATGTCTATCTCGGAAAATATCGGCGGAATGGCGGCATATCTCGGAAAGGTACGCACAAATGTAAAGTATGTGGAGTTTAAGGATGATTTGGAGCAGACACTCCGTAAGACAAAGCTCGGAACCAAGCTGGTATACGGGCTAAAACGTTCTAAGGATTCCATTAAGCATTTTATTGTTCCGGGAATGCTGTTTGAAGACATGGGGATTACTTATGTGGGACCGATTGACGGTCACAATATAGAGTTGATGGTGCGGGCATTTAAAACAGCATTTTCGGCAAATAAGCCGGTACTTGTTCATGTAGTGACAGAAAAGGGGAGAGGGTACGAATTTGCTAAAAAGGACCCAAGCTCTTTTCACGGAGTAGAGCCGTTTGATGTTAAGACCGGAAAGGGGTTAAAAGGAGACAGGGGGAAAAGCTATACTGCCGTTTTTTCGGAGGCTGTCTGTGCACTCGCAAAGGAGAATAAAAGGATTGCCGCAATTACGGCAGCAATGCCGCAGGGAACAGGCTTAGATGAATTTGCAAAGCGGTATCCGGAGCGCTTTTTCGATGTCGGAATTGCGGAGGAGCATGCGGTTACTTTTGCGGCAGGTCTTGCCGCAGGAGGCTTTCAGCCGATTGTAGCGGTGTATTCTACATTTTTACAGCGGGCATATGACCAGATTGTGCATGATGTATGTGTCGGAGAGCTTCCGGTTGTGTTTGCCGTAGACCGTGCCGGAATTGTCGGAAATGACGGGGAAACACATCAGGGCATACTTGATATTTCTTATCTTTCCCATATTCCGGGAATGACGGTAATGGCACCGGGGGATGCTACGGAGTTAAAAGAAATGCTTGCCTTTGCGGTTCGTTTAAAGAAGCCGGTGGCTCTGCGTTATCCGCGCGGGGCAGCGATTGAGATATCTGATACGGCACGTAAGCCGCTGATTTACGGAAAGGCAGAGGTTTTGTTTTCGGAGAATGAGATTGCACTTCTGGCAGTAGGGAGCATGGTTGAACCCGCATTAAAGGCACGTGATATTCTGCGCGGAGGTGCATACCGCGTAACTGTGGTAAATATGCGATTTGTTACTCCTATGGATGAAGAGCTGCTGGATGATGTGGCAGAAGGTCACAGGTTGATTGTGACACTGGAAGAAAACATACATGCCGGAGGTTTTGGTGAAAAGGTGGCAGCCTATTATGCCGGGCACGGAAAAAAAGTGCAGTTAAAGAATATTGCACTTCCGAACCATTATATCGAGCATGGAGATGCGGAAGTATTAAGGGAAAAATACGGACTGACGGCAGAGAAAATTGCGGAAGAGGTCAGAGCGTTTTATCGCGGAGAGTGACGGAGGAAACAGAGTGTCGGATAAGAAAAAGGAACGTCTGGATGTGCTGCTTGTGAAAAGAAATCTTGCGGAGTCCAGAGAAAAGGCAAAAGCCTATATTATGGCAGGAAATGTATTTGTAGACGGTGTAAGAGAGGATAAAGCCGGAACCAATGTGGCAGAAAGTGCTGAAATCGAGCTGCGCGGGATGGCAATGAAGTATGTGAGCCGTGGCGGCTTTAAACTGGAGAAGGCGGTTGCGGAATTTGGTGTGGTACTCGAAAATGCCGTGTGTATGGATGTCGGCTCTTCAACCGGAGGCTTTACGGATTGTATGCTGCAAAACGGTGCAGCCAAAGTTTATTCTGTTGATGTGGGACATGGACAACTTGCCTGGAAACTTCGCAATGATGAACGGGTGGTATGTATGGAAAAGACCAATTTCCGCTATATGGTGCCCGATGATATCGAGGATGCTCTTGATTTTGCTTCTGTAGATGTTTCTTTTATTTCACTGACCAAGATTCTGATCCCTGCCCGAAACCTTCTGAAAGAAGGAGGAGCTATGGTATGCCTGATCAAACCCCAATTCGAAGCGGGAAAAGAGAAGGTGGGTAAGAAGGGTGTAGTAAGAGAACCGGCAATTCATGAAGAAGTGATCTGTAAAGTGTTGGATTTTGCTGATTTGATAGGCTTTACCGTGAAAGGCCTGACCAGTTCTCCCATCAAGGGACCTGAAGGCAATATCGAATACCTGGTATATATCTTGAAAGAAGAGGAACCATCAGAAGAGGTATTGGCGTTTACGGAAGCAGAGGCAGAGAAG
>JAQXLY010000024.1 GCA_029012365.1 Lachnospiraceae bacterium | reverse complement strand
CATTATAACAACAAGCACAAAACAGAAATGGCACACAAAATCGAACCATCAATTATTGCTATTATATTAAAATACATTGCTCCTTACCAACAACGTTTTGATTGTGGATTTCTGGTAATTGGCCTATAATTAAATTATTCTGAGATATCTTGAAAGAATTCATTCTGTTATATAAAATAGACTATAATTGGCGAGGAAAAGTATGAAGCACGCACTACTCATTACAGTTTACAATGATTTTGACTGTTTATACAAAATGTTGACTTACTATACGGGTACATTAGGCCTTGACTGCTATGTACATATTGATCGAGTAGGAGGGGATTTTGATTAAATCCCCGACCTCTCACACCACCGTGCGTACGGTTCCGTACACGGCGGTTCAATCAACTTAACAAGTAACACACCTTTCGGTGTAGTAATCTAACATTGAGACTAGTCCAAATGAGGCTAGTCTTTTATTGTTTATTGCGACGTTCACAGCACCTTTATTACAGACATAGGCTATTCGTCGACCTGTGTATGCAACTCGTCTTGCGGTGTTTCTATCAATTCCAAGCTTAACTAGGTTCTTTTCGCGATTCTGTGGAGTTTTCCATTGTTTCCATATGCACATACGAAGTCTATATCTGATATGTCTATCCATATCTATGCAAAGAGTTTTCATACTACCTATCTTGAAGTAGTTTATCCAACCTCTGATAAGCTGGTTAAGTTTCACCACTTTATAGCTATTGCTGACGCCCCAACTGCGACAAGTGAGTTCTTTCATTCTCTTCTTAAACTTCATTACCGATTTTGCATGTGGTTTTGCCTTGTATTGGTGTGCTCTTGGGTCAAAGTAAAACCCAAACCCAAGGTATTTAAGCCCACTTGGTCTGTCTACTTTACTCTTAGTCATATTGACCTTGAGTCCTAGTTTCTCTTCAATAAATCGTGAGATATTTCTCATGACTCTGTTTGCAGACATTTCACTTTTAACCATGATAATACAATCATCTGCATATCGCACAAAGTTAAGCCCTCTCTTTTCCATTTCCTTGTCAAGTTCATTAAGCATGATGTTTGCCAATAATGGTGAAAGATTTCCCCCTTGTGGTGTACCCACAATAGAGTCCTCGTACTCATCATCAATCATTATTCCACTGACAAGATATTTCCTTATAATAGAGATGACATCTCCATCTTTGATGGTTCTGCCAATGATAGTCATCAGCTTGTCATGATTCACTGTGTCAAAGAACTTTTCTAGGTCAATATCTACAATCCAATCATTACCATCATTCATCATATCTAATGCCGTTATGATTGCTTGTTGTGCACATCTATTAGGTCTAAACCCGTAACTATGGTCATGAAACTGTTCCTCATAGATTGGTGTTAATACCTGTGCGATGGCTTGTTGTATGAATCTGTCTGTTACTGTTGGTACTCCTAAGTTTCTGACACCGCCATCGGGCTTTGGTATCTCCACTCTTCGTACTGGCTGAGGTTTATATTTTCTTGTCCTCAACTGTTCTTTGATGTTTTCGCCGTTTCTTACAAGATGTTCCCTAAGTTCTGTGTACTTCATTTTGTCCACTCCCTCTGCACCTTTGTTTCGTACGACTTGCAGATATGCCCTGTTAAGGTTGTCCTTTGACAAAATCTGCTCCATTAGACTACTTGTGTCCATGCGCTCTTTCCTTTCCGTCCCGCTTGATTTGACCATCCTTCCCCCGATTGGTTACGGCAGATGTTTGCCATTTCTGCAACACGAGACTTACTAAAGCTTATTGATTGTTCACCCCTTCACTCCGTTTCCATTACAGAAACTTCCTCACTACTATGGGCTCTGCTGACTTCTCACAGTTCGTTGTTACTCGGCTAATGAAACCGCTGTGAGACCTCCACGCTTAAGGTGCACGCTCTTTCCTTCCATATATCCGCCGCATCTACTCTGCTACTACAAACGTGGTAGTTATCAGACTTCGTTGCTTTTGGCCAACTTATCTCTCGTAGCCTAGCCTTATATGCGATTTCTGTCCGTCGGACCAGAGGTTTGCCTACAGCTTCCTTCAGATTCCACCTCACGATGGACACCCTTGCTGTTCAGCTATACACTTCCCACTACCTGGGTGTGTTCGGGACTTCCACCCGTTAGAGCGCGCCCGTGGCGCGCAAACCAAAAAAGCCGCCGTGCAATTTCTCACACGACGGCTCTGCCATAGCAAAATTTAATTCTTCTTCACACCAAGGGTAACATTCTCCCCGTTCAAATCCCATTCCTTCACATAGCCGTCTGTCTGACCGAATACCAAGCTGTCTGCCAGTACCACGGTCTTAACCTCTGCCTCGTTCTTTGCAAAGAGGTCAGCCAGCTTGTCATTGCCGGATACATATAAGGTGATGTGATCCATTACCTCAAAGCCTGCTTCCTTACGCATCGTCTGTACCTTGGAAATAAGCTCTCTGACATATCCTTCCTCGATTAACTCAGCGGTCAGGTTCGTATCAAGCACAACGGTTACTCCTCCGTCTGCCTCGGATACATAACCCTCCTTCTGTGCAGATTCGATTAAGAGGTCTTCGGTTGCCAGCTCCTCTGCCACACCTTCTACGGTTACGGTGAGTTTGCCGGTTGCGTTTAACTCATCCATTGCCGCATTGCCGTCGAGCTCAGTGAGTACGGTACGAAGCGCATTTAAGCGGCTGCCGAAACGCTTGCCGAGCGTCTTTAACTGCGGCTTAAACGTGTAAGAGGTAAAATCACGCACATCGGTCGTGAATACCACCTTCTTAACATTTAACTCATCCGCAATAATCTCGTTAAAGAATGCCGGAAGCTCACCCTCCTCAGACTTCACATACATGGTTCCGATTGGCTGACGCTGCTTGATGTTTGCGGTATTTCTTGCCGCACGGCCAAGTACAACGATGCCGAGAACGCGCTCCATGTTGTCTTCTAAGTTCTTATCAATCCAGGACAGCTTAGCCTCAGGGAAATCACAAAGGTGTACGCTCTCCGGTGCGCTCTTATCCAGGCTGCAGACAAGATTGCGGTAGATTTCCTCTGCCATAAACGGAATCATCGGCGCTGCGGTCTTTGCAATCGTCACAAGAGCGGTATAAAGCGTCATGTAAGCGTTAATCTTATCCTGCTCCATGCCCTTTGCCCAGAAACGCTCTCTGCCGCGGCGTACATACCAGTTACTCATCTCATCCACGAACTCCTGCAATGCTCTTGCGGCCTCCGGGATACGGTAGTGTCCCAGATTATCGTCTACGGCACCAACCACACTGTTTAACTTAGAAAGGAGCCACTTATCCATAACAGAAAGCTTATCGTACTCCAGCGTGTACTTTGTCGCATCAAACTCATCGATATTTGCATACAGTACAAAGAATGCGTAGGTGTTCCAAAGCGTACCCATGAACTTTCTCTGACCTTCCACAACTGCCTTATCGTGGAAACGGTTCGGCAGCCACGGTGCGGAATTGATGTAGAAGTACCAGCGGATTGCATCCGCGCCGAACTTCTCCAGTGCCTCAAACGGGTCAACCGCATTTCCCTTACTCTTACTCATCTTCTGACCGTTTTCATCCTGCACATGTCCGAGAACGATAACATTCTCATACGGAGCCTTGTTAAACAAAAGCGTAGATTCTGCAAGAAGGGAATGGAACCAGCCTCTTGTCTGGTCAACTGCCTCGGAAATGAACTGTGCCGGGAACTGCTTTTCAAACAATTCCTTATTCTCAAACGGATAATGATGCTGTGCAAACGGCATCGCACCGGAGTCAAACCAGCAGTCCAGAACCTCCGGCACACGGGTCATCTTCTTTCCGCACTCCGGACAATTTAAGGTAATGGCATCAATATACGGACGGTGGAATTCCACGGTCTTTGCCTCTTCCATACCACTCATACGGTACAACTCGTCGCGGCTCTCTACACAATGCCTGTGACCGCATTCACACTCCCAGATGTTAAGCGGTGTACCCCAGTAACGATTACGTGAAATTGCCCAGTCCTGAATATTTTCCAGCCAGTTACCGAAACGGCCCTTACCGATAGACTCCGGAATCCAGTTAATCGTATTGTTGTTGCGGATCAAATCGTCCTTTACCGCGGTCTCTCTGATGTACCACGACTCACGTGCGTAGTAGATGAGCGGCGTATCGCATCTCCAGCAATGCGGATAACTGTGCTCAAACTTCGGTGCATCAAATAGTAACCCCTTTTTATCTAAATCCGCAAGCACCATCGGGTCTGCCTTCTTGACAAACACACCTGCATACGGAGTCTCCTCTGTCATTTCACCCTTACCGTCTACCAGCTGTACAAACGGCAGGTCATATTTTTTTCCTACATTGGCATCGTCTTCACCGAAGGCCGGAGCAATGTGTACCACGCCGGTACCGTCGGTCAGGGTTACATAATTGTCACATACTACATAGTAGGCTTTTTTATTTTGCTTTTTGCAGATTTCGACCGCGCAGTCAAACAGCGGCTCGTATTCCTTGTATTCCAAATCCTTACCGACATAGGTTTCAAGCATGGTATACGCCGGTTTTTCCTCGGTAG
This sequence comes from Lachnospiraceae bacterium, assembly GCA_029012365.1. Lineage (GTDB taxonomy): Bacteria > Bacillota > Clostridia > Lachnospirales > Lachnospiraceae > SIG307. The sequence goes on along the minus strand of JAQXLY010000024.1, from coordinate 29,356 downwards.
CAAGCTTTCCGAGTACCGTATCAAGAAGTGCCTCCGCCATATAATAGGTATAGCCGTCCGCAGCCGCAACCTTTGCGTAACGCTCGTTCGGATTTACGCAGAGTGCCACGTTGCTCGGCAGGGTCCACGGAGTCGTCGTCCATGCCAGAATATAAGCGTCCTCACCGACTACCTTAAAACGGGCAACAGCGGAGCGTTCCTTCACATCCTTATAACCCTGTGCCACCTCGGCGGAGGAAAGCGGCGTACCGCAGCGCGGACAGTACGGTACAATCTTAAAACCCTTATAAAGCAGCCCTTTATCCCAAATCCGGCGGAGCGCCCACCATTCGGACTCGATATAATCGTCATGATAGGTTACATACGGATTATCCATATCCGCCCAGAAGCCAACCGTAGAGGAAAAATCCTCCCACATACCCTTGTACTTCCAGACACTTTCCTTACACTTGTCAATAAACGGCTCCAGACCATACTGTTCAATCTGATCCTTACCGTCAAGGCCCAGAAGCTTTTCAACCTCAATCTCTACCGGGAGACCGTGGGTATCCCAGCCTGCCTTACGCGGCACCATATAACCCTTCATCGTGCGGTAACGCGGAATCATATCCTTAATAACACGGGTCAGCACATGACCGATGTGAGGCTTTCCGTTCGCAGTCGGCGGTCCGTCATAAAACGTATAGGTTTCTCCCTGCTTTCTCGCTTCAATACTCTTTTCGAAAATCTTCTCGTCCTTCCAGAACTTTTCAACTTCCTTTTCTCTTTCCACGAAATTCATATTCGTGTCAACCTTGTTATACAGCATAGTACTCCTCCTTTTTTCCTAGTTACGGAATCTAAAAAAGACAATTAAAATAAACTACCTCTTTCAAATTTTGATTTTTTGAATAGGTTCTCCTACTGCAATGCACGGACAGGACGCCCGGGCAAGACTCGCACGCGGCACGGATGGCGCGTAAGAGTCGGTTGCATGCATCTTCAGCAAACATTCCCGGAGCAATTAGAAAAACTTACATCCGAAACATATAACAAAAACAAAAAATCAGGCTATGAAAGCTCCGCCCCTCAACAAGAGAGGGGATTCAGAGAAAACATAAAGGTCCCCGTCCAAAACAGGACGAGGACCCAAAGTCTCGCTATACCACCTATTCGGTACTCCGGCGTATGCCGTTTATACTTCCTTTCTGTAACGGGAAAGTCCCGGCGCGGTCTACTGGCAATGCTTTCGACCTGCAACTCAAAAGTGATTTTCCATGCATCCGCTACTCGCACCCGGCTTCCACTGTCCCGGACTCGCTGTGCCTTTTACCGATGTGTACTCTCTTTCTCAACGTCTTTTTGTTGTAAATTCAATTATATTATAGTATACGGTCGATTTTCAAAAATGTCAAGTAAAAAAAACATATCCTGACAAATACTTACTTTTCCTGTTTATTTACCCCGAAATCCATATAGTCTGAGACTCCGAACACACTCGGATTCATCATTAGGATTACCAAATCCGGCTGACTCTCTTTTACATACTCTGCCACACCGGTTTCCTTAAAATGACGTGGGTCGATTACATCAATTTCCGTAAACATTGTGGACAGGTACGCCTGAACCGGTGATGTATAGGAATCTTTCACAATTAGCAGCTTCATATCCGTTACCGGTAAATAATTTTTATGATGTACAATCGGATAATCTCCGCCAATATATAAACAGTATGGATTATCTTTAAAATAATCTTTTTTCTCTATATATTTTTCCCGGATATTGGTTTTTACAAAATCTCCCTCAAACACCGCGTTATACTTTGGTACCGAACGATACATATTTGTCTCAAATTTCGGCGTATACCATGTAATATCGTCGACTCCGGCAAACAACATACCTACACGCTTTCCCCTGCTGCCAAGAAACCATTTTTCCAGTGTATGACTTTCCCACTGTTCCCACTTAGTATAGGTCAAATCTATTTCCTTTTCCGGGAACATCACCGCTACTTTCTCCGCGATTTTCCCGAATCCCACAAAGGCACCCGTAAAATTCCAATGATGGTCTGTTTTAAAATAATACTTATTAATTAAATCCACATTTGCGCTAAGATACGGACGCAAATCAAGGAACTCCACCTGTTCATCCTTCAATCTTCCGAGTAATTCATCGGCATTTTCATTCGCGTAGGATGTTACTCCGACCGGATACAGGATATCCTCAGGCTCTTCCTTGTATGGAGCCTGTACATACAAAAACGGAATCTTCTGCTTCTTTAGATGCTTATCCAGCTCCGTAATCGCTGCAGCCTGTTTTTTCATATTATATCGTTTTACTGTCAAACTAAGCATATCGTTTTCCAGCAGGACTACCTCATTGCACACCCGCTGTCCAATCAGCCTTGAAAATAATCCGTTTATACAAATGAACGGGTTCTTCATTGACAAGCGTTCCGAAGTATATGCGTCCCGAATCTCTTTTGTAAATTCAGTAAAGCCGGCATCACCTTTTACAAATTGCTTTAACGGTTCCTTTACAAGTTTTGCATTACAAATAGAGAACACACCAAGGAACACTAATACACAGATTGTAGCAATTTCTCTTCCATGCACCTTTCTTCTTTTAATCATATATTACCCCTAGAAATTGAAATAAATAAACGGATTGTGTGCATCCATCACAAGATACGACACGCTGAGTAAAAAGAGGACTGCCTGTGTTCCGCTGGCAATATATTCCGCTCCCGCAGAAAGCCAGCCGCCTTTTTTCTTAAATGCCTCCCCAAGGCATCTGAACAAAGGCAATGCACAAATGATTCCTGCAGCCAGCAGCACTCCGTGTTCCCGCAGATGGAAAAGCATTGTGTCATCTATCCATGCATTCCCATTCAGTGCCAGCATCGCTTTCATATATGTAACTGCCTGTGAAATTCCGTCAGCCCGGAAAAGAACCCAGCCGAACAACACTGCCGCCATAGTAAACACCTGATACCCAACAGAGGCAATCCGTCCGTTTTTTAATCTATCCGGCAACACAAGTAATTTCTCCGCAATGATTATAATACCATGAAGCGCACCCCATAAGAGAAAAGTCCAGTTTGCCCCATGCCATATTCCAGTAGCCAGCCAGACCACCGACAGATTGAACACTAACCTCCACTTCGATTTCACCCTGGAACCGCCTAACGGAAAATACACATAATCCCGGAACCACGTTCCGAGAGAAATGTGCCAGCGTCTCCAAAACTCCGAAACCGTTTTTGAAATATACGGGTAGTTAAAATTCTCCAGGAAATGAAATCCGAACATCTGTCCCAGGCCTATTGCCATCTCTGAATATCCGCTGAAATCAAAATAAATCTGAAGTGCATAGGCTATTGCACCAAGCCACGCCATTCCGACGCTCAGCTCTTTTGCTGCAAACGCGGCATCCGCAACCTTTGAAAGCAGATTGGCAAGCAGCATTTTTTTATTAAAACCGTATAAAAAACGAAGCATTCCCTTTGAGAAATCGTCCCATGTAATCACGCGGCGCTTTATTTGGTCCATAATCGTGGTATAGCGCACGATTGGTCCCGCAATCAGCTGCGGAAATAAGGATATGTACAATCCCAGATTACATATATTTTTCTGTGCCGGAATCCCCCGATACACATCAACTACGTAGCTTAGCGCCTGAAAAGTAAAGAAGGAAATTCCGATCGGCAGTGCAATCTCAGTCACCTTTAAGGACACTCCACAGGCAGACAGAGGCTTTTGCAATAGCTCCGTTACAAAATTTAAGTATTTAAAAACAAACAAAAGGCTTATGTTAATCAAAACCGTCAGTATTAAAACTGTTTTCCTGACACGCTTCTTTCTTCCGAGCCGTTCTATCCACCGCGCCGCAATGTAATTCAGTACAATGGACCCCAGCATAATAAAAACAAATTTAGGCTCTCCCCATGCATAGAAAAACAGACTGGAAACAAGCAACAAGTAATTTCTCAATCTATGCGGAAATAGATAATATCCCACAAGCACAATTGGGAAAAACAGAAATAAAAACTCCATACTGGTAAATAACATACTTTATACTTCCCTTTTATCGAATCGTTGTCACAACTGTAACCATTTAAATTATATTTTATCTATTTCAAATTTGTCAAGTTTTTACCGCGTTTGGCACTATACCAAATATCTCTGTTTTGCCTTTTTGTGCAACTTTCATCTTTACAAATTTGCTTTTTCGTGTATTTTGTTGACTTTCTGCTGGACTTCTTGCAAAAAATATACTATGATTATGACAAAGTTTCCAAGGAGGTTCACTTATGACAGACCAGAATCTGACCCTGCTCACCGATTTTTACGAAATTACCATGATGCAGGGCTACTATAAAAACAACCGTAACGACATCGTTGTCTTTGATGCCTTTTACAGAAGCAATCCGTCCGGCGGCGGCTACGCCGTCTGCGCAGGGCTTGACCAGGTCATTGACTATATTAAAAATCTGCGCTTTGATGCGGAGGATATTGAATACCTTCGCAGCCTGAATTCGTTTGATGAGGACTTTCTTTCCTATCTTTCCGCGTTCCGCTTCTCGGGAAGCATTTACGCTATTCCTGAGGGAAGTGTTGTATTTCCTATGGAGCCGCTTGTGAAGGTCATTGCGCCGATTATGGAGGCTCAGCTCGTGGAGACCGCTATTCTCACCATGGTAAACCATCAAAGTCTCATTGCCACCAAGGCCTCCCGCGTCTGCTATGCGGCAAAAGGCGGCGGTGTTATGGAATTCGGTCTGCGCCGTGCACAGGGACCGGATGCCGGTACCTACGGTGCCCGTGCTGCCATGATTGGCGGCTGCATCGGCACAAGTAATGTACTTGCCGCAAAAATGTTTCAGGTTCCGGCTCTCGGCACCCATGCCCACAGCTGGATTATGAGCTTTGAAGATGAATTAACCGCTTTCCGCAGATATGCAGAACTTTACCCGCAGAACGTAACACTCCTTGTCGACACCTACGACACCCTTCGTTCCGGCGTTCCGAATGCAATAAAGGTATTTACCGAGCTGCGCGATGCAGGCAAAATACCGGCACGTTACGGCATCCGCCTGGACAGCGGCGACCTTGCCTATCTTTCCAAAAAAGCCAGAAAAATGTTAGACGATGCCGGTTTTTTGGATGCCTCCATCTGCGCCTCCAGCGATTTGGATGAATACCTGATTGAATCTCTGAATCTGCAGGGTGCGAAAATCAATTCATGGGGTGTAGGAACCAACCTGATTACATCTAAGGACTGTCCGGCCTTCGGAGGCGTTTACAAGCTGGCAGCTGTCTTGCAGGACGGTGAATTCCGGCCGAAAATCAAGCTGTCCGAAAATCCGGCAAAGATTACCAATCCGGGCAATAAAACCGTATTCCGGATTTACGATACGGGTACCGGAAAAATCAAGGCGGATTTAATTGCCTTTGCCGACGAGGTAATCAACGAAAATGAACCTCTTCTGCTTTTTGACCCGGTATCCACCTGGAAACAGACATTGCTACAGCCGGGCACCTATCAGGTGAGAGAGCTTTTGGTTCCGGTATTCGTAAACGGTGTCTGTGTCTATGAGTCACCGTCCGTCATGGAAATCAGGGACTACTGTAGTGCCGAAATGGATACCCTCTGGGATGAAACCAAGCGTTTTGCCAATCCGCAGGAGGTTTATGTCGACCTCTCCAAACGGTTATATCAGACAAAACAGGAGCTGTTAGACAGCATCCACTCCAAAAACAAACGTCGTATCTGACCTTTGCTTACAAATGAACAGGAGGTAAAGAAGTATTTCATGAGAAAAATTTTACGTCCTTTAGCCATATGCTCTTTCATATGGGCTTTGGGCATTGGTATTACACTATTCTTTGGCGGCTGTAACCAAAACAGGGAAAACGGTGAAGCTGACCATACCGGCGCTCACACCACGCCGGCACCCGATTCAAAGGAAACGACTGCCACACCGGGGTCGCACACAACACCGGAGCCGACTGCCACACCGGAACCGACCGCGACACCGACTCCTGCTCCGGTCACGGTCAACACGGATACCTCCACCGTAACCTATCTGGTGAACCGTGAATACCCGCTTCCCGACGATTTTGTTCCGGAGGGTCTCACTACACCGGATGTTCTTTTTCCGTTTTCCGACACAAGTATTGATAAAGCTAAGATGACACCGGAAGCCGCAGAAGCGCTGGCAGAGCTTTTTGATGCCGCCTATGAGGAAGCAGGGCTTACCCTGTACGGAATTTCCGCTTATCGTTCCTATGCCAGACAATATACAATATACGCCACTAATCTGGCGGTTTACGGCACAGCCCATACGAACCGCTACTCCGCAGCTCCCGGCAGAAGCGAGCACCAGACCGGTCTTGCCATTGATATTTCCTGTGCTTCGGAAGGGTTTGGACTCGAAGATACCTTTGCAGACACTCCGGAGGGCATCTGGGTCGCAGAAAATGCACACCGTTTCGGGTTTATTTTGCGATATCCGAAAGACAAAGAAGACATTACCGGCTACAATTACGAGCCGTGGCATATCCGTTATGTCGGAGACGAGCTTGCGGAATATCTTTACAGAACCGGACTTACCTTAGACGAATACTACGGGGTTCCGTCTTCATTATCCGCAGAATACCTTGATACCACACCGTTTATCGACACAACTGCCGAAAGCTATCTGGCTATCTACAGACAATATCATTAGGAGGTAATTTATGAGAACCATCGCCGCTCTTTTTGTTATTATAATATTTTTTATTTTGTTTTTTCCGGTTTGCTTATTACTTTTGCTGCTTCGTAAATTCAACCGGAAGCTTGCCAGCCGCATTTCACAATGTATTGTGCGGGGTGCCTTTCGTGCTGCCATGTGGCCGGGCGGAATGAAACGAATTGTTAAGGGTCTTGAAAACATTCCGAAGGATACACCGGTACTATACGCAGCCAATCACCGCAGCATATTGGATGCCGCCCTCGGCTACATCGCCGTACCCAACCTTACCGGATTTGTTGCAAAAAAAGAGATTAAGAAGGTACCTTTTTTAAATCTCTGGATGTTAAACGTGAACTGTCTTTTTCTGGACCGTTCCGACCTCCGTGCCGGTATGAAGGTTATCCTCACCTGCATCGATTACATAAAGGACGGCTACTCTATTTTCATCGCGCCGGAAGGTACCAGAAGCCATGAGAAAGACCCTCTTCCGTTTAAGGACGGAAGCCTGAAACCGGCACAGAAGACCGGCTGTCCGATTATTCCGGTTGCCATCACCGGCACCGATGATTTATTTGAAAATCATAAACCGTGGCTTCGCCGCACTAAGGTTATTATTGAATTCGGTAAACCGATTCACTTAAACGAGCTCCCGCCGGAGGTTCAAAAGCATCCGGGTGCCTATGTCAGGGAAAAGGTTATCGAAATGTTGAACGGGCATGACGCTTTACTTCGCTAGGAAACCGTCGAAAGTTTTTCTTGCATAAACGCCCCGCTCGTGGTAAGATAAGCCTTGGATAAATGTAAGAAGGGTGTGAAAAGAAAGGACCGGCAGATACGGTTCTTTCCGCAGATATGCGGACAGCCTTTAAAATAAAAGAGGAGGTCCAAAGCATGGACAATGTTTTAACAATAATTTTAATTGTACTTGGTGTGATTCTGGCAGTCCTGATTGTTCTTGCGATTATCGGTCGTAAGCTTCAGAAAAAGTCTGATGCCGCACAGGAAAATATTACTGCAGGTGCACAGTATTATTCGATTATGGTAATTGACAAAAAGAGAATGAAGCTATCCGAGGCAGGATTCCCACAAATTGTGATAGACCAGACTCCGAAGTGGCTCAGAGGTCGTAAGGTACCGGTAGTCAAAGCAAAAATCGGACCGAAGATTGCCAGCCTCATGTGTGACGAGAAGGTCTTCGATAAAATCCCGGTCAAGAAAGAAGTAAAGGCTTTCATGAACGGCATTTATATCATAGATGTCAAGGGGCTCCGCTCCGGTCTTGAAACTAAGCCGGAGAAGAAGAAATTCTTTGCAAGACTTCGGGATAAAGCACAAAAGGCTGTTGATGAGTCCAAGAAACAGGCAAAGGCTACGCCGGGCGGAATCGAGCCGAAAAAGAAAAAGAAGTAAGAAAGCTGATGGGGCTGTCGCGGTAAGCGAAGCCCCATTTTCCTTTCCTATGCCTGCTGCTCGCAGGACTGCACCTTTAATACCAGTGTACAATCCCCTGCCTTCTCATTATTGATTTCCAGACCATATTTTAACGTGGCGCAAAGAAACTCTTCCTCCTCTAAAAGCTCCAGAGAACGGGTCGCCACTCCGACCAACAGACTTCCGTACGGAGTTTCGTACTGGGTCAGATATTCTTCTCCCGGTATAAATAAGAGTCTGGTATTCAGCCGGTCACGCTTTTGCAGCTCCAGCTCGTTTCCCGAAATTTTTATCCTGCACCTGGTAGCCACACCGTTTTCTCCCGTTTCCTCGTACATCAGGTAATGCTTCTCTCCTCTTTTGTAATACTGTCCGAAATTGATTACCTCAATCGGAGCATCCTCTTCCTCCGACATATATTGCAATCCGGCCAGTGATATAATAACATTCTTTGTCACAAACTTTCCTTCTTTCTACTCAAACGTTTTCACCCGGATATCCTCTCCCCGGAGTGTGGCGGCAGGTAAAATACTTGCCGCAAGCTGTCGGAATTTTTCTGCCCCGTCACTCACAAAAAAAGTATGCTCCGGTCTGCTTATCTCCTTTGCATTTCCGGCTCCGCTGCCGCGCTCACTTAACAAATGATGCTCCTCCAGAAGATACTTTAACTCTCTGGCCGTTTCCACTGCCGGATTCACCAGCCGTACCTTTTCCCCCATCACCTTCTGTATTACGGAGCGAAGTAAAGGATAATGGGTACAGCCGAGCACCAGTGTGTCAATCTCCTGTTCGGAAAGCTCGGCAAGATACCGGCGCGCCACCTGCTCCGTGATGGCATCCTCTCCGAGCCACCCCTCCTCTACCAGAGGCACAAATAACGGACAGGCCTTTCCGTATACTGTTACATTCGGGTCTGTTTTTTGCAAAAATGTATGATAAATACCGCTTCGTATCGTGGTTTCCGTTCCGATAACACCGATTTTCCCATTCCTTGTCACCTCTGCTGCTGCCTTTGCTCCGGGCTTTACAACTCCGATGACGGGAACATCGAATTCCTTTTTCACACGCTCCAATGCCACCGCACTTGCCGTATTGCAGGCAATGACAATGGTCTTTGCACCCTCTGCAAGCAAGAACCGGATAATCTGCGCGGAATAGCGCACCACCGTTTCCTCTGATTTATTCCCGTAAGGAACCCTGGCCGTATCACCGAAATAAATCATCGCTTCTCCCGGAAGCTGCTCCATAATCTCCTTTACTACCGTCAATCCGCCTACGCCGGAGTCAAACACGCCAATAGGTGCATCCTTCATAACAAAATCCTCTTTTCCTGATTTGCTTTTATTGTACTATGCGGCTTTTGATAATTCAAGTAATTTATGTAAAAACCGTTTTTAAGGAAGTAAAAGGTATTGCGTCGCATATTAAAAACAGGTATAATTTTTATATCAGAGAAGGAGGGTTACATATTATGGAAAAAATGCCTGAGGTCATTACTTTGAGCAACGGAAGCAAATGTTGGGAGCATACCTTTGAAAAGTTTTTTGCAAAGGTATATATACCGGCATGCGACCCGATTACCGACATCGTAAATTTCGGTTTTCGCGCACCGTATTTACTTGTTTTTGAAGAAACAAAGCAGACCATGGAGACCGCTAAAGACTTTGCGGAGCAGAGCGGGCTTGCAAAAATAGCCGCAAGCTTCGGAAGCAGTGTTGTATTTATTTACCCGACCGGCGAGGGCGGATGGGAAAATGCACCGGAGGATTTGTTTGCTTCCCTGATTTCCGAATCCAAAATCAGTCAGTATTACAAGGACGGTACCGCTATTATGCGTGACCGTTTTACCGGCAGCTGGAACGGTTTCTTTATTCGCGGTGCCGTACTTCGTACCTGCCTCTACGGTTTCGGTAAATCCGCTGACTACATTGCCAAAAACTGTTTACAACGTATTGAGGGTGACGGTCTGTACGGAAAAGGTGACATCACGCCGGTTACCTGTGTTTTAGAGAATTTAAGTATTCTCCCTGTACCTGCAAAAAATGCAAGAGATATTCCGGTGGTTTCCATCGGCAACAGTGCGGCTGTAAATAAGGCTTTGCAGGCCGGTCTTGACAATGTTCTTATTAAGGATTCCGCCGATTATGAGGCTGATTTTAAGAGCTTTACCGGCACCTTCCGCCGTATGATGGGTAATCTGGAAAGAGAAGCTGACTTAGAAGAAATGGGCATGACATGGGAACCCGGCTATTACACAGTTCCCACCTCGAAAGACAATCGCGGTGATGATAAGGAAACAACCGAGCATAACATCGGCTATGTGGCATACTACAATAAGAAGATTATGGAAGAAGGAAAGAAAGTTCCTCTTCTGTTTTGTTTCCACGGCGGCGGTGATTCTGCCATGTGCATGACCAGTGTATCGGGATGGTTCCGCGTTGCGGCAAAGTACAACTTCCTGTTAATCAGTGTGGAGCATCATTTAAACAGTACCGCAACCGAAGTCATGGCTTTACTGGAATGCCTAAAAGCTAAATATCCGATTGATACGGAACAGATTTATTCCTCCGGCTTCTCTATGGGCGGCTGTAAATCCTGGGATATGTTTCAGGAGTATCCGAAGATATTTGCCGGTGTCGCACCGATGTCTGCCACCTACGAGGTCGGCTTAAATGTATTCGGACAGGAGGCAGGTTCAATCAACCGCGACACTATAGTTCCTACCTTTTATGTCGGTGGCGAGATTACTCCTCTTCCGGAGCTCCCATTTCAGGCGCAGAAGTGCATAGATCGTGTAAAGTATGTTTTTGACGTTAATAAAGTCGTAACAAAATATGATGTTAAGCTGGAAGAAAAGGACAACTGGAAAAATCCGATTTACGGTATCGACGGTGATGTTGTATATAAGATAAACGACCCGGTACGTAAAAGTATCCTGACAATTAATCTGTTTGAAAGTGAAAACGGCTGCTGCTATACAATCTTTGGCAGTGTAGATAACCAGGGACATGAGGTACGCCACCACAGCTGTGAAAATGCATGGAAGTTTTTAAGTCAGTTCCGGCGTTTACCGGACGGTACACTGCTGGGCGGTAAGATGGACGAAATCAAAAGAATATATGAAGCATAATTTTTCATGCAAACTCATTTCAAAGGGGCTGTCGTACAAACTGTGCGACGGCCCTTTAAATGTTTCTGTTTTGTTGTATATTCCTTTTTTTCTATGTCAATACTTCTTACAGAATTTGCAAAGTGAATTCAAAACCAAAGGAAACGGAGTAATACCATGACTCATTTTATGTTCTGTAAGAAAAAAGTTACCCTTTTATCTTTTTTACGCCATACAATTCTTATCCTGCTTCTCTTTATTTCCGTTCTGCTTCTTCTGCCGGAACGCCTTTTTGCAGACGAACCTGCTCATTTTTCTCCTGCGCTTTGTGACCGGATTCTGCGTCTACATATTCTCGCGGCAGGAAACGATACAGCCTCGCAGGAAATAAAGCTCCATGTCCGGGACGCGGTACTTTCCTTTATTCGGGACACCGTCTCGGATGCCACTACCGCAAAGGAAGCGGAACAGGCTTTACTGCCACTCTTAGATGAAATCGTATCTGCCGCAAACGAGGTATTGGAGAACTCAGGCGTTTCTTACCGTGCTGCTGCTGAAATAACAACCGAGTTTTTCCCGATTAAGCAATACGGCTCTCTCTTACTTCCGCCGGGTGAATACCGTGCCCTCCGCATCATACTCGGTGAAGGCGAGGGAAAAAACTGGTGGTGTATGCTCTATCCTTCCCTTTGCTTCACGGAGGGCATCACCGCCACCATTCCTGACGAAGAAAAAGAGGAGCTGCGGGGGCTTTTGACCGAAGAAGAATTTGATACATTGTTTTCAAAAGAAACAAAAAAACCGGTATTTTGTTTCCGGTTTTTTGAGCTATGGGATAAGCTGATGAAATTTTTTAAAAACTAATGTTTGCAAAACATGCGGCTCTGGTGTATAATCTGCTTACTTAAAACGATAAGGAGCTTTTATGAATCATATATTATCCGCACACACCGCTTACGCTTATGCAAAAATCAATCTTTCCCTGGATATTCTGGGCACCCGTACCGACGGTTATCACGAGGTACGGATGATTATGCAATCCCTACAGCTGCACGATACGGTTACAATGAAAATCAGTTCCGGACAGGGTATTACCATGACCTGTAGTGACACAACCCTTCCGACAGATGAGCAAAATCTTGCCTGCCGGGCAGCTTTCCTTTTCTGCAATACCTATGGGATTTCCGAAGGAATCGAACTTCATTTAGAAAAGAAAATTCCGATTGCCGCAGGTCTTGCGGGCGGCAGCTCCGATGCCGCGGCTGTGTTACGTGGGCTAAATGAAATGTACGGTACTCCGGCAACTGCGGAAGAACTGGCTTCTCTCGGTGTAAAGCTGGGGGCGGATGTCCCGTACTGTCTCATGCTTGGCACCGCCCTTTCGGAAGGCATCGGAGAGCGCCTGACTGCACTTCCTTCAGCACCTGCCTGTTCCTGCCTTTTAGTAAAGCCGGCTGCCGGAGCTTCCACAAAGCAAATCTATACCGACTATGACACCCTTGTACAGACAACCGATATAAAGCATCCGGACACCGAAAGGCTTTTGAACACACTGTCCGCCGGTGACTATAAAGCTTTGGCCTCCGGTCTTTGCAATGTACTGGAGCCGGTTACCCTGAAGCTTGTACCGGAAATTGCCTCCATCAGGGAAACCCTGCAGGCCCTTGGGGCAGACGGTGTCTTGATGAGCGGAAGCGGTCCTACCGTCTTCGCCCTGTTTTCAGACCCCGATACAGCAAAACGCGCCGAGACACATTTCCTTACTACCGAATATGCACAGGGCACATTTTTAACAAGATTTTATCAGCCATAGCTGCCTTACACCGGGGCATACGCCGTCTTTACGCTCACGCCGGACAGACGGCCGATTTTCCCCGCAATGGCGCTGATAGTATCCTGCGGGGCATCCACCGCTACACTCAGGATACTTATATTCTTCTGCCTGTACGGGATACCCATCCGCCCGATAATATACTCCCCGTACTCATGCAGAATTGCATTCATCTGTTCCGCGGAATGCAAATCCTGCACGATAATTCCCATAACAGCTACCCGTGTTTCCATAGCATAACTCCTCCGATTGCTTTATTCACCTTTGCATTATATCAGATTGCAGACACAATGTGAAGCTTTGTAATTTCCTTTATAATTGGTTATTTTCCACTTTTTTCACTTCCGGGGTTAAGTTCTGCCTAAAACCGTCCGATATAGTTTGTAAGAATAGGCGGAATGTCATCCGCCGGACTTTACGGAACACGCACCAACCGCGAAGGAGTCGCGCATGGCGTTTTCCTTTCGCCACATATTAACCAAGGAGGGTTTCTTATGAATACAAATCAAATTACGTCTGCAACAAATGCTTATCAGACATCGGAAACCTACAAAAAGACTTCCGACTCAAAGGCTGCCGAAGCAAAGACTGCCGCAGGCACCGAAACTGCCGATTCATCCGCCGTTGTTTACGAAAAAAACAGTACGGATAAGGCTTCTACAAGAAATTCCAAGAACAAAAACTACGTTACTTTAAGTAAAGAAAATAAAGCTGTCATCGCCCAGTTAAAAGCCGATGCCGAGCAGCGTACCGCACAGCTGCGCTCTCTTGTGGAGAGTATGATTTCCAAACAGAATCAGACCTTCCAAATCGGAACACTTACCGATGAAAAGATGTTTGAGATGCTCCGCAAGGGACAATTAGAGGTTTCTCCGGAGATACGCGCAAAAGCACAGGCAGATATCGCAGAGGACGGTTACTGGGGCGTAGAACAGACCTCAGAGCGTTTATTCTCCTTTGCAAAGGCAATCTCCGGCGGGGATACCGAAAAGGCCGAGGATTTAATCAAGGCAATGGAAAAGGGCTTCAAGCAGGCAACGAAATCCTGGGGAGATACTCTCCCGGACATCTGTCAGAAGACCTTAGACAGTGCAACGGAGAAAATCCGCAGCTGGGCAAAGGACTCCTCCGGAAGCAGCGAAATGGCAGATGCCGCACAGAACGCCTTTGAAACACAGGCCGGCACCTCTGCACTTGACAAATAGCCGAAGTTTTCCCTTTGAAAATATAAATCCGTACAGAAAAAGGATACCGTTCCACTAAAAAACAACCTATCGGGACATGGTATCCTTTTTGCATTCTAACCTCTTCCTATTCAAATCCGGCATATTTCTTTAATGCCGCAAAGGTCTCGTCACTGATTGTATGCTCAATCCGGCAGGCATCCTCCGCTGCTGTTTCCTTTGAAACACCAATTTTTTCAAAAAAATCCGAAAGCACCCGATGACGCTCGTAGGTTCTTTCTGCCACCCGCTTTCCCTCTTCCGTCAGGACAAGTGCACCGTCATCCGTATTATTCTCTAAGTATCCGCCTTTCTTTAAAATACCCACCGCCCGGCTGACACTCGGCTTGGAATATTTCATATATTCGCTCACATCAATGGCACGAACATGCTTATTTTCCTTTGAAAGCACATAAATTGTCTCCAGATACATTTCTCCGGATTCCTGTAAATTTACTACTGTCTCCTCCTGTTTCTCCACTCGCCTTCTCCTTCCTTACTTTCGCACAGATACAGCCTTAACTGCTTACGCCTATCATACCATACTATACGGAAGAAAGACAAGTAGAAAACGGAAACTAATTTACGAAACCGTTCTTTTTCTTGTAAACAGTATACCGCTCGTAATCGCTGTCAACGGTGCAACCGTAACAAGACCAAAGGACCCGACAATCGTATGCACTATTTCGGCAGCCACATACTTATAATTCAAAATAAATTCCAATGGTGTTCCCTGTGCCATAAATACCATCAGGAGTGCTATATAGCTTCCGGAATATGCCAATAGCAACGTAGTAGTCGTTGACCCACAGGCTGCACGTCCTACGGAAAACCCGGAGTATATTGCTTCCTTTGCGGAAATTTCCGGTTTTTTCTGTACAACCTCGTATACCGCCGAACAGATATCCACTGCCAAATCCATGACTGCACCGGAGGAACCGAGGAATATCGAAGCCATAAAAATACCTGTAAGATTTAACCCCTGATATCCCGCATAAAGCAAACTCTCGCTTGACTCCATCACAGCCCCGTGTATTTTAAATAAATCCGTAAAGACTACCCCTAATACTGCCGTCACTATAATTCCAAGAAGAGCCCCCGAAAGCGATGCGACAAAGCGTCTCCCAAAACCGTAAATCAGTCCCAGCACCACCATGGTTAAAATTGCAACAATGCCAAGGGATAACCACACCGGAGAATGCCCGTTTAACAGACCGGGAATCAGTATTTTCCACATCATCAATATTGTGACGGTAAATGAAAGAACGGCCCGTATCCCTGTTTTTCCCGCAAACAGCACTAACAAAAGAAGAAATACTCCCGCAAGAATCATCTCTTTATCCAGTCGGTAATGGTCCGTCATCATTACGGTTGTGATTTTATTCTCTTTATGACTAATCGCGACAAAAGCAATGTCTCCCGCTGCGAATATTTTATCCTGTGCCAGCGAACCACTCAGACGATTTACCGCATCGACTATACTTCCCTTAAACAATCCGTCCAGTACCTCAATTGTACATCGCTGTTCCCCGGTTCTTACAAGACCAGTATCATAAATATCACTTTCATCCGTGGAAAGGACCTTCGCTCGCACACGTTCTGCATTCCGATAGACCAATGCCCCCTCATAACCGGTAGGTATCACAAGTAATACAAGCAGCAATACCACAGACACGATAACAGTACCATGCTTCCGAACTATTTTTTTCATTTATTCTATCCCGACAAGCTTTGCCATCTTATAATAAATCTCGGTGTTATCATAATATCCGTTAAATTCTTCCGCTCCCGCTCCGTCTGCGAAGACACCTACCGGAAGTCCCGTATGGGAATAGCTTGTAAAATCGATACCCGATTTATTATTAAGAATATGAGTTACGGTTACACTGAACGGATTATATGTTCCGTAAAGTACATATTCTGCCTGTGTATACTCGGAGGTCTTCTTTCCGGAAAGAAGTACATCATATGCCGTTCTCAAACGCTCAGCTTCATATTCCGTAAGAACCAGTCTATCCGTTTCCGCACCCGACAGCTTTAAGCCAAACAACCTTTCTACATCCTTCATTGCATCTTCAAACGAAGTCTGTTCCTTTACATAATTTGCGACATACTGTGCATCGAACTGCGCATAAGAAATCTTCTGATTACCGAGATTTGTCAGGTAGGTATCGTAATCCGTGCCCGCATAGCCGATGGTAAGTCCACCGGTTTCATGGTCACCGGTCACAAGAATCAATGTCTCTTCCGGGTGCTTTGCCGCAAAATCGATTGCTACCTGTACCGCATCCGCGAGTGCCAGTGTGTCACTTACGGTAGAACCCGCATCATTTGCATGACACGCCCAGTCAATCTTTCCTCCTTCACACATCATAAAGAAGCCCGTCTCGTTATCCAGCACCTCAATACCCTTTTTTACATAGTCTGCCAATGCCCACTCTTTCTCTTCACGGTCCAGTTCATAGTCCATAGCATCGGAATCGGCAAGGTGTTCATCAATTAAAATTACTTTCTCATCCTTTGCCGTTACAGTCTCTGCATCTGCCTGTGTAAACGTCACCTTGTAACCGGCTGCCTGTGCAAGCTCATATAAGTTTGCAAGGCTTCCGTCCGCACCGTTTACCTTTTTCAGCCCACCACCGGCAAAATATTCAAATCCGGAGGTCACCAGCTCGATTCCGATATCATAATAATTATTTCTGCTGGCCTGATGTGCATAAAAAGCTGCCGGTGTAGCATGATTCAGATTAACCGAAGAGATAATACCAACCTTCCATCCGAGCTCTTTATGGACACGCTCTGCTATTGTTTCATAAGTAACGCTTCCCGTCTCATCCACATTAATCATTCCGGAATATGTCTTCTTACCCGTAGCAACAGAAGTCGCTGTTGATGCAGAATCCGGTGCAAAGCTGCAGGAATCATATGTGATTGCGGAGCCCGCAGCTTCAAATTCCATAAAATTAAGCTTTACCGGTCCGTCCAAAACCGCTCCGTTTCTGTCGGCATAAGCCACACTCGGAAGCGCATTCTCATAATCCGGATCCACACATGCTCCCAAATAGTCGGATGCAGCCTGGAACTGAGGATAGCTCATTCCGTCACCGATAAACAGAAAAACATATTTCGGTCCGGCTTCCTTCTTATCCTGACTTACCTGTTCCGGAGATTTTGTAACGGTTTCTGCGGATTTTTCATTACTCTTGTTTTCAGTTACTCCCTGTTCCTTTGTCGTCCCCGCGACTGCCTTTTTTGCATCCGCTGCGCCTTTATCTGCGGCACATCCTGTCAGGCTTAATACAAGACCGCAAAGCGCTAATACTGTCATAATTTTCTTTCTCATGATTTCCCTCTTTTCCTTTCCTTTTTTCGATTACGCCTACACTATAATCCATTTTCAGGAACTCCTCTATCATGAGAAAGTCAAATTAATACAAAATCCATGTAAAATATTTTTACCCCACTGCCTTGACCACCAGCAGCAAATCTCCTTCCTTTACTTCTCCGGTGTGCTCCGAAAGCCGGATGACTTCCTCCGGAGACGTGTAATAACGTTTTGCAATATCCCAGAGTGTCTCACCTGCCTTTACGGTGTAACCGACCATACTCGGCAGCTCCTCTAAACGGTCCTCCTCAAATTCCTCCCTTACCGTATCCACAATCATTTCCTCCCTGCGATTTTCCATAGCTACTACGGAAAATGCCAGCTCGGCCTTCATTTCCGCCTCTCCGCTTCTCACCATCCCAAAGGAGGACTCCGCTACCTGACAACGGATATCGTAGGTACTTTCCGGTGTCAGACCGCGTATTTCAATCTGATGAGCAAACGGAAGCTCTTTATGAAATGACTGCAGCGGTTTGTCATCCTCCTCCGAAATATAAAGAAGATTCACATCCAGCATGCCGGACAGTTTTAAATTCTCCCCTTCCCTAATACATACATCAGGCTTAATTTCTGCACTTCCACGGCAGATTTGAAGAATTCCCGGCATTCCCTCGGCAAGAGACAAACGCTCCGAGACTCTCATTCTGCTGTCATTCTTCAATAAAATAGTTTCGTATTCTTCCTCCTGTCTTACCGGAACAAGACTACAATCCGTTGCGTATAAGTCAGAAAGCAGTTCCAGTTCTCCCTCCTGATACAGCTTCATTTCGGCTTCCAATACTGCTTCGGCTTCCAATAAACGTTCCTCGCCGTCCTCATCTTCTTTTACCGATACGTTTTCGTTGGTGAAATGGAAAACAACATCCTCAATCAGTCCCTCTCTGCACCCGCTGATTTCAAACCCGGTCTTAAACGGAATTATGGTTTCATAGCTTTCAAGCATCCCTTCTTCTCTGTTACCCCGCCAGAGAAGAAACAGGGAAAGCTCTCCCTTTGCTTCCAATACATCTTCTTTCGCTCTCGCTTCCATATTCCGGGGTACCAGCTCCCAATAAAGAAGCTCTGCAATACTATCCTTGCCGGAAGGCAAAAAAAGCTCTTCCCTAAGCCTTGCCGTATCCTTTTTGTCCGCGACAATGGACGTGACCGGAATAACTTTAGTCTTTGTATGTACCGAAGGAGCCTCCGGCAATGCCACCGCAGCCCTAACGTCATGCAGCTCTTCCGCATGCACCATAATCCCAAGCAGGGCGCGTATCGCAAGCTTTCTCGAATGAATCATACCGATTTCCAGTTCTTCCACTTCTGTTCTTACCGTAATATTATCCCCCGAACACGCCTCCGGCAGCTCCAGAGATTCATCAAAGTCAAGCACTCCCCGCACACTCTGTACCGGACTCATCCCTTCCTCACTTAGGTAAAGAACATGATATACCAGACTTCCCTTCAGGTATAATCTTCCTCCCGCAAGTTTTTTTTCATTCAGACGCACATCTCCCGTTTTCCAGATTACGGCACGTACATCCGGTTTGTTATCCGGTACATTCACATCATCATCTACCGTCAACCGCAGTGCGTTTCTGCATTTTACACGATTCATATGGATGCTTTGCAGATTTATTTCCATAAAAATACCTCCCGAAGCTAGGTTCTTTTATACCTTATGCATTCCGGGAGGTAAATATGCTTTTTTCCTTGCGTCTATACATAGACCAGTTCTACATCCTTTGTTAACACATCGGTGTAGCTGTACGAGAATGTCTGTCCGGACTCCGGCAGATTCTGGGTATCTACCTTCACGGTAAACACACACGGATATATGGCAGAAATTACACCCTCCATCACATCTACCTTGTTGCGACCTTTGTTCTCACAAACCTTTACACGTCTTCCGACGCTATGCTTCACATCATAAACAATTCTGCTCATTTCCGTTTGCTGTCCCATTCTCGCTCCTTCTGCGGTTAAGACCGCTATGTATATTCGACAAATGCTTGATATAGTATTTATCCATATACAACTATACCATATATTGTTGTTCTTTGTCAATGTAAACCGGGACTGATTCACTAGGCAATTATACCTACTGTAACATTTTCAGGCATCTAAAAAGTGTGCCTTTGTCTCCATCCGCTGCAGCTTTATCACAATATACGGATAGGTCACTGATGTGGTCACCTTTTCATCCGCAGCAGGTCCGATTAACGTGGTTTTGATACACAGATTATCCCCTGACAGATACAAATCATCTACCGCAATGCTGTAGCCGCCGGAGGGCTGTTCCCCGTATCCGCGTGCCACATAAAGGGCATCCTCCGCAAGATAAGTCAGCTTAAATTCGCTGCCCTTTTTCTCCTGAATGATATCTAACAGCTCTGCCGGTACATCTGCCTCTTCCACTACCGTAAAATCCGCCTCTCCCGTTTTTGTGTATTCATCCTTTTCCCTGCTGCATCCGATTGTCAGGCAAAGCGGAAGAACAGCAAAAAAAAGGAGAAGCCGTCCGATTATCTTCTTTGTCCTCATTCTGTGCTTCTCCTGATAATTATTCAATTATACTATATGCGGCATTTCCTGCTTTAATGCCCGGATTACTGCCCTGCGCGTCAGGCTCTCCACATAAATAGTGTGCTCCGGCTCATGGATATCCTGCAAATAATGAGCGTCGGAGTTGGAAAGTATCCGGCATTTTTCCAAATACGGATGCTCCTTAGCCAGACGATGCAGATTTCCGAAATTCTTCAGCTCCGCCGTCGTAAACCGTGCATCCGGCGGGATAAATCCGAGGTTTGACAACAGGGACGTAGTGGATTTGTCCAGATGCGCCGGTATCATCACTCCGCCTCTTTCTTCAACCAAATCAAATACATCATCAAAACCGATGCTTGTAGCATTAATCAGGAGCTTATCTACGATACCGGTAACCTTCTCATCCTCGTTCATGATTTGCTGTTTGCCGAAAATCTTCTCCTGATTCCGGATATCCGGCAGACGGCTGTACACGTAGCCGTCAAAGTCCATGGCTGCCTCAAGGTCTTCAAACAGGCAGACAACATGCACCTCCTCGCTGGTAGTAAGCTCCATTCCCGGCACGGCCAGCACTCCGTATTCTTCCGCAATCCGCATCACCGCACCGCAGTTTTTGCAGCTGTTATGGTCTGTTACCGCAATCAGTCCTAATTCTTTTACCGCAGCCATTCCCGCAATATTTGCCGGTGTCATCTCATCATCTCCGCAAGGAGAGAGGCAGGAATGGATATGTAAATCATACGCCGGATTCGGCATGTATGGCCTCGTGTACCATCAGTGCCGCATCAAAGACAGGCATTTCGGTATGCAGCACCGTTATGCCCTGTTCCTTTGCCTTCTCTGCAAAATCCTTGTCCGCTGCCGCATTCTCCGCAACAATCACACAGGCTGCCTCCGTTAAAGAGGCAACAGCCAGCGTATTTATGTTACTCATTACCGTTACCCATGCGGCACCCTCCGGCACCCTGGTCATTGCAATACTGAGCAAATCGCAGCAATAACTTCGGCGGATGAGAACTTCCCCGGCATTGTCCGCCATATTGATTACACGAAATCCGCTTTGCTCTGCAAACTCTTTTACTGTCATAGTCTTTCTCCTTTTCCGGTTTATTCTCCATCTAATTTGGAAAACTCATCAGATAAATGATGTATGTATTTTTTAAGCACATGGATACAATCGTGCTCTCTTGCTTTTCCGCGGACGATATCTTCCGCCAGTGCCTTACAGGTCGGCGCTCCGCAGGAGCCGCAGTCCAGCCCCGGAAATTGCGTACACAGCTCTTCCACACGTTTCATACGGGCAATGCTGTCCTTCATATCCGTGCCCAGCTTGAATACCGGCTCGTAGGTCACTTCCTCGGTCCAGTAGGCATCTTCTTTGACTATGCTGTCCTGTACGTGGCTCTTTGCCACAGTCATATATTTCCGGAGGCGTTTTAATTTTACCATGGCAAGGTACGGATTTTCCACCGTAAGAACACCGCCCACACAGCCTCCGTTACAGGAATTCAGCTCAATAAACTCCAGATTATCAAGCTTCTCGTCTTCCAGATCCTCCAGTACCCGGATGACGTTTTCGATACCATCCGCCGCCAGATAGTTTTCTACCAGAAGGCCACCCGCTTCTCCTCCGCTGGTTCCCCAGCTGATACCGATTTTTCCGGAAATACGCAGTTCCTCCGGATTATCCGCTACAGCCTTCATCTCCGGCAGCAGGCGTGTATAGATGTCTTTTATTGCACATACGGCATCAATACTACTCTTTTCCGTACCCAGAGGGGACTTCATCGCCGTTACCTTGGACGGGCACGGAGATAAAAAGATAATGCCGATTTTCTCCGGAGGAAGCCCTGTTTTCTTTACCGCACGTTCCCTTGCCAGCTCTGCCGCCAGCTCCACCGGCGGCTTTATCGGAAGCAGATGCTCTATCAGATTCGGAAAACGCACACGAATCAGACGTGTTACGGAAGGACATGCCGTACTGATTACCGGGTGCTTCTCCGGATGATTCTTCACATATTCTCTTGACAGCTCCGAAACCAGCTCCGCAGCACCGCTGACCTCGTATACGTCATCAAATCCGACCCGCTTCAATGCCGTCAATACGATATTAACGTCATCCAGATTATTGAACTGACCGTATAATGCGGGAGCCGGTAATGCCACAGTGTATTCATAGTTCTTCAGCACCTCAAGCCTATCGTAAGACGGAAGCTTGGCATGGTGCGGACAAATCCGGATGCATTCCCCGCAATCGATACAAAATTCATTTGTAATCTCTGCCTTTCCGTTTCGCACACGGATTGCCTGGGTCGGACAACGCTTAATACAGTTGATACAGCCTTTACACAATTCCGCATCTAACTTTACCGATGTAAAAAATTTCTCGTTCATGTAAACCCTCTTTTCCTGTGCCACGACTAAACCATCAGGTCTGGAATACCTTCATCGTCACCTTCGTACCGACTCCTATCGTCGTTTCGATATTCATCTCATCGGAATACTGCTTCATATTCGGAAGCCCCATTCCTGCGCCGAAGCCTAACGCCCTCACCCTGTCCGGTGCCGTGGAATATCCCGCCTGCATTGCCTTCTCGACATCCGCAATACCGGGTCCGGAGTCCTGTAATACCATCACAATTTCTTCCGGTGTAATCTCCACATCAATCGTACCTCCGTTCGCATGGATGACCATGTTAATTTCACCCTCATACATTGCAATCGCTACCTTACGTACTACCTCCGGAGAGCTTCCCATTTGCTTTAATTTTCTCTTTACGTCCCCGGAGGCTTCTCCTGCCCTTGTAAAATCCTCCGTGGAAACCGTATAATGCAGCTTAATCGTATCGCTCATAATCTTTCCCTCCCCGCAATCCTTTTTCGTAAAGCATTCCGCAGGCGGAAAACATACGATGCCCGGTAGCAAGAAGCGGGATTTCCCGCTCGTTTGCGAGACGAATCATCTCTTCATCCGGCTTTTTATCACGTACAAATACAATGCAGACGATATCCATCATCTCTGCGGTGCGGATTACCTGAGGATTACACAGACCGGTAAGCAAAACAGCCTGATCCTTTACAAAGGCAAGTACATCACTCATCATATCGGAACCGCATGCCGTATGTACCTCCTTTGTAAGCCATTCCTCCCCGCTCAGTACTCTCGCCCCCAGAATTTCCTTAATTTCCAAGATTGTCATACCTTCACCTTCCTTTCCAGATTTTATTGTTGTTCCGGATATTTGTATTAAAAAAAAAGCTACATACAAAAAGTATACCACAATTTCTCTGAAATGTCCCGAATTATTTTACACTTTTATTCTAGCTTTTTTTATCTTTCTATGATATAATAAAATATAGTGTTATATCATATATCATATGATGTAATTCCCAACTGTACGACGCACGCAAAGGCGCGTTTATTTTTTGGGTTCTTTGCGCGTTTTTTGTCGTGTGCGCATGATATCGTTATTTTTTTAACATAATAGCGTGTGTCATGTAATCAGTCTTCATCCCATTGAAAGACTGCAAAGATATTAAAGGAGGTTAAAGAAATGGGTTCTAAATCAACCGTTCCGTTCCGTGGAACAAAGGAACAGGAAGAACAGCTTCGCGCTGTCATTGCCGAGTTAAAGGATGACAGAGGCTCCCTGATGCCGATTTTGCAGAAGGCTCAGGACATCTACGGCTACCTTCCGATTGAGGTACAGACCATAGTTGCTGATGAGTGCGGCATCCCGTTAGAAAAGGTTTACGGTGTTGCTACCTTCTACTCTCAGTTTTCTCTGTATCCGAAGGGAAAGTACAAGATTTCCGTCTGCCTCGGTACAGCCTGCTACGTAAAGGGTTCCGGTGACATCTACAACAAGCTTCAGGAATTACTTGGTATTGAAGGCGGTCAGTGTACTGCGGACGGCAAGTTCTCCCTGGACGCATGCCGCTGTATCGGTGCCTGCGGTCTCGCTCCGGTAATGACCATTAATGATGACGTTTACGGTCGTCTTACCGCTGATGAGATTGCGAATGTTCTTGCGAAGTACGAATAATTTGTCAGTTTCGTTTTCGAAAGGAGTACTACGGTTATGATGCCCGAGATTTCCTTAAACATACTTGATGTTGCTGAGAATTCCACACGTGCAAAAGCCTCTCTGGTTACTATTATTGTAGATGCCCAGACCGTAGCGGATACACTTACCGTTATCATTGATGACGACGGCTGCGGTATGACCGCGGAACAGGTAGCTGCCGTGACGGACCCGTTTTTCACCACCCGTACTACCAGAAAGGTAGGTCTTGGGGTTCCGTTTTTTAAGCAGGCAGCAGAAAGCACGGGAGGTTCCTTCTCGATTACATCTACCCCCGGTGTCGGCACCCGCGTTAAGGCAGTATTTATTCTGTCCCACATCGACCGTATGCCGCTCGGTGATATAAACGGCACCATCCATACCTTAGTTACCATGCATGAGGAATGTGATTTCTTATATACATTCCGTTTCAATGAAAAGGAATTTTCATTAGACACCAGAGAATTTCGTGAAGTTCTCGGCGGCATTTCCTTTCAGGAGCCTGAGGTGTCCGTTTACATAAAGGACTACCTGAGAGAAAATTATGGCGAAACCTATGACGGCACCTTTAAACTATAGATTCGATGCTTTAACGAATCTACTGTAACACCAAACTTGATATGCCATCAAATGGCAGATTGGAGGATAGTATGAAGTCTCTTGAAGAGTTAAAGGCAATTCGGGAAAAGATGCAGGGCCAGGTTGGTCTTCGTTCTGAATCCGATACGCAGACAAGAGTTGTTGTCGGTATGGCTACCTGCGGTATCGCAAGCGGCGCAAGACCGGTTTTAACTGCTCTTGCAGAAGCTGTAATGAACAAGAAGCTTGAGGATGTGGCTGTAGTGCAGACCGGTTGTATCGGTCTTTGCCAGTACGAGCCGATTGTTGAGATTATTGCTCCGGGCAAAGAAAAGGTTACTTATGTACATATGACCCCGGAAAAGGCAGAAGAAGTTGTAGAACAGCACCTGATTCGTGGACAGGTCGTTACCAAGTACACGCTCGGTGCAGCAGAAAAATAAGGAGGAAGAAGTATTATGTATCGTTCACATGTATTAGTATGCGGCGGAACCGGTTGTACTTCCTCCGGCAGCCAGCAGATTTTCGATTTATTAAAAGAAGAAATCGCAAAGAACGGTCTTTCCGAAGAGGTTTCCGTAGTACAGACCGGTTGTCATGGTCTTTGTGCTCTCGGTCCGATTATGATTGTATATCCGGAAGCAACCTTCTATTCCATGGTTAAGCCGGAGTATATCCCGGAAATCGTTTCCGAGCACCTGTTAAAGGGTCGTGTAGTTACAAAGTATGTTTACCAGGACACCGTTACCGAGGAAGGCGTTAAGCCTCTTATTGATACAGACTTCTACAAGAAGCAGCATCGTATTGCCCTCCGTAACTGTGGTGTTATCAATCCGGAAAATATCGAGGAGTACATCGGTACCCGCGGTTATGAAGCACTTGGTAAGGTTCTTACCGAGATGACTCCGGATGATGTTATTAAATGCATCTTAGATTCCGGTCTCCGCGGACGTGGCGGCGGCGGATTCCCGACCGGCAGAAAGTGGCAGCTGGCAAAGGACCTTGTAAAGGGCGGTCAGAAGTATGTCTGCTGTAACGCCGATGAGGGTGACCCGGGTGCATTCATGGATCGTTCCGTACTTGAGGGCGACCCGCACGTAGTTCTCGAGGCTATGGCTATCGCCGGTTATGCTATCGGTGCCAATCAGGGTTACATCTACGTTCGTGCAGAGTACCCGATTGCCGTAGACCGTCTGAACATCGCTATTACGCAGGCCAGAGAATATGGCTTACTCGGTAAGAACATCTTTGATACCGGCTTTGATTTCGACATCGAGCTCCGTCTCGGTGCAGGTGCATTCGTATGTGGTGAGGAAACCGCTCTTATGACCTCTATCGAGGGTAACCGCGGCGAGCCGAGACCGAGACCTCCGTTCCCGGCTGAAAAGGGTCTTTTCGAAAAGCCTACCATTTTGAACAACGTAGAAACCTACGCAAATATTCCGCAGATTATCTTAAACGGTGCTGAGTGGTTTGCTTCCATGGGTACCGAGAAGAGTAAGGGTACGAAGGTATTCGCACTCGGCGGTAAGATTAAGAATACCGGTCTTGTAGAGATTCCGATGGGTACTACCCTTCGTGAAGTAGTTGAGGAAATCGGCGGCGGTATTCCGAACGGCAAGAAGTTCAAGGCTGCCCAGACCGGTGGTCCGTCCGGCGGATGTATCCCGGCTTCCCACTTTGACGTTCCGATTGACTACGATAACCTCATTGCCATCGGCTCCATGATGGGCTCCGGCGGACTTATCGTTATGGACGAGGACAACTGTATGGTTGATATCGCTAAGTTCTTCCTTGAGTTCACCGTTGACGAGTCCTGCGGTAAGTGTACACCGTGCCGTATCGGTACAAAGCGTCTCTATGAAATCTTAGACAAGATTACCAAGGGTCAGGCTACCTTAGAAGACCTTGATAAGTTAGAAGAGCTCTGCTACTACATTAAGGAAAACTCCCTGTGTGGTCTCGGTCAGACCGCTCCGAACCCTGTACTTTCCACCTTACGTTACTTCAAGGATGAGTACATCGCTCACGTTGTTGAGAAGAGATGTCCTGCAGGCGTATGTAAGGATCTCCTGTCCTTCTCTATCGATCCTGCAAAGTGTAAGGGCTGTACGCTCTGTGCAAGACAGTGTCCGGCAGGTGCAATAAGCGGTACTGTAAAAGAGCCTCACGTAATCGATACCAGCAAGTGCGTAAAGTGCGGTGCTTGTATGGAGAAGTGTAAGTTTGGCGCAATTTCTAAGAAATAAGTTACGATTCGCAGTTGTATATCAACGACTGCGCCAAGTGTGTAACTTGATAAGCTTAAATTGAATTGGAGGTAAAACATGGAAACCGTTACTTTAAAGATTAATGGTATGACCGTTACCGCACCAAAGGGCGCTACTATCTTAGAGGCAGCAAGAATCGCACATATTGAGATTCCTACGCTCTGCTATTTAAAGGATATTAACGCAATCGGCGCCTGCCGTATTTGTGTGGTAGAGGTAAAAGGCGCAAGAAGCCTTGTAGCTTCCTGTGTATACCCGGTAAACGAGGGTATGGAAGTATTTACGAATACTCCTAAGGTATTAGCATCCAGAAGAAAGACTTTGGAGCTCATTCTTTCCAACCACGACAGAAAGTGTCTCTCCTGTGTGCGCAGCGGAAACTGTGAATTACAGAAGCTCTGTAAGGACTTAAAGGTAGAGTGTGAGGATGTCTATGCAGGCTCCGTAAACACCTATGAGCTTGATACCAGTGCTGTACATATGGTTCGTGATAACAACAAGTGTATCCTTTGCCGCAGATGCTCTGCTGTCTGTGAAAAGGTACAGGGCGTTGGCGTAATCGGTGCAAACAACCGTGGCTTTGCTACAAACATCTCCTCTGCTTTCGAGATGGGTCTCGGCGATACCTCTTGTGTATCCTGTGGTCAGTGTATCGCAGTATGTCCGACCGGTGCTCTTTACGAGAAGGATTCTACCGATGAAGTTCTTGCTGCAATCGCAGATCCGACGAAGCATGTATTCGTTCAGGTTGCTCCTGCTGTACGTGCTGCTCTCGGTGAAGAGTTCGGCTATCCGATGGGTACCGGCGTACAGGGCAAGCTTGCTGCCGCACTCCGCCGCATCGGCTTCGAGAAGGTATTCGATACCAATTTCTCTGCCGACCTTACCATCATGGAAGAATCCCACGAATTCCTTGACCGCGTACAGAACGGCGGCGTTCTGCCGATGATTACATCCTGTTCTCCGGGCTGGATTAAGTACTGTGAGCATTACTTCCCGGATATGACCGAGAACCTTTCCACCTGTAAGTCTCCGCAGCAGATGTTCGGTGCTACATTAAAGACCTACTATGCTGAGAAGGTTGGCATCGACGCAAAGGATATCGTGTCTGTCAGCGTAATGCCGTGTACCGCAAAGAAGTTCGAGATTGGCCGTGATGATCAGAGCGCAGCCGGTGTTCCGGATGTAGATATCTCCATCACCACCAGAGAGCTTGCAAGACTGATTAAGCGTCTCGGCATCGTATTCACCGACCTTCCGGATGAAGAGTTCGATTCTCCTCTCGGCTCCGGTACCGGTGCAGCTGTTATCTTCGGTGCTACCGGCGGTGTTATGGAAGCAGCTCTTCGTACCGCAGTATGGAAGCTCACCGGCGAGAAGAAGGATTCCCCGATTGAGTTCACCGAGGTACGTGGTACCGAGGGTATCAAGGAAGCTACCTACGATGTTGCCGGCATGAAGGTGAATGTTGCTGTTGCTTCCGGCTTAAAGAATGCAAAGGAACTCCTTACAAAGGTAAAGAACGGCGAAGCAAATTACCACTTCATCGAAATCATGGGCTGCCCGGGCGGCTGTGTAAACGGTGGCGGTCAGCCGCAGGTTGACGCTGCAACCCGCAACTTCACGGATGTTCGTGCTATCCGTGCAAAGGCTCTTTATGATTACGATGCAGCAAATACACTCCGTTGCTCTCACGAGAATCCGGACATTCAGGAGCTTTATAAGAGCTACCTCGGCGAGCCGGGCAGCCATAAGGCACATGAGATTTTGCATACGAGCTATGTAAAGAGAAAGATTCATAACCTGTAAGATTTAGAACCTTTTAATTGAGGGACCGCGCTGATGCGCGGTCCCTTTTGTATGCGCGGCTTCCCATTCTTACAAGCTGGGGAAGTTTTCTAATACCGCCGGAGCTTATGGATAAGCTCTATGAACCGATAGTTTATCTTTCCATATCAGAAGAAAAAAACCTCCTCAAATTTCTTATCTAAGGCAATACAGATTATAAGTGCCAATTTAGCGGTGGGGCTGAATTGGCCCGTTTCAATGGAACTGATTGTGTTTCTTGAAACACCTACCATCTTTGCCAGCTCATCTTGTGAGAGCTTCTTTTGTTTCCGGATTTCTTTTAAGTTATTTCTTAAAACCAGCTCATTATTCATAGTTATCCCTCCGACAAATTATAAAATGGTAGATGTTGCAATGAGATTGTCAATATGT
>JAQXLY010000023.1 GCA_029012365.1 Lachnospiraceae bacterium | reverse complement strand
GAATGGCTTCGTAAAAAAGTAATAGTTCAGTCTTTTTCTGTGTAATCGTTGTGACAAAGGAGTATTCTTCGATAACCCGCTCTCGCTCATGCGGCAACGTAGCAGTACTAAGCTCGAAACCACCTCGCTAAGTACTGACGTTGCCTTATGGTTCTCTTTAGAATACTCCTTCGCCACAACTTATCCCGCATAAGTAAGGCTGAACTGGTTACTAAAGAAAAAAGGAAAAAGTACTTGACAAATTTCTTTTATAGTGTTTTAATAATATACAAATTTAATAGTTCAAACCGTTGAAGCGGAGATAACGGTTATTATGCTTCTACAGAGAGCCCGCGTTGCTGAGAGTCGGGTGAAACACAGATTATCAAATGGACCGCTGAGGGCGCAGTCAAATGTATCGTTACACAGTACAGAGTATTCTGCGACGTGAGGGCATACGTCAGTTGCCGGGGATATGTGGGTATCCTGCTAAGCGTACAGCCGATATAGCTGTAAATCAAGGTGGCACCGCGGATAGATGATTTATTCGTCCTTGACAGATTCTAAGAGTCTGTCAGGGACTTTTTTATTTTAAAGGAGGAGCAGATATGGAGTTTTTACCGAAGCTTGAAACCGTAACAGAAATAGCTGCCGACGGGCGGTACGATATTTTACCTGTCAGCTGTGAAATACTGTCGGACATCTGTACGCCGATAGAGGCAATGAAGATATTAAAAAATGTATCGACTCACTGTTATATGCTGGAGTCGGTAGCCGAGAAGGAGACTTGGGGACGATATACCTTTCTGGGATATGATCCGAAGCTTGAAATCACCTGTATGGACGGAGAAATGAAGCTTGGAAGTGTTACGGTAAAGACAGAAAATCCGTCAGCGTATCTCCGGCAGATTTTAGCGGATTATAAAAGTCCGCGGTTTGATTACCTTCCGCCGTTTACGGGAGGACTTGTAGGATATTTCTCTTATGACTATCTCGGATACAGAGAACCTGCGGTCAAGGTAAAGGTACAGGATACCGAAGCCTTTAAGGATGTGGATTTGATGTTATTTGATAAGGTAATCGCCTTTGACCATTTCAGGCAGAAACTGATTCTTATAGTAAATATGCCGCTTTCTGAGCCGGAAACCGGATACAACAAGGCAGTCATGGAGTTAAAACAGCTCAGCGAGCTGCTCCGGAGCGGAGCAAAAAAGGAGGAGCCCGGCGGACATCTGACCGGAGAGGTTACGCCGCTGTTTGATAAGGAAACGTATTGCGGCATGGTGGAGAAGGCAAAACAATATATCAGAGAGGGCGATATTTTCCAGATTGTATTATCAAACCGGTTGAGCGCACCTTTTGAGGGAAGCCTTTTAAATACTTACCGTATTCTTAGAACCGTAAATCCGTCTCCTTATATGTTTTACTTTTCCGGAACGGACGTAGAGGTGGCGGGGGCTTCTCCGGAAACTCTCGTAAAGCTGGAAAACGGCATACTTCACACCTTCCCGCTTGCCGGCACCAGACCGAGAGGAAAGACAGAGGAGGAAGACAAGGCGCTGGAGGCGGAGCTGTTAGCGGACGAAAAGGAGCTTGCCGAGCACAATATGCTGGTGGATTTGGGAAGAAACGACCTCGGAAAAATCAGTAAATTCGGAACAGTCGGTGTTGAAAAGTTTCATTCTATAGAACGTTATTCCCATGTTATGCATATCGGCTCTACGGTACGCGGTGAAATTAAAGAGGAGTTTGATGCACTGGATGCCGTGGAAGCTGTACTCCCGGCGGGAACACTTTCGGGAGCACCGAAAATCAGAGCCTGTCAGCTCATCGGAGAACTGGAAAACAACAAGCGCGGAATTTACGGAGGGGCAATCGGCTATATCGATTTTACCGGAAACATGGATACATGCATTGCAATCCGTATCGCATATAAGAAAAACGGCAGGGTATTTGTCAGAAGCGGTGCGGGAATTGTGGCGGATTCGGTTCCGGAAAAGGAATATGAAGAATGCATAAATAAGGCAAAGGCTGTTGTAACGGCACTTAAGCTTGCGGAGGAGGCAGAGCTATGATTTTACTGATTGATAACTATGATAGTTTTTCCTATAATCTGTATCAGCTTGTCGGACAGATTGAACCGGATTTAAGAGTCATCCGGAATGATGAATTAACGGTAGAAGAAATACGTGCCATGAAGCCGG
The DNA here is from genome assembly GCA_029012365.1 of Lachnospiraceae bacterium. Taxonomy (GTDB): domain Bacteria; phylum Bacillota; class Clostridia; order Lachnospirales; family Lachnospiraceae; genus SIG307. Next base: position 17,900 of record JAQXLY010000023.1, on the reverse strand, counting down.
CACGCATCATCCTCTCTCCGGGACCCGGCAGACCCGAAGCGGCGGGAAACATTGTAGAGGTGGCAAAAATCCTTGGAAAAGAGATTCCCGTTTTAGGGGTATGTCTCGGACATCAGGCAATTTGCGCCGCATTCGGCGCTACGGTTACCTATGCAAAGGAGCTGATGCACGGAAAGCAGTCCGAGGTGATTTTTGACACGGAGTGTCCTTTGTTTCGGGGGTGTCCTAAGAAAGCGCCGGTAGCAAGATATCATTCTCTGGCTGCCGATAAGGAGACGATTCCGGCGGAGCTTAAGGTGACTGCGGAAACGGCAGAGCATGAGGTAATGGCGGTACAGCACAGGGACTATCCGATTTACGGAGTCCAGTTTCACCCGGAATCCATTATGACACCTGACGGAACGACAATGTTAAAAAATTTTATTGAGCTTATGTAAGGAGGCAGGACCATGATTAAAGAAGCGATTGTAAAAATAGTAAACAAAGAGGACCTCACCTATGAAGAGGCCTACACGGTGATGAATGAGATTATGAGCGGGGAAACAACACCGACACAGAATGCGGCATTTCTTGCAGCGTTATCAACCAAAAGTGCAAGAGCCGAGACTACGGATGAAATTGCGGGATGTGCAGCCGCAATGCGGGCACATGCCACGAAGGTGAATACCGGTATGGAGGTGTTTGAAATTGTAGGTACGGGAGGAGACAATGCACACAGCTTTAATATCTCCACAACTGCCGCACTGGTGGCTGCCGCAGGCGGTATGAAGGTGGCAAAGCACGGAAACCGCGCGGCTTCTTCAAAATGCGGAACCGCGGATTGTCTGGAGGCTCTGGGGGTAAATATTTTGCAGGACCCGGAGAAGTGTGTCGAGCTTTTACAGGAGGTCGGAATGTGCTTCTTTTTCGCGCAGAAGTATCACAGCTCCATGAAATATGTGGGAGCCATCCGGAAGGAGCTTGGTTTCCGTACCGTATTCAATATTCTGGGACCGCTCACAAATCCGGGAAGTCCGAGTATGCAGTTACTCGGAGTTTATGATGAATACCTTGTCGAACCGTTAGCGCAGGTTCTGATTCAGCTCGGAGTAAAGAGGGGAATGGTAGTATACGGTCAGGACAAACTGGATGAGATTTCCATGAGCGCGCCGACTACGGTATGTGAGTTTAAAGACGGCTGGTTTAAGACCTATGTGATTACACCGGAGGAGTTTGGATTTGAGCGCTGCACAAAAGCGGAACTGGTAGGCGGTACTCCGGAGGAGAATGCAGGAATTACACGGGCTATTTTATCGGGAGAAAAGGGTCCGAAGAGGAATGCTGTACTGATGAATGCGGGTGCCGCCCTTTATATCGGCGGGAAGGCGGAAAGCATGAAGGAAGGGATTGCTCTGGCAGCCGAGCTGATTGATTCGGGGAAGGCAGCGGAAACGCTGGAACGGTTTATTGCGGTGAGCAATCGGGGAGGAAATCAGGAATGACAATACTTGATGAGCTTGCGGAGTACGCCCGGATACGAACCGAACAGACGAAAAAGAAAAGGTCACTGCGTGAGATAAGAGAGTCTGCATTTGCCTTACCGAAAGGGAATTTTGCTTTTGAGACGGCTTTAAAGAAACCGGGGATTTCTTTTATTTGCGAGTGCAAGAAGGCCTCCCCCTCAAAGGGCGTGATTGCCCCGGATTTTCCGTATCTTGAAATCGCAAAGGAGTATGAGGCTGCGGGAGCGGACTGCATTTCCGTGCTGACGGAGCCGAAATGGTTTCTGGGGAAGGATGAGTATTTAAAAGAAATCGCCGAAGCAGTAAAAATTCCATGTCTGCGGAAGGATTTTACGGTGGATGAGTATATGATTTATGAGGCAAAGCTGCTTGGCGCACAGGCTGTTCTGTTGATTTGTTCGATACTTCCCACCGAAAAAATGAAAGAGTATATCAATATTTGTGATGAACTCGGAATATCCGCACTGGTAGAGGCACATAACGAGGAGGAGATAAACTCCGCCTTATATGCCGGGGCGCGGATAATCGGCGTAAATAACCGGAACCTTAAGGATTTTACGGTTGATACGGATAACAGCAGGAGACTTCGTAAATTGGTGCCGGAGGATATCCTTTTTGTCGCGGAAAGCGGAGTAAAGTCACCGCAGGACATCAGTATTCTGCGTGAGACCGGCGTAGATGCCGTTTTAATCGGAGAGACACTGATGCGTGCCACAGACAAAAGAGAAAAGCTTCGCGAGCTTCGAGGTGAGGTATGACAAAAATTAAGCTATGCGGACTGAAACGGGTCTGTGATATCGAATATGTTAATGAACTTGTCCCTGACTATATCGGATTTGTGTTTGCAAAAGGCAGCAAACGGTATGTAACGCCGCAAGAGGCAGAGGTACTTAGAAAGCAGCTGCGGCAGGAAATCATTCCGGTGGGTGTATTCGTTAATGAGGAAATGAACGTGATTGCAGACCTGATTCACCGGAATATCATTCAGGCGGTACAGCTTCACGGAAACGAGGACGCGGCATATATCCGTGCGCTTCAGAGGGCGGCGGGATGCACGATTATAAAAGCATTTCAAATAAAGGAAAAACAGGACGTTACAGAGGCAAACGAATCCCCTGCCGATTATGTTTTGCTTGATTCCGGAAGCGGTTCGGGGAAAGTGTTTGACTGGACGTTGTTGCAGGAAATAAAACGCCCGTATTTTCTTGCGGGAGGGCTGACACCGGAAAATGTAGGAGAAGCAATAAAAGAGCTTTCCCCATATGCGGTGGATGCAAGCTCCTCGTTGGAAACGGGAGAAAAAAAGGATAGAGAGAAAATGAACGCATTCGTAAGAGCAGTGAGAAAGGAAGGATTGGTATGAGTAATACAAACGGAAGATTCGGAATGCATGGAGGGCAGTATATTCCGGAAACATTAATGAACGCGGTAATTGAGCTGGAACAGGCATACAATCATTATAAGAATGACCCGGAGTTTAACCGGGAACTGACGGAGCTGTTTCGGGAGTATGCCAACAGACCGTCCGGACTTTATTACGCAAAGGAATTGACAGAAAGCTTAGGAGGGGCTAAGATATATTTAAAGAGGGAGGATTTAAATCATACAGGCTCACACAAGATTAATAATGTTCTGGGGCAGGCTCTGCTTGCAAAGAAAATGGGTAAAACAAGACTGATTGCGGAAACCGGAGCGGGACAGCACGGTGTGGCAACGGCTACCGCGGCAGCACTTCTTAAAATGGAATGCGTTGTTTTCATGGGTGAAGAGGATACAAAGAGACAGGCGCTTAATGTATACCGTATGCGGCTTCTGGGAGCGAAGGTGGTTCCGGTGACAACAGGAACAGCCACCTTAAAGGATGCGGTGTCTGAGGCTATGAGAGAATGGACCTCACGTATTGATGATACCCACTATTGTCTTGGCTCTGTTATGGGACCTCACCCGTTCCCGACCATTGTCCGTGATTTTCAGGCGGTAATTTCAAAAGAAATCAAGGAGCAGATAATGGAAAAGGAGCATCGTCTGCCGGATGCGGTAATTGCCTGTGTAGGCGGAGGCTCGAATGCCATGGGAAGCTTTTACCATTTTATTGAAGATAAGGATGTCAGGTTAATAGGCTGTGAAGCGGCAGGAAGAGGTATTGATACCTTTGAAACCGCAGCAACAATCAATACCGGACGGCCGGGAATTTTTCATGGTATGAAGTCGTATTTCTGTCAGGATAAGTACGGACAGATTGCACCGGTGTATTCGATTTCGGCGGGACTGGATTATCCGGGGGTTGGTCCGGAGCATGCCTATCTCCATGATATCGGCAGAGCGGAATATGTTCCTGTGACGGATGAGGAGGCTGTGGAAGCATTTGAGTTTTTGTCAAAGACCGAAGGAATTATTCCTGCAATCGAGTCGGCGCATGCGGTGGCATATGCCATGAAGCTGGCTCCGACCATGGATAAGGACAAAATAATCGTGATTACGATTTCCGGCAGGGGCGACAAGGATTGTGCAGCGATTGCCAGATACAGAGGGGAGGACATTTATGAGTAGAATAAAAGAAGCATTTGCGAAAGGGAAGGCGTTTATTCCGTTTATTACCTGCGGTGACCCGGACCTTGAAACGACAGGCCGGCTGGTACGTGCGGCAGCAGATAACGGTGCGGATTTGATTGAGCTTGGGATTCCGTTTTCCGACCCGACAGCGGAAGGTCCGGTGATTCAGGGAGCCAATATCCGTGCACTTGCAGGCGGGATTACCACAGATAAGGTTTTTGATTTTGTAAAGGAACTGAGAAAGGATGTTTCGGTTCCGCTTGTGTTTATGACCTATGCAAACGTAGTATTTTCTTACGGTGCGGATGCATTTATCTCCACATGTAAGGAAATCGGAATTGACGGTTTGATACTTCCGGATTTGCCGTTTGAAGAAAAGGATGAGTTCGGACCGCTGTGTAAGCAGTGCGGGGTGGATTTGATTTCCCTGATTGCGCCAACCTCGAAGCAGCGTATTGCAATGATTGCAAAGGAGGCGGACGGTTTTCTGTACATTGTATCAAGTCTCGGAGTGACAGGAGCAAGAAGCGAGATTACGACAGACCTTTCTTCTATTGTAAAGGTAGTGAGAGAAAATACGGACATTCCGTGTGCAATCGGATTCGGTATTTCCACAACAGAGCAGGCAGAGAAGATGGCCGGTATTGCCGACGGGGTGATTGTAGGCTCCGCTATTATTAAGATTATGGAAAAATACGGGAGAGAAGCGGCAAAGCCGGTAGGGGAATATGTAAAGAGCATGAAAGCAGCAGTGGCACATTAATGGGTGACTGTAAAGGGAGGAAAAAGTGAAAGAGATGAAAAACAGAAAGATACGTAAAGAGAATAAGGAAGTTCATAATGAGGAACAGAAAGAAGCAGAGGGCTGCTTCATATCTGAGGTTGAGAAGGTAAGTGTTTTGCTGCAGCAAACTGCAGAGCAGGTAAAGTCCACGGCAGATGAGTTTTATATGAATATGTCTGAGACAAAGGATCTTACAGAAGTAGAACGGCATGCCGAATCATTAAAGCGTGCCGCATCAAATACATCGAAGGCTCTGGCACAGATTTATGTGGTTTACGATGAACTGAATGCACGCTGTAAGGACATCAGTAAGCAAAGGAAGAGACATAAGTTTATTTCCTCAGCGCCTGCCAATACGACAATCGATACAAAAGAAAGAGAGGCAGCGCATTTTGCCGGCGGAATCAACCTTTATAAGCTGTTGCTGGTATGCTTTATCGGCAGCTTTGCCGGTGTCGTAATCGAGCTTCTCTGGTGCCTGTTAAGAAACGGGTATCTGGAAAGCCGTTCGGGGCTTGTTTACGGACCGTTTAATCTGCTTTACGGTGCGGGCGCGGTTGCGCTTACGGCATGTTTGTACCGGTTTAGAAATAAGGGCTCATGGATTTCTTTTCTGGGCGGGATGATAGTCGGAAGCGTTGTAGAATATTTGTGCTCCTGGGGGCAGGAAGTATTGTTCGGCTCACGCTCATGGGATTATAGTAAGGTACCGTTTAATATTAACGGAAGAATATGCCTGCTGTATTCGTTTTTCTGGGGGCTTCTCGGTGTACTCTGGATTAAGAACCTGTATCCGAGAATGGCAAGGCTTATATTAAGATTGCCGAATACTTCGGGAAAGGTAATCACATGGCTTATAACAGTCTTTTTCATTTTTAACGCAGCGGTATCGTTAGTTGCTGTGGCCAGATGGTCCGAACGGGTAGGAGGAGAAGAGCCTTCTAACAGATTTGAGGCATTTTTGGATGAAAGATTTAACGACGAGCGCATGGAAAGGATTTATGCAAATATGAAATTTTAGCACAGAATGGATGCATTTTCTAACGGATTTTTCAATTCTGGTTCATTTTTATCTTTGCCCTTGACAAATTCCTAAAATTTGATATAGTAAGGAGTATATGGAAATTGCCAGGAAGAGGAATAGTATATGCGGTTTTGTTTTCAGAGAGTCGCCGGTTGGTGCGAGGCGATAACGGAACGTGTGGAACAGACCTTGGAGCTTTGTCGCAGAAGGGGCATAGCAGGGATTTTGCTTTGTGTAAGTGACAGCGGTTTATCCCCGTTACCGGATGAAAGTGCGGAGAACTGCATTGCAGGACTCTGAATGAGAGTGGTACCGCGGAAGATTTGGCTTTCGTCTCTTTTTAGAGACGGAAGCCTTTCCTTTTCGTGCGGTGTGAATAAGAAAGGAGTAATTGAAAGAATTATGGAAAAAACGTACAATCCCGGTGTCATTGAGAAGAAGTGGCAGAAGTACTGGGAAGAGAATCAGACCTTTAAAACCGATGTATGGGATTTTTCAAAGCCGAAGTATTATGCCCTGGATATGTTCCCGTATCCGTCCGGCGTAGGCCTTCATGCAGGTCATCCGGAGGGGTACACCGCGACGGATATTATGTCCAGAATGAAGCGTATGCAGGGGTATAACGTGCTGCACCCGATGGGATATGACTCCTTCGGTCTTCCGGCAGAGCAGTATGCGGTTAGTACAGGAAATCATCCGAACGGCTTTACGGAAAAGAATATCGAGACATTTTCAAAGCAGTTAAAGGAGCTTGGCTTTGACTATGACTGGACGAAAATGCTTGCAACAAGCGACCCGAAGTTTTATAAGTGGACACAGTGGATTTTTAAGCAGTTATATCTGGACGGCTATGCAAAGTATATCGATATGCCGGTAAACTGGTGCGAGGAGCTTGGTACCGTTCTTTCCAACGACGAGGTGATTGACGGTAAGTCGGAGCGAGGCGGCTATCCGGTAGTGCGTAAGAACATGAAGCAGTGGGTAATCGACCAGGTTGCTTTTGCGGATAAGTTGCTGGAGGGTCTTGATGAAATCGACTGGCCGGAGTCCACAAAGGAGATGCAGCGTCACTGGATTGGACGCTCCGAAGGTGTCGAGGTAGATTTTAAGATTGTCGGCGGCGGAAGCTTCTCGATTTACACCACCTGTATCGAGACGATTTACGGTATTACCTTTATGGTGCTTGCTCCGGACGGACAGATTGTAAAGGACTTGATGCCGCGTATTGAAAATAAGGAAGAGGTACAGGCTTATATTGAGGAGACTTTAAAGAAAAATGATATGGACCGTACCGAGTTGAATAAGACGAAGTCCGGCTGCTGCTTAAAGGGAATTTATGCGATTAATCCGGTAAACGGCAAAGAAGTGCCGCTCTTTATCGGTGATTTCGTACTGGCAAATTACGGTACCGGTGCGGTTATGGCGGTTCCGTCCCATGACCAGCGTGACTTTGAATATGCCGTTGTGCATAATATCCCGATGATTCAGGTAATTGACGGTGCGGATGTCAGTGAAAAGGCGTTTGAAAAGGGTGAGTATCTGGGTAAGGGCTGTAAGCTCATGAACTCTGAGGAGTTTACAGGCTATGTGGTTGAGGATGCGAAGGAAGCCATTACAAAGAAGTTAGAGGCGATGGGAGTTGCCCGCAGAAAGGTAAATTACCATTTCCGTGAGTGGATTTTTGCGAGACAGCGTTACTGGGGCGAGCCTGTTCCGGTTGTTTATCTTGAGGACGGCAGCATTCATGTACTGGACGATGAGGAGCTTCCGTTAATTCTGCCGGAGCTTTCCGATTACAAGGGAAAGAACGGGAAGGCACCGCTTGAAAATGCAACGGAATGGAAGCAGTATGAAAAGGCTGGCATTAAGGGTGTACGTGAAACCTCTACCATGCCGGGAAGTGCAGGCTCCAGCTGGTATTTCCTGCGTTACATCGACCCGGATAACGATAAGGAATTTGCAAATTATGAGTTGTTAAAGCACTGGATGCCGGTTGACTTATACATCGGCGGACCGGAGCATACGGTAGGACATCTGATGTATTCCCGTATCTGGAACCGTTACCTGTATGACAAGGGACTTTCTCCGGTAAAGGAGCCTTTTAAGAAGCTGGTTCATCAGGGTATGATTTTAGGCTCAAACGGTATTAAGATGGGCAAGAGATATCCGGAATACGTTGTGAATCCGAGTGATATCGTAAGAGATTACGGTGCGGATACACTCCGTCTGTATGAAATGTTCATGGGACCGCTTGAGGTTTCTAAGCCGTGGAGCCAGCAGGGCGTTGAGGGAGCAAGACGTTTCATAGTGCGTGTATGGAACTACTTCACCGATGAATCAAATCTCACTGAGGAGAATGACGGTACCTTAACGAAGGTATTCCACCAGACCGTAAAGAAGGTAACCTCCGACTTTGAGGTGCTTGGATTTAATACCGCAATCAGCCAGATGATGATATTCATGAATGCTGCGTATAAGGCAGGCAAGTGTCCGAGAGAATACGCGGAGGGCTTTATTAAGATGTTCTCCTGTATCTGCCCGCACGTCGGCGAGGAGCTCTGGAGCATCCTCGGTCATGAAGATACCATTGCATACGAGAGCTGGCCGACCTATGATGAGGCAGCGATTAAGGAAGACGAGATTGAAATCGCTGTACAGTTAAACGGCAAAGTAAAGACAAAGCTGATGGTAGCGGCTGAGGCGGACGAAGCGACCGTAAAAGAACAGGTACATGCCGATGAAGCTATTGCAGCATTGCTTGAAGGTAAGAACATCGTAAAAGAGCTTTACGTAAAGGGAAGACTCTATAACATCGTGGTGAAATAATTAATTATAGTAGAATGATATTTGATAACAAAAGGTAGAAGAATGCTAACTGATAATGAATTGTAGTTCTCGATTCCGCCTTGTCTTACGTTTCTTAGACGGAGCACTTGAAACTTCCTTAAGGAAACCATAAACCGACGTCAGCACTTAGCGAGGTGTTTTTGAGCTTAGTGTCTGTTACGTCGGTGCATGAGCGAGAGCGGGTTTCCGTAGGAAGCTTCAAGTGCTCCGTCGTGAAAGAAACCTGAAGGCAGAATCGAAACTAGGGAAGGAAGAATTTATGGAGAAAGAGTTTAAAAAGCCGGAAGGACGTCCGGTCTTTCCGAAAAAGGCAGTCATTACCTCCGGCATGCCATACGGTAATAAGGAACTGCATTTCGGTCATGTAGGCGGTTTGTTCGTACACGCAGATACGTTTGCGCGTTTTATGAGGGACCGTATCGGAGCGGAAAATGTTATCTTTGTATCCGGAACCGACTGTTACGGCTCCCCGATTTTGGAGGGCTTCCGCAAGCAGCAGGAGAGCGGTGTAATACCTTCCGATATGACGATCCATGATTACGTGGAAAAAAATCATAAGGCACAGAAGAAAACTCTGGAAGCGTATGAAATCAAACCGGATTACTACGGAGCCTCTGCCCTTTACCGTGGAAGTGAATTTCACGTAGAGTCTTCCAGGGAAATTTTTGAAGCTTTGTATGAACGCGGTCAGTTAAAGATGATGTCCACGCCGCAGTTTTACGACCCGGAGTTTAAGGTGCTCTTAAACGGCAGGCAGGTCGTAGGAAAGTGTCCGATTGAGGGGTGCTGTTCCGAAAAAGGTTATGCGGATGAGTGTGACCTCGGACATCAGTACATGCCGTCCGAGTTAATTGATCCGAAGAGTATGTTATCCGGAAAAAAGCCGGAGATTATCGAGGTAAAGAACTGGTATTTCTCCCTTGAGAACTTTACCGATGAAATGCAGGAGTATATTAATGAGGTGCGGAAAAATACAAACACCCGTAAGTATATTTTAAATACCATTGAGGAGTTTTTGAAGAAGCCGGTTATTTATGTACAGAAGAAGCTCATTGCGGCAAATCCTAAGACCTATACCGGAGAGGGTATACCGGAAAAGGACGCGTTTGATGCGGCTTATGCGGCAGGTCTTGCCGAGCTTACCGCAGCGTTCCCGGCACATGAAGTAATCGACGAGGAGAAAAAGCCGTCCGTAACCTTCGTGTTTGCTTCCTTAGAGGACAGAGATAAGGCAAGAGCGGCACTTTCCGAGCGTAATATTAACTGTCGTACCGGTAAGACTCTGGTGCCGTTCCGTTTGTCCGGTAACATCGAGTGGGGTGTACCGGTGCCGGAGTGTGAAGGCAACAAGGATCTGACCTTCTGGGTATGGCCGGAATCCTTATGGGCACCGATTTCCTTTACAAAGGCGTGTCTGGAGGAACGGGGAAAGGACCCTGCGGAATGGAGAGACTGGTGGATGGGAGGCGACTCCAAGGTGTACCAGTTTATCGGCGAGGATAATATTTATTTCTACGGCATTGCGGAGATGGCAATGTTTGCGGCAGCGGATACGCCGGCGGGAGAGCCTGTAAAGATTGATTATAAAAAACTCCCGCAGATTATAGCAAATCGCCACATTCTGTTTATGGATAAAAAGGCAAGCTCCAGTTCGGAAATTAAGCCGCCGATGGCACAGGATTTGCTGGATTTTTATACGCCGGAGCAGCTTAGAATGCATTTCTTAAGCCTCGGTCTTTCTACCAAGAGCTCAAGCTTCAAGCCGCAGACTTATCTGCCGGAGGCAGAGCGGGAGGGAGTTGACCCGGTATTAAAGGAAGGAAATCTTTTAACAAATGTATTTAACCGTATCGTTCGCTCATGTCTGTATACGGTGCAGAAGTATAACGATTCCGTGATTCCGTTAGGTGTTGTGGATGAAAAGATTAAGAAGGCATCCGAGGACGCTGTCCTTGAGTACGAGCGTCATATGTACAACCATGACTTCCACCGTATTACCTATGTGCTGGATGATTATATTCGTTTGTTAAATAAGCATTACGCAAATAATATTAAGAAGGCAGAGGAGGAAGGCGGCGAGGAGCTTCGCACGCAGCTCTTAACCGACTGCTTCTACGGAATTAAGACCGCACTTTTACTTCTTCATCCGATTGCGCCGACCGGCTGTGAAACAGTACGGGAGTATGTAGGACTTTCCGAAAAGATATACGACTGGAACTATGCATTTGCTGATTTGAAGGATGTGCTGGAGGCTCCGGGTGCGGCAACCAAGTTCCTGCCACCGCGGTTTGACTTCTTTGTGCGTCATGAGAGCCAGCTTGCACAGATGCAGGAAAAGTAAGAAAAAGAAACAAAATGGCGGGGATTTCCCCGCCGTTTTTGTACCTTTGTGAGTTTAATTGCGGAAAGCAATGCTTTGTTGCGTGACTATTTTACGAGGGGATAGTATAGTAAGAGGCAGAATAAAATACGAGGAGGAGTACATATGAGTAGTATCGGAAAAACAATTAAGAAGGTAAGAGCAGAGAAAGGGATGACCCAGGAGCAGCTGGCAGAACGGCTTCATGTAACGAGACAGGCAGTGTCAAACTGGGAAATGGGAAAGACACAGCCGGATGTGGAAACTTTATCTGCTATGGCAGAAGTGTTCGGAGTACCGGTAGAGGAGTTGATTTACGGAAACGCAACACATAAAGAGTCAAAGGTTGTGATTGAAAAGACAACAGAAAAAGGAATCGATATTGGCACGGCGGTAGGTGTTGCTCTGGCAGTGGTGCTTTCTTATTCGAAGTGGCAGTCCATTGGATGGGCAATTGTCCACGGACTGCTGAACTGGGTGTATGTTATTTACTATGTAATTCGGTATTAGGGATATCAGGAAAAAGTTGAGCTTCGGATAGCGCAATGGTAGAGGAAGGCAAAAAGTTCGGCTGCGGAGCAGTGCAGATTACCGCCTCCGATATTACCTCCGATATTTCATTCATTTAAGTATTGACAGAAACACTGCTGATAGATTAAAATGAAAGAAGATTCATTTATATAAAGAAGGCGTATTACATATAGATGCCAGAAGTGTTTCAGTGAAGGGATGCTGTTATGTCGAAGAGAGAAAAAAATGCTGTGGGCACCTGCATAATAACTGCTATTGATAAAACAAGAGATGAAAAGCTGGGCTCCAAAAGCGGAAAAAGAGTTGTATCTGCCAGATTATATTATCCGGCTGAATATGATGGAGAACCTCAGGTAGTATTAAAAAATGCTGCGGGGGAGATGTATCAAACCCCTAAGATCTTAGACAACGGAAGATATCCGCTTATTATTTATAATCATGGATATGGTTCTTACATGGAGGCAAATAATAAACTCTGTTGTGAACTTGTAGAAAATGGTTTTTTTGTCGCATCTGTCGGACATGCTTTCGAATCATCACCTTTAGAATTATCTGATGGTTCAAAAATCGAACTTGATCCAGGCATAAGGAAAAGACAAATTAATCCTCAAATCAGCGGAACAGTGGCTGCTCTTAAAATGAAAAGAGTAAAAGGAAGCTCGGAAAAACAGTATGAATCTTTTTATTTGTTTCAAAAGAAATACTGTATATTCTTAAATGAAAGACTACGGGAATGGTCGGATGATGTTCGGTGCATAGTAGATATATTGAAAAAAGACTATTCACATTATATTGACTTTGAAAAGGGAATTGGACTTACCGGACATTCCTTTGGTGGTAATTTATCTTATTACATGTGCATGAATTATAAGGAATATGTATGTGGAGTAAATATTGATGGTGCTATTTTCGGAGAATATAGTGGACAGACTATGAAAAGACCTTTCTTGCAAATATGTAATAGAGGTAATGTTGCTGTGGTAAGCAAAGCGTTACTTAATACAGACGCTCCGGTCGAATATGAAATATTTGATGGAATTACACATTTGGGATTTACGGATATGAAATTTTTTCATAAATCTAAATTGCTGATGGGAAAGATGAGCTCTGAAGAAATGATTAATAAACTGATTATTCTTCATTTGAAATTTTTTGATAAATACTTGAGATAATGTAGATGGGGTAAGTGTATATCATGAAGTAAATATCCATTCTCAATTTATTAATAATGAGTTCCGGAATAGATTGGTCTGAATTTTGTTAATAGGATTCAATGAAGCCGTTTTGGTTATTGATGGATGAGATAAACAAATGTGAAGAAGAAATCGGATTAGAAAGGATACCCATGCCGTGTCGATTTGGGCATGGTAGGGTATCCTTTTTATATATTTCATACATAAAGAAGTGCGAATGCACAAAAAATAGTAATGACTATTGAAGTAAAAATAATTTAGTGGTAAAATAGCATTACTAAAATTTGTGCAATACACAAAAACAAGGAGTGATACTGTGGAGATTAAGAGAGATTCATACCTTGAACAGTTAAAGATAAGAAAAGATAATGGAATGATAAAGATTATCACAGGAATCAGGAGATGCGGCAAATCATTTCTGTTATTTGTGTTGTTTAAGAAATATTTATTGGAAAGTGGTATAGATAATGACCACATCATTGAGATTGCATTGGATGGCATTGAAGATGAGGAGCTGAGAGATCCAAAGAAGTGTTATCAGCATATTAAAAAGGCAATGAAGGATGACCAGAAGTATTATCTGCTCTTGGATGAAGTACAGTTTATGCCACGATTCGAGGAAGTGCTGAACAGCTTGCTTCGTATCAGCAACATTGATGTGTATGTAACCGGCAGTAATTCTAAATTTTTATCTAGCGATATTGTAACTGAATTTAGAGGCAGAGGAGATGAAATAAGAATTTATCCGTTGTCCTTTGCAGAGTTCTATGCAGCTTTTGATGGAGATTATGATGATGCTTGGGAGGAATATATGATATATGGTGGCTTACCACAAGTGGCACAATTCTCTGTGGAACGCCAGAAGGCTGAGTATCTTAAAAATATTTTTACCAATGTTTATATCAAGGATGTTGTAGAGCGAAACAGGATTCAAAATGTTGATGAAATCGGAACTTTGGTAGATATACTGGCGTCTGTCATTGGAGCTCCTACCAATCCAACAAAAATATCAAACACCTTTAAAAGTGAACGAGGAATCAATTATAGCAATAAAACCATATCCAACCATATAGATTATTTGGAAGAGGCTTTTTTAATTTCTAAAGCGGACCGGTATGATATTAAGGGTAGAAAATATGTAGGAGCAAATCTGAAATACTATTTTTCGGATGTTGGACTTAGAAATGCCAGACTGAATTTCAGACAGCAGGAGCCGACTCATATTATGGAGAACATTGTTTATAATGAGCTGCTTGTGCGTGGTTACAATGTGGATGTTGGTATTGTGGATGTATTTGCAAAGGATAGTGAAGGAAAGAGGGTTCATAAGCAGTTAGAGGTTGATTTTGTAGTTAACCAGGGCAGTCAGAGATATTACATTCAGGTGGCTTATGATATGACCTCTGAGGAAAAGCAGACGCAGGAACTTAATTCATTTCGAAATATTCCGGATTCGTTTAAGAAGATTGTTATAGTGAATGGAACGAAAAAGCCCTGGAGAAATGAGGAAGGATTCGTGTTCATGGGCATGAAATATTTTCTGCTCAATGCAGATAGTTTGGAGTTTTAGTATGGAAAATTAGATGATTTATTCCGGTATAGAAGATATGGATATAAAGTTAGGAGGTATCAAGATGGAGAATAAGGCTAAATTAGAGATTTCATCAATGACGTTACACATACTTGCAATGGTGCTCATGTTATGTGACCATCTTTGGGCAACAGTGATACCGGGAAATGACTGGATGACATGCATAGGTCGAATTGCATTTCCGATATTTGCATTTATGATAGTGGAAGGGTATTTTCATACCCGCTCTTTAAAAAAGTATGTGGGCAGGCTTTGTTTGTTTGCAGTGCTTTCTGAGATTCCGTTTAACCTTGTAATGGGAAGCAGCCTGTTTTATCCGTTACATCAGAATGTGTTGTGGACCTTTTTAATCGGAATATTTCTTATCCGGCTGAACGAATCGGCGAAGAAGAAAGGAAAGCTCTGGTTGCGGATAGCTGTGGGTGCCGGTACGGTGTGTCTGGCATTTGTACTCGGACTTGTGACCTTTGTGGATTATAACTATGCGGGAGTATTGACTGTGCTGGTGTTTTATTTCTTTCGGGGAAGAAAGTGGTGGCAGTTTCTCGGACAGCTCCTGTGTCTTTTCTACATCAATGTCGAGGTGTTAAGCGGATTTTATTATGAAGTGAGCTTATTCGGGCATACGTTTTCTATTATACGACAGTCGTTTGCACTACTTGCACTTATACCGATTTGGCTGTACCGAGGAAAGCAGGGACCGTATAACAAGGCAGTTAAGTATTTATATTACGGATTTTATCCGGTGCACCTGCTGGTATTAGGACTGTTACAGATTCGGTGAAACATGCACCGAATTTGTTGACTTGTTTGCAATGATACAAAAAGAGCGGATGAAAGCGTTACTTATAGAGTATAACGGCAAGAAAGAAAAAGCATTGGAAGATATTCTGGAGTTCCACGCAGCATTTGAACGGATTCATCCGTTTCAGGACGGAAACGGTCGTGTAGGGCGACTGATTATGTTCAAAGAATGTTTGAAATGTAATATCGTTCCGTTTATTATTGAAGATGCGTATAAGATGTTTTATTATCGCGGTTTGAAGGAGTGGAAACAGGAGCGAGGGTATTTAAGAGATACCTGTTTGGCAGCGCAGGATAAATACAAAACGTATTTGGATTATTTCGGAATCAAGTATTAGGAAAGTGTTATTGGAGGAAGCGGAATGATTGGAAAGTGCATGAAATGCGGATATTATCATTGGGATAAGGAGGTTTCAAAAACTACGGTGTCCGAAGTGCGGACATACATGGGAACCGGTAAGAAAGGAACTGTCGCACGAACTGTGCGTCAGGCAAAAGATTGACTTTCCAACAGGTCAGTGTTAGAATCAAAGGGGAAACGAGAGAAGAATGTTTTGAGTAGTTTACCGGGAACAGAGGGGTTACTATGACAAAGAAAAAGAGCAGCACGATTCAAACTGATAGAGAATTAGAATTTGCAATTTTCTGTATAGAAAATGTTGCAAGTTATCTGGGTGTTGGGGCTGAACGGGTGTATGAGGCTTTTACGGTGAAAAGTGACATTTTAAACAGGTATATTATCCCTTGCTTTGATATACTTCATACACAAGGGAAAGAATATATTGTGGATGATATTCTGACGGTGATGAAAGAGAAGGGAGTGGAGGTATGATTCTTTATCATGGCTCCTATACGGAGGTTACGAGACCGGATGTTTTGCATTCCAGAAGAAATGTAGATTTTGGACAGGGGTTTTATACAACACCGCTGCGGGAGCAGGCGGAGAAGTGGTGTAAAAAGTTCAAAGACAGAGGGCAGGCGTGGTGAGGACATATCGGACTATGATATTGTAATGGGCGGTGTTGCTAATGATAAAGTGTTTAATACGGTAGAATTGTTTTTGGATGGGCTTATCGATAAAGGCGAGGCAATCAAAAGACTTCGTTATGAAAGGCCGAATATGCAGATTGTGTTTCGTACACAAAGGGTAATAGATGCGTGCCTTCGATTTGAGAGAGGGGAGAGGCTATGAATGCAAATCCTACGTTGTTACAGATGAAATATGCCAGAGTAGTCGGTTTGTTTGCGGAACTGGCAGAGATTACAAAGGATGAAGCACTGGCCTTTTTTTATGGTTCCGAGACGTATCTGCTTATAAAAAATGGTGTATCGGATTTGCATTGTATGAGTGATATGTATTTGGCGGAGGAACTGTTACAGGAATACAAGAAGATGACAGAACAAGACCGCTGACGGCAGAGGGGCTGACTCAAGGAGTAAGGAGAAAGACGGATGGATACCTATTATTACATCGTGGACAGTATTGACGGAGATTATGCGCATCTGGTGCGAACGGACATAGAAGCGACAGATAAAAAGCTGGTGGCACGTGCGCTGTTACCGGCTGAAACAGATGTTGGTACAAAGTTAAAGTATGAGATGTTTGATTATGAAATAATTTTGTAAAAAAGGAAAGTGATTTTGCCATGGCAAAGGAAAAGACAGTAAAGACAAATGCAATGCGCATTCTGGATTCTTTAAAGATACCGTATGAGATGCAGGCTTATGAATGTGACGAGTTTGTGGATGGTGTGACGACAGCGGATAAGCTTGGGCTTTCCCATGAGCTGGTGTATAAGACGTTAGTGACAGTTGCAAAGAGCAAGGCTTACTATGTGTTTGTGATTCCGATTGAAGCGGAGCTTGACTTAAAGGCAGCGGCAAGAGCGGTAAATGAAAAAGCCTTGGAGCTTCTGCCGTTAAAGGAGCTGACACTGGTGACCGGCTATGTGCGGGGCGGCTGTACCGCTATCGGCATGAAAAAGGCGTTTCCGACGGTGCTTGATGCTTCGGTGGAAGGCTTGTCGCATCTGCATGTCAGTGGCGGTAAGCCGGGACTACAGTTAAAGCTCTCTGTTGCGGATTATGTAAAGGCGAGCAGGGCAAAGGTCGCGGATGTTATAGTAAAATAGCAGGAAAAAAACGGTGGAATCGGTTAAGGTTTCGCCGGGTTTTGCCGATATAAACAGTACAAACGGATTTGGATTGGAGGATAAGGAGGTCTTTTATGAACGGAATTCACAGATTCGGGGCGTTCCCGAAGGATGTTAAGGAATTATTCGGTGAGGGAGAACGCACAGTGCGCAGAGGGGCCGGAAAGGCAAAACGTCAGGGAAGTGATGCTGCCGCAAAGTATGAGATGTCGGATAAGGCAAAGCATATGGATAAGGATGCACTTAAGGAGTATCAGAAAAAGGCAAACGGCATTCATATGGAAGAAAAGAAGAAGACAGAGGATGAGGTAAGCTTAAGCGAGGCGGCGAAAAATCTTCTTGCGGAGCTGAAGGAGAAGTACGGCGATATTGAATTCTTTGTCGCGGAGTTTTCAAATGACGAGGAAGCGCAGTATTATCACAATCAGTCTACCAAGAAATACAGCTGTGTCATTGATCCGGGGACGTTGGAGGAGATGGCAGCGGATGAGGCTGTAAAGGAAAAGTATGTGGGGATTATTGATTCTGCGGACGAGAAGTTTGAAAAGGTAAAGGAAGA
>JAQXLY010000022.1 GCA_029012365.1 Lachnospiraceae bacterium | reverse complement strand
AAGCCTTATCGCATCCTCTGTATTTTCCGTGCAGAAGAAGGACAGCCAGCCATTCAGCCGGTCTTTCGGTTTCTTAACTTTAGCATACTCGCTTTTTGCAAATACGTCAAGTGCTATGAGGTAGAATTCCTGTAAGAAATTCAGCTTCAAACTACTGTCACAGACAGTCTGTGCGTGATGTACGAATACTTCGCTGCAGGTTTTGAATTCTGACGTACTTTTTTCATACAAAATGATAGTGTAGACCCTTCGCAAATCCTTGTAGCTGAAGTCTTTGCCCTTCTTGCTCTTGAGGCTGTTGTACTGGCGAAGCAGCAAATCTGCGGAATAGCAGGAGGCCCGCTCTGCCGGAAAATAGTAAGGTACCTTCTGGATTTCCACCTTTCTCCCAAGCAGGCTGGAAACGCAGTCCTCAAGACGGTCCCTGTGGGATTCCGGATCCATCAGCTTCTTAAATACGGTGTCGTAGAGAACCGGCAGAGTTTTCTTACCCGTGCAGAATGCCATAAAAAGCTCCTGCCATTTTTCGTCCAGTCCGAGATAACGCCTGTAGGCATCCGGTGACCTTTTGAGGTCGAATAAAATCTCTTCCTTTGTTTTTTGTGTAAATATCTCCTGTTCCACTTAATTCCTCCTCCCAAGTATTGTAACAGTAAAAAAATGTAATGGAACTTTGGCGTGAAACCGCCGTAAGAAGACAGAGCAGAATTGAACATCTAATGAACTGTCTGTAAGTAAAGTGTAGCAGAAAAAGTATAAGATTTCAATAGGAAATAAAATGTGCACATAATAGAAAACGCCCGTGAAAGCCTTTGAAATCAATAGTTAGAGAGAGGTCAGAGCATAGAAAAAGTTTGTGCAAATGCAACAAAAAAGCGGAGGGAAATTTGGTGAATATTTCTAACATAATTTTAATTATGTATAATATAAAATTTTCTCTTGGTCACAAATTTCGGCCGCATTACGGCGGCCCCTCCTCCCGCGGCGCTACCACCATAGTCGCCCGGCGAGCGCAGCCACCACCAGCCATTGCCGTAGTATTCGTCTCTTGAAGCATACCAGCCTCCCAGCGCCTTCGCATACTCCGTTACTTTTCTCTGCGGGCAGGCTCCCATGCATCCGGGTCCGAATCAAAGTAGGTCGTTGCTTCCTCGATACTGAGTAAGAATACCTTATCTCTTGTATCATTACCACCCTCCGTTCCATACTCCGGATTGTCTGCGTTTCTTACCAGTGTCTCTGCGATAGAGGCTCGTTCCTTTTCACTGAATGCGGTACGGTAGAAGTCGCTGTTTAGCCATCTTCCTGCCTCCATAGCTTTATCATGCCATTCTATGGCTCCCTCGACCGGAGCTTCGGTAGGCTCCGTGGTAGGTGTCTTTGTCGGCTCCGGAGTTGGTGTAGGTACCACTGTAGGTTCTACCGTCGGTTCCGGTGTCCCTTCTGCTTCTTCCTTATCTTTACTTACCTTTTCCTGCTTCCTGTCGATACGGCCGATGTCCTCCTCTTCGACAGCTTGCCTTACAATTTCAAGGATTTCCTCTGCCTTGTCGTACTCACCAAGCTCGTTATAGATGTCGGCAAGTCCGAGGTAAGCGTCCGTGCACTTCGGGTCTATCTTTATCGCCAGCTCATATGCGGCGATAGCCTGTTCGTAGTCAAGCTCCGAGAGATACTTCTCTCCGAGCGACAGCTGCTTTGCTACCTTCTTTGCCGTGCCGCCCTTTGGCAGGAAACAGAACTGCGCCGATGGTAAGTGCCACTACGATTACCGCCAGGATGGCGATAACCAGTTTCATTTTTCCTGAGTTTCCTTTGTCTTTGATTTCGTCTGACATAGGCTTTCTTCTTTTTTCCGTATCTTCCCTTACTTTACATGAAATGCCATAAAGCATATCAAAATAAAGCGGAAAGTTATTATGGATTCTGTACCGGTATGTGATTATTTATGGCATACTGTTCTGCATAAGAGCCTGATGGGGTTATTATCGTTGTCCCGCTACCGAAAACCAGAGCTCCTAATTCAGTCACACTCGCCGGTACCACAATCGTTTTAAGATTAGAACATGGATAGAACGCATAATCATGAATGCATTCCAATCCCTCCGGCAAAACTACGGTTTCCAGTGAATTACAGCCGCTAAATGCAGATACTCCTATCGTCATTATTCCCTTCGAAAAAACAACTTCAGTCAGATTCGAACAGTTTTCAAAAGCGCCGGGGCAGATTGTATTTACCGAGTCGGGCAATGTTACACTCTCCAGCCTTTCATTATTTGAGAACGCATAACGTGCAATCTTCTCTACACCATTCGGAATACTATATGTATCCTTTTCATATGCACATGGCATACTTACTAATACTTTTTTATCTTTTGAAAACAAAACTTTACTCTCTGCTGTATACCACTCGCTCTCGGATGCAACGCTAATTTCCTTTAACTTTTTACAAGTTCTGAAAAAGTTAAACTGGTTTGTGGAATAAGTGTAGCCATTATGACTCCAAGTTCCTGTCTCATCATCAATATAGCTTCTTACATTTGACGGAATAACAACTTTTTCCATATTAACACAGTTAAAAAACGCATCATCTCTAATACGCGTAATTATTTCAGGAATCTCATACACTTTGCCGATTCCCTTTGCCGGAACACTAACCAGTGAAGAAAACCTGCCCGGAATAATTAACGCACCATCAATCGTTACATAATCAGTGTTATCAACCGATACATAATCAGTTTTCGGTTTTTCAACAACAAACCGTTCCAATGAGGTACATCCCCTAAAAGACGCTTCGACACTTGTCTCCTCTCCTGTAACAATGATTTCCTTAATGCCACTACAATTTTCAAACGCATACGTCTGCACTAGCAACACCGTCTCCGGTATACGAAATGACCCTTTCGTTGCACATGGTACACAAAATAATGTCGTTCCGTCTTTCGAATACAGGCTCCCGTCTATCGATGTAAATACTTCATTCTCGTCTGACACAATATATTCTTCCAACGATAAACAATCCCAGTTGTAAAAACCATAATACCTGTTTGTTCCGTCATATCCTCCGATTTTCTTCAAACTGGCAGGAATGAAAACAGATTTCAGACTATTACATCCATCAAAAGCTCTATACTCAATTTCCGTAACGCCATTCGGTATCTCAATTTTGATTAAACTGCTACAATTAAAAAATGCAAACCTGTCAATTTTTCTTATAGTATCAGGGAGCACTATGCTAACTAAATCATAAAGATATGCAAAGGCATTTCCTCCGATAATTGTCACTGTTTTCCCGTTTATTTCAGCCGGCACAATAATATTTGTTGCTTTCAAATCTTTGAAATCTGTTATCGTTACCGTTCCGTCATCGTTTTCCTTCCACTCAAAATCCTCTGCGGATGTAGTCGATATTGGTGCCGCAGTCGGTTTCGGAATCGCGGTTGGTGTTGGCTCCGGCGTAACTGTCGGAGCAATGGTAGGTGTCGGAACCGGAGTGGCGGTAAGCTTCGGAGTTGCTGTCGGTTGCAGTATTTCAGTCGCATTTGCCGCCTGAATATCTATCCATACTGCAGGACGTACAACGCCATTAGCATAGATCACCCCGGCACCGTTGCGAGAGATATATCCGTTTTCACCTATACAAACAACATGAACACCCTGATCCCCCGGTGAGCGCAACCACCAAACTCCATTGCCATCGTACTCTGTAGTACCGTACTCACCCATCTGTGCCTCGTTATAAGGCTCTCCTCCTTGTGCCTTTGCATACTCTGTCATCTTGGTGCATCGTATTGAATCCCAAGCTTCAGGGTCTGGATTAAAATATGTAGTCACTTCATCAAAACTTAGTAAAAACACCTTGTCAACAGTATCCTTTCCACCTTCCGTCCCCCGCAACGGGTTATCCTGGTTTACTAACAGGCTTTCCGTAATATATCTCTTTTCCCTTTCGCTAAATGCAGTTAAGTAAAACTCATTTCGTAACCAGCTTCTCAGTGTACAGGTTTCCCATGTGATGTCGACAAACTCTTCATTATATTTCTTACAATCTAATGCATATTTGCTTAATAATAGCAGCTTACCGTCCTGCTTATCCAATACAAGCCACTCGATGGCTTCCGCTCCATTCCCAAGGTCATTATCCTGCTCGTAGGTACCGAAAATGACACTATCTCCGATTCCGGCCACTTCTATGTCCACTGTTTTCCCTGTAAATTTCACCTTGCTACCTGCTGACTTTGTTGGTTCTGGTGTCGGCGTCTTTGTCGGCTCCGAGGTAGGTAAAGGTGCTGCCGTCGGTTCCGGCGTTCCTTCTGCTTCTTCCTTATTTTTTCTTACAGCCTCCTGCTTCCGGTCGACACGCCCGAGGTCCTCCTCATTGACAGCAGCCCTTGCTTTTTCAAGAATTTCCTCTGCCTTGTCGTACTCGCCCTTCTCACTATAGATATCGGCAAGTTCAAGGTAAGCGTCCGTACACTTCGGGTCCAGCTCTATAGCCAGCTTGTACGCGGCTATCGCCTGCTCGTAGTCAAGCTCCGAGAGGTACTTCTCTCCGAGCGAGAGCTGCTTTGCCACCTTCTTTGCCGTGCCGCTCTTTGGCAGGAGCAGAATGACTCCGATAGTAAGTGCCACTATGATTACCGCCATGATGGCTATAACCAGTTTCATTTTTCCTGAGTTTCCTTTTACTTTGATTTCATCCGACATTGGTATACTCCTCTCGCTTTATTCTCTTCCTAGTTTCTTTAACAGATGCTTTCTCCGAATCGGAAATGCCACGAGGCAAATTAGAAACAAAACTACACTTATTCCTATTCCAAGATAGCCTCCATAATACATCAGACTTCCTTTTGTCATGTTTCCAAGTATTTCTGCTATATTGATATTCATATTGACCTCCTTACACCGGAGCGGTTTTTCCGTTCCCATTTAGCAACCTCTTTTTCGCTCTGCCTAATCATACGTTTCTCCCCTTCCGTATGAATCAATCCCGTTCAAACCAGTTGCCTTCCTCAAGCTCGGTATAGACCTGATCCAACTGGAGCATTTCCGCATTCGTCACATTCCCGGACACCTGTTTTTTATAATATTCTTTTGCCTTCCCGTAATACCCGGCAAACAAATCGTAGTTTCGTTCCTCGTTCTCCTTTTCCCCCTGCAGCTCCACTTCAAGATAGCACAGACGCACATAGGTCATATAGTGTTCCGGATACTTCTGCAGCATCTTTTCCGCCCAAAGCGACGCATCCTCCAGCTTTCCCATGCGTTGATTCAGAATGATGGCGTTACTATAGGTCTGATGAGTTGCCCAATTCATCGCTACAATCTCTTCCATCTCCATAACTGCGCTTTCATAGTAGCTATCGTCCCTTTGTGTTTCACCGAGCGTAATATAATCCTGAACCAATCGCTCATAAACCAGAACGCGACTATCCAGCTCCAGCTCCCGCACTGCTTCTTTTAGCGACTCCGCATCACTTAAAAGGGCTTCCTTTGTTCCGATTGCTTCATATGCCTTACTCATCATAATATAGGCACGCTGTTTCATATAATCGTCCTTTGTTTCTGCTAATACCGCCTTGAAACATTCCACAGCAGCCTCATTCCGTCCGCAGCTACGCTCCAGCTCACCCTGAACCATCAGAATGTCTGCCTGTTTCAAACCGAGTGAGACTGCCTTCTCTAAAACTCTCTGTGCCTCCTCCACCCTGCCGAGATAAGTAAGCGTTATGGCATAATCCCTGTATACACCCGGATTCGCTGAATACAAATCGATTGCACGCCCATAATAGAACTCTGCCGAGGTATACTGTTCCCTGCGAAAATAACACTCTGCATAAAGAAAATACAGATTACTGCGAATTTCCTCATTCTCTACTACAGGCAGGTCCAATACATCATCAATAAATTCCTCTGCTTCCTCCGTACCCTTCGTTTCATACAGGTAACGGGCTTTTTCATAGTACGCATCCAGGTATTCCGGAAACAGTGTAATTGCTTCCTGGTACAGCTCCTCAAAGAAATCCTCCGGTTCATCATTTTCTATTGCATCCTGCAAATTTGAAACAAGCTCCTCATATCTATCCTGCTTCTCCAGTGCCAGCTTTCGTTTTCCTTCTGAAATGCAAAATACCGATGCCCCCGCCAGGACGAAAATAAAAATAAACGTAATCGCCTGACGTAATATCAGCCGACGATATTTTTTATCTTTTTTATGTACGGATATGAGAGCCTGCAGCATCTTACCCGCGTCCGGATAACGCTTGTCAGGGGAGTAAGCCAGTGCCTTTGCAAGTATGACCAGAAAACCGTTCGTCACATTATCGATGACAAGCTTCTTATCCTTCGGGTTTCTTATTTCACCGGTCAGCAACGTATATACTGTTGCACCGACAGAGTAAATATCAGACCTTTTATCGATACTAATGCCGGGCAGCTTTACGCTCTCCTTCACAGGCTCTTTTTCATTTCTCGCTGCAGCTTCCGTCGTTTCCAGTACCGTTCCTCTCCATACCGATTCCTTTGCGGCAGCAGCTTCGTCAAAGGCCTGCTCCGTCATCAGCTCCGTACGTCCGTCCGATGCTTTTCCTCTCTGCATCTGCTCCCGCATTGCTTTAAAGGCTTCTGCCTGCTCCGGTGCGGAAAAGCCCGGGGTATACCCAAAGGTGACTGCCGCCTTGTCCTCCAGAATCCCTGAGATATTAAAATCAATCAGACATACATTGCCCTCCGGCGTAATCATAATATTATCCGGCTTAATATCTCCGTGGATAATCGGCGGATTCTGGGCATGCAGATACTGAAGTGCCTCGCACAACTGTTTCGTGTACTTCAGCACTTCTTTTTCCGTAAACCTGTGTCCTTCGTTTAACATCTTCTGCAGGGACTTGCCCGGAATATAGTCCATCACGGTAAAAATGCCCTCGGAAGACTCTATAAAGTCCAGTACCTGCGGCAAATTGGAATGTCGCAGATTCTTTAAGATATCCACCTCGGTACGGCAGTCTAAAATATTGGTTACCGAGCCCTTAAGCTTCTTTAATACAACCGTTTTTTGTAACCGCTTGTGAACGGCGCGGTACACCGTACCGCCGCCGCCTGCTCCGATTTCTTCATAGATTTCATAGGTATTTGTTAATTCTGAAGGGTAAGTCATAAAACTCTCCTTTCTTAGCTTACCTGACACTTATCTAAGTCCAATCACAGCTCCCATAAACCCTTTATCTATTGCCTGCTCTAAATCCATATAATATGCCAAATCATGATATCTGACCTTCAGTAATGTTTTATTTAAAATCGCATCCTGTATATAGCCGGTTACCAAAACCCACTCGCCCGGACCGAGTGCTTCTGAGCTATCACTTTGCACTTTATCCGCATAAAGACTTACTTCCCCACATACTCCGCTTTGCAATAGTACCGGCAGGTTATTACCGATTGAATACTCCATCTGCGCTTTGAGTTTTTCCTCCGGTGTTGATGCCAATGACATTATATATACGGAATGGCCTCCGGAAGCTCCCATATCATAAAATAGGTCCTCACAAATCTGTCGGGAATAGCTGTACATTTTATCCTGATTTGCTATTTTACTGATTGTTTTGGCAAATATTTTTTTCAGCTGCTTTGTTTTTGTAAATGCATCTTCCAAAGGCACTCCGGCTTCCCGGTCATTTATGCTGATGATTTCCTGCATTCGCTCAGCGATGTATTCCGGTGTATTATAATCAATATATCCACTGTCCTTAAATTCCAGATACTTCTCCTGAACATCGGAGCGAATCGGATTTTTATCCTCCGCATCCATATATCCGTCACCATCCGAATCTGCCAACGCAGGGTTAGAACGAAACGTGTATGCCGTATACGTCATGATGCCTTCATAATCATCCTCGTACTCTACGGTAATAAGCTCTCCCAGCTCATCTATGTCAGCGATTCCATCCCCGTCAGTGTCTACAGGCTTGCCAAGAGCCGGGTTCTCCTGCAGATTAACTACACAGCCGTTACTAAGGCGTATCCAGTATCCTTCCTGCACTATCGTTCCTATTTTATCCATCAGTGGTGTTAATTCACTCATAAATGAACCTTCAATATCACACAGCTCGCCTCCGGTTCCCGTCACGAGTGAATTATACTCATAATAATTCTCTGTACAGGTTACCACGGATGTACAAATGTTTCGTTCACTCAAATCCCCGGTTATACGTTCCAATGTATACGACGCATCCGAACGAATACCGTTTTTGTACCCTTCATCCGTAAGTACAATGGCAAACTTACTTACTCCTGCCCGGAATTCCATGTTTTTCATCACATACAAAGCATCTACAACAGTCTCCGGATTATCCCCGCCGCCTGTAATAAGATAATCTATATCTGATAAAGCCCCCAGGAACTCTTCGTAATCATAATAGAAGCCCTTATCCTGTGTGGAATCGAAGCCGTCCTCATATATATCCTTGTAGTAGACAAGTCCGAAGCGGATATCCACTCCCTGCTCCCTGATGTACTCGGTAAAGGCTTCAATATTCTTCTTGACATTATTGACAGCCCATCCCATTGAACCTGTAATATCCAGCACAAAAACAATATCTGCTTTTCCTGACGTAATCAGTGTCGATTCTTCCGATACATTTATATCGTTTTTAAACCGGTTGTAATTTATCAGCATATAAGTCCCGGATTCCGTATATTCCGTAAGCGCAAGAACCGAACCGTCATCCTGCCTTATTACCTCAGTTTCTTGAAACACAAGACAGTTGTTTTCATAATCATAGGAAGCTATTCTAAGATTTTCAAGACTCTTATTGCCGTACCTTCCCTCCGCAGGTACACAAAAACCTATCCTGACATTATTATCCACTCTCTTTTTCGCAGTGAACTCAAACGGATTACCCAGTCTGCTGGCGATGCCCGCAAGAGTAGCATTCTCACTTACCGATACAGCATCAATCTTTCTGTAATATTCTCCTGCACCGTCTGCATATGCAACCGGATATACTTCTACTGCATCCGGTGCCGCTGACGGCATAAAAATCACCCGCGGAAAACTCATTTTTCCATCCGGTACCCCATCCATATCTGAGTCTTTTGCATTAGGATTTAGACCGGCATATACCTCAGTCCCGTCAAAGAGTCCATCTTCATCCGTATCCTCCAATACCGGATTTGTGCCATAATAATACAATTCTTCATAATCCGTTAACCCATCCAGGTCAGTATCCTTACCAAACAGATTCGTATTTCCCGCCAGTTCTTCACTGTTTATTAGTCCGTCATCATCCGAATCACAGTTTGGGAAATATGTACTCTCAATTATTCCATCGGTAAGCAGAAGTTCGTTAACCAGTCGGCCATCTGTAATACCATCTTCGTTACTGTCCTCTGACTTAGGGTTCAGTCCCAACAGTATTTCCCAATAATCCTTTACTGAATCTTTATCCGAATCAATCCGTTTAACCGCATGACCTATTATCCTTATTACTTCATCATAGGCACCTTGTTCATAAAGAATATCAGCCAGTAAAGCATACGCTTCCTCCTGTTCAGAACGATATTTGGAATTACCTATTGAATTTATATAATCCCATAAAACATTTTTCGCTGAATCTGTTTCTTCAAGAGCAATATACGCCTTTGCAAGTCCGCATACAGCCTCTGCATTTTTCGGCTCAAGCTTCAACACCTTGTTAAAGGACGCTACTGCCTTCTCATATTTTAACTCATCCAAATACTTCAGTCCGAGTTCCAGATGATATGCTGCTTTTTCTGCATCTGTCTTTGCTAACGCCACCGATGCAACCGCAATTCCCGTTACAACCACAATAAGCGCTATAGTCACCCTGAACCATAACGCCTTATACCATTTCTTATTTGTCTTTACCTCCGGAATATCCGGTGTCATCTCCTGCTTATTCTCGTTTTGACTCTCCTCTTTCAGCATTACACCTTACCTCGGTTTTCTCTAAACTTATTATTTTTTCTAATTCAAATTGCCGGAATAGCATTCCACATTGTCCCGAAAACATAACAAAGTACACAGGCTATTGCAGCCGGCACGGCAAACGGTATTTTCACGAATTCCTTCTTTTTTTGTATCAGATGCCGCCATATCAGAAGCGGAATACCGAGTACGCCTCCGACAATGATTGCATATAAAATACAGCTCAGCCCCAGCTGCCAGCCCAAAAAAGCTCCCAGCGCGCAAAGAAGCTTTGCATCACCCGCCCGGAACATCTTTAAGTTCCAGCACAGCAGTCCGCAAAGAAAGCATGCCAGTATTCCAAGCAATGCATCCACCAGTCCCCTGTGCGGACATATCAACGCAATCAGCACACCTGCAACCGTTCCCGCCACATTTAGCCTGTTACTTATCTTATTCTCCCTGATATCCTGTCGCATGGCGAGAAAAAGCAGCACCGCGACTCCTGCATAATCAATCAGTATTGTCATATCTGTATCAAAATTGCAGAAAAATTATCTTCTGCCCTTTCTGTTAATATTCTCCGCTCCGAGTTATTTAATATCTTCTGTGGGTTTCTTCTTCGCATAAGCTCTTTGGGGTTCAGGTAGGTATAATATCCATCGGAACAAATCAATAGCTTTTCTCCTTTTTTTACCGTACCCTCATAATTCTCGAGAAAAAAGTCTTCCTTCGCACCGATTGCATTACTTAGTACATGACGTTTCGGATGAACGCTAAGCTCTATCGTATTCATCCTGCCTGCCCTGACCTGGTCACGACACCAGGTCTGATCCTCTGTCAGCTGGGACATGTTTTTCATGTAAATCCTATACACTCTGCTGTCACCTGCCTGCAATACAAAAAACCTGTCGTCCTTTAAAAAAAGCAGCGAGAGCGTAGTCCCCATAGTAACACTGCCTTCTGTCGCTTCCTTAAGGATCTGGTAGTGCACCTTTTCCACCAGAAAGCCGACTTCATCACGAATACCCGCAAGTTCTCTGTCTTCCAGACCTTCCTGTGCCTGCCACCAATCCCGCAGAGTGTGAACTACGTGCCCACTTGCTCTCTCGCCGTGGGCAAGCCCACCCATACCGTCTGCAACTGCGGCAAGAAGCAGCACTGACTTTTTTCCGTCACGGTGACATAAAAGAACACTATCCTCGTTCTTTTCTCTTATGTTTCCTGTATTACTGATAACTCCGCTTTTGTATGACATATCAGCCCCGGCTTTCTACATAAAAAGTAAGTGTTTCATCCGCAAGCCGTATATTATCTCCGGATGTTATCTCAATCTCCGTATACGGAGCAATTATGTTTCCGTTCAGATAGGTATGATTTGTTGAATTGTCATCTATTACATAGTACCGTTCTTCACGCTTTATAATATGTATATGCTTTCTTGATATCCTTGGACGCGCAATCACATAGTCCGCATTTTCACGTCCGACATAATAAGGAAAATGAGTAAGCGATACTCGTTTTCCTGCATGTTCAAACACTGCCTCGACCTTTTCTTCATCATCCGTCAGACATACCGTCTTTGAGTATTCCTGCTCTCTCCCGACAATCTGGGTTCCTACCCAGCCTTCTCCTGCCATTTTGTTTACCGGAGCTTCTGCCTTTACCTCCTTTACCGGAGTCGGAACAGCTTCCGCTTTTGCAGGCTTTTCCTTGTTCTTTCCTCCTAACAGCGAATCAAAGAAGGAAGGCTTCTTCTCTTTTGTCTTTTCCTTGTGCTTTTCATCCTTTTTGACTGGAACTGACGGTGCAGCTGCCATTCCCGGAACAGCGAAATTAAATACTCCTGCCTCTCCTTCCGGTCCTCCCTTTTTCTTCGGAGGCTCACTCGTTTTCTTCACCGGCTCCTCCGATTTCTTCATAGCCGCACTCATTCCTGCACCTGCCTGCCCCTTCACAGGAACTCCGCTATTGCCGCCCTGCACATTTGCTGCACCGGCATGCGTATTAAGTGCAGCCACCGGTGCATTTTCGCTCCTTACAGGCTCCTTCTGCTTAACAGAAGGCATACCTTTCTCCTGCTCCGCTTCCAGCTTCTTCAAGAGTCCCAAAAGAGAGTACTCCGGCATGCTGACATAGCGAAGCAGCCCTAAAAAGAAGGCATCTCCGTCTGCAGTAAAATGCTCCAGCAGCAAACCCTTTATAAAGCTCTGAATATGCTCCGGCGTTGTAACAGCCCTCGTACTAAGCGGAAGGTACACAAAGGACACCTCATCATTCTCATTCAGGTATATGTATTCCTTTTCCAGAAGGAACTGCTTATAAGTCAGAAGATACTCTTCTGCATGTACAAGTGCATATAAAAAGGAGTATAGTACCTTTACGGCACGTCGTCCCGAACAGTTCTCCTTATTCAGATAGTCGATGAGCCGCGATTTTCCCGTAATGTCATACTGCAGCTTGTACATCCCGTTCATCCTCATGGAATGAATCGGTAGTATGCCTGAAATATTATTATTTTCTATCATTTTCAGCTGGTAAGTATTTACCTCTTCCTCCAGCGAAGCAGACAAATAATTACCGCTTCCCCCCATTTCATAGCTCAATTGCAAATTATCCATTTTCTCTCCTCCTTACAGAAATAATGCACCCACCAAAATAAACGGGATAAACGGCAGGCCGGATTTTGTCGTCACTTTTTTTAGCACTAAGAGCACCAGACTGCAAATAAAAGCAGCCACCATTGCGCGAAGTAATATACCGAATATCATTCCCGCCGTATATTGTGCACAAAGCATCGCAACCTTTATGTCTCCGACTCCTATGGCATCCTTACGTATAAGGTAAACGATTATCAGCAACAGACCGACTACCAGAACTGCAAGTAGCCCCTGTGTAACAGTATAGGGCAATTGCTTTCTGAGAAACAAATACCCGTAAAACAATACCGGAATAAAATGAAAATAGTCCGGAAGCTCTTTAAATCTGATATCGTAAATACTCAGACAGAACAAATAACTCAGCAATCCGAAATGCCATATTGCAAAATGATTTTCCCCTGTCTGCAGCCATACCGCCATAATCATAAAAATGATATTTCCCGCTGCTATTAATCCACCGTATTTTCTATAGTCCAGCAGCAAATTCGGTTCCCTCTTATTAATCAGCCGGACAGTTCCAAGTTCCAGTGCTATGGACACAATACAAACAATTATATACTCCATTGTCTTTCCCTCCAAAGCAGCATATACAATACTTATTTGTTACTTAATACGCTCCTTTTGTATCTCCTCCTACCCATGGGTGAATACGCATTGCCTGCTGCAGATGCAGGTCCTCAAAAAAGGCAAAAGGCAGAGAATACCGGTACTGCACCACAAAGATAATGTCCTTTGTTCCGCTTTCCAGATATACCATATATTCTATGTCATCTATGCTTCCGATTACTGCTCCGACCTCATTCAGATAGTCTCCTATCATCCATTTCATAAAGTAATCGTCAGCACCGTTCATGGCAGAGACAAGCAGGTAGTTCACAATAGTCTCCGGATTGTCCTTAAGGTCCTTCAATGTATCTGTCACATTATCAAGGCTTTTCTTAAAGCTTTCACCTTTCGAGATTATCTCTGAAATCTGACTGACCTTGAGCCCTCCCTTCAGATAACCGGCAACTTCCTTCGCATCACTTACCATTGCATCAACATTTGTTACCAGAGCCTGTTCTGTTTCTTTTGTTTTCTCCTGCAATGCAAATTTATCCAGACCGATCGTTTTGTCTATCACATAACCATACTGTGCAATCGTTCTGCCGACATTTGACACAGCCTGCTGCATAACAAGATGAAAGTAAAACAGATTCATTAAATTCAGGACGAAACACATCACCACAATGAATAACGGAAGAATAAGTGCTGCCTCCACGGTGAGGAGCCCCCGTCTGTTTTGTCGCTTTTTCATTTCTGTCACCTCACTTCAAGCATGACTAATAGCTCTGCGCACTGATTACCTTAAAACGCAGCCGTCCGTCCCTTTTCATACTGTCAGGCACTATTCCGTTTGACAAAAAGAGATAGCGCATACCGCATTCCAAATCGCTCCATATCGATACCGGAGAATACTCCATACTAAAATCCTCATGTCCTCCGACTCGCATATTAACCTGTATAAGCGACTGAACACGTTGTATCTTCTCTGTCGAATTCATAATAAACAGGTAAAAGAAGAGGTAATCGTTATATGTCATGCGAACGGAGCTACCCGGTTTTTCGTACTCCTTCCCGGAAGGAAGTATTTTTGCTACATTTTTCTTTATCCCTTCCTTTGCCGTTGACGAAAGGCTGTTTACACTATTCTTTACACACTCTACGGCTTTTTTGCTTGTCCTTGAAACAGCGACGACTGCCTGCTCCTTTGCATTCATAAGTCCGGTGTCAATCGAACTCTTTACAGTCTCTATTTCCTGAAATGCATCACCGGCACTTTTAAGGCTTTGCTCCAGAGTATTTATACTGCCCGAATCAATCGCCCCGGTTTTTTTCAGATTATCTGTAAGCTCTTTTCCCCATGCGACAACATCCTGTGCTTCTTTCACATGAATTTCGTCATAGATACCATCCACCGTTGTTTTTGTACTTGTATAAGCATCATAAATCATTTCGTTTGCCTTTGCTTCAAGACCACCTATCATCTCTGTTGCTTCATCGGTTATCTTGGATGCAAGTGCATTAACTGCACCCTCTGCCACGTTCTTTACAAGTCCCTCAGTGGAAATGTACCAGTCACTTCCTCTTTTATAGATAGGGATTCCTTCTGTTGAATCCGTTGTTTCAAATGGCGCATCCCCCATCAGCACCATGACATCAAGTGAAGATTCCAATGCTGCCCATGCCGCCAACAGTACAAAGGTCACAAGAGGAGCAAAAGGTCCTGCCCAGACACACATACTCTGCGCCTGTAACATTTTACTGCCGTCAAGCAGAATAGACAATGTATTGAACAGCATACGGGTACCGAACAGTCTGAAGCGCATTGACTCCACACTGTTTTCACCAAATCCCTCCTTATCTGTTCCTGCTTTTCCGGTAATTATGTATTCCACCTCTGCATACGAGGCATTATAGGATATTCCGCCTCCCTCATACGGAGCATTCAGACATTTTAAGTCACTTTCATTTTTTCCGCCGTCCCAATCCTTCCATGCCTTATAATTCGGAAAAGTCGACAGAATATAAGCATCCATATAGAGATTGTCTCTGCCGGCCTCCAAAAGATTACCAAGCCCTTCCACCATACTTTTACCAAGATTCAGTACTTTGGTCATAAAGCCTTCTTTAATTTTTCCTGTCTCAAGCTCAACTTCCATCCCACTGGATGAAGACGGTGTATATGAATAGTTCACATTTGTCCAGTCCGGATGCTTTCTGACCAATTCATTATCCACTGCCGACAACCCTTCCGGCTTTTTTAATTCACTTTTTCCGGTTTCAGATATATCTTCCTCTGCAATTTTCTTTGCTTCCTCTGTCTTGTCATCCTTCTTACTGATCTCCTCAGTGGTATCCATGGTATGACTGAATATAACACAAAGTGCTCTTTGTGTATCCTCGTACAGACTTTTTGATGGAAAAGACTGCAGGTACAGTTCATTTAACGGTACACATTCAGCATAATTATCATGTACCTGTGACGCCAACATCGCTCCGGTATATTTTGGCAACTCAGCGTTACCAATAATTCCATCTATCTTGTCCTCCAGCCATCCGGAAAGTCTCTGCTTCCCGTCCGGTGCTATGTTCTTTAGATAGCTCTCACTACTTATAAGTATATCCAGATTCTTTAGCAATGCTCCTCCGTTCGCTTTTGCAAGCTGTATTGTCGGAACATACTGGCTCTCATAAATGTCATAGTGTTCCCCGGATTCAGCCTTTTTGAGCTTCCCTTCCATCTCATTAACATAATTCTCATAGAGCTGAAAGGTGTGCTCGGTTCTTGCCTTTAATGCAGCTGCCTCCAGGTACAGCGTATCTGCATTATCTTCTGTCCATAAAACATAATTTATCAGGGAATACTTTGCATTATAAACGCTTCCCTTATATGCTGCTTTGGCGTTTTCGATAGCATTCCCCCTGGCACTTTCAGAATCATTGCATTCTCTCAAAAAAGAATTGTAAAAGTCACTTCCGGTTGTTCTTGCTCCTGCAGCAGATTTTACTTCACCGGCTAATGCTTTCAGTTCATCATCTGAAATAATCCAGGTATTCACTTCCGTAAAGTTCTTTGTATATTCCTTGTCATCTTTTTTATAGCTTCCCGAAAGAGTTATCTCCGGAGCCTTATCCTTCGATATATTCCCCTTCAGACTTCCAAGAGCACTTGTAATATCTGCTAAATAATTTTCCTCTGCACTTTTCAATGCATTTTCATACGTAGTATGCGCATTCTTAAATTCTGTATCAAAGTTGGTAATGTAAGTATACATATAGTATGGCTTGGTAATCCCCGACTTTGTGACTGTAGTCCCTGCGGCCGGCAATGCATCTGTCGGACCAACAGAGTAGTTATACATCTTCTTCTCAAATTCACGAACATCCTTTAATATCCCGGCTGCCTGATCTGCAAGAGACTGCTCTCCCGGCGGATTTTCATGTTTTTCAGAAATATTGTTCTTTTCCACTGCAATTTCGATTGCATCCTTTATCGTCAATATTTCATTCAGCTTTTTTACAAATCCGTCTACCTCACCTATCAGCTGTACGGGTGCCCTGAATTTCATGTATTCAACAATCTGGTTATTCACATTGGCTGTATCGGCCAGAGTAATCTCAGTCCCTGCATTCAATTCTCTTATATCAAAGTCATATAGTCCCGATGCATCAAGCACCGGTCCCTTTTCTTCGCTAAAAATTAATTCCGCAATCTTTGTTGAATATTTCTTTGCGTCAACTTTAGCGATTCCAAGTGCTTCACTCAGATACTTTTCATACTTCTCCTTTATCTGTTCTTCAAGCTTGTCCTCATCCTCAGCGCTTACGTCCATAGTAAATAACCCGTATAAATCAAAAACGAGCTGATTATAACTGGACAACAGAGAATTACTTGCATTATCCAGTGCACTCTCAACATATGCCTGTGCCATACGATAGCGTGCAGCATCTACCAGCAAGCCCATAAACACATAGGAAACCATGAATATAAGCAACAAAAAGACACTGATTGCCCCTCTTCTCTTTGATAATCTGCCCATATCAGTCCCCCTCTTTCTTAGAGCCCTTTAAATTACGCATAATCTCCTCAATATACGAAACATTACGGACAAAATCTGCCGGCTCGGTCAGCTTTGCCTTCATTGTCACATTATACGTTCTTTTCTGTTCATACCCCATCTCTTTAAGTAAGCCTATGATCGGATTATTGTAGGTATTCTTTATTGTAACGTTCACATATCTGTTGAACAGATGATATCCTTTATCACTGCTTATCTCATCTTCACTTTCAAAATCTAATACTACTTCCTGATCCGATAATTGATTCATTCGCTTTTCAAGATAATTTGATACGTTTTTTCCTTTCTGACTTCCCTCGGTAAACAATTCCAGAAAGAAACGATATGGGTCATGCTCTTCAAATGTCTCACTTGAAATTGCATGTTTACCGGTCTTATTTTCTGCCTTCTGTTCCTCTCCCTTATATGAAACCGGCTTTAAATCTTCTGTTAAGATATTGTTTTTATCTCCGCCGATTGTATTCCAACTCATTGCAACACGGTTCGCCACGCGCATTGCCTCTGTTCTTGTCACTACATTTCCGTACTGTATCATTGCGAGCGAATACAGCAAAAATATGCTCGCTAAAATCACCGGCATCACCAGTGCCGCCTCAACAGTAATTTCACCTTTTCTTTTCATCTGTGCCCCCCGGGAATAGTATTTTCCAAAAGGGAGCAAAAGCTCCCTCTCGAAAAAAACTGTGTAGTTCAACAATTATTATGCCTTGATTACGGAGTTGTGGTAGCTTTACCGGAAGCGGCAGCATCCATGTCAGTTATCGAGTCAGGATCTGGGAAAAGCTTAGCAAGAACATCCTTTACCCACTTAATAATAACATTTCTGAATAGGATAGCGATGATAATCAATACAGCAATAATAAGCAGTATCTCAACTACACCCATACCGTCTTCTTCCTGCCAGAATCTCTTTAACATTACTGTTTCCTCCTTTCAATCGTATTTATCGCCATACACTAATGTGTAGAACGTACTCCTTTAGAATTAAACTCCCGCCATTCCAAGTGACATCACCGCAGGTGCCGCTACAATCAGTATTACTGCTAATAACATCAGCATCATCGGGAACAAAAGCTTGGTTCCCGCCTGTTCTGCTACACGTTTTGCTACGGCACGTCGCTCATTCCAGAGCTCCTTTCCGATTTCCTTTAACGCAACCAATACATCCGTTCCGCCTCTGTTCATATTCTGGACCATTACAGAAACCATTCTTCTGACTTCCGGCATATTGCACTTTATACATAGAATATCCATAGCGCGTTCCACAGTTTCCCCGTTCTCCATCAGGAACACACTCTTTTTCAATTCCTGATAAAACGGGGTGTCCTTCGGCAAATCATTTGAAATTTTCACAATAGCTGCTCTTATAGAAAGTCCGGCACCGGACAAAATGAGTACCTTGTTTGTAAAGTCAGGTAAGTCATATGCAATGGATAAATGGCGTTTGGCTATCTTTTGAGAAACACCGGCTATAACCGCATATCCGAGTCCTACACCGAAAAACAATGCCACTGCAACCGTTGCAAAACCCACCTCCGCCAAAGCAAGTATCGCCGAAAAGAACACGCATATGATAAAATAAGTTGCAGCTGTAGCCCAGGTGACTCTGAGGTAAAACTCCACATAGTCCCGCTCTCTTAACTCATTTATCTGCTTTCTTAATTTTCTGTCCAATACCGTGGCATATTTATACCGGATAAGCTCCATAAAGGCAAAACCCAGTATAGTAAGTGATTTTAGCGGATACTCTTTTTTATCCAGTATGTCACAGTACTGAGTATATTTCTTTTTCCCGCGAAGGTACAGTATAATAATAAACAAAAGAACCGCGAGAACATAGATTGCTGCACCTGTTGATACTTCTGCCATCTTCTTTCCCCTTTCCGACTAATCAAATTCGTATGGACGCAATTTTCTTGGACCAGAGATTTGCCAAAAGAATAACCGCAAGAGAAATTGTTGCAACGCCTCTTCCTATTGCCGTTGTAAAAATAGGCTCCATAAAGTCTCCGCTTGATTTTGTCATAAACAGTACCAGACCGAATGGGAGTATGGTGAGTACCTTCTGCTCCGCCTGCTGACCGGATAGCATAGTCTCGATTTCCTGATTGATTTCAATTTTATCGGCAATAATCTGGGTGGTATTACGAATGATATCAATGAGATTACCTCCTGTCCGCTTTGCAATCTGAAAAATGCTTGCGAAGGTCTCGATATCCTCCAGATGACTGCGGGCAGCAAAGTCATTAAACACTTCCTCAACCGTACGGTTCATCTGAAGTCGCAGCTTCATCAGGGATAGCTCCTTAATTATAAACACATTCGGGTCATTATACTGCTGTTCCATATCATCCAGTACAACAGAGATAGCACTTTCAACCGAATTACCGGCTCCCACTGCAGAGGACAAACTGTAAAGCATATCCTTGAACTGCATGTTAAGTTTATTCTTGCGGGCTTCAATAATTTTCTTTTTCCGCATTTTGGGATAGAGCAGGCCAAATAGAGAAATAGCAAAAGACAGAATAATACTCCGATAGAATATATATCCGACTAAGAATAAAACAGCCCCTGCCATGCAGACATATAATAGCCATTCCAGAATCCCCATATGATAGACAGAATAATCTATTCCGCTGTTTTCTTCCTGTTCAGGCTGATTCTCATTTCTTCTTCTCATTGTACCCTCCTAAATTTTTCCGCTCACGTATATGTCATGACGCATATTACAGCATAATTTTTACACCATTCATCTCAAACTTCACGGTATTTACCATTTCATTATCTGTTCGTTTCAATGAACCAACTACTTTTCCGTTCACCAGCTCCTCTTTTTCTCTTGTAAAACGGAATAATGGGTTGATTATGTACTCACCATTTTGGTATCCGACCAATTCAACAATATCAAGCACCTTTCTGCTCTTGTCACTAAGACGTCCCAGATGTACAATAATCTCGATAGCCGAACCAATCTGCTGCCTGATTGCTTCAATCGGGAAATTAGCTCCAGTCAATACCATTGTCTCCAGTCGCGACAACATATCCGCCGGGGAGTTTGCATGTCCGGTAGAAAGAGACCCATCATGTCCGGTATTCATCGCCTGTAACATATCCAATGCTTCTGCACCTCGTACCTCACCGACCACGATACGCTCAGGACGCATTCGGAGTGAAGACTTTATCAGGTCACGAATCGATACCTCACCCTTGCCCTCCGTATTCGCCTGTCTGGTCTCCAGTCGTACCAGATTTTGTACACGCTGAATCTGAAGCTCGGCAGAATCCTCGATGGTAATTATTCGCTCATCCTCCGGAATAAAATTTGACAAAGCATTAAGAAAGGTGGTTTTTCCCGAACCTGTACCACCGCTTACGAAAATATTGTACTTTGCCTTTACACACTGTCTCAAAAAAGTGGCTGCCTCTGTTGAAATTGCTCCCCATTCAATTAAATCTTCAAAACTGATTACCTTCTCCGGAAACTTACGGATTGTAACCACTGCGCCATTTAGGGCAATCGGTGGCAAAACAATGTTTACACGTGATCCGTCCTCAAGACGTGCGTCGCAGATAGGATTCAGACTGTCTACCGTACGATTTACCTTTGCAACTATCTTTTGAATTGTATCCTCCAGCTGTCTGTTGTCGTCAAACTGCTCCGGCCTTTTATACAAACGACCTGCCTTTTCGACAAATATGTTTTTCGGACCGTTTATCATTATCTCCGTGATTTCCCTGTCATCTAACAGCGGCTGAATAACACCAAGCCTTTTAATACTATTAAACACGCTATTGACAATATCATACCTCTCTGAAACAGTGACATATTCACCATCCAGCAGCTTATTCAAAACTTCAAGAGTAATCTCACGAATACGTTCGTCCGTAATCTCTTTTTCAAACTCCATCTGCTTAGCAACCATATCTGCCAGCTTTTTTTGAAATTCCGGTGTTTTCTCCATATTTACTCCTTTACATCAGTTCCTTATCAATTGCAAGACATCCGGTCACGAACTCCGGATTTACCTCCAATACCTTCGATATCTGTCCGGCCTTCTGCATCGTAGACGAAAACGGAAACTCAATTTCTGCTTCTCCTTTGTGCTGTGACCTGTTCTTTACGAAAATGCTTTTATCCAACATTCTCTTCATATATGGATCAGTCTTAACCGCTTCTTCCTTTTTCCTGCTGCCATCCGTACTTCCGTACACCCATATAACCTTATCACAGAACTGTAAAATCTCTTCTGCCCACGTATTAAAAGTGCATGGCAAATCCAGAACAACCCTCTCTATCCCCGTACCTGCAGCATGTTCACACAGCTTTTTTACAACTTCGGCTGACAGTTCTTTATAATCGCCCAGGCTCTTTATAGCCGGCAACACATATACTCCGTCCTCATTGCATACCATCGTTTCATATATAATCTCCAAGACTCCCGAATTTTCATGCTGTGCATACAATACTTCTTCCATTGTATGTCTAAACTCTACATTGTATAAATTATTATTTTTCGCCAGCGGGCACAAATCAAAATACAAAGTTTTTCTCTTTTTCGCCGACATAACCGATGTGAGATAAGCAAGCGTAGTCTTGCCCGCACCACCTTCTGTAGAATAAAATGCCATCTTCTTTCCCAAGCCGGCATTCTCTACGTTTCTGCCTTCTGCCAAAGACAGAATATGATCCAGATCCTCCAGAATCAAATCAGCACGCTGATAAATATTTATCTGACCCGACTTATCTTCCTTAGGCATTATCGTAATGTTACCTAACTCAATATAGAATTCCTTCCCTATGTATTCACGTAAATAGCCCTGCTCACATAACATAACGGAATATTTACAATTACGAACCTGCTGTCTTGCTATCTCCTCATCCGAAAAGCAGTATAACTCGATATCGTGACGACGCTTTCCCAATAGCCCGCTGAATGCCTCAACAAAATAGACATCTGTACTAAATAGAAAAATCTTCATATAAAATTTCCTCCGTCCATTTACCTTTCACACTATTATTTCAAAAGTCATTCCGTATGATAAAGTTACCGCTTCTTTATGTAAATGACTAATATACAAAATGCATTAATTAATGAAACTGATATTTGTCGCTATTTATCGCTTTATTTCCGTGCTCTATGCTATTCTATCATATTATATCCTTTATTTCAATAATATATTGGAATATTTCCTGCACGATTATCATGTTCTGGTGTAAACTGAAAAGAAAAAGAGGAGGACTTTCTATGTACGAAGAAGACTATGTTTCCCGTCTTACACAGCTTAGCCTCGAGCGCAATGTCTCAGCCAGAGATATGAGCTTATCGCTTGGGCAGAATCCCGGATATATCAATAATATCGAGTCTGGAAAAACAACTCCCGGATCTATATGTGTGATTTACACATAAGTCCGGGAGCTTTCTTGTATTAAGCTTCTGTATGCTTTTTATTCTTAAATGGAAAATGAGAACACATTACGAATGAGTCTGCTCACCCAGCAAACGTTTAATTTCGACCTTTTGCTCGGCAACCAGTTTCTGAAGCTCTGTAATAGTTCCGTCTTTGTTTGCCAGAACCAAATCTTTCTCAGCCAGAACCAAATCTTTCTCAGCCAGAGCATCCCTCTGTTCGGCAACAGTCCCCTGCAGCTCGGTAATAGTCCCTTGTTGTTCGGTAATGGTTTTGCCCTGTTTTTCTATTTTCTCCCTCATATCATCTACCATATAGCGGGTAGTATTACGGTCTAACTC
Organism: Lachnospiraceae bacterium; assembly: GCA_029012365.1. Classification (GTDB taxonomy): domain Bacteria; phylum Bacillota; class Clostridia; order Lachnospirales; family Lachnospiraceae; genus SIG307. Next base: position 82 of record JAQXLY010000022.1, on the reverse strand, counting down.
GTGCAACATTTCTGAAAACATACCTATCAACTCCTCCGGATTAGCTGCAAACCCTGCCATTTCTTTATAAGGCTCCGAAAGC
>JAQXLY010000021.1 GCA_029012365.1 Lachnospiraceae bacterium | reverse complement strand
AATTTGCGTATGTTGTATACAATTATGTGCGCCCACATAGTTTCAATGGTTATGCTACCCCGCATGAAGCAAGGGTAGCTGCATAATTGAATAATGATATTTTTTAGCCAAAAGTGTTACAAAAAAGCTTGACCACAACATCCTTACTATTCCAATATCTTATCACTCTTTGCCCGGTTACATTTCCAGCACAATGTCTGTAGGTTGTCTTCCACTGTACAACCTTCCTTCGCTATCGGTATGATGTGGTCTATCTCAAGCAAAAGGTTCGGCTCTGCATGAGTAGAGTTTCCACAGCTACAGCAAGTGAAGTCATCTCGATTTTTTATAAACTCACGTAGTTTCTTTGTCATTAAAGTTCTCTGTTCCTTTGCAAAGGCGGCAGCAGTAAGTTTACTTTCTAATACCCTAATCAACTCCACAATGGTCTCTTCTGTCATTGGTATAGTGAATGATCGTTGTGCCATTCCACCACCGGAGGTATATGCAAATTTATACTCTACAACAAGAACGCTCTCATCAATATTTGCAAATCCCAGTCTGGAATAGAATCCGGCTTCATCTTCTTCCATAATGTAACTAGGAACATCCCCAAGATACTGTTGATACTCTACCTTATAGTTCTCAATAATCTGTTTTGCCTCTCTCAAAGTCTCAATCTCTTCCACAAGCAGATAAAGTTTTTGAATCTGTTCAGGATACATTGTTTTGTTAGGGTAAAAATTCTTTACTATGTACTCTAGAGGATTATTCTCCGCACTTGCAAATACCGCTGCTGATACCTCTGCAGTAAAAGGTGTAATTGTCTTTTTATACGGACGAATATAATTATACTCATCCTCATTGATTGTTTCGCTTCGAACCACTCTTGTTCCAAAGAGCTGAGAGATTGATTGTACCTTCTCGTTGATATACTCATTAAATTCTCTCTGAGTACTCATCAATACTTCACATGTTTCTTTAATCTTTGAGAAATCTGCAGAATCGTAATACTCAAGTATCTTACGATTTCTAGTTACAACCTTCTCAATATCTCCCTTAAGACGAGCAATAAAATCTCCAATGATATCCCATTCTTCGCTATCAATCGTTTTAATTTTCTTGATGCTATTAACTGTTCTATCAAACAATTGAGCAATCAAACTATCCAATTGCGCCTGACTACCCTTAATAACCAACGTGTCTCTATTCACATTTGCATAATCAATGATACTGTTTACGCGCTCATAATATTCATGTTGTTTCTGAGTCAATGCTTCTTTTTGCTGTTCTTTCAAGTACTTAGTGTATTCTCCTTTACCCATAAGCAGAGATGGGTCATTTTTAAATTTGTTAATACTATTTTGATTTAAAGCAATTGTTCTTTGACCCAAATTGTTACCTGCTTTTGAAATATAACTAACATTAATTCTGTAGGCACTCGAATCTTTTATAACCTCTTTGATTTGCTTTTCAAGTCGACTATACTGAAAACGTTTTTTGTACTCATTGTCATCAAGAAAGCGTTTTAAAATCCTGGCCACTTCATTTTTTCTTTTAATTATATATTCTGCTTGCGTAAGTTTCTCTTTATTTTCTTTAAAAAACTTTACATCATCATATTTTTCCAACGTTTGACGACTTTTCACGGTTACATACTCATCAAAATGAGAAATAACATTCAAATAAGAAAACCCTAACTTATCCGCTACTTCCGCTCGTAATTTTCTAAAATTCTCTTCCACTAGAAGCTTACCAAAAAAATAAACCAATGCAGCTATTACCACAGCAACTAAGATTACAGCAACACTTACATCGTCATTCATCTGCAAATATATCCTCCTCATCATCTTGTCAGTAATCTAAATACTTTTTCATCTTTTTTGTATTCTGTACTTACTATTACTTTTAGTTTATCGCAAAAAGACTACATCGTCAACATCTATGTTTAATCTAGCTCTACCGATTGCTTTTTCCCCACAACTGTAAGCGCTCAATAACCGAGTGCCTTAAAAAATCTTTATCCATATGAGATAATAACCTCAAATATTTAGACTTAGACTTTTTCAAGTTTTTCGAGTCTAACGAGGGAGGCTAACTCATGGATCAGGTTACTTTAGTCAAGAATCAGATGCGGGCCAGAAACTGGCAGGAACTGATTCAGGCACGACAAGACAGCGGTCAGACCGTTGTGAGCTGGTATCGTGAAAACAACGTTAACATCAAAACCTACTACTACTGGCTCCGTAAGCTGAGACAGCAGGAAATCGTAAAGCAGGAGCTGCCTGTTCCGGTAGAAGCGCCGGAAAAACCGGTAGTGTTCGGACAACTGGAGGTTCACACTCCGGTTGCCGGGACATCTGTTATTGAGCGCTTACCCACAACTCCATGTTCTACATCACTTTCCGTCCCTTTTCCCCACAGCACAAAAACACCTCCGAACTGTTACATTCGGAGGTGTAGTTTGTTTAACTTATTCAGTTTCCTTAACCCTTAGTTAAGCGATTGCTCTACTTATCAGCGATAGCAGCCTGTGCTGCAGCAAGTCTGGCAATCGGCACACGGAACGGAGAACAGGATACATAATCCAGTCCGATCTTGTGGCAGAACTCTACGGAAGACGGGTCACCGCCGTGCTCACCGCAGATACCTACGTGAAGCTTCGGATTAACCGGCTTGCCGAGCTTGATGGACATTTCCATAAGCTTGCCCACACCGGTCTGGTCGAGCTTTGCAAACGGATCGTTCTCGAAAATCTTGGTGTCATAGTAAGCGTTCAGGAACTTGCCTGCATCGTCACGGGAGAAACCAAAGGTCATCTGAGTTAAGTCGTTTGTACCGAAGCAGAAGAAGTCAGCCTCAGTAGCAATCTCATCAGCAGTAAGAGCTGCTCTCGGAATCTCGATCATGGTACCAACCTCGTATGCAAGCTTAACGCCGGCAGCTGCGATTTCAGCATCAGCGGTCTCAACAACAACCTTCTTAACGTACTTAAGCTCCTTGATCTCACAAACAAGCGGGATCATGATTTCCGGCTTAACGGTCCAATCCGGATGCTTCTTCTGAACGTTGATAGCAGCGCGGATAACTGCCTTGGTCTGCATCTTTGCAATTTCCGGATAGGTAACTGCAAGACGGCAGCCTCTGTGACCCATCATCGGGTTGAACTCATGTAAGGAAGCAATGATGTTCTTAATCGTCTCTACAGACTTGCCCTGAGCCTTTGCAAGCTTCTCAATGTCAGCTTCCTCGGTCGGAACGAACTCATGAAGCGGCGGATCCAGGAAACGGATGGTAACCGGGCATCCCTCAAGAGCTTCATATAACTGCTCGAAGTCGTTCTGCTGATAAGGAAGAATCTTCTCAAGAGCAGCTTCTCTCTCCTCAACAGTATCGGAGCAGATCATCTCACGGAAAGCAGCGATTCTGTCCTCCTCGAAGAACATATGCTCAGTACGGCAAAGACCGATACCCTCTGCACCAAGCTCACGAGCCTTCTTTGCATCGCTCGGAGTATCTGCATTGGTACGAACCTTTAATCTGCGGAACTTATCAGCCCAAGCCATTACACGGCCGAACTCACCTGCGATGGTTGCATCAACAGTAGCAATCTGGCCCTTGTAAATGTTACCGGTCGTACCGTCGATGGAAATGAAATCACCCTCAACGAAGGTCTCACCGGCTAATGTAAACTTCTTGTTCTCTTCATCCATAGCGATGTCGCCGCAACCGGATACACAGCAGGTACCCATACCACGTGCAACTACTGCTGCATGGGAGGTCATACCGCCACGAACGGTTAAGATACCCTGAGAAACCTTCATACCGGTAATATCTTCCGGAGAGGTCTCAAGACGAACAAGAACAACCTTCTCGCCCTTTGCTGCCCAGTTTTCAGCATCTTCTGCAGTAAATACAACCTTACCGCAAGCAGCTCCCGGAGAAGCACCAAGACCCTTTCCGAGCGGGGTTGCAGCCTTAAGAGCCTTTGCGTCGAACTGCGGATGAAGAAGAGTATCGAGGTTACGAGGATCAATCATGGCAACTGCCTCAGCCTCAGTCTTATGTCCCTCATCAACAAGGTCACAAGCGATCTTTAATGCAGCCTGAGCGGTTCTCTTACCGTTACGGCACTGAAGCATGTACAGCTTCTTGTTCTCAACGGTGAACTCCATGTCCTGCATATCATGGTAGTGATTCTCAAGAGTCTCACAAACCTTAATGAACTCTGCGTAAGCATCCGGGAATTCCTGCTCCATCTGAGCAATCGGCATCGGGGTACGAACACCTGCTACTACGTCCTCACCCTGAGCGTTAATAAGGAACTCACCCATGAGCTTCTTCTCACCGGTTGCCGGGTCACGGGTAAATGCTACACCGGTACCGGACTCGTTGTTTAAGTTACCGAATACCATCGGCATTACGTTTACAGCGGTACCCCAGCTGTACGGGATATCGTTGTCACGACGATATACGTTTGCACGAGGGTTGTCCCAGGAACGGAATACAGCCTCGATTGCAAGCTTTAACTGCTCAACCGGATCAGACGGGAAGTCCTTACCTAACTGGTTCTTGTACTCAGCCTTGAACTGATTTGCAAGCTCCTTTAAGTCATCAGCGGTAAGTTCAACGTCGAACTTAACACCCTTTTCTTCCTTCATCTTGTCGATGAGCTGCTCGAAGTACTTCTTACCAACTTCCATTACAACGTCGGAGAACATCTGGATGAAACGTCTGTAAGAGTCGTATACGAAACGTTTGAAGGTCGGATCCGGATTTCCTGCGATCATTGCCTCTACTACTTCGTCATTTAAACCAAGGTTAAGAATGGTATCCATCATACCCGGCATGGATGCACGAGCACCGGAACGTACGGAAACGAGAAGCGGATTCTTTAAGTCACCGAACTTCTTGCCGTTGATCTCCTCCATCTTCTTAACGCCTTCCATAGCCTGAGCCATGATCTCATCATTAATCTTGCGGCCATCCTCATAGTACTGAGTACAAGCCTCAGTTGTGATGGTAAAGCCCTGCGGTACCGGAAGACCGATACTTGTCATTTCAGCAAGATTGGCACCCTTACCACCAAGCAGATTACGCATGCTCATGTCACCTTCACTGAACATGTATACCCATTTTGTTGCCATGTTGTTTTACCTCCTAGAATTTTTGGCTGTGTTTTGCATCTCAGCTTGTCTGCGACATGCCGTCACCGGCATCAAAAGGAATCGTATCCGAAAAATACACACCAAAATGAAACGCCTATGCAGCCGTCGCTAAAATTATAACATAGAATGTCAAGCTTGAAAACACTTTTTTCAAAATTTTTTCAGAATTTAGAACAAAGCAATATGCTGCGCCGCTTTTGCGTCGCGTTTGTGAAGTAAAAAAACGGCTTTCCGGTGAGTTTGACCGACATATGCCCAACGAACTCTTTGCAATAACCGGATTGCCGTTTCTAAATCAAGATATATTAGAACGCAAGCTTTTCCTCAAAGTAAGCTTTCAGATCCTCAATCTTAATACGCTCCTGCTCCATCGTGTCACGGTCACGTACCGTAACCGCGCCGTCCGTCTCGGAATCAAAATCGTAGGTTACGCAGTACGGCGTACCGATTTCATCCTGTCTTCTGTAACGCTTACCGATGTTTCCGCGGTCATCGTACTCACAGTTATAATACTTGGAAAGCTCTGTATAAATCTTATCGGCACCCTCGGCAAGCTTCTTTGAAAGCGGAAGCACACCGATTTTTACAGGTGCAAGAGCCGGATGGAAATGAAGCACGGTTCTTACATCGCCCTCTCCGATTTCCTCCTCATCATATGCGCTGCAAAGGAATGCAAGAGTCACACGGTCGGCACCGAGAGACGGCTCAACTACATACGGAATATAACGCTCGCCCTTTTCATCATCAAAGTAGGACATATCCTCCTTGGAAACATTCTGATGCTGGGTCAAATCGTAATCTGTTCTGTCTGCGATACCCCAGAGCTCACCCCAGCCGAACGGGAATAAAAATTCAATATCGGTCGTACCCTTACTGTAGAAGCAAAGCTCCTCCGGAGAATGGTCACGTGCACGCATTTCATCCTCCTTCATTCCGAGAGACTTTAACCAGTCGATACAGAACTGTCTCCAGTAATGGAACCATTCCATATCGGTACCCGGCTCACAGAAAAACTCAAGCTCCATCTGTTCGAACTCTCTGGTACGGAACGTAAAGTTACCCGGTGTAATCTCATTACGGAAGGACTTACCGATCTGACCGATACCAAACGGAATCTTCTTACGGGAAGTTCTCTGTACATTCTTAAAGTTTACAAAAATACCCTGTGCGGTCTCCGGACGAAGATATACGGTATTTCTTGCATCCTCGGTCACGCCCTGGAAGGTCTTAAACATCAGGTTAAACTGACGGATTTCCGTAAAATTCTTTTTCCCGCAGCTAGGGCAGCAGATGCCGTGTTCTGCAATATAGTCCTGCATCTGTTCATTGCTCCAACCGTCTACCGCTCCGTCAAAGGTAATGTTATTTTCTGCAGCATAATCCTCGATTAACTTATCTGCACGGAAACGCTCCTTGCACTCCTTACAATCCATTAACGGGTCGGAAAAACCGCCGAGATGACCGGAAGCCACCCACGTCTGCGGATTCATTAAAATCGCACAGTCAACACCTACATTATACGGATTCTCCTGAATGAACTTCTTCCACCATGCCTTCTTTACGTTGTTCTTAAGCTCAACACCGAGATTACCGTAATCCCAGGTATTTGCAAGACCACCGTAAATCTCTGAGCCCGGATATACAAAGCCCCTGGATTTTGCGAGCGCAATAATCTTTTCCATTGTCTTTTCCATTGTCTTTTCCATTACCTACGTCCTCCTTTTTGTTGCCACAGCTTTATTGTCATATCAAGAGCAATCGCCGTACATACTCAAAATTTTCACTGCATTTTATAATACAATAATTTCGTCATTTGTGCAACCACTATTTTTAAATACGTCCGTGGGACATATGTCTTTCGCCGGCCGGGGCAAAGCAAAGAACGGTTTTCCGCCAAAAAAAGAGGCTGCCTGGAAACGGACAGCCTCTTGCCATGCTTTATAAGAATTATTCTGCCATAGATTTAACCATTACTAAGTACGCTGTGAAGCACTCCGATGACTTCCTCCATATTTATCAGCTTAGAAATAAAGCCGTTCATACCGCACTCTGCCGTAGCTTTTCTGTCCTCGTCAAAGGCACTTGCAGTCATAGCAACTATTGGAACAGCAGCAAGAGCAGCATCATTCAACGCTCTTATGCTTTTTGTGGCTTCATAGCCGTTCAAAACAGGCATCTGGAAAAAAACACATTGATTGTATCATGGCAATCCTTTCCGGTCCTAACTTCCAAAAATGACCCTATAGCTCAATAACCGTTCTGTCAAAGCAGGCTGATGACGGGATTCGAACCCGCACTTACCACTAAGGTGCTCTACCGGTTGAGCTACATCAGCAAAGGTACGGGTGTTGCCCGTACCTTTCGTTAATCTTTTTTATGCTGTGATAACACCACATACTGAGCACTTTGTACCAGCTTCATGACCCTCTTCTGAACAAGTAGCTGCTTTTGCTTCTACGTCTACAGGAGTGTGCTCTGAAACCGGAATTGTTGCTCCAGTCTCAACGTGGTCACATCGTGAACATGCTCAAGTTTTACATCGCTGCATCAATTAAATGCCTAAATAGACTAACTGTCGTATCTTTTAATAAATACAAATATGGTAAATATCCTCCATTAAGATACTCAAAACATCTTTTATATTCTGAATTTTCATTAAGTAATAATTCATTTGCAATAGCAGTCCAGTAATTAGCCATTTTGTTAGATTCCTGTTTTAAAGAATCCAGATTTTGCTCCATATAATCTTGTGTCAGCCTTATACCATTATGTTCTTCATAAAAATAACGGAAATTAAAATAATCAATCAATGAACTAATTGCTTCTTCGGCATCCCATACATTATAATTATCAGACTGCTTTACATATTGCTCTCCGCCTTCTGATGTCTCAATCGTGTAACTTTCTTGTAATGCAGTGAAAATCTTATTCAAGAATTCTTTATAGGTTTCAGTATTTTCACGTATCCAATCTTTTTCCATTAGTTGATAACTAATCTCGGACATAACTTTACGGATACGGTCTTCTGAATCTAACTTATCATGATTGGCAACATACTTAATATCTCCTGATGAACCTTCATCTAATAATTCACGACTAAAGAAATAACATATCTCTTTTAAGATGATTTCATCAACACATATTTGCATAAGCTTATCAGTACTATATTCTTCTTTTTGATAAACCTCACCATCACAGCCAATTTCATATTGTTCATTATGAAAATTATAAGAACTATAAAGGTCTTTAAGTGATTCTTTTACGTTTTCAAAATCAAAACCTTCCTTAAAATCAACATACTCATACCGATAGATAAGCATATCTTTTAAATAGTCAGTCAAAGACTTATATTTCCCGAAAGTCATACTGATATTGTTCTCATCTACCATGACATGAACATCAGTCATTATATCAAGTATGTTATATACTGCATTGACAATTTGATTTGCATCAACTTGTGAACTACTTCCGGTCATATTATCATAAATTCTGTGCAATTCAGAGTCTCCATCAGATATGAAAAATTCACTGGCAATTCTAAATGTTACTGTGCGTAATTTTGCATCATCATTTAACCAGCATAACATTTCCTCTGAACTACTATAAAGTACATCTTTTTGTACACATTCTGCACCAATCAAAATATCATGTGTTCGAATTTTATTATACAACTGTTTCTGAATAAGTTGCTCTAAATACACTTTCACAATATCATACTCGAATGTATTAGTATCAATTTCACAATATTCCTTTTCAAACACATCTACTTTTAATACTTCATCTTGTTTTTTTGCAAAGAAGTCTACGAAATCGTTCATCTCATTAACTAATTTATCCAAAATCACTTCTTGCTTTAATAATTCATAAGACATGGACTGAATAAACAAATTAATATCTTCTTCTGTCATCAGCAATTTTTCATTAGCTAAATAAGAACAAACACTATCTTCATTATATACAATTTCATCGGCAAGCCAAGTTGCAGTTCCTTGTAAAATACTTTCATTTTCAAGTAACTCTATCAATTTTGCAACTTCATATACTCCTTCTTGCAATGGTTCTGTTTCTTCGAGACGATATCTTGCACCATGAAAATTGTAATTCTTTAATACACTCTTAAACTTATCTTTGAACTCATCAAGTACAAAAGAATCTGCAAATTCATAATCACTATACTCATCAACTATATTGATATTCTTTTTGACATAAGTACATAAATTCTCAAGATTACTTCTTGTACCATTCTCTTCATTTTCTGTTATCACATACTGAATTTCTGACAACATATCGAAAATACAATATACAGCATTCTGGTATTCATCTACTTCACATTGTGAATCACCATTTTGAATGCAACGGTATATTTTTATTAAATCAGTAACATTATCACTTGTATAAAATTCATTGGCAATTCTAAATGTTACTGTGCGTACTAAAGCATCATTATCTAACCATTGTAACATATCTTCCGGACTACTGTAAGGTACGTTTTGTTGTACAAATTCTTCACCAATCCAAATATCATGTCTTCTATTTTCATCATATAACTGATACCGAATAATCTGTTTCAAATACTCTTTTACGCTGGTATACTCAAATGTATTAGTATCAATCTTACAATATTTATTTCCATTTTCATCTGCTTTTAAGATTTCATCTTGATTTTGTACGAAGAAGTTTACGAAAGAGTTCATTTCTTTCTTAATTATGGTTGTGTCTACTTTTCCACACCATTTACAGAAACCATCATCATTATATACATGGTCTACTTCATCAACTATCTCCTGCTTAACAATTGCTGTCTCACATACAGAGCAATGACTACCCTCAGTTTTACCTTTGGTCTTACAGGTAGGTTCAACTGCTTTATCGATTACTACAGTATGACCAGCCGGAATTGTCTCACCTCTCTCCGTGTAATCACAGCCAGTGCACTTCATATCCTCTTTCTTACCATCATCCGTACAAGTAGCTTCAACTGCAGAGCCAGTTACAGCTTTTATTACGTGACCTGTCTTAGGGATAACTGTACCCTCTACTTTGTAATCACATCTTGAACACTTATAGTCACTTTCTTTACCATCTTCGGTACATGTAGCTGCTACTGCTGAATCAGCTACCGGCTTCATGTCATGACCTAAAGCATCAGCAATCTCCTGTGCTATAATGATACTATTACATACAGAACAATGACTTCCGGCAGTTAAACCTGTTTTTTCACATGTGGCTGAGACTGCATTGTCATTAATAACGGTGTGTCCAGTCTTGGCAATAACCTTACCTTCTACACTGTAATCACATCTTGAACACTTATAGTCACTTTCTTTACCATCTTCGGTACATGTAGCTGCTACTGCTGAATCAGCTACCGGCTTCATGTCATGACCAAGCTTCTCAATAGGTTGAGATTTCATTACCTCGGTACAACCTTCTACGGTACAATGCTTTCCTTCAGTACAGCCGTCATTTAAACAATCAGCATCTTTCGCTTTTATATCAATCTCCCATTCATGCTCATGAATCGTAGGCACTGGTGTCGGTGTTACTGTTGGTGCCGGAGTAGCCGTAGGCACTGGGGTAGCAGTTGGTGCTGGTGTAGCAGTTGGCACTACTGTTGGTGTCACATCTACAACAGGCTTAACCTCTGCAGCTTCTTTTGTTGTACCCTTAGTTGCATTAGCCTCTACCGAATCACCTGCATCGATTTTCACAACTTTGCCATTACTGTCAGAAACCTTAATCTGTTCATCCGTATTGTTTGTTACAGTCACAGATACATGCGACTGTGTCGTAGTAATCACACTAGCCTCAGCACCCTTATTTACAGCTAAGCCAATCTCTACCGATGTCTCTACATTTACCGGCAGATTAACCTCAAGCTTTGAATAAGCTGCGTTATTGCTTGTAACAACATCAACAGGATTTTTCGTATTACCAATAATTTTAATATCAGCCTTAGCATTAACCTGAATTCCATCAGGCTTACCATTGATTACCAGTTCAACCTTTGCGTTCTTAGCATCAATACTGATCTTAGTATCCTTTGCTGTCACAGTAGAACAGAACTTCAGACCGTTCGTATCCTTTAAAGAAATAACATTCCCTTTCGCCCAGTCTGAAACAGACTCTGCATCAGCAATCTCGATACTCCTAAAATTACCTCTGTTTGACAATGAGACCTTCGGCGAGTTAACTACAAGCTGCTTATCCGTGTAGTCGCCCCTAAAAACGCAGAACTTCTTCGCCTTTGACGTCTCAATAACAATTTTCTCGATCTGTGCATTCTTTAAAGCGTTATTGAGCTCAGCCCGCGTGGTCACTGTTACGGTTTTCGCAGCAGCCGCATTAGCATCCGCTGTAGTGGCAGATGTCACAGCTAATGCAACAATAAGAAAGCCTGCGACAAGCTTCTTGTGTAACTTTGTACTCATTTAATACCCCCCAAAAAAATTGTGATAAACCATATTATAATTACTTACTTTGCAAAAGTTATTATACCACATCTTGAGAAAATTTCAAGAATAACATAATTTCCCTAGTCCCTCCCGTCAAGGGAAAGGACCCTGGCGACCTCTCACCAAGACACTCTAAGCACTGCGCCGACCGGAGCGGAGCGGAGACCTTGAGCCTCAGGTTCAAGGACGCTATGCGTCCGTATAAGCGGATAACAGGGCGCTCGAGGTCCAGCGGACCTCGGTTTTGCGCCGACCGGAGCGGAGCGGAGACCTTGAGCCTCAGGTTCAAGGACGCCATGCGTCCGTAACAAAGAAACGAAGGTCATGAATGACCTTCGCTTCTTTGTTTAGTGCGGATAACAGGACTTGAACCTGCACGGTTGCCCACTGGAACCTAAATCCAGCGCGTCTGCCAATTCCGCCATATCCGCAAAAAAGCAAGGTGCCTTTCCCCCTTGCTTTTATGAGCCACGCGGGACTCGAACCCGCGACACCTTGATTAAAAGTCAAGTGCTCTACCGCCTGAGCTAGTAGCCCATCACCGATTACTTCTGTCGGAAATATGCCGACAAAAACCAACGGTTCAAACGAATCTCCGTTAAGAAATCCGTAACTGGGGTAGCTGGATTCGAACCAGCGGGTGCAGGGATCAAAACCCTGTGCCTTACCGCTTGGCGATACCCCAATGTAATATGAAAAAAGTCTGTTGCTCACGCAATAGACTTTCAAGGTGGATACAGGGATTCGAACCCTGGGCCTCCAGAGCCACAATCTGGCGCGCTAACCAGCTGCGCTATATCCACCACGTATTGACTGCCTAAGCAGAATGTGCCAGAAGGGATTCGAACCCCCGACCCACGGCTTAGAAGGCCGTTGCTCTATCCAACTGAGCTACTGACACAGAACAAATAGTCCGCCATAGCAAAACGGTGTTTACTATAAAGCAAAAAAATTAGGCGTTATTTCGCCTTTTGAAAATGTGTTGCATTCTCAAAAAGCGGGTGATGGGAATCGAACCCACGTATCTAGCTTGGAAGGCTAGTGTTCTACCATTGAACTACACCCGCATACTATATATTGTCACAGAGTCGGGGTGACAGGATTCGAACCTGCGACCTCTTGATCCCAAATCAAGCACTCTAGCCAAACTGAGCCACACCCCGGTAAGAGTTCTTCGGGAGCCGAGCTCCTCTCTCGTGACGCAAGACATATTATATACGAGGACTTTGAAATTGTCAACAATTTTTTTAAATTTTTTTAAGTTTTTTCCATTAAGTCCTTTGTCATAGGCACAGAAAAGCAAAAGGCTTTTCCGAAGCACTCTTACATTACAACGTCTGCATTTCTATGCCCTGCTCCTTTTTCCCCTGACAAACAAAACTGGATTTGTTTTCTGCATCGGAAATACTTTTGCGGCAAGCCTAAACGAACACGGGCTTCCCATAACCAGCTCCAACAGATAAGCGCAACAGAACTCAATCACAATCACCGCCCAGATTGGAAGCATTCTTCCGAACATATACACGCCTCCCTGCGCCTGTATTGCCGCCAAAACGCTGCTTTCTCCCGTCACTTCCATCAACATGGTTCCGTTTACGACATACAGACTGTAAAACACATAAGCATGTACCGTTACCACCACGGTCATAAACGCATACACCATTCTCTGAAATTGATTTTTCGGCATAAAATCATTTTATTCCATATACCGAAACTCCCAATACAATTTCTGTCCCGGCCTGTTTTCGAGTATAAGATACGTCGGTCTCCTCATCTTCTGTCTCGGCTCCGACACACTTCCGGGGTTCAGGGTTACTACACCGTAACGCTCCTCCGCGGAGGGAATATGCGAGTGCCCGTACACCGCAATATCGGCACCGGCCTCTTTCGCCGCCATGGCAAGCGTTTCGATTCCGCTCTTGACTCCGTACCTGTGTCCGTGTGTCAGGAAAATAGTATGGCTGCCAAAAGGAACCAAAAGCTCCTGAGACAGCTCTCCCGACCAGTCACAGTTTCCTCTCACCGCATAAACAGGGCACTCTGCCCAGTCCTCAAGACAACCGGTTCCCCCTTGAATATCCCCTGCATGTATCAGTAAATCAAAGGGCTTCTCCCGTTCAATAATCTCCTGCAGCCCACCGAATCTTCCGTGGGAATCGCTTACAATTACCGCCTTCACGCCATAAACTCCTTCTTCATCTCACGCAATGCCTTTGCCCGGTGACTAATCTTGTTTTTTTCCTCCGGAGAAAGCTCCGCTGTCGTTTTTCCAAACTCCGGCAGATAGAAAATCGGGTCATACCCAAACCCATTTTCCCCGGCAGGCTCCTTTGCCAGCTCTCCTTCAATAGTAGCCCTGCACACCCTGCTCTTACCATCCGGCCATACACAGGCAATCGCACATACAAAACGAGCCGAACGCTCCTTTCCTTCTACGCCGCAAAGCTTCTCAATCAGATAACGGTTCTTTACTTCATAAGAAGTATCCTCTCCCAGAAAACGTGCCGAATAAATCCCCGGTGCCTTATCCAGATAATCCACTTCCAGTCCCGAATCATCAGCCATTGCGATTTCTCCGGTAAGTTCTGCAATCGCTTTTGCCTTTATCATTGCATTTTCTTCAAAGGAAGTTCCGTCCTCCACAATCTCAGCCTCTACTCCTGCCTCCTTCATGGATACGACCTCATAAGGCAAATCCCGCAAAATCTCTTTAATCTCCCTCATTTTCCCGGCATTTCCCGTTGCAAAAATAATTCTTTTCATATTGCATTGCTCCTTTTGTTTCGTTTTATTCTTCCATTACCTCATAAGCGGCAACAATCGCCTGATATATAGCTTCCGCACATCCACGCTGTGCCTCTTCGGTTGTAATAATCGAGAGATCCTTCATGTTTGACATATAACCGAACTCAATCAATGCCATCGGCATGGTACAATACTTAATAAGATGAAGGTTTTTGGAACGCTCTACCAGCTCTCTTTCCTTCAATCCGGTTTTCTCCGCCACAAGCCGGCTGCAAAGTCCCGCAAGATACTCTGAATTAAAGGAATCCTCCTGTCCCTGTATTCCGCTGTAAAGCACCTCCACACCGTTTACAACACCGGCCGGATTATAGTTGCAGTGAACACTTATCAGCATATCCGCATGAAGTGCATTGGCAAATTCCACACGGGTTGACAGGTCAGGAAGCGTATTATTTAACCTTGTATAATATACCTTCAGGTCATCGCGCTCATCCAGAAGCTCCTTTAAATAACGAACCACCGACAGATTAATGGATGCCTCGGTGACTCCGCCGCCGCTTGTGCCGGGATCAATTCCGCCGTGCCCCGGATCAATCACTACGATTTTTTCGTATTTTTCATGCGGTCTTACCAGACTCAGATAAAGAAACTCCTCATCTTCCGCTACACTGATTTCATAGACCGAATTGAACTCTAATAAAACCTCTGTCCCTCCGTTTATTTCATTCACGGCAAGGGCAAGCAGAGAGTCGTCCTCCGGTGTTTGCGGTTCTCTTACAAGCGGAACATTTTTTTCCTCCTCGGGAATCACCGTTACCGCCACATCCGGCTCTCCGGTATACATCATCTTTCCGGAAATCCTGTATATATCTTCTGCGGAAACGGATGCCCCTCGTAATGTCACCGATACCTTTCTGTAAATCATTTCCTCAGAGATAGCTTCAAAAACCGCCCCTCTCTTTTTAATCAGTACACAATAGTCGCCCTGCTCTCTCGCAGCTTCCGGCAGCTCCGCACCGAAAATCCGGGACCAGCCCGAAGTTTCCACGTCACTCATCGCATGTCCGCCCCATGATACTTCCTCCCCCATCTGTATAAATTGTCCTTCCCCGTTCTCCGCTGCATGTACCTTTATTCCTGTTCCCTCTCCGTTTTCATAGGAACCGGTCTTTTCCTGCACAAAATAAACACCAAGAAATACGAGGCAAAGCACCATGGCGGAAACACAGTATTGTCTTATTATCTTTATTCTTTGCTCCGGCACGCTCTTTCCTCCTTCCTTGCCTTATTGCGGTCTGTGTAACAATCCGTAACGTCCCAACATTCCGTTTACTTCCGCTTTATACTCTGGATACTCCCCCGCAAATCGAAGTAAAGCCGCTTCGTTATTTTCCTTCTGCTTCAGATTATAATCAATATGCTCCCGTAGCTTCTGCCGTCTCACATTCAGACTGTGCCGCACCTCTACCATATCATTCTTATCTACCAGTGCCTGTGGCTGCATAACCCAGATTCCCGCATCAGCCACACCAAACCGTTTCAATTCCCGTATAATGGAGCTGCGATATACCTCTTTCTGCCGCTCACTCCTTCGCTGCTGCTCCTCCTCGGCACGAATCCGCAGATACTCCTTCCACATTGTTTCCAGCTGTATGGAACTGGATGCATGGTATTTTTCATAAGCATACTCAATCCCCCACGTACAATTCACGTAACGCAGCTTAATCCTGTTTTCAATCGTAATAACCTTATTTCGCTTTATCTCCGCCACTTTCATATTATAAATGTTTTTCCTTGTTGTAACAACAACATACATTGCAAATACAAGCGCCGCAATTACCGTGAGCAGGAACGGAATCCTCAAATCCTTCCCCGTCTGTTTACTCACGTATAAAAAAACTACCAGAAAAAGCACCACACCGACACTGATTCCCACCATCATTTTTTTTAGGAATTCATTCCGGTTCAGGCATTCTTCCTGTTCCATAGCATAGGCTGCCTTTTCTCCGGCAAGATACTTCAGCTTTCCCTCAATGACTCTCTGATGTTCTTCCTCACCCCGAAGCCAGCAGATGGTCTCCGGCATTTCCTCCTCATGCAATGAAAAAAAAGACTTCTGCGCCTCGGATATACCGGGTTCTGGTTTCCCCTGCCTCTCCTTTTCACTTTCCAAAGCAATCAGGCTCTTTGCTGAAGCCTCCAGCTCTGCACGTGCTGCTCCCGTAATTCCTTCAATCTTTTGTATATCCGCAAGGTATGTTGTCACCATACCATACTCGTTTTTCGCCTGTTCACTCTGAAAAACGGCTTCTTCAATCAGTTCCTCGCATTCCTTATAAAATGCCTGTCTCACACCGGCATCTTCTACATTTCCTGCAATTCCCGCCTGCCGTATACTTTCCTTCTTCGGTTTCTTTTTTTTCTCTTTGAACCATGAAAACAAACCCATCTCAATCCCCCGTCTTCTCTACTCCATGTTATCGAACCGATACTGCCTTTTAAAGCTGTCAAGCAGTTCCTTCATGGCATGGCGGTATTCCGTAATCTGTCCCTCCGCGAAATACTTCTTTATACGCACAAGCTCCCGGTACTCAGGCAGCTCTAATGCTTCCACCATACTTTCCATTAACATTGCATCTATATCGGTTTGCATCTGTTCCGAAATCTCATACTGTTCCAGTGCATTCAGATATTCGCTGTCTTTCTGTGCAAGGCGCAGGGAAATCAAATATGAGCGCAAAGACTCCGTACTGCGGTTTTTTTCGTATGCTTCCGCAAAATGAGCGCAGGCACCTCCGGCTCCGGAAACGTGAAGCTCACACACCGCCAGATTATGATAGATGTTTCCGGCAGCGTTTTCCGGTATTTCGTTCTCTTTGCGTTCCTGCAAAAGCCGTTCATAAACACCCATTGCTTCGCGGTAATTACGGTGCTCCAGATATGCATCCGCCTTTGCCTTCTGCTTCTGCCAGTATTTCAGTTCCTGCAGCCTTTCCATATTCCGCATATATTCCGCAACTTCTTCCTCGGTATACATCCGTGTTGCTCCGAATAATACCTCAGCATACTCCTTTAGCGCTGCTTCGGATGCCTTTAGCACACGAAGACGTTTCCCAATCTCAGGCAGCCCTAATTCTGTTTCAAAATAGTCTGCTAATGCCATATCCGTCAGGTAATCCTCCGCGGTTGACGCATTATGATATAAATAATAACAGATTTCCTCTAACGAGTACAGCTTTTTATTTACATTATGTAACCGCAGGGGTACTTTGCTTCTCCTGCCGGTGCAAAGAATAACTCTTGCCACAGCATTCCCATCCTTTCCGTAAACTTATCAAATGCAACTCACAGCTCAAGCTGGGATAAATCCACCAATTCTTCATAGATTCTGTCCGACGGCGGATAAAACTCACCGAAACCGGTTTCCTTCAGCTGGATTACCATAAGGTTTCTTTCAGCAAAAAACAGTCGTATCCTATATCTGCTTGTACGATCACCACGAAGCTCCGGATTTTTCTGTGTCACACGGATTACCACAGGCACGGCGACCCCCGCCGGAACAATTCTGAATGTCAGCTTATCTGTTGCGTCCAGAAGAACTTCCGCCTCTGCCCGCACCTTTCGATACTCCTCTCCGGTTTTGGCCATCAGGATTCCATCCTCCTGTGCGGTATTTTCAGCGATTAAATAGATATCCGCCGTAATCTGTTCCGGCATCAGCAAAGAAAAATCAACATTTCGTTCCTGTCCGAACTCCTCTGTCCCCGCATAACAGGCACCCTGTGTATAAAGATTCTGACCGTGAAATACCCGTCTTCCGCCGGAAAGAAAACGCAATACATCCGCTGCCCAATCTCCTTCAAAGCCTCTCCCTGTTACAAACAAAGAGACCGCTTTCTGTTGCAGCGCTGTTTCCGCAAGGCGTTCAAATGCCAGTGTCCTCTGCCCGGTCTCTCCCTCCGTGGCAAAGCCCGCAGATATTATTTCGGAATAATCCTTATAATCCGCGAGTAAAAGTCTTCTCCCCCCCGTACTCCGACATTCCATAGAATAAAATAAAAGACCTTCCGTGGTATATTCAAATGCTGCGGAACCGTTTTTCCAAAGTCCTTCCTCCTGCCGGATTGCAAAATGTAAGAAAGCCTCAAGATGACTTAGGACAAGACACCTTTCCGAAAATCCTTCCTTTTCTCCGAAAATCTCATACAGCATATGCCTTACAGTCTCTTTTGTATTTGCTTCCTCACAGGTCACCGCAACAAAGCCGATTTCCTGTTCACAGAATCGTTCCCGTATTTTCTCAATCAGCAAAGACACATAGCATTCCAGAAGCTCCCGCCCCGAATATACCGTATCCCCGTCTTTTACCTCCGTTCCGACTGCCGCAGCATGAAAAAAAGGTGGCAGAGTCTTACTGCCCGACTGAGGTGTTTCCCCTATTTCCCATTCCCCGTTCTGTCCGAGCCGTAACCGTGTGGGCAGAAATTCATTTCTTGTCCGGACATCAAAACAAACCGCAGCCGGCTCCGCCGCGTGCGGACGCATCACAGTTACCTGTGTAATATCGTCACATAAATCAATTCCCAAAACAAGCTTAACTGTCTCCTGCATCTTACTACTCCTTAATAGGCGCAAACAAACGATTCACCGCATATTCCATCCGGTAATAATTCTCAAGCATGTCCATCGTCGTTTTATCATCTTTCATGTCCTGTGCCGTCAGAATCAAATTAATCTGACCGTACTTTGTTGTCTCATCATGTATACTGACCATATCTACTTTACGATAAAAGCTTTCCGTAATTCGTTTTTCCCCTTTCTCCTCCTCCGTAATATAATACTGCAATACTTCCTCATAAAACATAATAAACTCTTTTACAAATATGCCGTATCCCACATGCCGCATTTCCTCACAGATAAAACGTTCCTCCTTATCATTATCAAACAAGTAAGAAATCGTCACATTGTATTTCGGATTGGTACGATACTCCACATAAGTCTTGTCTGCCATGCACGGCGGTAAAGGCACTCTTCCCTTAAATTCCGTAAAAAACGGAAAAACCATTCCCTTCTCCGTCAACATATACATGCTGTATTCCGCATAGCGTATCTGCTCCTCCGACAATGTGCTGCTCCCGGCATACTTCTTTAATACCGCCAGACAACAAATCGTATTATTTTCCTCTGCCTCATGCCTGATAAGCTCCACCAATTCATCCGGCAATTCGGAGTCACGAAGAAAATAACGATAGGCCTCATGAGAAAGATAAGCCTTCACAAGCTTCTTATTTCCTTTTTTCTTCATATAACTCAGAAAAACACGGTACATATCCGGCGCATAACTTTCCGTAAACAATATCTGCCCCAGCAGGCGCTCCTCCAACAACTCCGCCGGAAGTCCGAACTCCGCTGCCGTCTCCCATACCCGGTACATTTCTTCGGTAGTTCCGCAAAAATACTGTACAAGATATTGCACTACGTTTTCGCTGTATTTACCGTCAAAAAACACATGGCGGCAAAGCAGCAGCAACATATCATTCTGTTCTCCGGCACACTGTAACAGCATCCTCTCACACAACCTTAAAATCCGTTTGGAGGACACCCCCGCCATGCCGTACTTCGTAAGCGCATCCAGCGCCAGGTCATACCGTCCCCGCACAATCAAAAGCTCAATCATGCGGCTGCGTTCCTCTTTCGCTAAATAATCCGGATTCAGCTTTACAAGATATCCATCCATCAATTCTCCCTGAAAGTTATCGTAGCAATACTGTATCAGGGAGTAAATCTCTCTCTGCCTGAAGGAATCCAGGATACCGTCAAGCCTCACAACCCGCTTGCTTAATTCTACAGAATCCACATCCACGGCACGGTAATTGTGTACCCTTTCCAGAAGATTCAGCAGCAGCATACGATTTTCACCTGCCGACTCAAAGCAACGGGAAAGCAGATTTTCATCATTCAGAAGTCGGAAAACGCGACAGTCCTCCGCCGGCAGATATCTGTTCCCTTCCGCGTCAAGAAGCACCAGTTTTGCCTCCTCCGTATACATACACACGAAAGCCGACCCATTCCTTAGCGGAACGATGCATTCCTGCTCTTCCTCCTTATGCAGAACCGATACTGCCGCCATAGTCCGGTTATCACATTCCACGAGGTAACTAAATAAAAGCTTCGGAAGCGCCTTTGACAACTCCGCATCCGGAATGTAATCACGAAAAACTTCTCTGTAAACAGCCGCAAGATTCTTATCTATCCTTCCGTTCTTAATACTGTTTACCACATACTGCTCCAGCTGCTTAAAATACATCCGGTAAGAAGAACCGAGCGTATCCTTATTTCTGATGACATAGGAATATAAATACGCACAATACGGCTCTTCCAGCTCATTTCCATACATGAAATACAGCAAAACCGACTGGTCTATCTTCATCTGAGGTTCAAAGTCGCAGGTATACAGGTAATACTCATGCAGCATCGGAATTCGAAGCTGTGCGGCACAGGCATCCGCAAAATACGAATGATACTTTTTTTCACGTATGCCGTTCGATATGAAATGCATGCAAAGTGCCTGTAATGTATCCTTCTGTCCATACTGTTTATAAGCAAGGCACAGACATCTGACCAAAAGCTTTCCCTGCTCCTTTGTCTGTAATGCCAGAATCGAGAACTGCAGCACAACCTCCCTTTTCAGCATCCCTTTTCTTAATGCAAACAAAAGAACCAACAACTCATACTGTCCCAGCTCTCTTAACAACGCCGGCTCGTCATTCCAGATAGCTGCCGCCTCATAGTACAAAAGCGGACTACGGTTTCCTCTCCGGTAACATTCCTTAAGCGCTTCGAGATTTTCCGCTCTCCCGCTTTCACTGCGTTTATCCGTATAAAGACGGAACCAGAGCAGAATCCCACTCTCCTTATGTCTCTCGGAAAGAATACGGATTTGTGCAGCGTAAGTCTTCACATCCTCTGCATTCTTTTGTCTCATCGCTTCCAGATAGCAAAGTGCGCCAAGCAGCTCCGCATCCGATTCTTCCCGTTCCAGCCGTTCTCTCAGATGATTAATCTCACTGTCCGCAAACTTTTCCTTTCCGCCGATTAAAGCAAGATAAGCCCGGTACATCTGATACACGATTTGTTTTCTGCGCCATATTTCATCCGGCAGAAAATCCTCCTGTAGACGAAGGAGGAGTAAATCCACAATACTCTCCGCTTCCGCTATATATCTTCCTGCCTTCAGCTTTCCTATACGAAAATCAAAATACCGCCCGAACAGCTTCATTTCCGACACATGAAATACATGTCTTTTTCTTTCCCCGGCTCTTGCGGTCCGTTCACAAATACAGACCACATCAATGCAAATGCATTGACACGGTGTCTTAAGAGTAATTCTGCCGAAATGATTTCCTTCCGCAAGCAAAGCTCCGTCTACCGCCACCTCAAGGACGCAGCGGTTCCCGTTAAAGTTCTCCGGAAGAAGCCTTCCGGAAGACACCCGGAAAAAATCTCCTTCGGTTTCTATCGCGACATCAACGTATCCCCATGTATCCTTTGTAATCGTAATGCACTCCATGAACGCTCTGTCGCCCGTTTCAAAATGTAACACCGTCTTATCCGCACTTATCTGTATCGGGGCTTTCTTTTTGGTGTAGATAAGAAATTCCTCAAGTGCCCGGTCCGTCAGCCGGCTTTCACGTAACTGACGGTACATGGTAAGCTCCGCCACCCTGCCCTCCAGAATCGTCTTCGGAAAACGTCCGTCTAAAAATAATTTCTTTGCCTCATACCAGTCGTTCTGTGCAAGGCCCGCAAACTGATACAAATCCCGTACCTCACCGTCCGAAGACATACAGCTGAGCGGTGTGATTTTTATTACAAACGGAAGTGCGATTTCTCCGCATTCACTGACAATGGTAATCTCGCCCCTGTATACTTCTCCCGGAGCAGCATACTCCGCATGTACCGTATAGCTTATTTCATTTTCCGCTCCCACAAACCCGGTATCATTTAGAACCAATAACTCATTTGAGGAATACAGCACTCCCTTCATCACTGACAAATCGCGATTGCTCACGGAAAAAAAGCCGCAAAAGGTCTCTCCCGCCGATACACTGATTGAAAGTGTCTCCTCGGAAAGCAACAATTCCGGCTGCTCATATTCAAAAATTCCTTTTGCAAATCGCTCTACCTTTTCCTTCACGTCGTTTCCACCTGTCTGTGACAAACTCTTATCGTTTTATAAACTCTCCGGTTTCATCATCCTGACTGTAAACGGCACTGCCATTCAATGCGACATAATATGTTCCGCATAAATTGCCGGCAGGCCCAAACAAATTAATTCCGTAGCATTCCACTCCGCTTGCCATAGTCGTCCAGTCATCCACCGTCATTTCATAATCGGAGACATTACCTAAAAGACCGAGAGCCTCCTTTGAATAGCCGGCAAGTACCCGCTTTGCCTCCTCTGCCGTTATAATATCCTCACCGTTAGTCCCTGTCTCTGTCTTATCAAGCGGAAACTTTGAAAAAGCCGATACACCGTCGTTCAAATCGTAACAAAACAATGTGCCCTCCTCTTTATCCACAATCAGAAGCGGTTCCATTTCATTTCCGTTTTTATCAGTAATGCAAAATGAATAGTATTCCACTCCGTCAATGATTAAGTGGTCATCCAATAACTCAATGTCATACTTATCCGATTCAATCTTCTTATTTAAAACACTCTTTGCTTCTTCAACAGACAAAACAGGCTTTACGGTCGGAGTCGGTTTGGAATCCGGTTCATCCTTAACCGGCTTTGTTACAGAAGGCGTTGCCTCCGGTGCATCCGAAGGAGACACTGTTTTTGTCGGCTCATCTTCTCCTGTCTGACCGGTAAGCGGAGCTGTTACGGTCGGTGTAGGTGAACCGTTTCCCTCCTTATCGCCTGTATACTTTGATATCAATACCAGAACGAGCACCACCGCAACCAGTACGACAATGACTGTCAGCAAATCCGGCCCACTGTTCTCTTTATGATTGCTCCGTCCGGTATTTTTCCCGGAGGAGCCATTTCGCTTCGTTGTATGGTTTCTCCCTTGGGAGGTCGTTTTCCCTTTTTTTTCTGCCATTTTTACCCTCCTGTTTTCTTCCTTTCTGTTTCTATACGCACATCAAGTATATCATATTTTCCTTTTTTCCGCAATGGGAGAAACAACACAAAAAGACAGGCCGCGCATCCCGCGCGGCCCCGTTTGTCCGACTCTGTTTCTTTACATTCTGTCGCTTTTTACCAGCTGTACCTTTAATACATCCGTAATTCCCTGTGCTCCTGCCGCAATTACAACCCGGTCATTTTCACCAATCAGCCCGTTTCTTTTTGCACAGGCAACCGCATGGTCAAACAGCACATTTGCATCCGGCTGATACAGCGCAATTACCGGATAAACTCCCCATGAAAGTGCAAGCTGATGAAATGTCTTTTCATTCGGCGTTGCCGCAATGATTGACTGACGCGGACGGAATTTTGACATTCTTCTTGCCGTATATCCGGACATCGTCACCGCAATAATTGCTGTCGCTCCCACATCACGGGCCGTCGTACATGCCGCATCGCAAATCGCATTCGTGGTATCATTCGTATCATTATCATACTGTACCCCACGGTAAACCTCCATCTCGAACGCATCCCGCTCCGCCTGTTCGGCAATCTTTGACATGACCTCCACAACCAGTGCCGGATGCTCTCCCGCCGCGGTTTCTCCCGAAAGCATAATCGCAGAGGTTCCGTCAAATACCGCATTTGCCACATCCGTAATCTCCGCTCTGGTAGGCGTATTACTGTGTATCATGGACTCTAACATCTGAGTCGCCGTTATTACCATTTTTCCTGACTGATAACACTTCTTGATAAACTTTTTCTGCAGTCCCGGAAGCTTCTCATATTCAATCTCTACCCCCATGTCTCCGCGTGCCACCATAATGCCGTCCGAGTATTCCAGAATTTCGTCGAAGTGCTCCACTCCTTCGATATTCTCAATTTTAGAGATAATCTTGATATCGTAACCTCCGTAATAATCCAGACAGTTCCGGATGCCGATTACATCCTCCTTCGACCGTACAAACGAAGCAGCAACAAAATCCACATTCTGTTCCACTCCGAAACGCAAATCCTCCTCATCCTGTTCACTTAGGTGCGGAAAATCCAGATGTACATTCGGAATATTCACACCCTTATGATTTGAAATAATTCCTCCGTTAATAACCTCACACCGAATATCGGTTTCCGTAACCTCTCGCACACGAAGCAACAGTTTTCCGTCATCTACCAGTATTTCGTTTCCCGGTGTTAACTGCGCAGGAAGCTCTTTATAGGTAATTCCTACTTCCTTTTCGTTTCCTTCTGTCTCTCTTGTCGTAAATGTAAAAGAATCCCCGCTTTTTAACTCTGCCTGCCCGTTCTTAAAATTTCCGACACGAATCTCAGGCCCCTTTGTATCCAGCATAATTGCCGCAGGTATCTTCAATTCATCCCTTACTTTACGAAACAACTCTATATTCGCCTTATGATACTCATGTGTTCCGTGCGAAAAATTCAGCCTTGCCACATTCATTCCGTTTTTTAACATCTGTGCCAGCGTCTGCTCATCATTGCATGCCGGTCCCAGTGTACACACAATCTTTGTCTTTCTCATTTTAACTAATCTCCTTCTATCATCCGATATCCTACGCCGACCTCCGTAAAAATATACTTCGGCTCTGCCGGATTTTTCTCGATTTTTCTGCGAATATTTGCCATATTAACACGCAAAATCTGATTGTCTCCGCTTGCATTCGGACCCCATATTTCACGAATCAGAAAATCATATGTCAATACCTTTCCCGCGTATTTTCCGAGCAGGCTTACAATCTTAAACTCGTTCTGCGTCAGCCCTGCATCTCTGCCGCCAATATATACCCTGTACTTTTCATAATCAATACTAAGCTCCCCTGCCGTAAACTTCCCGTTCTGTGCTACACCACGGTTCGCTCCGGATGTTCTTGTGTGCCGGAGTGCCATGCGTATACGCGCAAGCAGCTCCGCAGTTCCGAACGGCTTCGTAATATAATCATCCGCTCCGAAATCAAGTGCTTCAACCTTATCTCTTTCATTTGCTCTTGCCGACACGACAATAATCGGTAAAATCGACCATTTCCGTACTGCCTTCAATACATCCATTCCGTCCATATCGGGCAGCCCCAAATCCAGAATCACCACATCCGGGCAGCAGGATGTAATCAGGCTGTAGGCTTCCTGCCCTGTTCGTGCAGTGACAACATCATAATTATTTGCGGTTAATATCGCAATTATAAAATTGCTGATGCTTTTTTCGTCCTCTACCACTAAAACCTTATTTTTTACCGGCATTCTATCCCTCCTTTATTGGTAACGAAAACTCAAAGGCCGCACCGCCTTCTTTCCGGTTATATACCTTTACGTTACCGCCGTGTGCATTGATGATACTTTTACACACCGAAAGTCCGATCCCCATATTCCGTTTTCCGTCTGCGTTTTTTTCACTTTCCTTATAAAAACACCCCTCCATTATACCCGGCAGCAATTCTCCCGGAATCCCTACACCGTTATCTGCCACACAAAACACCGCCAAATCCCCCGAAACCGTGACCTGCAGAAGGATTTCACTTACCACGCCGCCGTGCAGCACAGCATTCTCCATCATGTTGCAAAGCACCTGTTCGATTAACATCGCATCCATCGGTACAAATAAAACCTCCTCCGGCATTTCCGTCCTTACGGGTGCTCCCGGAAAACGTTTCTTAAATTTTGCCACAGCCTCACCAAGAATTTCCTCTACCATCTCCGGTTCTTTTGTAATCCTTGCGCCGTTGGCATCTATCCTTGTTACCAAAAGAAGATTTTCTACGACACGCACAAGCCACTGCGCCTCTTCCTTCACATCCTCCAGCAGGGAAAGCACCTTTTCCTCCGAGAGCTTGTCATGATTCTCTACGATTGCCGATACCGCCCCTACAATCGAAGTAAGAGGTGTACGGATATCGTGGGACACTGCTCTTAAAAGGTTTCCTCTCATTTTCTCCTTTTCTATTTCCATACGGATTTTTTCCTGTTGCTTAATCTGCGTAGTCAGCATGCTTACCACAATAGAAACAGAAAACATTACCAAAAAAGTAAGAGGGTATCCGCTTAACGTAAAATTCAGGCGAAAATAAGGATACGTAAATATGTAGTTCACCTCAACTACCGCGATGACAGAAGAAAGTATGCCATAAAAGTAACTGTTTGTAAACCTTGAAATCAATAAAACGGCTAAAACAAACAAAAGCGAAATATGTCCGTCCGTCTGTTCTCCTCTGTGTATCAGAAAACAGCATAACGTCGCAGCAGCGAGAATCGCAACCGTAATCATACTGTCACGCCATGTTATCTTTATTAAAGTTCCCTTCGTTTGTATACTGTGTCGCTTCATCTGTTTCCCCCGTTTTTTCAAAAATTCATTTCCGATACCTTCACTGATAGTATACCATAGGATTCTGTTAAATTGCCGTTAAATTTTAGCAGAGAAAAAAAAGAGCCGCGCACACCGGTGCAGCAGCCCTTCTTTCTCATTATACCTACTGAGTTTCCTTTTCCCCGGAACTTCCATGCTCCAGAAGATAGCGTACAAAATTTTCCGCATTTTTTTCATTCTTTGAATTTCCGCAAATTGCAAGTACCAGCGGTTCCTCCGCAAGAGGACTTTTCTCCAGCAAATCCGTTACGAATATTCCATACGGTTCACTGGCTCCTGCATTGCCGTCCTCTTCCGTCGGTGCGGCGTAACAAAATCGTTCGGAAAGCTCCGTATATAAATCTGCGGGAAGCTGCTCCGACAACGGTCTTAAATATGTTCCCACATAACCCTTGAACACCGACTCCGTCGCAATCATTACATCAATTTCTCCGGCAAATGCATGCGTAGCAAATTTCTGTGCGGAAGCGGCATCTCCCTGCATTGAAATCAGCATCGTATTATCAAATATTGTCTTCTGAGTCTCCGGGTCCAGTTCAACATACTCTTCAAAGCCCTTCTGCAAAGCCCCGGTTGCTTCACCGGAAACAACCGCATCCAGCACAGCTACATAAATAACATTTTCTTTTTCGGGTGCAACAATCTCATAAATACCGTAAACCGCCAGTGCAATCACACCAATCCATATTACCGTCTTAAGCAGATAATACGCACGAAAATGTTCCCACTTTGCCTTAAAGCCTTTTACTTCCTTCCACTTTGCCCGATCCGACTTTTCTTCTCTTCTTTGATAAATGGAGGCGGAATCATCCAATGCCGTTTTTTTATCTGAAATCTCCATATGTCACCTCATCCGTCTATGCTATGTAACTAAAAAAAGTATAGCATGCAGACTGTCAAAAAGAAAGAAAATATTTATAAATTTTGAAGAAATAACTATTAACCGTTACGTCTATTCCTCATCCTGCGGAAGCTTCTCTCTAAGCTTCAGCCACAAAAGACCCGTGATGCATATGGATGAATATGCTCCGCAGATAATACCTGCCATAAGCGGAATCGCAAACTCCTTTATAGAGCTTACGCCGAATACCACAAGTGCGGCTACCATGAAAAATGTAGTCAGCGAAGTATAAATGTTTCTGGAAAACGTCTGTGCAATACTCTTATTTACAATGTCCGCGTAAGTTTCCTTCTTAAGCTGCTCCTTTACGTTTTCACGAATACGGTCAAACACAACAATCGTTGCATTTATCGAATAGCCGACAATCGTCAGCATACATGCAATAAACGTATTTCCTACGGAAATCCTTCCTACCGCATATACCGCAAGTACAATCAGAACGTCATGCAGCAATGCAAGCACCGCACTTGCTGCAAATGCAAAATTCGAGAAACGGATTAAAATATAAAGCAGCATGCACACAGTTGCCACCGTTACCGCCAGAATAGCATCCTTTTTCATCTCACCGCTGACTGTACCGCTGATACTCTGAACCTCTATTTCCTTTTCATCGGCTCCGTAAGTATCCACCCAGTAATTCGTCAGTGTATTTCGCTGCTCCTCACTAAGCTCCTTTGTCTTAATCGAAGCCGCATTGGAATCACTTACCAGATTCACAACCGCTTCTTCCCCGATTGCGGTTCGCACCGCTTCTTCCAGCTGTGCAATGGAAATCTCTGTTTCCTTCGGGAATGTCACTGTCATGGCAGTGCCCCCCTTAAAATCCAGACCATAGGCAAGTATTTCACCCTTTCCGACCTTTCCCGCAACCATACCGATAATACCGGCAAGAATCAGGGCACCGGAAATAAGAGCGTACTTCTTCCCATGCTTGGTAAAAGAAAACTGTCTGTATTCCTTTACTTCCCCATAATATTTTTCTTTGTCAAAGCCCATATCATACAGTGCATACAAAATGAACTTCGTTACAAACAGAGCCGTAAACATGGATAGTACGATACCTAATGCCAGCGTTGTAGCAAATCCCTTTACG
Organism: Lachnospiraceae bacterium; assembly: GCA_029012365.1. Classification (GTDB taxonomy): domain Bacteria; phylum Bacillota; class Clostridia; order Lachnospirales; family Lachnospiraceae; genus SIG307. The sequence goes on along the minus strand of JAQXLY010000021.1, from coordinate 7,301 downwards.
GTACCGGAACCGAGAATGTACAATACAACAGCCGCAATAAGCGTTGTAATATTACCGTCGATAATAGCGGAGAATGCCTTTGAGAATCCAAGCTTAATTGCCGAACGAACCGTCTTTCCCGCACCGATTTCCTCCTGAATACGTGAAAAGATAATTACGTTGGCATCTACTGCCATACCTACCGAAAGAATGATACCGGCAAGTCCCGGAAGCGTCAGGGTAATCTCTAAAAGATTCAGGCATACAACCATGAGTCCGATATAGATACATAACGCAAGGTCTGCCGCCATACCGGGAACACGATATCGGATTGCCATAAACAAAAATACAAGAGCCACACCGATTGCTGCAGCAAATACACTGGTGGAAACCGCTTCCTGTCCAAGGCTCGCGCCAACCACATTAGAGCGAAGCTCTCTTAACTCCAACGGAAGCGAGCCGACACGAATCGTCGTAGCAAGGTTGTTTGCTTCCTCCGTAGTAAAGCTCCCCGAAATCTGCGCCTTGCCGTCTGTCAACGGCTCCTGTACCACAGGTGCACTAATCACCTTTCCGTCATATACAATCGCTATCGGTTCTCCGACATGAGCCGTCGTAGCTGCGGCAAACTTAACTCTTCCGCTGTCATTTAACGTAAGCGAAACAATATTTTTGGTTATATTGTACTCCTGATACCAGCCGGCCTCCGCCCCATGAATATCCGCTCCGTCAAGTATGATATCTCCTGCCGCTTTTATCTCATCCCATGACTTTAAAAAAGCGTACTGATACTGACCGGTCGTCTCATCCACTCCGATGAGCTCAACATTATCCGTACCGAGAATAAAGAATATTTCACCGACACGTCCGAGCTCTCTCAGAGTAGCCTCGGCATCTGTCGCGCCGGGAATATCCACATTAATCCGGTTATCCCCCTCCTGATATACTTCGGCCTCCGTCTGTCCGCTGTCGTCCACACGCTTCCGAAGTTTATAAATCGTATCCTGCATTTCCTCCTGCGTCGGGTCCTGCTTTACCGTTTCATACGTAATACTGACACCGCCTGCCAGGTCAAGTCCGAGACGAATCCCGTCGGCACTTCCCTTCTTCTTTTCTCCGACTCCGCACAATGCGACAAATACCACTGCGCATCCTATCACAAGTGCGAGTAGGAACTTCATCAAACCTTTCACTTTGTGGTTCATAGCTTACCTCTTTCCGTAATTGCAATTCTTGGACAATCTGCCCTCGGATTATAAGTATATCACATGCCGCACATGAAAAAAAGAGTTTTTTTTCTTTTTGCTTGCACTTTTCTTAAATCTATTATAAAATAGTTTTAAATACCACATGTAATATCATTTAATACCATATTTTGTCGTTTTAAACAAGGAGGCATTATGAAATACATTATTTCAACAGATTCCACTGCGGATTTGCCGGATTCCTACATAAAGGAACACGGCATAGTAATTCAGTTTCTCTCCTATGCTTTCGGTGACGAGGTATACGGAGCAGGCAATCAAATGGAGCCTCATGCATTTTATGAAAGAATGCGTTCCGGAGAGATGCCGACTACCAATGCCTGTATACCGAATGAAGTACAGCACAGCTTCGAAACTTATCTGGCAGAAGGCTATGATATCCTTCACATAAGCTTTTCCTCCGGATTAAGTGCAAGCTATAACAATGCACGCATTGCGGCGAACGAGCTTATGGAACAGTACCCTGAACGGAAAATTCTTCTGATTGATTCCCTGTGTGCCTCTCTGGGTCAGGGGCTTCTGGTGCATTATGCGGTTACTATGAAAGAAAACGGTAAAACCATGGAAGAAGTTGCCGAATGGCTCGAACAGAACAAGCTTCATCTGTGTCACCAGTTTACGGTAGACGACTTATATCATCTGCACCGCGGTGGGCGTGTCTCCAAGGCCACTGCCATTTTAGGTACATTAATAAATGTAAAGCCGGTTCTGCATGTAGACGACGAAGGACATCTTACCTCGGTTTGTAATGTCAGGGGCAGAAAAAAGTCTCTGATAAAGCTGGTAGATAACATGGAGGCCCAAATCGAAGGCTTTCAGAATGACATAATCTTCATAAGCCACGGTGACTGCCTTGAAGATGCGGAGTTTGTTGCCGCACTGGTTCGTGAGCGCTTCGGCATCGAAAATATTATGATAAATTACGTGAGTCCTACCATCGGTTCTCACTCAGGTCCGGGCACGGTTGCCCTGTTCCATTTAGGCAGAAACCGTTAGAATCTGCAGAAAAGGTTCACGGGCTTTCTATGATATTAAGCGGGTGGCATGTAGCATGAATTGCGACAAACCACCCGCCTTTTTATTAAACATCTATGCCTCTTCCGGCTCCTCAATCATCTGCTGCAGGGTTCTCTCGTAAGAATACCCGGCATCGCTGTGAATAACTGCCGGTATCAGTTCAAAATACTGTACGGCATTTTTCTTTAGATGAAGTGAAACCTCCGCCTTACCGTCCTTTTCCTCTATGCGTGTTGTTGTAAGAAGCGGCTTTGCACACTCCCGTAACAAACGAAGCTCTTCCTTAGACGGATTTGCCGGTTCACCAAGGTCATGCCATACCTTTAACGGATTACAGCATTCCTCATCCACTGTCTTTACCATAAGACAGTACGGTACACCTTTTTTTGCAGGAAGCTCTATGGTAAAGTCAAGTTCTTCTCCGGTATTTCTTCCGTCGGCATTCCATACCGTTCCACAGTATCCGTTCTCTCCCTTACGGACTACCACTGCCTCCTCCGAGCGGTGAACACACTCTCCCTTTAATTTCTTAAAGAAGGCGAATGTCCAGAAGGTCGGCTTAGGAATCAGCCCGTTCGCAACTAAACCGAAGCCGCCCGAAAAAGGAGTAAATGCAACTCCGTTTTCTTCAAACACATCACCGAAGGTCCAGTAAGAATAAGAAGCATGCTTATCTCCGAGACGCGATAACATATGTGCGACATAGGCCGCGTTCAAGTTCGTATCGTGAATCGGACACTGCGGAATATAGGACGTATTGAACTCCGTAATATGGATATCCATACCGCGAAACTCCGGAAAGCTGTCCGCAATATCCCTGGAACGCTCCAACTGCCTGAAAGCATATTCCGGCTCGTGCAGATTGATATAGCCGTAATGGCCGTCCCACTCAGGCGCATAACTGGTATAATGATGTCTTGTAATGAAATCAAGCGGTGCATGGCTATCCTTCACAAATTCCAGGAAGGAACGGAGCCAGAGCTCGTCCTCCACACCGCAGATTGCAGGTCCGCCTACCTTCAGTCCCTCATCCACAGCCTTTACTGCCTCGGAAGTGATTTTATAGAGCTTAAAATACTCCTGCATATCCGCATCTTTCCAGAAGCCTCCCAGATTCGGCTCATTCCATACTTCAATCGGCCACGTAATAACTTCCTCTCTTCCGTAACGAGCAATCAGATGTCTGAGTGTGGTCTGAACAAGTGCTACCCATGCACTGTAATCCTTCGGCGGTGTCACATTTCCTTTCCAGTAAAATACGGTCTGCTCCCCCGATGCCATCATCTTCGGCATAAACCCAAGCTCAAGGAACGGACGTATATTTAACTCCAGGTACTGGTCCATCACCCGGTCCAGATAAGTAAAGTTATATTCTATCTGCACCTTACCGTCTTTCCAACCCTTTCTGTACTGATAAATCGCCATATCATCACAAAACAAGCCATGACCGCGGATGTATGAAAATCCGATTTCATCCTGCACCATGCGAAGCTGTTCGAAATATTCCCTCTGTAATGCAAGCCCCATACGTCCGGTTCCGATGCAAAAATCCGACGCATTGTGAAAAGCCACCGCTGCATCTTTTTCTACCTGATACTTTTTTTCCATTTTCCTTCTCCTTCCATAACTCACATAATGCTATTTCAAGGTATAACCAAACCCCAAAATCGTAAACCCTTTCGCGGCATCCTCCGGCTTCATGGCAATCTCCACATCATGCTCCGCTGCCGTGTCGCTTTCGTATACAATATAAGCCGTACAATGATTCCATCCGATTTCAAGCGGATTTATCGTCCGTGTAACCTCACCGTCTACCCGTACCTCCGCCGTTCCGAATGCCGCATCTCCGGTATCCTTATAGACAAGCAGCAGATCCTTGCAGAAAATACGCAATCTGAAGGAATCCCCCGTACTATCCGGTGCCTTCATCCAGTTATCCGGAAACTCTGCCGATGCCCTTTCATCCGCATCCTTCTCCACATACTGCAGCACCATGTCCTTTTCCGAAAAGGCTCCCGAAAGCAGCTCTCTTACATCACTGCATGAGCTGTAATTACTCCGGTCAAATGTGTACAGCTCACGATACTTTTCTCCGATGGCCGGTATCTGCTCCGGTACGGCATCCGTCGTTTCCTTCGGTGCCTCTGCCGCTATCTGCCAGAAATAGTCGATACAATCCGCCATAATACGATGTCCGTCATTGCTCGGATGAAACAAATCATAAAAATACTGTCTCTTTGTAATCACCGGGCACTCCTCGGAAAACTGCGGCGTTACCGCGTTTTTAAGGCTAATCATAGGAGTCCGGCAACGCTTTCCTACCGGAATCATCCTCTCCTGCAAATTAAAATCGTCCATAAAAACGGCAAACAGTAAAATTACCGCCGGATTACCCGGACCGTCCATTGCCATGCGTACAAGACTTTCAAAACATACTCCGTCTGTCTCATCTCCGGCATCATTCACGGCATACTCTAAGAAAACAATATCCGGAACCACCGTTCCGCGGCGAAGTACATCCATTTCGTAACGTGTCAGACCGAGCTCGGAGCACGTACCGCCCGCTCCCGCCTTTACAAATTCCACATTGTCCCCGTTTCCTTTTCCGAAACGCTTTTTAAAAGCCTGATAAGACCGGTATGCATAGCACTCCGTGTTAATCGGCTTTGCACCTGCTCCCTGGGTAATAGAGCCTCCCAGATATGCAATTACCACCTTTTCTCCGCGCTCTGCTTTCTCTATTGCCCTCTGCACACGGTACAGGCTGCCCGTCTGAACAAGAGAACGTTTTATCATCTCACTGTAGCGTTCCGAGCAAAAATCCACAGGCGCATCCGGTACCAGCTCCGGTGCGGTATAGCCGTCATTCAGATAAAAGCAGACCGTAAGCTTCGCCGTTTCGTGTGAAGGAAATGTCGTTACAAACGAACCGAGCAGTCCGTCCGCCTCATTCTCCGGATAATCTGCCACCGTAATCTTTACTTCCTGTCCGTTACACGGTACCTCAGCACGGTAACAGCTTCCTGCTTTTCCCTGCATCGCAGAAAGACAGTTAAGCTCGAAAATAACCTGCTCGTTCTGCTGCTCCTTATCCGCTGCCAGAACAGTAACACCGATAGTATGTACCAGCTTTCTGAAACCTTCTCCGGTCGGCACAAGCTCTAAAATCTCCTTCGGCATATCATTGCAGAGTACAGATATTTTCTGTGCGATTCTGCCGTTTAAATAACATATATCCTGAAACTTTCCGTTTTCTCTCGGACTTCCCTCAATAATAGAATCTACCATAACATATACGACAGGGCGCTTCTCTACCGGGTCCTTTGGCGCTTTCGGTCCTTTCATACAATTTTCCTCCGTCTGTTTTAATCTATAAACTTATTCTCTGTTTTTATATGTATTGCACATAATACGCTCTATTCTTTCAAATGCCGGCTTCGGCCGGAAATCGGCATCAAAAATACGGGAGGTCGTTTTATCACTGCCACCGTACAGTACATATCCGTCCATCAATCCGAACAGTGTTACGGAAGTAATATTTGCCGGTCCTCCTCCCTGTGTATCGAGATTACCAAGCATATAAAACATGGAGCCGTAACGCTCTGCCTGCTTCTTTAACCCTTCCTCCGTCAGGTCGGGTGCATCGATACTCATCTCTGTAATCTGAATTTCCAGACCCAGTTCCGCAAACTTCTTAATTGCTCTTTCTATCTCGGAAGTCGAAGGATATGTGGTACTCCAATAGCCCTGCATTCCGATACCGTCAATCAGACCTTCCTCGGCAAGATGCTTGCATAAATTATATATATTATCTCTCTTTACCGACTGGAATGTATTAAAATCATTATAAAACAGTGATACACCCTCCGCCGCGTACTTTCTGGCGATTCGGAATGCCTGTTCCACATAATCGTCCCCTACCACATGATACCATGGATTCGGCGTGCCCTCATTTTCCATCCGGCAAAGGTAAAAGCTGTTCTTATCACCGTTGTCCGGGTCAACCGCCTCATTTACGACATCCCAGCAATAAATCGCTCCCGGATAATTGTCCTGACAGTACGTCAGAAGCTGTCCGATATAGCTGTCAAGACGAAATAACATCGTCTCTCTGTCCACATACTCTCCGTCATTCTTATAGCCCTCACGAAAATACCAGTCAGGTGTCTGGGTATGCCATACCAGTGTATGCCCTCGCATCTGAACACCGGTATCTACACACCACTGCAGAATTTCATCAATTCCGGAAAAATCTAACACCGGCTCTTCCTTTCCCTCCAGAGCATTCTTCATGCTCCCTGCCTGATTCAATATGTAGGAAGGCTTCATCAGATTCGTAAGCGTACAGCTGTTAAAATGCTTTTCGGCAACAGTCATATACTCACGGGAATGAATCGCCATATTCTCATAGGCATATCCGGTAAGACCTACACCCAGCTTAAAATAGCCCTTGCACCAATCCTTTAATGCCGGTCCGAGCAATGCCGCAGAAAGGTCATATTTACTGTCTGCGAATCCGTCAAGAACACCTTGCCAGTAACTCTCATCCACATACGGAGCCGGAACCGGTGTAGGGGTAGGTTTCGGTGTTGCTGTAGGTACAGGTGTCACTGCCTCCTCCGGTGCCTGAGTCGCCTCCGGTGTCAATGTTGTCTCCACAGATATTTCCGGAGTCAGTAATGCACCTGTTTCTTTCTGACTCTCTCCTGCATTTGCAGTACATCCCGCAAGCATTCCTACCATACATAATCCCAATAAACCTTTTCCATATTTCTTCATCAGCTTCTCCTCCTGACAATCTTATTATATTATAGCGCATTTGTGGACATTTGAAAAGGAAAAATCCAGAAAAATCTCCGGCAATCTCCACCACTCCGTGGTGTCTCGGTTCTCATCCCCGTAATCGGGTAGGGGGTAGATAATTATTTTATCTACCGACCTCCCACACCACCGTACGTACGGTTCCGTATACGGCGGTTCTTTAGTTTTCACAGACTACCAGGTAATAGTCAAGCATGGATGTATATCCTAGCTTGGCTA
>JAQXLY010000020.1 GCA_029012365.1 Lachnospiraceae bacterium | reverse complement strand
GACGGAGTATTCTAAAGAGAACCCGCTCTCGCTCATGCTGCAACGTAGCAGTACTAAGCTCGAAACCACCTCGCTAAGTACTGACGTTGCCTTATGGTTTTCTTTAGAATACTCCGTCGCCACAACCTATCCCGCATAAGTAAGGCTGAACTGTTACTTTACATGTCTTTTTGTTCTAAAAATGACTGGATTTTTTTAGGGGACAGGTGTATAATGTAGACAAATACATTTTTAGATTTACGGAGGATAATATCATGGCTCAGATTTTAGTTGAGACATCCGCACGCCATATTCATGTGACGAAGGAACATCTGGAGATTTTATTCGGTGCAGGTGCTACCCTGACGAAGAAGAAGGATCTTTCCCAGCCGGGACAGTATGCCTGTGAGGAAAGAGTGACCATTGTGGGACCGAAGAAGTCTCTTGCAAATGTATCCATTCTCGGACCGGAAAGATCGGCAACGCAGGTTGAGCTTTCCGCAACGGATGCACGTTCCATCGGTGTGCCGGTTGTCGTAAGAGAGAGCGGCGATATCGCAGGAACACCGGGCTGTAAGGTAGTAGGTCCGTGTGGCGAGATTGAGATTTCCGAGGGTGTGATTGTGGCAAAGCGTCATATTCATATGATTCCGGAAACGGCAGAAAAGCTTGGTTTAAAGAATAAGGATGTAGTATGGGTTAAGATGGAAACCGAGGGCAGGAAGGCAGTTTTAGGTGATGTAGTTGTCCGTGTCAGTGAGACATTTGCGGATGCAATGCACATCGATACGGATGAGTCCAATGCAATCGGAGCAACGCCGAACCTGATGGGCGAGATTGTAAAGTCTTTATAAAGAAGAAAATGGCAAAAAGACTGTCGTGTTCAGACTACGGCAGTCTTTTTTGTCTTGCTATTGTAACGATTTCGTTATATAATAATTTGTAGGACAAACTAATTATTCCCGGCAGTTTGCCGGTAAAAAATACGAGGAGGTTTTTATGGATTACAAGAAGGTTTATGAAGAATGGTGCAATAATTCTTATTTTGATGAAGCAACAAAGGCGGAGCTGAAAGCAATCGCCGGTGATGAGGCAGAGATTAAGGACCGGTTTTACCGGGAGCTTGAGTTTGGTACGGCAGGGCTTCGCGGTGTTATCGGGGCAGGTACGAACCGTATGAACTTTTATACGGTAAGCAAGGCTACACAGGGACTTGCTAACTTTATCCTGAAAGAAGGAGCGGCAAACCGAGGCGTTGCCATCGCATTTGATTCCAGAAATATGTCACCGGAGTTTTCCGAGGCTGCGGCACTTTGCCTTTGTGCAAACGGGATTAAGAGCTACCTGTTTGATTCCTTAAGACCGACACCGGAACTTTCCTTTGCGGTTCGTGAGCTTGGTTGCATTGCAGGTATTGTGGTGACGGCAAGTCATAATCCGGCGGAATATAACGGTTATAAGGTTTACTGGGAGGACGGTGCACAGATTACCGCTCCGAAGGATGTGCAGATTATTGCGGAAGTAAATGCCGTGACGGATTACAATGCCGTAAAGACCATGTCCCGTGCCGAGGCTGAGGAGAAGGGACTGTTAACTATCATCGGTAAGGACGTGGATGATAAGTATGTGGCAGCCTTAAAGAAGCAGATTATTCATCCTGATATCATTCGTGAGCAGGGGAAGGAATTAAAGATTGTTTATACACCTTTGCACGGCACAGGTAATCTTCCGGTACAGCGCGTACTGGCAGAGCTTGGCTTTAAGAATGTTTATGTGGTTCCTGAGCAGGAGAAGCCGGACGGCAATTTCTCTACCGTAAGCTATCCGAATCCGGAGGACCCTAAGGCGTTTGCCCTTGCCCTTGCACTGGCAAAGAAGGTAGATGCGGATGTGATTATGGCAACCGACCCGGATGCAGACCGCCTCGGTGTATATGCAAAGGATTCAAAGACCGGAGAGTATATGTCCTTTACCGGTAACATGTCGGGTATACTGATTTGCGAGTACCTGATGAGCCAGCGGAAGGAGCTCGGCAGAATTGCAGAGGACGGCGCGATTATTAAGACTATCGTTACTACCAATATGACTGATAAGCTTGCGAAAGAATATAACGTAAAGCTTATTGAAGTATTAACCGGCTTTAAGTATATCGGAGAGCAGATTAAGTGGTTTGAAGAAAGCGGCAAAGGACATTATGAGTTCGGCTTTGAAGAAAGCTACGGCTGTCTTGTAGGTACTCACGCAAGAGATAAGGACGCCATTGTTGCGGTAATGATGCTTTGTGAGGCTGCCGCGTACTACAGAACAAAGGGTCTTACTCTCTGGGATCAGATGCAGAATATTTATAAGAAGTACGGATACTTTAAGGAGGGGATTCAGACCATGACCTTAAAGGGAGCAGACGGCGTGGCACAGATACAGGCGATTATGGACGGCTTCCGTGCAAATCCGCCGAAGGCTCTCGGTGACTATAAGGTAGTATCGTTCCGTGATTATAAGAAAGATACGGTATTAGACCTTGCAAGCGGTGCGGTAACATCTACCGGTCTTCCGCAGTCTAATGTATTGTACTTTGATTTAACCGATGATGCATGGGTATGTGTCCGTCCGTCCGGTACCGAGCCGAAGATTAAGTTCTATATCGGTGTAAAGGGCAGTGATAATGCTGATGCAGATGAAAAACTGAAGAAATTGACCGATGCACTAATGGCATTGGCATAGGTCATATCAATGCTATGAATTGGGGGATTTACGAATGCAGACGAATCAAAATCAGGCTTTAACGATGTATCCGCTCTTTTTTGACCCGATGTACAAAAAGGTGCAGTTCGAGTTAAAGGACGGGAAACCGAATCTTTTCTATAAGGATGATGCATGGGGAGTACAGGTGCATGAAAACGGAGATGTTACCTTTAAGATGTTTGCACCGGATGCGGAGAAGGTGGAGGTTGCAGGCTTTGGAGGTAATTTCAGCAGGGACAGGATTGCACTCACAAAGGATGAAACCGGTATGTTTTCCGTAACGGTGTCCGGTCTTGCTCCGTGCTTTCACTATCACGAGTGGTTTGTTGACGGTGCAAAGGTGGTGAATCCGAATGCGCCGCTTGCATATGGCTGCTTTGGCGCCACAAATTTCTTTGAGCTTCCGGGAGAGGGAGATGCTTTCTGGTACTTAAAGGATGTTCCGCATGGGGATGTGCAGATTCACAGCTATGTTTCAAGTGTCAATGAGCACATGAAGAAGTGCTATATTTATACACCGGCATCTTACGGTAAGGTTCCGGGGAAAAAGTATCCTGTTATGTACATTCAGCATGGTGTCGGCGAGGATGAGACCGGCTGGATTTGGAACGGAAAGCTGAATCTGGTTCTCGATAATCTGATTGCAGAAGGAAAATGTGAGGAAATGATTGCGGTCATCTGCTGCGGTTATGCATTCAAAAAGGACGAGAGCCCTGTCTTTTTTCCGGGGGATTTTGCGAGGGAGCTGACACAGGACTGTATTCCGTATGTTGAGAACAGATTTTCGGTGAAAAAGGGAAGAAAGAACCGTGCTATGGCAGGCTTGTCACTTGGTTCTGCACAGGCAATCCAGATTGTATCACGTTATCCGGAGCTTTTTGCGCATCTCGGCGTTTTTTCCGGAATGCGTGATATTGAGGCGGATGCACTTTTAGCGGTTCATGATAAATATCCGATGGATACGGTGTTAATGACCGCAGGAACCGGAGAAAAGGGTCTGGATGAAACACAGAAGGTTTATACCGACCGTTTTCTTGCGCTTGGAGCAAAGGGTGGACAGAGATGTTATCCGGGCTTTCATGACTGGCATGTCTGGAGAGAAAGCGTCAGAGACTTTGTACAGCTGATTTTTAAAGAGGAAGGTTCCGAAGAGGAAGAGACTTTCCGGTATGTTGAGACAAAGCTTACGGTGGAGCAGCTTGACCGTCAGACCTTTGCGGAGCATTTGCTGATGTTTGACCCGATTTATAAGGGACTTATTTTTGATTTTGACGAGAAAGGCAGACCGGCAGGCCGCTATAAGGATGAGCACAGCGGAAATGAAATCGTAGATGTTAAATCCGGAACCGCCAGATTCTGGTACCGCACTTCGGAGGCAAAGACCGTAGTTGTAGATATCTGGGGAATGGGCCGCTTCCCGATGAAATTAGATTCAGAAGGCTGGTGGACCTGTGAGGTGACCGGAATTGAGAAGGGCTTCCATTATTACGGCCTGATTGTGAACGGAGCGGAGGTAGTGGATACCAATGCACAGGTAGGCTACGGCGGTTTCCGTACCATTAATTTCCTTGAGATGCCGGAGGAGGATTTTGAGGAATATCGAATCAGACAGGTACCGCACGGTACGATTCATATGAATTATTTCCGTTCCTCGGTAACCGGACGTGAGAAGCTTTGTTATGTATATACACCGGCTTCCTATGAGAAGGAGACGGAGAAGCGATATCCGGTATTATATCTCCAGCATGGCGGCGGAGAGAACGAAACCGGTTGGATTTGGCAGGGTAAGATTGCAAATATTGCGGATAATCTGATTGCAGCCGGTAACATGCAGGAGATGATTATTGTCATGAACACCGGATACGGCTTCCCGGCAGATATGAACTGTCATCCGTCCATGAGCGGATTTTTGCAGGAGCTGCCGGAGGACGCGGTTCCGTTTATCGACCGTACATACAGGACGCTTGCGGACAGAGAGCACAGAGCCATGGCAGGGCTTTCCATGGGCGGTATGCAGACGCAGAAAATCGTATTTGCACATCCGGAGCTGTTTGCATGGGCAGGTATCTTTTCCGGCGGGCTTGTGATTCAAAACGAAGAAGATGATTACAGTGATGTTCTGCTAAATCCGGAGGAGTTTGCAAAACGCTTCAGACTTTTGTTTGTTGCCTGCGGGACAAAGGAGGGTTCTTTTGAATCCACAAGAGCAAGCGAAAAACAGGTTCTGGATGCCGGCGTTCCGATTGAGGTATATGAGGATTACGGCTATCATGACTGGACCTTCTGGAGACATTGTGCAAACAGGTTTTTAAGAAAGCTTTTTGTATAAGATATCGGGGGCTGGCGCAGGAAGGATATGCGCGATTCCGGCTCTTGCGATATAGAGCATACAAGACAAAGTTGCAGGTAACTTATCAGTTTTTTCAGAGCGCAACGCTTTAGGTGAGTGCGGTCCTTCGGGCAAATTCAAAAACTTGATAAGTTACCTGCAACTTTCTATTTTACATTTGCTATTATTCCGATAGTGGAATATAATAGAAGATATCACCCGGAAACCTGCTGATGCAAGATTTATGAAGGAGAAACCATGCTATATCAGGTAGAAACGAAAGTGTTTAATCAGGCAGTCAAAAGAAACATAGAACGCTTTCCTGAAAGGTTTCGATTTCAATTAACCAAAGAAGAGTACGACTCTTTGAGGTCACAATTTGTGACCTCAAACGGAAAAGGTGGACGCCGATATATGCCATATGTTTTTACCGAACAAGGTATTGCAATGCTATCAGCTGTATTGCGGAGCGAAACAGCAGTACAGGTAAGCATAAAGATTATGGATGCCTTTGTTGAAATGAGTAGATTTTTGGCAAGCAATGCCCTGATGTTCGAGAGGATAAATGAAATGGAAGTTAAGCAGCTGGCATTCCAAAAGAGTACGGAAGAGAAGTTTGATAAGATTTTTCATTACATATCAGAACATGAAGAGTCTTCACAAAAAGTATTCTTTGATGGACAGATATACGATGCATTCAGCTTGCTGGTTGCTTTGGTATCAAAGGCAGAAAAAAGCTGGTTCTGGTTGATAACTATGTGGATATAGGTACGCTAAATATACTAGCCAAGAAGAAATCTGATGTTAAAGTTATTTTGTACACGGTAAGAAGGACGAGATTATCGGAAGCAGATGTAATCAACTTTAATCAGCAGTATCCGACATTAGAAATTAAGTATACAGGTGTGTTTCATGACCGATTCTTGATTATAGATGATACTTATGCTTATCATATCGGAGCATCCATTAAAGACGCTGGAAAGAAGTGCTTCGGCATCAGTTTAATTGAAGATACTTAAGAGAAAAGACGGAAATGCAGATTTAAGGAGCATGATATGAAGATTGTGATTATTACAGGTGCATCATCCGGTATGGGAGCGGAGTTCGCAAGACAATTAGATAAAGAATTGTCCGATGTGGAGGAATTCTGGCTGATTGCAAGACGAAGAGAACGTATGGAAAAGCTTGCGGAGGAGCTTAAGCATCCGGTAAGGATTTATGCGGAGGATGTAAGAAATCAGTCGTTATACGAGAGCTTAGAGCAGGACTTAAAAGAGATACAGGCGGATGTCAAGGTTCTTGTGAATAACGCAGGGTACGGTATTGTCGGTTTTGCAAGCGACCGTTCAAAAGAGGAATTGCTTGGCATGCTTGATGTAAATTGCAGGGCAATGACGGCAATTCTGACGGTATGTCTTCCGTTTATGAACCGGAACGCACGGATTCTTCAGATGGCAAGCAGTGCAGCCTATCTTCCGCAGCCGAAGTTCGCGGTATATGCGGCAACGAAGTCCTATGTGCTAAGCTTTTCCAGAGCCTTGGCGGAGGAGCTTCGCCCTCGTGGAATTTATGTGACGGCGGTTTGCCCGGGACCGGTAGAGACAGAGTTTTTTGATAAGGCGGAACAGTATGGTGCTTCCTACGGCTTTAAAAAGTATTTCCGGATGCAGCCGGAGAAAGTGGTGGCGGAGGCGATCAGGGCATCAAGACGGAAACAGGCGGTAGTAACACCGGGGCTTTCAATGAAGGGCTTTCGTGTATTAACAAAGCTTGTACCGCACGGAATCATTCTGCGTGTAATGCGGTTGCTGAAATAGAGGATAACGGGAGAAAACCGGAACGCAGGAGGAAAGGAATAAACGTTTCACTTATACGGAATAAGTATAAGATTGTCGAATAAAACAGTTGACAGATTGCATTGTTTGTATTATTATAAGTAATACAAGAAATACTTAAAACTGTTTTCAGAAGCTACTATGGGATGAATGCTTTTTGCATACATCGATGGTATCGGTAATGACGGACGAGGAGGGAATGCATATGATTATTCGACTGGATATGGCAAGTGAAGTGCCGATTTATGTACAGCTGCGAAATGCAATCGTAGTCGGCATAGGGAAAGGGGAATTGCAGCCCGGAGAAGGGCTTCCGACGGTACGACAGATGGCGGAGGACCTTGGGGTAAACTCAATGACGGTAAACAAAGCGTATGCGATTTTAAAAAATGAAGGCTTTATTGAAATAGACCGCAGACACGGTGCCAGAATCAATCCGCGAAAGGATAGGTTCGGAGTGTTTCGGGAAAAGGCTGAGGAGGAGCTTCTTCTTTTAATTGCGGAAGCGACGGTACGCGGGGTGGAGAAGAGTGAGTTTATGGAGCTGTGCGAAAAGGTGTATAAAAGTATGTGCACACCGAATGCAGAAATGGTTTAGGAGGTGAAGATCATGGACTTATTGATTGCTTTTTGTTATGCGGGAACAGCTTGGTTTGCGCAGCTTTGTATGCTTTTGGAGTATCGATTTATTGTCGGTAAGAAATCGGAATATTTGCTTTTTATGACCATTTCCGGAGAGCAGAGAGAGGATGCGGAGGTAAAGGAGCTGGTACGGAGATTTAAAAAGGAGTTTTGGGCATGGATGGCAGGCTTGTTTGCGGCAACGGGAGGCTTCTTTCTGATTATATTGCTTCCTGCAGGAGTAGAGTCAAGTCAGCTTATGTATCTGATTGTATGGTGTACAGTACTGATTATGGTGGATTATAAAGTGATTAAAAAGTATACCAACCGTATGTATGAGCTGAAGATAAAAAAGGGCTGGGGCAATCCACCGAGGCAGAGCGGTATGGAAGTGGATACGGTCGTCAGCCGTATGAAAAAGACGATGCCGGTATCGGAAATCTGGCTTATCGTTCCTTTATGGATTTGTATCGGTTCGTTTTTATGGTGGTTTCAATTTGCCACGGAGTATAAGATTTTGCTGGTTTCTTTACTTTTAAATGTAGGCGCGTTTCTTTTCTTCTGCTATATGTATCACCGTATGGCACACGGGAAGCTTAAGGTATACAGCGAGGATTCCGAGATAAATTATGCCCTGAACCGTGCATCCAAACGGGCATGGACCGGATGCGTGGTGTGGGAGGCTGTCCTGCTTTGCGGGTCGCAGTTTCTTGTTACCGTTCTGCTGTATTCCTATATGAGGGATACGGCGGCAGGAGTGAAACATATGGCAGGCTTCTGGGGACTGTTTATCGGGAGTACGGTGTTTGTTCTATTGGCGGTACTTTTTGTGTTTTTCCGCGCAGCGGGCAGGGTAAAGCAGGCAAAAAAAGAACTGGCGGCTGCCGCAAGTCTTTCATATGCGGAGGATGAGGATGTTTACTGGAAAAACGGGTACTACTACAATCCGAATGATACCAATAGTTTTGTAGAGAGCCGTACTTTGGGGATTACGACCAATATGGCGACGAAATGGGGTCCTGCTACAAAATGGATTCTACTCATAACACTGATAGCCTGTGTCGGTCTTGCGGCTGCACTTTTGCCGTTTGATTTCGGCAGGATAACAATGGAAGTAAAGGCGGACAGCATAGAGCTTAGAGGATGCATATATTATAAAGAGAGCATTTCTTTTGAGGATATATCGGAGGTATTGCTTCTGACAGAGTGTCCGGAAGCCTCCAGAGTATGGGGAACCGGAACAGAGCAGTTTGCTCTCGGAGATTACCGCTTTCGGGAATACGGAAACGGAAGGGCAATGCTGGATAAGGACGCAGACTATTTTATTCTGGTGAAACGACAGAACGGAAGGTGGTTTGGGTTCAGTACGAAGGACAGCGATGAAATGTTAAAGGCATACGAACTGTTAAAATACTATGTAGAGGATGAGAAAGAAGGCAGATTATGAAAAAGGCGGTCATTTTTGATTTGGACGGAACATTGTTAGATACATTAGGTGATTTGCGGACAGCGGTTAACTTAGCACTTCGGGCGTACCGGCTGCCGGAGCGGAGCCTGGAAGAAGTCCGTATGGCTGTGGGAAACGGGATAAGAAAGCTGATTTCGCGTTCGGTGCCGACAGGGACTGCCCCGGAGGTTGAGGAACAGGTATTTGCACGGTTTAAGGAGGAATATAAGCTTCATTGCAGTGACACTACCGCTCCGTATGAGGGGATACCGGAGCTGTTACGACAGCTGCGTGCGGAAGGATTTCTGGTGGCGGTGGTATCGAATAAGGCGGATTTTGCGGTACAGGAGCTGATGAAGCAGTATTTCCCGGGAGTGTATGATGCGGCACTGGGAGAGACGGAAGGAATGGCAAGAAAGCCTGCCCCGGATATGGTGGAGCAAGTGCTGAAACGGCTCGGTGCGGAAAAGGAAAATGCGCTTTATGTGGGAGATTCGGAGGTGGACATAGAAACCGCGCGTAATACGGGAATTCCATGTATCAGTGTAACATGGGGCTTCCGGGAAAAAAGCGTACTTGCAAAGCAGGGAGCGGTATGCTTTGCGAAAAATGCGGAGGAACTGTATCAGAAAGTGAAGACACACATGGAATGAAGGTTATAATGCCGGATGTAAAATAACATACTTGACAAATCCCTTTTTTGATGATAATATATAGTTGAACATATGAATGACTGTTCATATGAATATGAAGGAAAGGAGAAAAGCACATGGAGGAAATGAAGGCAGAGTGTTGCGAGAAGCTTTGTATTCACGAAGAACTTCTGCAAGGGGTATATGAACGGATGCCGCAGGAAGAGGAGCTTTATGACCTTGCCGAGCTGTTTAAGGTATTCGGAGATTCTACCAGAATACGGATTTTGTTCGTTTTGTTTGAGGCAGAGGTATGTGTCTGCGATCTTGCGGAGGCACTGCATATGACTCAGTCTGCGGTTTCTCATCAGCTTAGAATACTAAAGCAGGCAAAGCTTGTAAAAAACAGGAGAGAAGGAAAGTCAATTTTTTATTCTCTGGCGGACCAGCACGTAAGAACTATAATTGCCCAGGGAAGAGAGCATATCGAAGAGTAATGTAAATCAGCAAAGTGGAAAACAGAAAGGGAGAGTATGTTATGAAAAAGAAATTCAAGGTGGAGAATCTGGATTGTGCAAATTGTGCGGCAAAGATGGAAGCAGCAATTAAAATGATTGACGGTGTGGAGGATGCGGTTATGAGCTTTATGATGCAAAAGCTTACCGTTGAGGCAGAAGAGAGCCGCATGGAAGAAATTATGGAGCAGGTGGTGTCTGTCTGCAAAAGAATAGAGCCGGATTGCCGGATTTTGCTATAGGAGGCGTATGACCATGACGAAAAAGCAAAAATCCGTACTTTGCCGGATTATAATTACATTTTGTCTTTTTATCGGTCTGTTGATTGGGGAGTATGCCGGAATATTTGAAAAAATAGGAAAAGAGTGGGTGAGTGTTCTTTTCTGTCTGATTCCGTACCTGCTTATCGGATATGACATTATCTGGAAGGCAGCAAGAAATATCAGCAGAGGACAGGTGTTTGATGAAAATTTTCTGATGATGATTGCAACCTTCGGTGCTTTCTTTGCGGGAGAATACCCGGAGGCGGTTGCCGTAATGCTGTTTTATCAGACGGGAGAGCTGTTTCAGAGTTATGCCGTGGGAAAATCACGCCGTGCTATTTCGGATATGATGGATATCTGTCCGGAGTATGCGAATCTGGAAAAGGACGGCACGCTTATACAGGTAGACCCTGACGAGGTGGAAGCCGGGGACATGATTGTGGTGAAGCCCGGAGAACGTGTACCGCTTGACGGTGTGGTAGTGGAAGGAAAGTCTTTGTTAGATACTACAGCATTGACAGGGGAGTCGGTACCACGCAGTGTAGCGGAAGGAAGCGAAATTATCAGCGGCTGTATAAACGGTAACGGTACGCTTAGGGTGCGGGTAACAAAAGCATTTGAGAATTCTACCGTCGCAAAGATTCTGGAGCTTGTTGAGAATGCGGAAAACAAGAAAGCAAAAACCGAAAACTTTATTTCCAGATTTGCAAAATATTACACGCCTGTTGTAACAATCAGTGCGGTATTACTTGCACTGATACCGCCTCTTGTGACAGGTGGCGATTTTATGGAATGGATTCAGAAGGCATGTATTTTTCTGGTAGTTTCGTGTCCGTGTGCACTGGTCATTTCGGTGCCGCTCGGTTTTTTCGGAGGGATAGGAGCCGCATCGAAAATCGGCGTATTGGTGAAGGGCAGCAATTATCTGGAGGCTATGGCAGAGGTTTCTACCATAGTGTTTGATAAGACGGGAACCTTAACAAAGGGAGAATTTAAAGTATCGGAGGTGCTTCCGCAGACATGCAAAGCAGAGGACTTGTTAGAGCTTGCTGCTCACGGCGAAGCATATTCCACCCATCCGATTGCACAGGCTCTGCGTGAGGCATACAACAGACCACCGGTACTTGAAAGGGTTACAAATGCCGAGGAGATTCCGGGACAGGGAATCCGTGTTTTGGTTGACGGGAAGGAATTACTGTTAGGAAATGAAAAATTAATGGCAGAAAACGGTATTTGCTACAGCCCTTGTGAGAAGAACGGAACGGTTGTGTATGTGGCATCGGAAGGTGTATTTGCCGGAAGCATTGTGATTTCGGATACCGTAAAGGAAGGGGCAAAAGAAGCTATTGCCCGGATGAGACAAGCCGGAATGAAGCGTTTTGTAATGCTGACGGGAGACAGAAAGAAAGCGGCGGATATGGTAGCACAGGAGCTTTCTCTGGATGAAGTTCATGCAGAGCTTCTTCCGGGGGATAAGGTAGCATTGCTGGAACAGCTTCTGGAAAAGCAGAAAGGAAAAGAAAAGCTGGCCTTTGTGGGGGACGGGATTAATGATGCACCGGTACTTACCAGGGCGGATGTCGGTATTGCTATGGGAAGTATGGGGTCAGACGCGGCGATTGAAGCAGCGGATATTGTTCTGATGGATGATGCCGTGGAAAAGATAGCTGCTGTTACGGGGATTTCAAGACGCACCCTGCGAATCGTAAAGCAGAATATTATATTTGCCCTTGCGGTAAAGGCTCTGGTGCTGCTTCTCGGTGCACTCGGAATGGCAACTATGTGGGAGGCTGTATTTGCCGATGTGGGGGTTTCCGTAATTGCTATTATGAATTCAATGCGAATCATGAAAGGAAAATAAATTCTACAATTATTTTGACGGATTTGAAAAGAAATCCGTCAAAATTGCGTATTGCTTTCCTTAAAAATATATATTACAATAAAAAACGTAGTTTTTATGTACTCATTCTATACTGTACGTAAGTTAATTTCGGAATTAAGAATCGGAGGAAGGGCAATGGGCGGCTTTTTTGCGGTAGCTTCAAAAGAAGATTGCGTTTTTGATTTGTTTTTTGGAACGGATTATCATTCCCATCTCGGTACAAGACGAGGTGGTATGGCAGTATACGGAGAGAACGGATTTGACCGTTCAATTCACAATATCGAGAATTCACCGTTTCGTACAAAGTTTGAAAAGGATGTCAACGAGATGCACGGAAATATGGGAATCGGATGTATTTCCGATTATGAACCACAGCCGCTTCTTGTGCGCTCACATCATGGAACCTATTCTATTGTTACCGTAGGAAAAATCAATAATCTGAGCGAGCTGGTTGAAACGATTTTTAAGACCGGCGGTTCGCATTTCTTAGAAATGAGCGGTGGTGATATCAATGCCACAGAGCTTGTTGCTGCGCTTATTAACCAACAGGAAAATCTGGTAGAAGGAATTCAGTATGCCCAGGATATGATTCAGGGTTCTATGAGCATTCTCGTAATGACTCCGAAGGGGATATATGCTGCCCGTGATAAATACGGGAGAACTCCGGTAACAATCGGGAAAAAAGAGGGTGCGTTCTGTGCTTCCTTTGAGTGCTTTGCATATTTGAATTTAGGATATCAGGATTATAAGGAGTTAGGACCGGGCGAAATCGTTGTAATGACACCGGAGGCTGTAATTACTCTTGCAAAGCCGGGAACGGAAATGCGGATTTGTACGTTCCTTTGGGTATACTACGGATATCCGTCGTCTTCCTATGAAGGTGTAAGCGTAGAAAAGATGCGTTATAACTGCGGAGCAAAGCTGGCCGAGAGAGATGATGCAAAACCGGACAGCGTGGCGGGAATTCCTGATTCAGGTACGCCGCATGCAATCGGATATGCAAATGCGTCGGGAATTCCGTTTTCCAGACCGTTTATTAAGTATACACCGACCTGGCCGCGTTCGTTTATGCCGACCATTCAGAGCCGGCGTAATATGATTGCAAAGATGAAGCTGATACCGGTACACGATTTGATTCAGGATAAGAGCCTGCTTTTAATCGACGATTCTATCGTGCGCGGTACACAGCTCGGTGAAACAACCGAATTCTTATATCAGAGCGGTGCGAAGGAAGTCCACATTCGCCCGGCGTGTCCGCCACTTATGTTCGGTTGTAAGTATTTGAATTTCTCCCGCTCGACATCGGAAATGGATCTCATTACGAGGCGGACTATTGCAAAGCTTGAGGGAGACAAAAAGGATGTTGACATTTCCGAATATGTAGATCCGGAATCCGCAAAATATAATGATATGGTAGAGCAAATCAGACAGAAGCTGAACTTTACCTCCCTGCGGTTCCATCGTCTGGACGATATGATAGAGTCAGTCGGTATCAGTCCGTGTAAGCTCTGCACATACTGTTGGAACGGAAAAGAATAGTTTTTATCGGGCTGCCGCATTAAGGTGCGCAGCCCTTTTTCTTAGCGACAGCCTTCATAATCGGGAAGGAAACAAAAAGAATTCTTTTCCGCATGGTTGATTTATAAGTCGTCTGTACATACTAGACGTAGGTTTTGTAAGAGAGTTTCGAAACGGAGGGTTTGGTATGCCGGCTACGTACACACATTTCAAATTCGGTCAGGATGTAAAGCAGCGCCTGCCGAAGCGGTTGCGTCGGATTGTTTCTTTAGAAGAAGACTTGTTTGATATCGGGTTGTACGGACCTGATATTTTATTTTATTATCATGCAGCGGTGGCGAATCCGGTGAGCTTAACCGGATTTCGTATGCATAAGCGGAATGCGTATGCCTTTTTTAAGAGAAGCTTATCGCTTACAGCGGATGAGAAAGCACTTGCTTATATGTTTGGGTTTATCTGTCATTTTGTGCTGGACGGGCAGTGTCATGACTATATCGCGGAGTATGAGAAAAAGTACGGTGTGCGACATCTGGAGATTGAGACTGAGCTTGACCGGAGTCTGATGGTTACGGATGGACTGAATCCTTTTGAATATCCTCTTGCCGGGCATGTGGTGCCTTCTGTAGAAAACGCGGAGGTAATTCAGCGGTTCTTTCCGTGGCTGTCGGTGCGGCAGGTGAAAGGAGCTTTGCGTGATATGCTGCGTTGTCACCGCTTCCTTTCGGCAAAGGGTGCTATGAAACGGGTAATGCTACAGGTTCTTTTTGCCGCGACGGGAACTTACCGGCTGTTATACGGACTGGTGATTAAGAAACGTCCGAGTGTGCGGTGTGTGGAAAGCTGCAGGGATTTAAGAAAGATTTATCGGCAATGTGTGGATATGGCGGTGAGTATGATTGAGGAGTATATGGATGCAAGAGCCGGGAAGCGAAGGCTGGGGAAACGGTTTTACCGGGGCTTTGACGCAAAAAAGTAAGCTGCGGACAGCATGGCACGGAGGGTTGAGGAGAGGCTGTTGGTCGGATAACAGGAAGAACCATTGATTTTTATTGAGTGATTCGATATAATTAATGTAAACACTAAGATTGGGGTAAAAAAAATGCTATTCAAAGGTGGAAAAAACTTGCAGAGATAGATATTGAAGAAACGAAAGATATTAGATGAAATTTTTACAGGAGGATAAAACATGGACCTGTTTGATTATATGCGGGCGGAGACGTCAAAAAAGGAGTCACCGCTGGCTGCAAGGCTCAGACCGCGGACGTTAGAGGAGGTGGTCGGGCAGGAACATATTCTGGGAGAAGGAAAGCTTCTTTCCAGAGCAATCAAAGCCGACAAGCTGGGTTCCGTGATTTTTTACGGACCGCCGGGGACGGGGAAGACCACACTTGCACAGGTGATTGCCCATACGACCAGTTCAGAGTTTACCCAGCTAAATGCGACGGTTGCAGGCAAAAAGGATATGGAGGAGGTTATTGCAAAGGCAAAGGATACGCTTGGCATGTACGGAAAGAAGACGATTCTTTTTGTAGACGAGATTCATCGTTTTAATAAGAGCCAGCAGGACTATCTGCTTCCGTTTGTAGAGGACGGGACGGTATCCTTAATCGGCGCGACTACGGAAAATCCATACTTTGAGGTAAACGGGGCGCTCATTTCCCGTTCGGTGATTTTTGAGCTCAAGCCTCTTTCAAAGGAAAATGTAGAGAAGCTTTTGTACCGTGCGTTAGAGGATACGGAGCGTGGCCTTGGGGCTTATAAGGCAGTGGCGGAGCCGGAAGCGGTTTCTTTTCTTGCGGATGTGGCAAACGGGGACGGCAGAGCCGCATTAAATGCGATTGAGCTGGGCGTGTTGACAACGGAGCGCAGTGCAGACGGTCTGATTCATATCACAAGAGAGGTGGCGTCGGATTGTATTCAGAAGCGTGTGCTTCGCTACGATAAGGACGGCGATAACCATTACGACAATATCTCCGCGTTTATTAAGAGCATGCGGGGCTCCGACCCGGATGCTGCCGTTTATTATCTGGCAAAGATGCTTTATGCGGGAGAGGAACCGGCCTTTATCGCAAGGCGGATTATGATTTGTGCGGCAGAGGATGTGTCCAATGCGGACCCGCAGGCTTTAGTGGTGGCAACGAACGCTTCTCTGGCTGTAGAACGTCTCGGTATGCCGGAGGCAAGGATTGTGCTGGCTCAGGCAGCGGCTTATGTGGCATGCGCACCGAAGAGTAATTCTGCAATCTGTGCCATTGACAAGGCTATGGATTATGTGGCAACCCATAAGACGGCACCGGTTCCGGTACATCTGATGGATTCCCATTACAAGGGTGCCGAAAAATTAAACCACGGCATCGGATATCAATATGCCCATGCCTTTCCGAATCATTATGTAGAGCAGCAGTATTTACCGGACGGTGTGGCTGGTGAGAAATTCTATGAGCCGACGGAGCAGGGCTATGAAAAGACACAGAAGGAATGGCTGGCATTTTTAAGGGGAGAAAAAGGAGAGATTTTATGAAAAGGAAGATTACTTTTAAGCAGATTGTGGCGGCGGCGGGGATTCTTTTACTGCTCGGTATGTATGTTATTAGTATTGTATTTGCATGTATGGCTAAGCCTGAGGCAGCGGATATGTTTATGGCAAGCCTTGTTGCAACCATATTGATACCGATTGTGCTGTACATCTTTATTGCACTTGACAGGATGGCAAGAAGAAATGCTCCGGAAGGAATGTCCTTAAAAGAGCTTCGACGATACAATAAGCGTATCAAGAACGGTGAAGACCCGGAGAAGCTTGCAAAGGAAATCGAAGAGAAGTATGGTGGAGAGGAAGAAAGGGAGTAAGGAAGTAAGGAAGGGGCTGTCACATACGACAGCCCCTCTTTGTGTTTGCGCGCCATGGGCGCGCTCTAACGGGTGAAAGTCCCGAACATGCCCAGGTAGTGGGAAGTGTATAGCTGAACAGCAAGGGTGTTCATCGTGAGGTGAAATCTGAAGGAAGCTGTAAGCAAATCTCTGGTCCGACGGACAGAAATCGCATACAAGGCTAGGCTACGAGAGACAAGTTGGCACAAAGCAACAAAGTCTAATAACTACCACTTTTGTAGTAGCAGAGTAAATGCGGCGGATATATGGAGAGAAAGAGCGTGCACCTTAAGCGTGGAGGTCTCACAGGGGTTTCATTAGCCTAGTAACAACGAACTGTGAGAAGTCAGCCGAGCCCATAGTAGTGAAGAAGTTTCTGTAATGGAAATGGAGCGAAGGGGCAAACAATCAATCAGTTTGAGTATGTCTCGTATTGCAGAAATGACAACACCTGCCGTATCCAATCGGGATAAAGGTGGTCAAATCAAGCGAGACGGAAAGGAA
>JAQXLY010000019.1 GCA_029012365.1 Lachnospiraceae bacterium | reverse complement strand
GAACGGCAATGGAAAGCAAAATGGAGGGAACGCATGAGAGATAACCCCTATAAAGACTTGCCGCCGCTGGAACGCAGGCCGGACGGTTCCCTTTACCGCATGACACCGGCGCAGAGGAAGCAGGCGGCCAGCCTGATACGCCAGGAGTGCTGCAACTGTGAGGGCGGCAACTGCATTGCCCTTGACGATGGGGACACCTGCACCTGCCCGCAGACGGTTTCTTTCTCGGTCTGCTGTAAGTGGTTCCGCTGGGCGGTCTTGCCGCTGGACGGGACGCTGAAAGCGGAGATTTTCCGGGATAAGGACATGAAACGCTGTGCGGTTTGCGGCGGTGTGTTCGTCCCCAAATCCAACCGGGCAAAATACTGCCCGGACTGCGCCGCCAGAGTTCACAGGCGGCAGAAAACAGAAAGTGAACGGAAAAGGAGGTCTGCTGTGGACAGTTAGGAGCGGAAAAGCCTTGATTTATAAGGCTTCGCAGGCCCCAAACCGGGGCAGGTGGTATAAAGTATCGCCCGCCCCGGAAAACGGGCTTCTAACCGTCCACAAAACACGATATGACAAACACGATTTACATTCACCAGCCTGAACAGGCGTTCAGCTTCACCCGGCTCCCGAATTTTCTCTTTGAAGCCCCTACATTCAAGCCCCTGTCCAACGAGGCAAAGGTGTTGTACGCCTTTATCCTGCGCCGGACAGAGTTATCCCGCAAGAATGGGTGGGCGGATGACTGCGGACGGATTTTCCTGTATTACCCTATCTGTGAAGTGGTTGACCTGCTCCACTGTGGGCGGCAGAAAGCTGTGAACACCCTGCGGGAACTGCAATATGCCGGACTGGTGGAGATCCAGAAGCAGGGCTGTGGCAAACCCAACCGCATTTTCCCAAAATCCTATGAAGCGGTTCCAAACACCGACTTCAAGAAATCCCGTTCTGGTACGCCGGAGGACTGAAAACCGTACCCATGAAGTACGGAAATCACTCCTGAGACGTACGAAAACCGGACGGTATATAGAAATACAAAGATTAAAATGATTGATTTATATCCATTCCATTCCTATCGTATCAGAGATAATTCCGGCGGGATTTTCCCTATGGAAAACCCCGGATAGGAAAGGAATGGGGAAAGGAGCAGAATGGCACAACACGCAATTTTGCGGTTTGAGAAGCACAAGGGCAACCCGGCAAGGCCGCTGGAAGCCCATCACGAAAGACAGAAAGAACAATACGCCAGCAACCCCGACATTGACACAAGCCGGAGCAAGTACAACTTTCATATCGTCAAGCCAGAGGGCAGGTACTATCATTTCATTCAAAACCGCATTGAACAGGCCGGGTGCCGAACCCGCAAGGACAGCACACGGTTTGTCGATACGCTGGTAACTGCCAGCCCGGAGTTTTTCAAGGGGAAATCCCCAAAGGAGATACAGGCGTTTTTCCAGAGGGCGGCGGACTTCCTCATTGGCCGGGTAGGACGGGAAAATATCGTGTCGGCGGTGGTACACATGGACGAGAAAACGCCCCACCTGCATTTGACCTTTGTTCCGCTGACAAAGGACAACCGCCTGTGTGCAAAGGAGATTATCGGCAACCGGGCAAACCTGACGAAGTGGCAGGATGATTTTCACGCCTACATGGTGGAGAAATATCCCGACTTGGAGCGTGGGGAAAGCGCCAGCAAGACAGGCCGGAAGCATATCCCCACCCGGCTTTTCAAACAGGCGGTTTCCCTCTCCCGGCAGGCAAGAGCCATTGAAGCCACACTGGACGGCATTAACCCGCTGAACGCCGGAAAGAAAAAAGAGGAAGCCCTCTCCATGCTGAAAAAGTGGTTCCCGCAGATGGAGAATTTCTCCGGGCAGTTGAAAAAGTACAAGGTCACAATCAATGACCTGCTGGCAGAAAATGAGAAGCTGGAAGCACGAGCCAGAGCCAGCGAGAGCGGCAAAATCAAAGACCGCATGGAGCGGGCAAAGCTGGAAAGCGAACTGCACGATATGCAAAGGCTGGTTGACCGTATCCCGCCGGATATACTGGCGGAACTGAAACGGCAGCAGCGGCAGTATGGAAAGGAAAGGTGATTTTATAAGTAACAATATCAGATACAAAAAGGAAACAGAAGTCGTGACTTTTCAGGGAAAGGAAATCACGCTGGAAAACCTCTCCCCGGTGTTCACGCCGGAGCAGGAAGCGACCAAACGCCGGGAACTGGAGCAGCAGCTTTATGAGGTGTTCCGCAAATATGCCGATAAGCGGCAGAAAGAGGAAGCCGGGGCATAAATCCCGAAGCCATCGTTGATTTGCGGGGCTGCTGGCGGTATAATAGAACTGTCAGCAGCTCCGTTTCTTTTTAAGAAAAGGAGCGACAAAATGAATAACAGGATAGACGCGATCTATGCAAGGCAATCGGTAGACAAAAAGGACAGCATTTCCATTGAAAGCCAGATTGAGTTTTGCAAATACGAATTGAAAGGCGGGAACTGTAAGGAATACACAGACAAAGGGTACAGCGGCAAGAACACAGACCGCCCGAAGTTTCAGGAACTGGTGCGGGATATTAAGCGGGGCTTGATTGCAAAGGTCATTGTTTACAAACTTGACCGTATCAGCCGTTCCATTCTGGACTTTGCCAACATGATGGAACTGTTCCAGCAGTACGATGTGGAGTTTGTGTCCTCTACGGAGAAGTTTGATACCTCCACCCCGATGGGGCGGGCTATGCTGAATATCTGTATCGTGTTCGCCCAGCTTGAACGGGAAACGATACAGAAGCGGGTGACAGACGCTTACTACTCCCGCAGTCAGCGGGGCTTCAAGATGGGCGGGAAAGCCCCTTACGGCTTCCACACCGAGCCTATCAAAATGGACGGTATCAACACAAAGAAGCTGGTGGTAAACCCGGACGAAGCGGCCAATATCCGGCTGATATTTGAGATGTACGCCCAGCCCACAACCTCTTACGGGGACATTACCCGGTACTTTGCCGAACAGGGGATTTTGTTCTACGGCAAGGAACTGATACGCCCCACACTGGCGCAGATGTTACGCAATCCCGTCTATGTGCAGGCGGACTTGGATGTGTACGAATTTTTCAAAAGCCAGGGTACGGTTATCGTCAATGACGCCGCCGACTTTACGGGGACAAACGGCTGTTATCTGTATCAGGGGCGGGATGTGAAGCCCAGCAAGAAAAACGACTTGAAAGACCAAATGCTGGTGCTGGCTCCCCATGAGGGCATTGTTCCGGCGGATATATGGCTGGCTTGCCGCAAGAAGCTGATGAACAACATGAAAATCCAGTCCGCCCGAAAAGCCACCCACACATGGCTGGCGGGGAAAATCAAGTGCGGGAACTGCGGATATGCGCTTATGAGTATCTTCAATCCGTCCGGCAGGCAATATCTCCGCTGTACGAAACGGCTGGACAATAAAAGCTGTCCGGGCTGTGGGAAAATCATCACTTCCGAACTGGAAGCGGTGGTTTACCAGCAGATGGTGAAGAAGCTGGAAAAGCACAAGACGCTGACGGGCAGGAAGAAAGCGGCAAAGGCCAATCCCAAAATCGCCGCCCTGCAAGTAGAGCTTCTCCATGTGGACAGCGAGATTGAAAAGCTGGTGGACAGTCTGACGGGCGCGAACAATGTCCTGCTCTCCTATGTGAATGTGAAGATAGCGGAACTGGACGGGCGCAAGCAGGAACTTGTGAAGCAGATAGCCGAGCTGACGGTGGAAACCATCAGCCCGGGACAGGTCAACCAGATTTCCGGCTACCTCGACACATGGGACGATGTATCCTTTGACGACAAGCGGCGGGTGGTGGATTTGATGATTACCACCGTTGCCGCCACAAGCGACAGCTTGAACATTACATGGAAAATCTGACGGGCGGTAATCCTCCCGTCAGACCGTTACCCTGTGTAGTCCCTTGTAAACTGTACTTTGAGTAAGTTCAAATATGGTAAGGACGGCACATCCTCTTCCATTCGCTTCAATATTTGATACTTGCTTGAACAGGACTTATCCGTATAATAAAAATATTCTAACATAGCCGAAGTGATAACAATCTGGGTCAAAATCCCAATTGATGGATTCTTCTTCATATTGTTATACTGCTGATACCATTCAGGGTCACTCTTGCTTAATATTTCCAGCGTAGCTTGCTCCAAACGTTCGCTCGCTAATACATCGTCACGTGTTGGACGTTCAATAGTATCTTTATAATCCTCGCCATACAGTGTCATACCACTATCTAAAATACGAAACACCTCAATCGGGCGATTAATTAAGCTTTTGTTATCGGACGACAGAGCAAAATCATATTTAATCACCTAAACCTCCAGTCTTTCAGCATTGCACCTGCGATTCAATTTCCGCCACTTTTATAAGAACATCCTTATCATAGTTTTCTTTCCCGTATAAATCCAGAAAATAATCCGTATATCTGTCTGTTTTCAGATTGTGATTAAGGGACCAAAGCACCCAGTAAATATCTATATGCCTGTCACCAGCTCCTGCAAGTCCCAAGTCAATAAACGTACTGAATTTCCAATTGTCAAGTATTATATTCGGCAGGCAAAAATCGCCGTGTATAAATGTGTCTTGCTTTATAAAACTTAAATCAGCATATGTTTCCATACACGAAGAAACGGGAACATTTTTAATAGGTCTGCCATGTAAGAATTTCATTGCTTCTGCAAGCACTTCGCACAATTTTTCAGGGTTATTCAGATAGTGTGTGCAATCCTCACCCTTTGCAGGTCTTGTAACCATATAGTCCTTTGTATTTGAAATAACGGAAACGACATCAACACCTATCCCGCTACGCTCAAACAGCTTTGCCATTTCCGCTTCCTTTGCAAGACTGCCTTTTTCGGCTATCTTAACATAATATCCGTTATCGCTGTACAGCACCGTCATAGACGGATGTGAACTGCTGTCATATACTCTCGTATTTTCGAATATGTAATGAAGCTCGCTTGGAAAATCATCTATATTGATTTTTATTTCTTTCCTTAGCATATTTTACACCTCTCTATATTTCGATTCTAAATCAACTAAATTGCGGCTTTATCGTCACCTCTGCAATCAGAATTTAATTAATTATTTGAATTAGTATTTTATATAATTCATCCTTTGCATATTTTTCCATAAATGGACTATGTCCACATTTCTTCAAAATATGAGTTTCACATAGGACCCCATTTTCCTGTAATGGTATCATCACACCATTTACCGGATGCGGATCATATTCTCCTTGTATTAAATACAGTCTGCTTTTAATCCTCTTAAAACAATTCAATAAATATCCATCCGTCCTTAGTTTTGCTGCTTCACTCCAAACTTTGTTATGCATATCGCTATCTGCTTTGTCCGCCTTATGATTCTCTTTATTCTCAAGACAATAATTATCTGTCTTATCAAGTATTTGAGGAATTTTGGCCATGTCTTCATCTGTTACTTGATTCTTAACCAATCTTTGAAATATTGCACAATCCTCACCGGATAAATTTTGTAATCTACGAGAACCTATCTCTGAAACATATTTATCTTCAAGCGGGCCACTTCCGATCATAATTACATTATCAATCATCTCAGGATATTTTTCCGCAAAAAGCGCAACTAACCATGCCCCCCAAGAATGACCTATAAGTGATACCTTAGCAGTACAATTACTCCTAATTTGACAACATAATTCTTCTATTAATTCATCAATTGAATATTTCGACTGAATTGCTTCCACTACACCAATATTAGCCAATTCACTTAATTCTTTTGAAAATCCTTTTAATGAACCTATAGCCCCCGGCCCCCCATGAACCATGACCACTTTATAAGGTTCTTTACCATATAAGCGTACCACTTTTATTTTGCCTCCGATTTATCCTCATAAATTCCAATTAATTATTCTACTGATTCGGTGCCGCGTCCTTAGTCCAATAACCCCGGCAGAATATGCACGGTTACTTTCCCTTCCTCCAGAGAAATCTCCTTTACGCAGTCCTCGATATACGGAATCAGCACGGTTTCCTTGTTCGGAAGCGTCACCTCAAATACATCATTCGCTCCGGTCTGTAACACCTCGCTTAACGTACCGAGAGTATTTCCCTCATCCGTCACTACCGAAAGCCCGATTAAGTCACAAATATAAAACTCATTTTCCGCAAGCGGCATGGCATCCTCTCTGTCGATGAGAATGTCCTTATTGCGGTATAATGCCGCCTTGTCACAATCATCTATCTCCTTAAACTTCAAGATAACCATCTGCTTAAAAAACTTTACACCCTCTATGGTTACCGGAAGCAGTTCTCTTCCCAAATCCAAATAAGCCTTCTTTAGCCTCTTAAAACGAGCCGGCTCATCGGTGGTCGGGTACACCTTCACCTCACCTTTTACACCGTGTGTGGTGGTAATTACACCAACACGCAACATACTATCTTTATCCATAGACAGAATCCTTTCTTTCGCAATCTTAGTCTCTTTATGTCAATTATTATCTATATGATTTATATTCATTCTAAATATGTTTCTTGATTTTTACGTTTTTCTGCTTGTTCTTTTTCCTTGCAGCCCTTCTTTTCTTGCCTAAGCGGAAGCATCGAAAATTCCTAAAGAGAACCTTAAAGCAACGTTGGCACTTAGCGAGGTGTTTTCGAGCTTAGTGTCCGCTACGTTGCTGCAAGAGCGAGAGCGGGTTCTCGT
Organism: Lachnospiraceae bacterium; assembly: GCA_029012365.1. Lineage (GTDB taxonomy): Bacteria > Bacillota > Clostridia > Lachnospirales > Lachnospiraceae > SIG307. The sequence continues at coordinate 89,861 of JAQXLY010000019.1, read as the reverse complement.
AGGAAATTTCGATGCTCCCGCGTGTACAAAACCCAAGGGGCTGCCCGGTCAAAAAGACCAAGCAGCCCTCTGTATTGGCATTATTGTAGTATTTCAACGACTACCTTTTTGTCGTCTCCGGCAGCTGCGGACTTTACCACAGTACGGATAGCTTTTGCAATACGGCCCTGTTTGCCGATTACTTTCCCCATATCCTCCGGTGCCACACGCAGCTCGACGACAATCGACTTCTCGGTTTCCTTCTCGGTCACCTCGACTGCCTCCGGATTATCTACAAGTGCCATAGCAATAACCTTCACTAACTCTTTCATTACTACACACCTTGCCCTTTCCGGATACTGCCGTACCCGCACATCCTATTCCTACTTCTCGATACCGGCCTTCTTTAATAACTTTGCAACGGTCTCGGTCGGCTGTGCGCCGTCAGCAAGCCACTTCTTCGCAGCCTCCTCGTTTACGTTGAAAACGCTCGGCTCCTTGGTCGGATCGTAGGTACCGATTTCCTCGATAAATCTACCATCACGCGGAGATCTGGAATCTGCAACAACGATTCTATAGAAAGGTGCCTTCTTCTGACCCATTCTCTTTAATCTCATCTTTACTGCCATCTCAATTTCACCTCCTTAAATCTGAAATACATATATAGTCAAAGCGAAAAACGCTTAGAACCCGAACGGAAGCTTAAAGCCTCGTCTGCCTTTACCTCCCATCATGCCGGACAGCTGCTTCATCATCTTTTTCTGACCTTCCACCTGCTTTACCAGACGGTTCACTTCGGAAATATCCACACCGGCTCCGGCAGCAATTCTACGCTTTCTGGAAGGATTCAAAAGTGCCGGATTGGAGCGTTCCTCCTTTGTCATGGACTGGATAATCGCAACCATACCCTTGAACATGTCATCATTTAACTCGACACCCTTTAACTGACTGCCGACACCCGGAAGCATGTTCATAATCTGGCTGATACCGCCCATCTTTTTCATTTGTTCGGTCTGCTCCAGCAAATCGTTAAAGTCGAACTCTGCCTTCTTTAACTTCTTTTCCATCTCCCTTGCCTTGTTCTCATCGAACTCTGCCTGGGCTTTATCAATCAGAGTGAGAATATCACCCATGCCGAGAATACGGGATGCCATACGATCCGGATGGAACTGCTCCACATCCGTCAGCTTCTCGCCCGTACCTGCATACAGAATCGGACGTCCCGTTACCGCACGGATGGAAAGCGCCGCACCACCTCTGGTATCACCGTCAAGCTTCGTGATAACGACACCTGTGATTCCGATTTCCTTTTCAAACGTCTCTGCCACGTTGACCGCATCCTGACCGGTCATGGCATCTACGGTAAGCAGCGTATTTGTTACCGAAAGAGCTGCCTTTATCTGCTTTAGCTCCTCCATCAGCACCTCATCAATATGAAGACGTCCTGCGGTATCTATCAAAACTACGTTATTGTTATTCTTCCTTGCATGCTCTATGGCAGCCTTTGCAATATCGACAGGATTATTCTTATCTCCCATCGTAAATACCGGCACGCCTACCTTCTCACCGTTAATGATGAGCTGGTCGATTGCCGCCGGACGATATACGTCACAGGCAACGAGAAGCGGTCGCTTGCCTTTACTCTTAAACTGGCCCGCAAGCTTCGCAGCCATGGTCGTTTTACCGGCACCCTGTAAGCCGCACATCATAATGACTGTAATTTCGTTTCCCGGAAGAAACGTAAGCTCCGTGGTCTCAGAGCCGAGCAAAGAAACCATTTCCTCGTTTACAATCTTTATTACCATCTGCCCCGGTGTCAGGCTGTTCATGACATCCTGCCCGATGGCACGCTCTTCTACGGTATTCACAAAATTCTTTACTACACGGAAATTTACATCCGCCTCCAAAAGAGCCATCTTAACCTCTTTCAGGGCTGCCTTTACATCTGCCTCGGAAAGTCTTCCTTTTCCGCGCAGATTCTTAAAAATCCCCTGCAGCTTTTCCGAAAGGCTGTCAAATGCCATAACTCCTCCTTATAACCAATCCAAAAGCTCCTCGGTCAACCCTCTGGCTTCCTTTACAAAATCCAGATTCCCTGTATCGTAACTGTATCCCAAAAGCGCGTTAATCTTTTCGACACATTCCTTTGTCTTATTAAACTTTTCTACCAGATGGAGCTTTTCTTCGTAATCACGCAGCTGCTTACTGCAACGCTTCACCACATCATGTACGCCCTGCCTCGTAATCCCTTCCGCATCCGCAATCTCGGACAGAGACAAATCATTCAGGATGTAGTCCTCGAAAATCTGCTTGTTATGCTCCTTCAGCAGCTCACCGTAAAAATCATACAGCATGGCAAGCTCCAGAAGCTCATTTACCTCTTCCATCAAAAACACCACCTGTAAAGTTTTTTTCTTTACAGGTGGTAGTGTAACAGATAATGAAGTATCTGTCAAGTATTTTTTTAATCATTTATATCCGTCTTCTGTACATCCGTAATAATGGAGAACGCAATATTGGTCGCATGGTCTGCCACACGCTCGATATTGGAAACCACATCGGTAAATATCATACCTGTCTCCGCATCGCACTCGCCCTTTGTCAGTCTCTCAACATGGCTCTCCTGTAAAACGCGCTCTTCCTCGTCGATTTCCTCTTCAAGCTCAAGAATATCACGAAGATGCTCTTCATGCTTCTTTTCAAAGGCCTCCAGAGAATACCGGAGTAAGGTCTTTGTCTTTGCGAACATATCCCGAATCTGGGCTTCCGCAAAGCTACTGATGCTCAGATTATCCTCTCGCAGCTGCGTCGCCGCATCTGCCATGTTCTCCGCATGGTCGCCGATACGCTCGATATCGTTTACCACATGGAACAAACCGCCGAGAAGCTTTCTGTCCTCTACCGGAAGAGAAAGCTGGTTTGCCTTTACCAGATAGTTTGTAATCTCCTCATTTAAGAAATTAACTGCTTTTTCCGTTTCGTAGATTTCCTCAATTACCTTTGTATCCTTTGAAAACAGTACATCAATGCCCTTGGACAGATTGTCGATTGCAATTCCTGCCATACGGGTCGTCTCACTGATAATATTCGGAAGTGCGGCAGTTGTGGAGAATACGCTGTTTTCTCCGATGTATTCAAGATGCATGTTGTCTGCCTTCTTGTCCTCACCCGGTACAAGAAGATACGTAAGCTTCACAATCGGCTTTGCAAGCGGGAAGCAAACCAGTACCTGGAATACCTTGAAAATCAGGTGGGTATTTGCCACATCACGCGCAATCTTTGCGTTGACACCGTTAACATAAACATCCTCAATTCCCATAGCGGTAGAAATGGACGTAATAAAGCTCAAAATCTGCTCCTGCAGGAAGAACAAAACTACCATAATTGCCGCGGAACCCACAATGTTTACAATAAAATGGATATGAGCCGCACGCTTTGCCATTTTCTTTCCGCCGATACTGGCAATAAGTGCCGATACACAGGAACCCATATTACAGCCGAGAATAATATAAAAACAAATTTCCAGTGGAATCAGCCCCTGGGAAGCCATCAAAAGAACAATACCGACCGTAGCGGACGAGCTCTGTAACACTGCTGTTACAACAAAGCCTACAGCAACCGCAAAAAACGGATGTGTAAGAGAACCTAGAATATCCGCAATTACCGGAGAAGATTTTAAAGTCTCCATACCGCCCGACATAACGCTCATACCGAAAAACAGCATACCGAAGCCGAGTACTACCTCTCCGATTCGCTTAATCATCGGCTGTTTAAAGAACATTAACATGACCACGCCGCCGATTAAGAAAAACGGTGCCACATCACTTAAATTAAACGCAATTAACTGGGCAGTGATTGTTGTACCGATATTCGCACCCAGAATAACACCGGCTGCCTGAAGCAAATCCATTAGGCCCGCGTTTACAAAGCTGACTACCAGAACCGTTGTTGCGCTGGAAGACTGTACTACCGCAGTAAACAAAATACCGACAATCATTCCGAGAAAACGATTTTTGGTTACCATTTCAAGAATCTTACGAAGTCTGGCTCCGGCGGCTTTTTCAAGGCCCTCGCTCATTAACTTCATACCATACAAAAAGAGTCCCAATCCTGCTGCAAGCGCAGTTATGACTTGAATTACCATGTCTAACCTCCTCTTATGTACCTGACGCTTCTTACTATTCTAATCGATTTGTCCGAGTTTTTCAAGTACCGCTTTTGCACTAATTAAATCCGCACGCATTGCTTTCTTTAACTCCTCTGCATTTGCAAACCTCTGCTCAGGACGTAAAAAATGCAAAAAGCGTACCTCAACCTGCTTTCCATATAATTCTTCTTCACATTGAAATAAATGAGTTTCCACACTGACTACACTGTCGGAATCTACCGTCGGCCGCAGACCGATGTTAGTAATTCCCTGAAACCATTGTTCCCCGATTTTTGTCATCGTAACATATACACCGTAAGCAGGAAGCAGCTTTTCTACGGACGGAATCAGATTCAGTGTAGGGAAGCCAAGGGTACGCCCCAGCTTTTTCCCATGCATCACCTCTCCGAATACCGCATAAGGTTGTCCCAAAAGCGCATTTGCCTCCCTGATTTGCCCGTTTACAAGCAATTCACGAATTTTTGTGCTGCTGATACGTGTTCCGTCACAAATAACCTTCGGAATACTTACTGTCCGGTAATTGTACCGGCTTTCCAATGATTTTAGCAAGGCAACATCTCCCGCTCTGTCTTTTCCAAAACGGAAATCCTCACCTGCCACAATCACTCCTGCCCTAAGCCGCTTACATAATATCTCCGCGATAAACTCTGCGGCGGACATTTCCCGTAGCTCCTCATTTAACAGATACTCTGCCATTATCTCGATTCCGAGGGATTCACAAAGCATCCTCTGTTCTTCTCTTGTATAAATTACACTTCTTTCCTTGTCGGAACAGGTATCAAACGAAACAACAGCAGGAACAAAACCATGCTCCTTTTCCTGCAGAACAGCCGACAGTAAACTTCTGTGTCCTAAATGAAAACCATCAAATTTTCCTATTGTAACAGCAGTCTGTACAGGAAGATATTCCGAACAATTTGTTATTCTTAACACCAGACTCACCTTCCTCAGTCCTATTAAGGCAAAAACATCTTTTCCGGATGTAATATCCCGTATTCCTCAAGATACAGATACAATCCGATTAACGTCCCTTTTGTATCATACACACGTATACCGTCTCTGTCCTTCAATGCAACTTTTTCCTTCAGCATAAAAGAATCCAGACGGTTTCCGTTATAAAGATAGTGTTCATACTCCGGTAAAATTTCCACAGCCGGATACTTCACCAGAAATAAATCAATCGGCAAAAGTAAATCAGCCAGACGTCCTTCATCTCTTGCCTGTTCAACCTCTTTCAGTGTCACTGCATCCGTAATCCCAAAAGCACCTGCTTTTGTCCGAACCAGTGACTTCATACAGGCACCACACCCAAGAAATTCTCCCATATCCCGAAGTAAGCTCCGGATATAAGTTCCTTTGGAGCAACGGATTTTTAGTGTAACTTCTTTTACAAAGCCGTTTTCATCAAATCGAAAGGAAACCGGCTCATTTTCAAAAATCTCTACCTCACGGGGCTGACGCTCTATTTCTTTTCCGTCTCTTGCCAGCTCATAAAGTCTCTTTCCGTCTACCTTAATGGCAGAATACATCGGAGGAACCTGTCCGTACTTCCCGGTAAACTTTTTCGCGGCACTCCGTATATCCTCCTCGGACACCCGCACTTCATTTTCACCGGTAACCGTTCCGGTCATGTCCTCCGTATCGGTAGTAACACCAAGAAGCATTACCGCTTCATAGGCCTTTTCCTTATCTAAAAGCAGCTCGCAAAGCTTCGTTGCTTTTCCGATACAAACCGGAAGCACTCCGGTCGCCTGCGGATCAAGTGTTCCGGTATGACCGATTTTACGCTCTCTTAGAATTCCGCGAAGCTTCGCCACCACATCATGGGACGTATACCCTGCCTCTTTATATATATTGATAATTCCGTCCATCCGTAACTCCTTATTCTGCCTTATAGGCAGAAAGCTGATGTGAAATATGTGCGGAAAGATTATTCATCACATCATGTACCGAACCGTTCATAGTACAGCCTGCGGCCATTTTATGCCCGCCGCCGCCGAACATACAGCAAATTCGGCTCACATCAACCTTTCCGTTGGAACGCATACTTACCTTATGGCACTGTACACCTTCTTCCCTGACCAGAACGGCAACCTCCACACCTTCAGTTACCCGCATCTGGTCAATAATACCGTCCAGATCCGCCGGAACAGCGCCGTATAACTGCATCACCTTTTGAGAAACAAAAGAAAAAATAATTTTCCCCTCCAGCAAAAGGATACTTTCTAAAAGACATCTGCCCAGAATCTGGTTTTGCAGATAAGTTTTCCGATAAAATGAATCATCTATAATTTTTGAGGAGGAAATCCCCTTTTCAAGAAGACATCCTGCCACTTCCATTGTCCTTCTGGAAGTATTGGAATGTTTGAATACCCCGGTATCATGTACAATACCGAGATATAAGCATTCCGCCACAGACTTATCGATTTTTTCCTCATCGAAAAGTCCATACAGCACTTCACAGGTAGAACTGGCTTTCCCCTCAACATGATTACATTTTGCAAAAAGTGTGTTACTGATATGATGATCAATGTTTACATTCATCCCTGCGGCATGAAACAAAGCTTCCGTAAAGCCCAGACGGTCCACACTTCCGCAATCCAGGGAAATAAACAAATCATATACCGTACCCTGTTTTGCTTCCGTACACACCTTATCCGTATTTTTCAGGAAGGAAAAGGCTTCCGGAACCGATTCAAGGTAAACATCCACCTGCTTTCCGCCAAACTCCCGTGTCAAATAATTATACAATCCGAGACAGGAGCCGACGCAGTCGCCATCCGGACGCACATGTCCGGCAATGGCAATCGTATCTGCCTTTTTCACCAAATTCGTTAAATTCAGCATACAACCCCTCCTATACTACTTTTATTGTTCCCCTGCTTCCTCATCGGAGCGGTCCGGTATCTGCGCCGTCACATCATCAATCAGCTTCGACATGGATACACCGTACGCAATCGAGCGGTCTCCTATAAAGGTAAGCTCCGGCGTATTCCTTAAATTTAAAGACTTTGCCAGCTTGGAGCGCAAATGGGACGCTGCACTCTTCAATCCCTTCAGGGTATTTGCCACAGCCTCCTCATCTCCGAGTACGCTGATATAAATCTTTGCCGTCTTTAAGTCCGGTGCCACCTCTGCCGCAACTACCGAAGTCATGGGATGAATGCGCGGGTCTTTGCACTCCTCACGGATCAGCGTGCTCAATTCCTTCTGCACTTCCGCATTAATCCGTGTGTTTTTAACACTGTTCTTTCTCATTATCTAGGTACCTCTTCCATTACATAAAGCTCAATCTGGTCAAATTCCTTTAGGTCGTTAAACTTTTCAAATACAAGACCACATTCATAGCCTGCCGCCACTTCCTTAACATCATCCTTAAAGCGCTTTAAGGACGCAAGCTCACCTTCAAAAATCTGCTCGCCGTCACGGGAAATACGTGCCTTACAGCCACGAACAATCTTGCCGTCCAATACATACGAACCCGCGATCATACCGAGTCCCGATGCCTTGAATACCTGTCTGACCTCGGCATGACCGATTACCTTTTCCTCAAATACCGGGTCTAACAGACCCTTCATTGCAGCCTCCACATCTTCTATTGCATTATAGATGACACGATACAGCCGAACATCTACCTTCTCGCGGTCTGCCATCTCCTTTGCCATATTATCCGGACGTATGTTAAATCCGATAATAATTGCATTTGAAGCACTTGCAAGGCTGACATCCGACTCATTAATCGCACCTACACCGCTGTGAATAATACGGATTGCCACTTCCTCATTACTGAGCTTAAGCAGACTCTGCTTTACCGCCTCTACAGAACCCTGTACATCTGCCTTTACAATGAGATTCAGCTCCTTAATATTACCTGCCTGAATCTGAGAGAACAAACCATCCAACGAAAGCTTTGCCTTCGTATCGGCAATGAGACGTTCTTTCCCCTGTGAAATAAATGCTTCGGCAATATTTCTTGCTTCCTTCTCATTTTCTGTTGCAATTACAATTTCACCGGCATTCGGAACTTCATTCAGACCTAAAATCTCAACCGGCATGGACGGTGTCGCTTCCTTCACTCTGCGTCCCTTGTCATCCATCATGGCACGTACTTTACCGTATGCGGACCCGATTGCAACAATATCTCCCACATGAAGTGTACCCTTCTGTACCAGAATCGTAGCGACCGGTCCCTTGCCCTTATCAAGCTGAGCCTCAATAACAATACCTCTTGCCTTTCTATCCGGATTTGCCTTTAATTCGCACATTTCCGCAGTCAGAAGAACCATTTCAAGAAGCTGGTTAATGCCCTCCTTCGTATGAGCCGATACCGGAACAAAAATAGTATCACCGCCCCAGTCTTCCGCAACAAGCTCATGCTCGGTAAGCTCCTGCTTTACGCGCTCTACATTTGCACTCGGCTTATCAATCTTGTTTACAGCCACGATAATCTGAATGCCTGCAGCCTTTGCGTGGTTAATTGCCTCCACGGTCTGCGGCATAACACCATCGTCTGCTGCCACTACAAGAATAGCAATATCCGTAGACTTTGCGCCACGCATACGCATGGATGTAAATGCTTCGTGTCCCGGCGTATCAAGGAATGTAATTTTCTCGCCGTTTACATCTACCGTATATGCACCGATATGCTGGGTAATACCGCCTGCCTCCTTTGCGGTAACATTGGCTTCGCGGATAGCATCAAGCAAAGATGTCTTACCGTGGTCAACATGACCCATTACACAAACTACCGGCGGACGCTTCTTCATCAGGCTCTCATCTTCATCGGCTTCCTTTAAAAGCTCTTCAACAAGATTTACCTTAACTTCCTTTTCTACAATGCAGTCATACTCTAACGCAATTTCTTCTGCTTCCTCGAAGGTAATCTCCTGATTAATCGATACCATCTTTCCTGCAAGGAAAAGCTTCTTAACAAGTGCGGAAGCCGGCTGCTTCAGCTTATCGGCAAGCTCCTTAACCGTAACAACCTCCGGAATCACAATGGATTTAATTTCTTCCTCAACCGTTTTCACTACTTCCGGTTTAATAAAGGCACCCTTGCGGTTCGGATCCTTCTTTTTCAGCATTTTCTCTAATGCAGCCTCATCCGTCTCACGATCCTTCTTCTTTTCTCTCTCCTTGTCACGATCGCGGTGACTGAATGCTGCTACTCTTTGTTCTTTTGTCAGCTCATTTGCAAAATCTGCCTTGATACTGCTGTTTGCAGAGCCCCTGCCGTCATTTCTGCCACGGGATGCCGGTCGCTTTTGTACCGTATCTTTATCCGCATCCTTATCAAAGAAACGATCCTTATTAAAGCCTCCGCTCTGCGGTCTGTCACCGAATCTGCCACCCTGTGGTCTGTCACCCTGCGGACGGCCTCCCTGCGGTCTGTCACCGTATCTGCGCTCACCCTGCGGACGGTCTCCCTGCGGACGGCTACCCTGCGGTCTGTCGCCGTATCTGCGCTCACCCTGTGGTCTGTCCCCCTGCGGACGGCCTCCCTGGGCACGATTTCCCTGCGTATACTCACCCTGAGGACGATTACCGCGCTGTGCATTTTGTGCCTGCGCCTGGGCTGCTTTCGCTGCCTGACGTTCTGCCTGTTGTGCATATACATTTCCCAAAATATTAATCCGCGCCGGCTCTTCCTTTTTCTCAACCGGAGCCACAGCCTCTTCCTTCTTCTCCGCAGACTTTTCCACCTGCTTCTCCACCGGCTTTTCAGCTACCTTTTCCACCGGCTTCTCCACCGGCTTTTCCGTTATTTTTTCTTCCTTTTTGGCTGTCTTTTTTTCTGCTGCGTCAGTTTTTTCCTTTACTTCCGGCTTCATTTCCGCTTTCCTTGCGACCTTTTTCTCCGGCTCTTCTTTCTTAACGTTCACCAGCTTTGCCAGGTCACCGAATCTGCCGCGAATCATGGAAATCTGCCGCTCGTCCAGATTGCTGGAATGACTTTTGATTTCAAACCCATATTCGCCCAGATAACTTATTATGTCCTTACTTTGGATATCTAATTCCTTTGCAAGTTCACTTACCCTCATTTTTGCCATGTATTCATTACCTCCGTCGTTGATCCTCATGCTCTAAAAATGCCAGTTGTTTCATAATTGCCGTTGCCAGACCTTTATCCAGTATGGCTAACGATGCCCGGAACTCTTTTCCCATTGCACGTCCAAGCTCCTCTTTTCCTCCAAACAAATAAACCGGTACCGAATAGTATGTGGCACTGTCAATAAAATTCTTGCGCGTATTTGCCGAGGCCTCTTCGGAAACCAGAACAAGCTCTGCTCTTTTTTCCTGAATCGCCTTTTCCGTCAAAAACTCGCCTGCTACCGCCTTACCCGCTTTTTGCGCTAATCCGATATAGGAGTATATTTTTTTTGATACGGACTCACACGTGAAAACCTTATTGTCCTGCATCATCCGTCATCAGCTCCTTTTCCAGCTCTTCGTACACTTCGTTCGGAATCACACATTGTAAGGAACGTTCCAGACCTTTTCCTTTTCTGGCCTTTCTGAAACACTCTATCTGGTTACAGAGATAAGCGCCTCTACCGTTCTTTTTCCCTGTTACATCTAATACTATAGTGCCCTCCGGCGTTTTTAATACACGAATCATTTCTTTTTTTGTTCTCATCTCACCGCAACCGGTGCACTTACGAAGCGGAATCTTCTTCATCTGCCAATCAATCCCTTTCTTCTATTCTTCCCCCATCCAGTTTCCCATCTCGTCATAATATCCGGTATCAGCCTTTTTCTTCGGCTTCTCCTTTCCCTGAGCCTCCGATTTAATATCAATCTTATAACCGGTCAGTCTTGCCGCAAGTCTCGCATTCTGACCCTCTCTGCCGATTGCAAGAGAAAGCTGATAATCAGGAACAATTACCTGTGCCGTGCGTTCCTCGGCATTTACGGTTACGGAAACTACCTTTGCCGGACTGAGCGCATTTTCTATTAATACTTCCGGAATATCACTCCATGTAATGATATCGATTTTTTCTCCCCGGAGTTCGTTTACAATCGCATTCACACGGTTACCGTTCACTCCTACGCATGCTCCCACCGGGTCTACATTCGGATCATAAGACTTTACGGCCATCTTTGTTCTGGAACCGGCATCACGGGAAATTGCCTTAATCTCAACCACACCGTCCCTAATCTCGGTCACTTCCGCTTCAAACAAACGCTTTACCAGCTCCGGATGAGAACGTGATACCGTTACACGCGGACCCTTTGTAGTTTCTCTTACTTCCATCACATAAACCTTAATACGGTCATTCGGGCGATAAACCTCTCCGCGAATCTGCTCGCCCTCCATTAAGATTGCCTCGCACTTTCCTAAGTTGATGCTGATGTTATTGCCGATGTATCTTTGTACCACACCGGTCACTACTTCCTTTTCCTTTTCATAATACTGATTGTAAATTGCCTTGCGTTCCTCCTCGCGGATTTTCTGTACTACAACCTGCTTTGCCTTCTGTGCCGCAATGCGACCGAAATTTTTTGGAGTAACTTCAATATTTACCGTATCACCGATTTCATATTTTTCTGACGGGAACTTAATTGCAGCCTCCGCAAGAGAGATCTCTTCAACCTCGTCCTCAACGTTCTCCACAACTCTTTTCTCGGCCCATACAACCACTTCTCCAGAATTGCGGTCGATATTTACCTTGATATTGTCTGCCTTGCCGAAATTATTTTTGCATGCAGCAATCAAAGAATTTTCAATCGCTTCCAGCAAAATATCCTTACTGATTCCTTTCTCCTTCTCCAACTGATTTAATGCCTCGATTAATTCCTTTGCGTCCATAATATCCTCCTTATCCTTTTTTATTTCTCCTTTAGAAATGAATTGCTAATTTTATCATTGCGATGCTCTCTCTCGGAATTGTAAGCTGCTCTGTTTCCGAAATGCGCAGTACAATGTTTTGTTCATCAAAGCTTTCCAGTTCTCCTTCAAACTCCTTCCTTTTATTCATCGGCTTATAAAGCTTTACTTCCACCTCTTCTCCGATGCTGCGGGCAAAGTCCTTATCCTTCTTTAGCTGCCTGCCGAGTCCCGGCGAACTGACCTCCAGAATATAAGCTTCGGGAATAAAATCTTCCTCATCCAGCAAATCGCTTAACTCTCTGCTGACAAGCTCGCAGTCATCAATGGTGATGCCGCCCGTCTTGTCAATATAAGCACGCAGATAAAAATTGCTGCCTTCCTTTACATACTCCACATCCACCAGTTCAAAACCGGTGCGTTCCATAATCGGCATAAGCAGCCTTTCCGTCTTCTGCTCATATTCCTCTCTTTTTGTCATATACTCTCCTTCTTGCCATGTTGCCCCTTGTAACAATCCCGGTACGAAGATATGCATCTTCATAAAAACATTCGCCGAAATTGACTGTCAGCACAAACAAAGAGTGGACTTTCGTCCACTCTTTGCTTTAACCTTCATGCTACCAGATGACAGTATAGCATTATTTCCAAGAAAAATCAAGTAGTTTTTGGAAATAATTTTCACCGTACCTTATAATAATCAAACTCCGCATAACCTCCGGCTTCCTTCGTTGCATAACAGAACAGAAAGCTTCTGGTTCCCATAAAAGTGGTGGAGGTAGAAAAACCTAACTGCATCTGATTTCCGAACTCTACCCAGTTTTCTCCGTCCATACTGTAAGAAAACGTCGCACGGTTTCCGCTCAAATCATAAGAAATCTTAAGACAGACCTCCGCATCCTCCGTGAGCGGTTCTTCCGTCTTTGCGTGAAAGCTCTCAAACGCGGTCATAAACTGACTGTCTGCCTGATAGATATACTTATCGCCTTTTTCATCACAATATACCCCAATCATTCCGTAATGCTCGGACACGGCACTGATACCGGCATAGTCCCCGCTCTTTAATCCTGCTATGGAAATCTTTGTCTCTGTTTCACACTTCGGTCCTACGGTTCTCTGTGTCAGAGAATTGTGCGCCTCGTAAAGATTGCTTACTACCCTGTCGGTAGTAAGACGCAAATATCCCGGACGTTTTGTCACAGACCAGTATTCATCCACCGGATTGTGATTCCACTGCCATACTAACTTCAGTGGCTCCCCCTCCTCATAATCAAAGGAATCATTATCTACAAAATAGTTTTCTTCCCCGCTGTCCGGAAGCTGAATCCTCATTGCCATATCCGCCTGATTCTGCAAAAACTTTCCGTTCATGGCATACGTCCCCATCATCGGCCAGTCCTCCTGCCATTCTACCGCCACAATAGACGGCACACGTCCTACGCTGCCTCTGTCCTGGAACAAAAATCCGTACCAGTCCCCGTACTGGGTCTGTACCAGACCACCCTGTGCAAGTCCCGCACCGTTATTTCCGGAACCGCCCTCATAAATAATCTTTTCCTCCCATGTTCCCGAAAGCAAATCCTTGGAACGGTAGCAAAGCTGAGTCCGCATCCATTTGTATGTAGGAGATGCAATAATGCACACATAATAATAGTCCCCGATTTTATATGCATGTGCGCCTTCCCATAAAGACCAGCCATCCGCGGTAAAAATAGTCTTTGACCCTCCAACGGTCTCCACCGCAGACTTCTCCTCGTTTAATCTTAACTGTTGGATACGGCAGGTTCCGCCGCTTGCGGAAATGCCGTATAATTTCCCGTTGTCAAAAAGGAGTCCCGGATCATGCAGGAATCCGTTCATCTTATATTTTTTCCATGTACCGTTCTCGATATCGTCTGTTGTGTAAATATAAAAGCCGTGATTATTGCTGTTAAATCCCACATAATACAGCCCGCTTGCCTCATCAAAGCGTAATGATGCCGCCCATGAACCGCGGGAATACATATCTTTACCGTTTTCCAGTCTGCCGTAATCATCATTTTCCAGTATATCATACACATAATTAACTATCTGCCAGTGCACCAGGTCTTTTGATTTCATGATTGGTACACCCGGACACAGGTTCATGGTCGTACTGGTCATGTAATAGTTTTCACCCACGCGAATGATATCCGGGTCCGGAATATCCGCATACAGGGTAGGATACTTCACAAGTGCATACTTTTTTATATCTGCAGCTGCAGCCGATGTCGGCGGTGCAGCCGGTGTTATAGTTGCAGCAGGTACTTCGGTTATCGTCTCCTCTGCGGGTGTAACTGCCGGTGTAATATCCTGTTCCGGAGACATAGAAAGAGGGCCGGACGTCCCCGGCTCTACAGACGGGGATAGCCCATTGCCCTCTTTCTTGTTTCCGTTACAGGAAGGAAGAAAACTACCGATACAAAAAGCCGATACCGCTACAATCAAAGCTCCTTTTATGCTCTTTCTCTTGTCCTTCATATAACGTTTCCTCCGATATTATCCGCGATAGTAGTTAATCAGACAGCCCTTGGTAATGATTTCACGTTCATCATCCGTAAGCTCACCGAGACGTACCGTAAACGGTATCATCTTCTCTCCTACCACATAAGCGGTAATCTCCGGCTTCTTCAAGGCTACAGCCTCTTTAATATCCTTTAAGAAAATATAATCACCGTTCTTAAACGGCAGCTCGCCGTCAATTAAGAACGGAAGCATACCCCAGTTAATCAGATTACTGCGATAACGCTTGGTTGCATATTCCTTTGCAATGTTTGCAAGACCGCCCAGAACCTTCTGGCAGCTTGCTGCCTGCTCACGAGCCGAACCGTCACCAGGCTTAGTTGCGTAGATTACACTTCCGATTTCGGTTGCGGACGGATTGACCTCCATCTGCTTTGCAACCGTCTCAAACGCTGCCGCTACCTCCGCATTTGCTTCCTTTATTCCGGCAAGACCACCACCTGCGATTCTTGCCTTTTCAGCCTTCTGTACCTCTTTCGCACGTCCGACATAGGCCGGGTCTTTTCTGGAAAGAGTAAATTCAGCCAGGCCGAGCGGGTTGGAGCGATAGGAAGAAGTCTCACCGGACGGAATCAGCTCATCCGTCGTGGTAACCGGGTCATGAATTTCGGAAACTACCTTTAACAGCATATCATCGGTAAGAGCAGACATTGCCGGCCAGTCTACAATACCCGGGCCAAACTTCACCTCTGCATTCTTATCCGGTTTTCCCGCACCGAAATATACTCTGTTCTCGTAAATAGAAGAATCAAAGTAGTATGCCGGCTTCGTGAAAGTAACATCCAGTTCATCCGCACCGGTAAGGAAGCCCTTGTTGGCTGCGGTTGCCGCAATGGAACGTGCATCCATGAGTGCAACGGAAGCAATCTGCCCGTTTGTAACCTTAGAACCTTCACGGTTCGGGAAGTTACGTGTGGAATGACGGATACTTAAGCCGTTATTCGCCGGAACATCACCCGCACCGAAGCACGGTCCGCAGAATGCGGTACGGATGGTAGCACCCGCACGCATCAGCTCCGCTACTCTGCCGTTCTTCACAAGCTCCATGAAAATCGGCTGGCTTGCAGGATATACACTTAAGGAGAACTCATCATTACCGATAAACTTATCCTTTAAGATATCTGCCGCATCACAAATATTCTCAAAACCGCCGCCTGCACAGCCTGCGATAACACCCTGCTCAATATAGAGCTTTCCGTCGCGTATCTTATCGCGAAGCTTGTAGGTAACCTTATTGTTATTAAGACTTACAAGTGCCTTCTTCTCAACCTCTGCAAGAATATCCTCCAGATTTGCCTTTAAGTCGGCAATGGTATATACATTGCTCGGATGGAACGGCATTGCAATCATCGGACGAATCTTATCTAAGTTCACTTCGATTAAGCCGTCATAATAAACTACGGAAGAAAGCTTTAATTCCTTATAGTCTTCCTTTCTGCCGTGCATCTCATAGAACTCTTCTACCGCAGAATCGGTCTCCCAGATGGAGGAAAGACAGGTAGTCTCTGTAGTCATAACGTCTACTCCGATACGGTAATCCACACTCATATTGTGAACACCCTCGCCGAAAAATTCCATTACTTTATTGTTTACATAGCCGTTGGCAAATACGGCACCGATAATTGCAAGTGCAATATCCTGCGGGCCGACACCCTTTGCAGGCTTTCCGGTCATATGCACACCGACTACCTTCGGCATATTAATATCATAGGTCTTATTTAAAAGCTGCTTTACAAGCTCAGGTCCCCCTTCGCCCACTGCCATTGTACCAAGGGCACCGTATCTTGTATGGCTGTCGGAACCGAGAATCATTTTACCGCCACCGGCAAGCATCTCTCTTGCAAACTGATGAATTACTGCCTGATGAGGCGGAACATAAATACCGCCGTAACGCTTTGCACAGGAAAGACCAAACATGTGGTCATCCTCGTTAATTGTACCTCCTACCGCACAAAGACTGTTGTGGCAGTTGGTTAACACATACGGCACCGGAAACTCGGTAAGTCCGCTGGCTCTTGCTGTCTGGATAATACCTACAAAGGTAATATCGTGCGAAGTAAGCTTATCAAATTTAATTTTTAACTTTTCCATGGAGCCTGAAGTATTGTGACTCTCTAAAATACCATAGGAAAGTGTAGCCTTCTTTGCCTCGTCTGCTGCCGGAACATTGCCGAGCATTGCAGATAGCTTCTGTCTGCCTTCTGCAGTATCCTCGATTACCTCTGAACCGTTTACCACATAAGCACCGTTTTTCAATAATGTAATCATCTTTTTACCCTTTCTTTGCACCTACAGGTGCCTTTCTTCTATCAGAGCGACAGATGCCGCATCTTTTACTCGATATAACCGTTCTGTGGATTAATATAGTATATATCATCACATCCGGTCATTGCAGTAGAGTTAAACAATCCCTCACCTGCTTTCAAATGAAGCATAAGCTCATCCGAACCCGTACCGGATACTTCAAACATGATTCTTCCGTTAAATCCGTAAAGAAACTGTCCCGTCTGTAAAATTGCCTTGCCGCCGTCTTTAAAAACAATCTGAACAGTAAGCCATGCTTCTCCCTGCAATTTTGACAATTCGAGACTTTCCGTTGACTTTGTGATTTTTTCCTTTGCCGCAACACCGTCAAAGCTCATAATCTCCGTAACCGCACCGTTTTCATCTTCATACCAGAAGCGTAATGAAGCAATATCGTGAGAGGATTTATTCTTAATTACAATTTTATTTTCAAGTCCGGATTCAATCCAAACCAAGGCAATTACTAACGCTACAACCGCTCCGATTATGGAAAACAGGATTGCTTTCCCTTTACGAGTAATACGTGGTGTATCATTCACCTTTTTACCCGGATACTTGTAATTCTTTACTTTTAACTTACCCATCTCTTTTCTCCTAATCTGTCTTCAATCTTCCTAAAAAAAGAGGTGATGCGACCGCGTCACCTTCTTTCTGCTTTTTCTGTACCTATACCAGCTTTAATAAGAAGAACAACTTAATCTCTCCGCCCTCATATAATAACGGCACCTTAATCGATGTAATATTAGGTGATGCCAGCTTCGCCTTCCCCGTACCTAAGGTCGGCGGCGTAATGTCAATTCTGATCTGATTATTGGAAAGCAGTGTGGCGGCATTTCCCATTATCATATTCCCCAATTCGCTCAAGGCACTTTTTGCCATATCATCAATTTCCGGAACCGGCATACCCATCATCATACGTGATGCAATATCCTTTCCGATTTCCGTATCAAACACAATGCAAACCTGTCCGGTCATTTCTCCGGTAACACCAAGCATAATGAACATAGGTTCCCCGTCAATACATAAATTATCCTTAGAAAGCGGCCCAATCTTTGTCTGAATTCCGCAAACCTGTGCCAAAATCTGTTCTGCCGACATTAAAAACGGATTGATATGCTCTACTGAAACAATTCCTGCCATATAATCCCCATACCTTTCTTGGCTGTATGCCAATCTCTTCCGCGCAACTGTTACATTGCTCTTTGTAACCACTCCTATTGTTCAGCTATTTAATATAATACCAAATTTGCATGGAAGTTTCAATACTTTTCATAATTTTTTAAAAAAGCAAATAAATAAGTGTAATTGCAAGTCCGGTGGCAGCAAGCAATAACCCGAAGGAAACGCTGCCCGTAATCAAAGAAAATGTCTTTCTGGCTTCCAGCTCACTGACTGCAAATACAGAAACAAAGGATTTCGAAATCGGGTGATTATGAAATATCGTTTTATTCAATACAGAAATTACCGCATCCATTGCCGTTCCGAGAGTATGCGTAAGTCTTGTCCCCACCCATATCGACATCTTTCTTTTCCTTGGTGCGAAAACCGTCATACGCAAAACACCGGCAACCGTATCCGTCAATCTGTCACAAACACGGCAGACAAAAGCAAGTACAAAAGGAAGTGCCTGTACGATTACCGGACGATACACCGTATCCTCCAGATCAAACCAGGACGGAATCCTGTTTACATATAGTTTTCTCCCGTTTTCCTTCTTCATCAGAAAAACACGCACAACAAATAAATAAACAAAAATACCGATAAGTACAGAGATTGCAGCTCCCTTTAAATTTTCTGCCGAAAGCCAGCGTATGCTTTCCGCTTCTCCCGTCACCGCTTCCGCAGGACACAAAAAAGCCTCCGCCAGATTTCCGATTTTCGCAAAAATGATATTCGGTGTCAGTCCGAGTACCGGAAGAAGCAATGCCGACCCGCATACGGCAATTCCCGAAAGCACCGTCATGCTGTTTTTCCCTGTATGCTTCTCTCCGTCACCCTTTTCCACGAAAATTGCAATAAAGAGCTTCAGCATATATGCAAGTGTCAGACCGCCGGAAACTAAAAACAATACCTCAACTGTCTTAAACATACCGATTTCGGAATACATTCCGGCTTTTTCCAGATGCTCCATATGCTCTACAAGACTTTCATGTAACAAAGTCTTACTGATATAACCGTTTAAGCCCGGCACACCGGCAAGCCCAAGCCCACCGAAGGCAACCGCAGCCCCAAGGAACGGATGCTTTCTTCCGTACCCTCTTATTTCATTCAAATCAAGAGAATGCGTATTAACGTAAATTACACCCGCGGCAAGAAACAACACAAGCTTTAACAAAGAATGGTTTACCATATGATATACCGTACCCTGTATCGCGATTCCGTGTCCTCCCATAACATTTATCATACCGATGCCCAGTGTAATAAAACCTATCTGTGACACTGAGGAACAGGCAAGTGTACGTTTTATATCCACTGAAAAAACAGCAGACACCGCACCGAGCACCATCGTTACCGTACCGAGAATCAGAATTACCTTCCCCCATGCCGCATCTGCAAACAACAGGTAACAGTTTACCAGAAGCATACCGAAAATACCGCATTTGGTTAACATACCGGAAAGCAGCGCCGATGCAGGGGCAGGAGCCGCAGGATGTGCTTTCGGGAGCCAGATGTGCAGCGGGAACACACCCGCCTTTGCTCCGAAACCAACCGTAAGCAAAGCGGCTGCCGTATATAAATATGTGCTCCTGTTTCCGAAATTTCCTCCTTTTCCTGCCAGAAAGAGCTCTGCAGACGTGCGAAGCTCCGATATCCGTAATGTTCCGAACGCATGCTCCAAAAGGAACAGTCCCATTAGCATGGAAAGTCCCCCGATTACCGCTATCGCAAGATAGGTTTTGGAGGCCCGAAGCGCAGCCTCTGTCTCCTCCTGAGCCACCCATACATAGGATGTAAAGGACATAATCTCAAAGAACAAAAACAGAGTCAGCAAATCGCCCGCAAAAAATACTCCGAGTACCGCTACAAAAGTAGCCGCACAAAAAACAAAATACCGTTTCAGATTTCTGTGCCCGTAAAAATACTGTTTTGAAAAAAGAGAAGTCATCAGCCATAAAAAGCTTGCAAGTAACGCATATAGTACACGAAAGCCTTCCGCAGAAAAATGAAGTGTTCCGATCATATTATGCTGCCCCCTTTCGCAATACAGTCAAGAATCTTCGTAAGCGGCTGTGCAAATACTCCGAGTAACAAAATCATAACGCACAATAATACAAGCGGCACTGTCATATAGGCATTCGCCTCACACCGTTTTGTTTCCGGGCGCACTCCTTCCTTTGACGGAAAGCATGCCTTAAACACGACCGGAAACAAATAAATTGCCGTCAATACCGCAGAAATCAACAAAACAACAATACCTGACACTGCTAACGGATGTCCCTGCGAAAGTGCCGCTTCTGACAAATTCCATTTACTGATAAACGCAGGCAGCGGAGGAATCCCGACCAGTGCCGCAGAAGCAAAGGTAAAGCAGAAAAAGGTGACCGGCATCTGTTTTCCGAGTCCCCGCATATCATTTACATATTCCTTTCCCGTCTTATACAAAACCGCACCGGCACAGAAAAACAATGTAATTTTCACAACTCCGTGTACAAGCATATGGGTAAGTGCACCGGTAAGTCCCGCCGGTGTCATTAAAGATGCTCCGAACACTATATAGGAAAGGTTGCTGACAGTGGAATATGCCAGCCGCCGTTTTAAATGCTGTTCCTTTAATGCCATGGTAGAGCCGTACAAAATGGTAACCAGTGCCGTCGCCATAATGATATATTGTGCAACACTCCCCTTTAACAGCTCCGTACCGAAGCTAAAATAAGTAATACGTAAAATTGCAAATGCACCCGCTTTTACTACTGCAACCGCATGGAGCAAAGCCGTAACGGGAGTCGGTGCAACCGAAGCGGTAGGAAGCCAGCGATGAAACGGAAAAATTGCTGCCTTTACACCGAAGCCGAATGTTGTCAATACATATGCCGCACGTAACAGCAGCTTCTGCAGTTCCGTATAAGTACCGTTCAGTACACCGCCGTATACAAACTCAATACTGTCACCGAAGGTCAGTATAAATGCAATACCGATAAATGCAAAAGCGGCTCCTCCCACCGAATAAGTAACATAACGTCTGCCGGCAAATACCGATTTTTTCTTCATTCCGTGCATAACAAGCGGAAGTGTTACAAATGTCAGCAGCTCATAAAACAAATAAAGTGTCATAAGGTTGGAAGCAAATGCGATTCCTACCGTAATACCATAGGTCATGGTATAAAATGTAAAAAAAGTATTCTCGCCTCCCTCATGCTTCATATATTCAAAGGCATAAAACGTGGCAATCGGCCACAGAACGGCAATCAGTGAACCGAACACGCACCCCATACCATCCATATGAAACGAAATTGAAAGCTTTCCTGCCATGTTTAACAGCATAAAATTCCCTTCCGGGCGCAAAATGAACATGACCGCAAACATAAGCAATGTATTTGCCAAAGTCACGCCTCCGACATAATTACGACGTGCTTTTGCACTCTTAAAACGAAACAGCGGAATGCACCCGCCGGATAAAATCGGGAAAATAATCGGAAGCAACATCCAGTACTGACTCATTTGTTTCTCCTTTCCGCCTTATCAAAACATAAGATTAAGTCCAAGTTCTGTTACAAACCGGTATAACGGTGCCGAAAAAACACCGAGTAATACCGAAGCCGCCGCAAACACAATCAGCGGAACCATCATGGAAACGTTACCCTCTCGTGCCTCCGGTGTTGCCATTACATAATCGCGCCCCGGAAAAAATCCGTCTGCCGTAATCGGCAGCAAATATCCCGCGGTTAAAAGTGCACTGAGCAGTAATACAGCCGGTCCGAGATAGGAAAACACGCCTGCGGATGCCGAAAGAGCTCCTTTGGCAAGATACCACTTACTTACAAAGCCTGCCATAGGCGGAATTCCCACAAGAGACAATGCCGCAAAAGTAAAGCACCAGAAGGTAACCGGCATCTCCTTTCCAAGTCCGCGAAGTCCATCCACACGTTCCTCTCCTGTCTCATGAATTACGGTTCCGGCAAATAAAAACAACGCATTTTTAATCACGGAATGAAATACCATGTGAAGAAGTGCCGCCGCCAATCCTGCCGGAGTAAACAATGCAAGTCCGAACAAAATATAAGATACCTGACTCACCGTGGAGTATGCCAGCCTTTTTTTCAATATCTTTTCCTTATAAGCAAGCATGGATCCCATAAAAACCGTAAGTAAAGACAAACCGAAAAACATAATCTGTATCGGAGTTCCGGACAAATAGTCAGCACCGATTACATAATAGAGGCTTCGGATAAGGCCAAGCACTCCTGCCTTTGTAATTACACCCGAAAGCACGGCAGATGCCGGTGCGGGCGCTACCGGATGTGCCGTCGGAAGCCAGCCGTGCATCGGAAACATTCCTGCTTTTGTGCCGAAGCCCAGAATCAGTAATGCCGCAGCCACCAGTACCTCTGTACGATTTGCCGCCTCATTTAAAGCACTTCCCGTAAAACGCAGCCCATCCGTGTTCCCTGCCAGCAGAAAAATTGCAGCCAGAACCAGAGTGGCTCCCGTCACCGAATAAAATAAATATTTTCTTGCCGCACGCACGGATTCTTTGGTACGTGTATAAAATACGAACGGCACCGTCATTAATGTCATCCATTCATAAAACAGATAAAACGATACGAGATTTCCGGCTAACCCTATTCCCTGCAATACGCCCAGAGCTATCAGGTAAAATCCGTAGAACATCACCGGTTTTCTTGTACCCTTCAAATAGCAGAATGAATAAATCCCCACAAACAGCCATACCAATGTAACAAGAATACAAAATATTGCCGAAAGTCCGTCATTACATAAAATCAAACGGATTTCGGGAGTCAGGCAAAAGCTTTCTACAGTTGTCTTTCCCATAAACATTGACACCGCTACCAGCACAGTTTCCGCCAAAAGCACCGCTGTCACATATTTCGTCTGTACCTTTTTGTTTTCCCGGCGTGAAAAAATAAACAAAAGACAGCCTGCAACTACCGGAAACAGCACTTGTATTTGCATTAAAATTTCCTTTTCCATCCTTTGCCTCCTTTGTTATGAAAACATTTGTAAGCCCTGTTCAATCGCCGTAATAAGCGGATGTGATGCCAGACCGAGTAAAAAATTTATTGCAATAAAACAAACCATACCGGCACAAAATGTCATTCCCGGACGAAATGCCGCATCGCGATAATGTTCATTTCGCGGTGTATAAATCGAAATTACCGCACGAATAAAGTAAAGTGCGTTTAAAATCGTACTGACGGCAAGCACAATCACTCCGACAGCCATTTTAAGAGACATGGTTTCTAATGCCGCAGAGGTCAGATAAAGCTTGGAAATAAAGCCCGCAAACAGCGGTACACCTACCATGGACAGTGCACCTACCGTAAACGCAACTCCCGCAATTCTGTTACGGAATCCCGAACCCTTCAAATCCGAAAAATCCTTCTTATTTCCGGATACCTCGGAAAGCCCTCTGCAGGCAACAAACAGCATGGACTTTGTAGCCGCATGCGAAAAAATATGAAACACTGCCGCCGTTACTCCCAACTTTGTTCCGAACCCAAGTCCCATATAAATATAACCGATTTGCGCAACAGAGGAAAATGCAATCATACGCCGCATATCACATTCCTTAATCGCACTGATTGAGCCGAATAACATTCCCGCAACACCGAGTACAAAAAATACATTGGTAATTTTACTGTCCCAGAACACACCGGTTCCGATGACACGATATATAATCTTAATTAATAAGAAGATATATGCCTTAGATACGAGGCTTGATAAAATTGCCGCGGATGATGCCGTGGAATACCCGTAAGCGTCCGCAAGCCATGCATGAAACGGAAACAGCGCACTTTTTATGGCAATACCTACACTAATCAAACCGATAATCACCGTAAGCGGCACGGTATACTCGCCGTGTGCTGCAAGCTCTCCTATCGATTCCTGTATATTACTCATCAAAAGATGCCCCGTCAAATCGTACTGAAGCGTAATGCCTATCAGCAGCAATCCGGAACCGAGTAAGCTCATAATCATATACTTTGTCGCCGCTAACATGGAATGCCCGTTGCTTCGTATCATAATTAATCCGCCTGCGGCGATTGTATTGATTTCCACAAATACATATGCCGTAAATAAGTCATTGGTATACACCAGTGCAAGCAGGGAGCTTAATAACAGATTAACAAGAACAAAATATAAATTCTGTTTTGATTCTTCTATATCTGCCTTTAAATACTTTTCCCCTCCGAGCAATGCCAGAAGCATAATAACGGAGAAGAAAGATGCCATCACACCCTCTAACACCCCTGCACGGATTTCGTTTCCCCACGGTGCCGGAAAATGTCCCATCATATAAGTAAATGCCTCACCGGTCTGTACCGTATAATAAAGAACGCAGAACGAACAAATACAGCTAAAGGAAATCAGAATAAAGGATAACGCTTTCGCCGCCTTCGGTCTTAATACGGAGGAAATCACACCCGAAGCCAATGCCAGAACAATACAAAAAAACGGAAAATTACGAATAAAATCCATTACTTTTCCTCCTTTACCAGACGTGTGATTTCATCGATATCCAAAGTACGGTATCTCCTGTAAAGACGAATGGTGAGGGATAACATAACCGCCGTTACACTGACCGATACAACAATACCGGTCAGCACAAGACCGCTCGGTATCGGATTAATATATGTCTCCGGTTCCGGAACAGTCCCGTTCACAATCGGAACCTTACGCCCAAAGATGTACCCCTTAGCCGCCAAAAACAAATAAATCGCAGTATCCATAATATTTAATCCCATGATTTTCTTAATCATGTTCCGGTTTAACAGTAACGTCGTAAAGCCGATACCGAACAAAATCATGGAAACCGCCTCGTAATAATTTGCAAACAAATTTCCTAACATCTTACATTCCCCCTTTGCGGAACAACGTATAGAAATGATACATGGTACAAGCGACCACAACTCCCACACAAATATTTAACGGCAGAATCAGACCGCCGGATAAAATTGCTCCGGGAGTTCCCTTCGGAATACCGCTTTCCAGATGATTTGCTCCCGTAAAAAAGGAATAGCCCTTTGCCAATGCATAAAACAGGAGCGGTACTACGGAAATCACCGCATAGTTTTTCCTGTTCATAATCCTTGATGCCTTTTCAAAGCCGAATGCATTCAAATATAAAATCAGTCCCGCACCGATAATCGCGCCGCCGGAAAAGCCCCCTCCCGGCGATAAATGACCGTTTAAAATCACATATATACCGAACAAAATAATAATCGGCACAAGAATCCTTGCGGAAAGCTGTAATATTTTGTCGTTTTTCGGCTCATAAAGGCGGTCGTTTTCCTCTTCCAGCCTTTTTGTATCCGTAGGATTTTTCCCCTTCGTAATATCAAGGCGAAGCAGAATCATTACACATACCGCAGCTATAAATAATACATGTGATTCACCCAATGTATCGAATGCACGGTAATCCAGAATCATGCCTGCCACGATATTGGTTGCACCCGTTTCCTCCAGAGCCTTTTCATTATAACGCTCCACAACCTCATTATTATTCGGATTGTCCGCATGACCGAACTCAGGCAGATAAGAAACGGTTACCAGAAGCGTTGTAATTATAATAACGCAAAGTACAACTGCCATTACGGCATATAACCGCCCGAATATCTTTACACCGTGTTCCTTCGGCCAGTTTTTATACTTATCGTACAGCGCCATGGCTTCCTTTTCGTGTTCCATTTCCAGCCGGCGTTTTCGGTCTGCTCTGTCATATTTTTCTTCCTGTTCAAACAACTGCTCCGCCATCGTATCGGCAAGCTTCTGACTCTGAGCATCGTTTTCACCCGCTTCTTCCTCGCGTTTTTCTACATCCGCTAACGTTTCTCCGTCAACAAAGCGTACCAGACGCCGCCACCACGAATGTTCATAATCACTCCTCGGCTTCATCGTCTTCCTCCCCCTTCATTGCATGGATTTTCTTTAACGTAATATAAAACAGTACACTGGTAACACCGGCACCTACCGCAGCCTCCGTAATTGCCAGATCCGGAGATTCCAAAATCATCCAGATGATTGACATAATCACACTATATGCCATAAAAATAACAATCGAAGTCAGCAGATTTTTCGATAATGCCACCGAAATAGCACATACAACCAAAAACGAGAGTAAAATTATTTCCATTATTTCCATTCGTCCTGCACCTCACATTCTTCGGAAAGATGCTTGTCCGTCGTTACTTCCAGTCTGGCAATTAAATGTCCCGACACCGGACTTGCAACCCAGATTAACGGTACAATCAGCAGCACTTTAATCGTCGCAAAAGAAAACCCGTAGGCCACCGCTGTTCCTATCATACCGAGAAGCAATGCAAATGAATCACAGATTGCCGCTGCATGCATCCTGTTTAAAATAAATTTAAACTTAAAAACACCTGCCACGGAAATTACCGCCATCCCCAGAGAGGCCGTCAAAAAAAGTGCAACTACTGAAAAACGAAGCCATTCCATCATTTCCGCTCCTCCTCTTTCTTTTGTTCTTCTTTCTTCTTTTCCCTGATTTTTTCCTCACGGTGTACTCCCATATATACCTTTGTCAGTACCACCACCGCCAGAAAGCTTAACATTGCATATATTAAATCCACGTCAAGCAAAAAGCTCTCTTTCAGGTAAAGTGACAAAATTGCGATTATAATAACCGACAATGTTCCGATCATATTAATTGCCAGAATCCGGTCCATGGTCCTTGGCCCTTTAATCGCACGAATCAGGCAACAGAAAATGCAAAGTGCAAATCCTATCATGATACCGACATATAACATCGAATATGCTGTTTCCATATGTACGCCTCCTTACCTTTCCGCCGTTTTTTCCATCTTCATCAATAGCCTTACGAACACGGAATCGGAAAGCCCTTCTGCCATTTCTTTATCAAGACAATGTACCTTAAATTCGTCATCCGTAAGCTCCACCGTAATCGTGCCTGGTGTCAGCGTAATAGAATTTGCCAGTATGGTTTTTGCCAGATCCGTTTTCAGATTTGTACGGAATGTAACTAAAACCGGTTCTACTTCGTATTTCGGAGAGACAATCAATGCAATCGCCGCACAATTTGCTTTCACAATCTCCCATACAAGCACAAAAAAGTAGCCGATGCCCTGTGGCAAAAGCCGCAGAGCACACAGCTCACGTTTCGGACTATATTCCAGAAATTTCCAGCAAAACAAGTATACGGCGGTTGACAATACCATTCCAAACAGAACAATCTCCAAAGTTACTTTTCCGTTAAAAACCAACCATAGCGCAAACAACAGAAATAACATAAATCTCACCTCACAGATTTTTTTCCCATCCTGTTATGTCCAAAGTCCAACTAATATTAGCACTTTGTTCTTTTGCTGTCAAGTAAAAGTAACCCTCCGCAAATAAATCTTAACAGGCACTGTATCAAAGGGAATAATCCACTCAGGCATCAAAGCGTTCCGACTCCACCTTACTAAGCACCTCACGTCCGATATACATACTGAAATCCTCCCTTGTCATAACACTCCACCGGACAAGACGCAGGACTCCTCTCTCCAATTCGATTCCGGTTATATAAAACGGATGCACACAGCTTCCGTCATTAAAATAATAGCTCTCTGCCTCAGAAGGAAACCGTACCCGGTGTGTATGCCCCGCAATCATGATTTGCCGGTTATGGTCGGCCCACTCTGACATACGTCTTTCTATTTTCGATTTTCTTTTTCCGCATCCGGATGCACTGAACGGATTCTCCATTCCGAGCAGCTCCAGTCTTCTCCAGATATGCCGTACTAAAAATCGGTTCACCCGCCACAGTGTATCATTCGGAATATCTCCCTGATGTCCGTGTACAAGAAATATCTTTCGACCGGTGGCATTTTCTTCCAGAATAATTCCTTCCCTTACCGAAAGCCCCTGTAATAATCCGCTGTGTTTCTTTTGAATATCATGGTTCCCGTACAGCATATGCAGTCTGCCATCCTTATGAAATTCCAAAAGAAGCTCAAATACCTCCCGGTGCACCCTAAGAATCGGTTCCATCCTTTTATTTTCCCAAAGCTCATCTCCGTCTCCCAGCTCCATATAAATGAACTTTTTCTGATTATAATAGCGAAGTGCCGCAAGGTATATCTGTCGGTTCTTAAGAAAATTATCCCCCGGATTTCCTATCCCCCTGTGGCAATCACTCATAATCACAAACCTGTCATTTCTGTCATAGCAGATACGCTCCGCCTGTCTGTATACCTTTGTTAAACGTCCGGAGGTGCTCATTTTCCCACCTCCTCTGCTTCTTCCTTCTTTCGTACTATTTCCAGGTACATCTCTCTCAGCTTATCGGCTTTTGCAAAACCGGTTAGTCTTCGATACAGCCATGGAAACAAAAAGCGTATATAATCTATCTTATCCAGCGTTTTTATAAAATCCTTTGTCAGCCGTAAAAACAACCGGCAATAAAGTCGGTTCAGATACTGTACAACAAAAAACACAATTCGGACTCTATCATATGGCTGCCCTGACTTAGGTCTTGAAAAGGTAATCTGTACCGAGGTACGGTATGCCCGGTATGAATCTTTCCCGTAACCGGCTTTCTCAAGCCCATCAAGAAATGCATTTCGCATTCCGAGACTCGGAAAAGTCAGTTGAATACGCATAATAAGCTGCTTTGGTTTTGAAAAACGTCCTACATCAAAGGCAGTCAGCCACCAATGCAAATCTTCCCTGTATGCAATCAGCTGTCGGTCTTCATATAACAGATATTGCATTTTAATCCGTTCTTCATCCTTAACACAATCAAAAAATGGACCTTCAAACACTCCGGGAATCAAAATATCATTTTTATCCGTTACATAAATACCTACCTCCGCACCCGTAGCCATGCCGTACTGACCCTTCCAGAATTCTATAAGCCAGCGCCTGTTATCGTATTCAAAATAAACCGGTTCACTCTGAATTGCCATATTTAATGCAAGTGCGGCCCTGTCATACAGTCTGCAATATCCAAGCTCTCTCTGCCATGGATACATTCCCGAATACACGATATCCTGCTTTTCATCATACAAGAATCCAAACGGTTCTAAATCCCGGTTCAGTTCCTCTGCTTTTTCCTTTGGGCTTCTCATAGTCACCCTGTATCTTGCATAAATCTTTCTTATTTGAAAATACAAAAAAGGAAGGATGAAAATAACCGCAAATCCCACAGCCATAATCCAAACTTTATCTATATTCATATTCATCACCGCTTTCGACAGAATCTACTATATCCTATTCCGTCAAAGGCGAATCGTGACGTCATTCTCTACCTGTCTTTTTTCGATCCGACAAATACGTTTTCATACTTTTTAATGCATTTTTTTCAAGACGTGATACCTGTGCCTGCGAAATATGAATTTCCTCGGCTACCTCCATCTGTGTTTTTCCGTGAAAGAAACGTAAATCAATAATCAGCTTTTCCCGCTCCGGAAGCCGCCTCATCGCTTCCTTTAAAGAAATCTCCTCAACCCATGCTTCTTCCCCGTTTTTCTTATCGCACACCTGGTCCATAACATACAGCGTATCTCCACCATCTTTATATACAGGTTCATACAGTGACACCGGTGTCTGTATAGCATCAAATGCTTCATGAATCTCCTCTATCGTAAGTCCTGTCCGTTCCGAGATTTCACCGACAGTAGGATCACGGTTTAACTCCTTTGTCAAAAGCTCTCTCGCATAAATCGCTTTATAAGCGGCATCCCGCAGAGAACGACTGACACGTATTGAATTATTATCACGAAGATACCGCCTGATTTCTCCGATTATCATCGGAACCGCATAAGTAGAAAACTTTACTCCCTGTGTAATATCAAAATTATCGATTGCCTTCATCAGACCGATGCAACCGATTTGAAACAAGTCATCTACGTTTTCGTTATTTCCGGAAAATCTTTGGATAATGCTTAAAACAAGTCTGAGATTACCTCTTATATACTGCTCCCTTGCATAGGAATCCCCCTGCTTTATCCGTAAAAACAACTCATCCTTTTCCTCATTGCTTAAAAGCGGTAACTTAGCCGTATTTACACCGCATATTTCTACCTTATAAAGCGCCATGGCACATTCCTCCTGTACTGACAGTTCATGAGATTTTTATCTCATTTCCTGATACATAAAGGATGTGCCATGGCGCCTTTCTTTATACTAAGAGCTTTTGTCACCTTCTGTCATGCCGTCATTTCTTTTCGCAGACGTTTCATAATCTTCTTTTCAAGTCTTGAAATATAGGACTGGGAAATTCCGAGTAAATCCGCAACCTCCTTTTGAGTATGTTCGTTTCCGTCCCCGTTCTCCAGACCGTAACGTAAATTAATAATCAGACGTTCCCTGTCATTCAGACAGGAAAGAGCCCGAAACAGTGAATTACGGTCTGCTTCCTCCTCCATTCCGCGATATACCTCATCCTCTTCCGTTCCTAAGATATCCGATAATAACAGCTCGTTTCCGTCCCAGTCGACATTTAAGGGCTCATCAATGGATACCTCCAGCTTCTGTCTGCTGTTTCGACGCAGATACATAAGAATTTCATTTTCGATACATCTTGAAGCATACGTGGCAAGCTTTATATTTTTCTCCGGATTAAAGGTATTTATTGCTTTAATGAGTCCGATGGTTCCGATAGAAATCAGGTCCTCAAGCCCCACGCCCGTGTTATCAAACTTCTTTGCAATATAAACTACCAGCCGCAGATTATGTTCTACCAAATCCGACCTTGCCGTATCTCCGTCTTCTCCCGAAAGTGCCGCTATCATTTCTGCCTCTTCCTCCGGTGAATACGGAGCAGGCAGCACCTCTGTTCCTCCGATATAATGAATCTCACCGTATTGTCCGAGCAAAAGTGCCGTTAAATTCGGAATCATTCTGAACTGAAACCGATTAGGTACAGATACTTTAAATAACATTCTTCTCTCCTTCCTGTGTGTTTTTACACAACCCTCTGACTCATCTTTTTTCCACCCGCCGCTTCCGGCCCTTTTTCCCTCCGCGCAGGAAATTTCAACACCTCCGGCTGCAATATCATCTGATAAACACAGCCCTCAAACAGCCTGTGTTCCGCCGCAACAGCCGCCACTTCTCCGCTGATTATCTCTCCGTTCTCCAGATGCAGCACACACCAAAGCCTTACCCCATGCATCATGCCTTTTCCTCCGACACATCTGTATGGCAGAAAAACCAGCTTCTGAGGCATTTTCTCTTCTGCATCCTTCATCCACTCCGCAAGATACATTTCATCAACAATGATTACCGGAATCCGGCTGCCGTATAAACGCAGTCTGTTCCCGGTATCCATAAGTGCATGAAATTGTTTTTCCCGTCCGTTTTGTGAAAGACTTACTTCATACATCACCCCTTGCGTCTGTTTTGCCCTGAACAATGCATCTGCACCTGTTTTTATGAAGGGAAAAATAATACTTCCGAGGAAACAGAGCAATCCTGCATTTTGTACCGGTACAATTTGAAAGCATCCGGCAAACAATGCCGTGATTACAAACAAAAGAACACTGTTTTGCAAAAGATTGTGCCTGCCATAGGCAATCCAAACTCCCAAAAATAATTCCGGCAATGCTATCGTGGGAAACAGCCATGAATTACCTGTATTCCGTCCGAACAACAAAAACAATGCAACCGCATCCAGAACCCCGCAGAAGGCTGCTGCTGCTGCGAGTCTTCTTTTTTTTATTTTTTCATGCCTGCTTTTCCCGATTGCTCCGGTAAGCCACAGACACAAAAAATGTAACCAAAATTCTGCTGCTATGTAACTGTCCAGATAAATCCTAACTGTATTCCACCTCCCTTGTCATTTCTCGTCCATTATACAATATTCCCCATACATTTTTTGTAAAAATATGGGGATTTAATCTTAAGTTTTGTCGCAAAATCATTTGAAATTCGACAGAAAAAAAGGGGCTGATACACTTTCGTGTATCAGCCTCCTGTAAAATCATTTTACTTTTTCTTTGCGGAATAATTCTGAATAAACGGCGGAATCTTAATCTCATCCTTATTGTCGGAAGCAGTATTCTCCGCCGGCTTTCCAAACATGGAATTGGTACGTGATGTATACGGACTCGCACCGGTGGATGGCTTATACTCCGACGTCTGCTTCGGACGAGCCGCACTCGGATCAAACTTATAATCAAACTGCTCCATTGCGCGATCGCTCTGTGTCTTCGCTCCTGTATTCACGTTTGATGTAAAGCCGCTGCGATTTAAAAAGCTCGGAACCGAAACCCCGGACTTTGCAGTCTGCGGAGCCCCACTGTTTTGATTATAATTTCCGGCATAACGGTTTCCTCCCGGAAAAGTATTGTACTCTTTTTCCTGAAGTCCCGTAGCAATTACGGTAATAACCGCCTGATCCTGCATCGTCTCATCATACATAGCTCCGAAAATGATATTCGCATTCTCACCTGCAAGCATCTGTACTTCCGTAGCCGCCTCATTTACTTCAATCAGGCTGACATCACCCGATACATTCAAAATAACATGGCTCGCACCCTGAATCTTTGTTTCCAAAAGAGGACTGGACACAGCCTTATGTACGGCATCCAGACACTTCTGATCACCGGTACCCACACCGATACCGATATGGGCTACACCCTTATCCTGCATAACAGTCTGTACATCCGCAAAATCCAGATTGATAAGTGCCGGCAGATTAATCAAATCAGTAATTCCCTGTACGCCCTGCTGCAACACTTCATCTGCCTTTTTCAATGCCTCAGGCATTGAGGTACGGCGGTCTACAATCTCAAGAAGCTTATCATTCGGCACCACAATCAAAGAATCGACATTCTGC
Source organism: Lachnospiraceae bacterium (assembly GCA_029012365.1). GTDB lineage: Bacteria > Bacillota > Clostridia > Lachnospirales > Lachnospiraceae > SIG307. The sequence goes on along the minus strand of JAQXLY010000019.1, from coordinate 57,056 downwards.
TTTAATTTCTCAATACCCGAAATTGCATTGCTCATACGAACCTTGTGCTCAAACGTAAACGGCTTTGTTACAATACCGACGGTTAAGATTCCCATTCCCTTTGCAATTCCCGCAACCACCGGCGCTGCTCCTGTTCCGGTACCGCCACCCATACCGCAGGTAACAAATACCATGTCTGCTCCTTTAATAATCTGGGTTAACTCCTCGATATTCTCCTCTGCGGCCTTTTCACCGATTTCCGGCTTTGCTCCCGCTCCCAGACCTTTCGTAAGCTTTTCACCAATCTGTATGCACTGTGGTGCTTTACAGTTCTTCAAATGCTGCTTGTCCGTATTTACACAGACGAATTCAACACCGCCGATGCCTTCCTCTATCATTCTGTTTACGGCATTATTGCCCGCTCCGCCAACTCCGATAACCAGTATTTTTGCGGCTACTTCCGCATTGTCATTCATAATCTCAAGCAAGGTGACTCCTCCTTTATTTTGTCACGACATCCTCTGAAAACTAGATGTTGTGTGTCATTTCCATTAGAATCCCGACCTCTATACTATATAATATATTGAAACACTGAATTTAGCAAGCACTTTTTTTATATTTCCCTTATTTTTTTATTCAGGCTTCGGTTTTGCAATAATATCCCCTTTTCCTCCGTCATATCCGGATAAATCAATATAGAGCTTTCTCCCCTGTACCGAAGGATAAATATCTGCCAGCTTTTGTATGGGAAGATCATATGCTGTCCTTTTTCCAAGCATAACCGTAAGGGTTTCCGTCTCCAGCTCTACCTCCCCTCTCCCGTTAAACGAAATACTGATGGCAGGGATTTCATATTCCCTGACCGCCTTTGTGATATTTAAAATCACATCATACAGCTCGTCCTTTTGAATTTTAAGCGGTTCATATAATACAATCCGCTCAAACTCCAGTCCTTTGACAAGCGGCACGCCCGGAAGCTGTTCCACGGAGGATTCCGTTACATATCCGTCTTTATCAAAATACAAATACTGTCCCATAATTTTAACGCAGCCAACCAGTATCTTTTCATATACACGGATGTGAATCACATTGTTTCCCTCCGGCGTAATATCGTAATGCTCAATATACGGCACGGTCCTCTGTCCGTTTCCAAACTGCTCCAGCCGGAATAATAATGTATTTTTTCTCGCGGCTTCACCGGAAATCTTTGAAAGAAACTCTTCTTTTGTATAATATGACAACCCATCCACACGGATTTCCTCCGTTCGGAAGACATTGATAAAAATCAAAAGCAGAATACCCGCAATACAAAAAATCGCCGCTATCCGAATCAGAACCCGTGTCCGGTTATGAAGCTCTTTTTTCTGATTTTTCATAGTAAATCTCCATATTTCCTTTTCTTACTCCTCTGTCAGCATGATTTCCGCACCCAGTTTGCATAAGCTGCCACAGATATTTTCGTATCCTCTGGCGATATACTCATATCCGCACACCTTACTTTCACCTTCTGCGGCAAGCCCTGCCAGCACCAGAGCGGCTCCCCCCCGTAAATCGGTTGCCGTTACAGGTCTGCCCTGTAAATGCTTTACACCGTGAATAATAACATATCGGTCTGTGTTTATCACATCGGCTCCCATTTTTTGCAATTCCGGTACAATTCCGAAGCGCGACTCAAATACAGTTTCACAGATAACGCTGTCCCCGTCCGCAACGGAAAGCAGGGCTACCATCTGAGACTGCATATCGGTCGGAAATGCCGGAAACGGAGCCGTACGGATACACGGCACGGCAAGGACTCTGTCATTTGCCCGTGCGGCAATCAGATTATTTTCCTTTTGAATCCGCAATCCCGCGGCACACAGGTTATTCGTAATCCCCTCCAGACACACGCCGTCCGTCTCCCGCAAAATCACTTCCCCTCCGGTCATTGCAGCCGCACAAAGATATGTCCCCGCTACAATCCGGTCTCCCGATAGTCTGTGATGTACTCCATGCAACTGTGAAACACCGTCTATCACCAGATACGAGGTTCCGATTCCCCGTATCCGTGCACCTGCTTTATTTAAGAAGCGGCAAAGCTCGGCAACCTCCGGCTCCGTGGCTGCTCCGAAAAGCTCCGTTCTTCCCTTGCCGCATACTGCCGCTAAAACAGCATTTTCGGTTGCACCCACACTCGGATAGGAAAGAAGAATCCTGTCTCCCTGCGGTCTGCCCTTTGCATAAACGCCGTCCTTTTCCTCCGAGAGTGATACGTGAAGTGCACGAAGTACACTGCAATGTAAATCAATGGGGCGTGCCCCTATGACACAGCCTCCCGGATATGCAATCTCAGCTTCATGAAACCGTCCGAGAAATGCACCGAGCAACAATATCCCGCCTCTGGTCTTTTTCGCAAACTCCTGTCCGAAAGAAAACGGGACTGCCTCCGAAGTATCCAAATCTAACCTCCCGTCGTGTAATTCATTTTTTATTCCGGCAAAGGAAAGTGCATACAAAAGCTCATGCACATCCGCAATATCGGGACAATTTTCGATTCTTATCTGTCCTCTGCAAAGTACACTTGCTGCAAGAATAGGTAATGCTGCATTTTTCGACCCCTGAAGCTTCACTTCACCCTTTAATCTTTTTCCGCCGACGATTTTTACATATGACATAACAGCTCTCCGTGCACTCTTCTATGTCATAATATGCCACCGTTTCCAAACTGTTACCGCTCGTATTCGATACGGTTTGAAACACTGAGTGCAATCCCCATTTCTGCCATCAGTACAACTAAGGATGTACCGCCGTAACTGATAAACGGGAGCGGAATACCGGTAGACGGTATTGTATTTGTTACTACCGCAATATTAATCAACACCTGCATCGCAATATGTACCATAATACCGACGCAGATAAGGGAACCGAATAAATCTCTTGCATTAACCGCTACCACAAACAACCGCCACAGCAGCAGCACATACATCAGAATAATTGCCAGTGCGCCGATGATACCGAGCTCCTCACAAATAACCGAGAAAATCATATCGTTATGCGACTCCGGAATGAACCCAAGCTTCTGCATACTCTGTCCGAGTCCTTTCCCCCAAAGTCCTCCGGAAGCGATTGCATAAAGTCCCTGTAAAATCTGATATCCCTTCGGATGAGTTTCAACATTTAACCATGCATCTATTCGTTCTCCGCGGAATGCTTCTCCGAGAAAAATATAACCGGCTACTACCAGAACAGCCAGAAAACCGGCCACAAAGAAATACCCCTTTCTTCTTGCGACTACAAAGCAGACTACAAAGGTAATTCCCGCAATAATGATTGCCGTACTCAGATTTTCTGCCGCAACCAATCCAAGGAGAGGACATACAAAAATTAATACCCTGATAAAACCAAACACCGTATCCAGACGCTTCGGCGCAGCATATACAATATACGCCACCAACAAGATAACGCAGATTTTGGTTAACTCGGACGGCTGAAATGTACCGAGAACCGGAATCTTTATCCATCTCTTCGCTCCTTTTACTTCTTCTCCGAAAAAAAGCACATAGACCTGTAATGCAATACATAACATATACGCCAGAAACAAAAGCCGGAACTTATACTTTTTCCCGATTCCCTTAATATAGAAAAAATAATCGATTTTAGATACAACAATCATAACAAATGTACCGATAACCGCGGAAATCAACTGTCGTTTAAAGAAATATGCCGCATCTCCGAATTTTTGCTTTACCGCATAGTAGGAGCTGGTACTGTATACCATAACCAGACCGATGCATACCAGAATCAATGTGATAAACAGCAGGCTGTAATCATAGTAAGTTTGCGGTTTATATTCTGTTTTCCTTACTGACGGCTTCGTCATGTTCAAAACCTCCTGCCGACCACTGGATTCTTTTAATTATCCGAAAGCGAGTGTACATACTCCTTAAAAATACGTCCCCGCTCCTCATAGTTACGGAACATTCCCCAGCTCGCGCATGCCGGAGAAAGCAATACCGTATCTCCTTCCTTTGCGTGAGCGGTACAAAACTGCATTGCTTCCAAAAAGCTGTCACACAGTATAATGTTTTCTATTCCGTGATTTCTTGCCGCCTCAGCAATTTTTTCCCTTGTCTGGCCCAACAATACCAGATATCCCACTTTTCCGTCAAATGCCTCAATCCATTCATCGTATTCCGAGCCCTTGTCATAACCTCCCGCGATTAAAAGCGTATTGCCGGTCATGGCACGGATTGCCTGTATCGCAGCATCCGGATTCGTTCCCTTAGAATCGTTGTAATAACGTACCCCACGCTTTGTTGCCACATATTCTACACGATGCTCCACCGCCTGAAATTCACAAAGCGCTTTATGAATCAGCTCGGTCGGTACTCCCATAACAATACCGGCTGCAATCGCCGCCATGGCATTCTCATGATTATGTCTGCCGATAATATTTAATTCATCCACCTTACAGATACACTCCGCAACTCCCTCATGGGCATAGAATATTATACCGTCCTCCACATACAGACCTTCCTCCAATGCCCTAGCGCTGGAAAAATAAAGTACACGGCTCTTTACCTGTTCACCGAAAGCCCTCAGTCTTTCATCCTCATAATTTAAAATGCAAACATCCCCTGCCGTCTGATTTGCCGCTATCGCTTCCTTTGCCGCAATATAATTTTCCATGGTATGGTGCCGGTTTAAATGATCCGGTGTAATATTCAGAATCATAGAAACATCAGGTCTGAACGTATGAACGGTTTCAAGCTGAAAGCTGCTGATTTCCGCCACGGTCACGGAGCTTTCGGTTGTAGAGTCAACCAGTGCCGTATACGGGGTTCCGATATTTCCGACCACGAGCACATGTTCAAAATAGGTCCGCATAATCGCACCGGTCAGAGCGGTCGTTGTCGTCTTTCCGTTTGTTCCGGTAACAGCAATCAGCTTTCCCTTTGCAAACAGATAGGCAAGTTCAATTTCTCCGATTACCGGTACACCCTTTTTCTTCAGTTCCTCTACAAAAGGCAAATCCACCGGAATTCCCGGACTGATTACGAGAAGCTCTGTTTCTCTGCTAAGTGCTTCGGTAAACTCCCCGAATACAAACTGCCCTCTGATGTCCGTACCCAGACGTACAAGTACATCCTCCGGAGACAATGACGCATTTCCGTCATAGATTGTAACAATCGCCCCCGCATTCGTTAATAATTCGGCCGCCGCCACACCGCTGATACCGGCTCCCGCTACCGTAACTTTTTTATCCTTAAAATCCATTGTTTCCTTCCTTCCCTCTGCAAAATTCCCACTCACCCATTATATTCTATTTCGTATACAGAATCAAGCTCGTCTTTTTATTTACTTTTTCTCCTGCTTCCGGGAACTGCTCTGTCACAGTATCCCCTTCTCCGGTATAGTATATCTCACCGAATTCATATGCTTTCAAAAGAGCCTTTACTTCCTCCTTCGTCATGCCTGTCATATCCGGCACCGAAAACTGTCCGACTCCCTCTAACTTCAATTCATCCTCGGAATAAACCGGTTCAATTCCCAGATAAGGAAGCACCGAATCAAACACCTCCGCAATAACAGGCGCGGCAATCGTACCTCCGTAATAAATTCCTTCCGGTTCATCTATCATTACCATTGCAATCACCTGCGGATTCTCTGCGGGTGCAAATCCGAGAAAAGAAGAGATATAACGGTTGGAGCTGCGGGGCAGCTTTTCCGAGGTTGCTGTTTTCCCTCCGATTCGAAAACCGGGCAGATATGCCCTCTTACCGGTTCCTTCATGTACCACCGATTCCAGCAGCATTTTCATTGTCTCGCAGGTTTCCTCGGAAACAATCCCGGTCTTTCCCTCATATTGATAGGTCTTTACCGTATTCTCTTCCGTATTTTTTGCGTATACTCCAAAGTGCGGAACAATCTGTTTTCCTCCGTTGATTACCGTACTCACTGCGGAAAGAAGCTGTATAGGTGTAATCTGGAAGGACTGTCCGAAAGAAATCGTTGCAAGCTCCACAGCCTTGATATTATCCGTTTTATGCATAATGGAGGATGCCTCTCCCGGTAAATCAATCCCTGTCTTTCTCATGAGTCCCAGTTTTTCAAAGGTTTCATACATTCCTTCCGTTCCGACTCTCGCACCGATTTCCATAAAAACGGGATTACACGAGTTTCTTATCCCGTCTACAAAGGATTCGCTTCCGTGTCCCCCAACCTTATGACAATGAATCGTCCTGTCCTCAACAATCTTATATCCGGGACAAAAGAAGCGGTCTGTTAATGACACTGCATTATGTTCAAACGCTGCCGTCGCCGTAATAATCTTAAAGGTGGAACCGGGCTCATAAGTATCACTTATGCATGGATTTCTCCACATCTGATTCAGCAGCTCATTCTTTTTTTCACCGCTAAGCGTTTCCTCTCCGGCTTTGGCAGCATATTCCGTATTCAATGTATACGGATCGTTCAAATCAAACTCCGGAACATTTACCATTGCATAAATTTCTCCGTTTTGCGGATTCATTACAATCAGACTGACATGATTCGCACTCTTTGCCTCAAGCACCTTTAATGCCGCCTGTTCGGCATATTTTTGGATATTTACATCCAGACTGACGGTAAGCGAATTTCCGGCAATCGGCTCTTTTCTGTTTTCTGCCGCATTCGGGATTTCCGTGCCGTGTGCCGTGGTAAGAGTCAGAATCTTACCCGGAATTCCCTCCAGCAACGAATCATATTTCACCTCCAATCCGATAATCCCCTGATTATCGCCACCGGTGAATCCGATAACGCGGGATGCAAGTGTCCCGAAGGGATAATAGCGTTTATAATCTTCATCCACCATGACACCGTCTAACTCAAAGCTCCGGAGATAGTCTGCCGTCTCCTTTTCCACATTCGCTTTAATTCTCTCAATGGAGGAGACCTTTTCCACGCGCTTTCTTACCTTTTCTTCGGGGAGCTCCAGCACCTCACATAATACCGATATTACACGCTCCGGTTCCGTAATCTGACTGTGAATGACCGAAACCGTACAAACCGGTTTATTATCCGCAAGAATAACACCGTTTCTGTCATAGATAACTCCGCGTGCCGCCTTGATACTGCGTTCGCGTTCATGTAACTCATTTGCAGCCTTTGCATATTCAGCCGAATGGAATATCATCAGAAACATAAGTCTTATAACCAGTCCTGCCGTAGCTACGATAAGTACACTGATTACAAATAATGCCGTCTTCCTTTGTTTTGTTGAAATCTGTCTCATGGTACTCCGAAACGTATTTTTACTATCCTATGCAATTTTCCTTTATTCCATGTCATCCGGGATTGCCTGCATATTCCCTTCATTCATCTCCGGGTCATAAACCACACCCGTATCTCCAATCTCTCCCACCTGCATCTCTACGTCCTTTTCATCAATTACAAAATTCGGGTACTTAATCTCTCCGTCCGGATACAGCTTCAAATACGGAAGAGCTTCTTCCAGAATATCAGCCGCAAGTGTGGATGCAATGGATGCCCTGTCCTGTAATTCCTCATCCGCAGCCTCATCCACAACAACATAAATCATCACCTGCGGGTCATCCGCCGGCACACATCCGATGAAAGAAACCAGATATTTTCCTTCGCTACGCGGTAATTTCTGTGCCGTACCTGTTTTACCGCCAATCAGATACCCTTCCACCTGTGCCGCCGTCGCTGTTCCTTCCTGCACTGTAAGATAAAAAGCATCACGTAAAAATTCCGATGTATCCTTTGATATGGTTCTGCAAACGATTCTCGGCTCTATTCGTTCCATCACAACACCGTCCGCATTCCGGATTTCCTTTACCACATGCGGTTCATAGTAAATTCCTCCGTTCACCATAGAATTAAATGCTGCTCCAAGCTGAATCATTGTTGTATTAAAGGACATACCGAAACTGCTGGTGGCAAGCTCGGTTTCATTTAACTGCTCCTCCTCCATAAGGATACCCGCAACCTCACCCGGAAGATCGATTCTTGTCAGACGACCGAATAAAAACTGTCTCTGATATTTTGAAAAAACTGTCCTGCCTTCCCGCTTTGCGATTTCCATTAACGCATCATTGCAGGAGTGCATAATACTCTGTGCCGCATTCACATAACCGTGCCCCCATTTATTATGACAGGAAATATAGTAATCCGACACTTTCTCTCCGCCGTCACACAGAAATGTTTCCTCCGTCGTAATGACTGCCTCTTCCAGAGCAGAAGCCACTGTAAAAGGCTTAAAGGTGGAGCCGGGTTCATATGAGTCACTGATGCAGAAGTTTCTCCATACCTGATACAGTGCATTCAGATACGTATCGTTATCCATCGCCGCAATCTCATCCTCCGTATACCATAAGGAAAGACTTCGCGGATTATTTAAGTCGTAGCTGTAATTGGACTGCATTGCAAGAACTTCTCCGCTGTTCACTCCTATCATCAGGACGCCTACATTTTTTGCCCCGATTTCATCTAAGAAAGCTTCCGTATGCTTTTGTACGATTCGCTGCAGATTTGCATCAATCGTAGAAACGATGACGTTTCCGTCACTTGCGGGAATTACCTCCTGCTGTACTGTCAGATTCGCATCATAATAATCATAGATTCTGCCGTTTATACCGGACAGTTCTTCGTTATACTGCTGCTCGATTCCGTATGTGCCGTCACCATCCGCCTTTGCAAAGCCGAGCACATGCGAAGCAAGCGAACCGTAAGGATAACGTCTCTGGTATTCCTCCTCAAACGTCACCCCGATAATTTTGCTCTTGTCTTTATTCGGCGAACCGTCCTCTTCCTTCGGAAGGTTTGTCTTGTATTCTTCAAACGCCGTCATTTCTTCATATGTCATATCTTTGCGCAGGCGGTAATATGCACTCGTCTTTTTTTCCTCAATCAGAGCACGGAGTTCCGCTTCGCTGTAACCGTAAACGTTGCACAGTGCCCGTATTGTCGGTTCAATACAGTCCTCATTTTTCACAAGAAGTCTGGAATCCAGAATAAGGTGATACACCTTCTCACTTTTAGCCAGTACCGTACCGTTACGGTCTGTAATTTCACCCCGTTTGTATTGCAGCACAGTATCCGTTCCTGTTTTCTGTGACAGAGATGCTTTTGCATACCCGGTATTGCTTCCCACTGTCACCACCCGTATCATTACAAATAATATACCGACAAGAAACAGGCAAAATACAACCCATAACGCTGTCTGCATCTTGCCTGTCATTCTCTTACGTTTTTTTCTTCTTTTCCCGTTCTCTTCCATTAAAACGCTCCTACTCCGGAATATCCTGATATTGAATCACATGTCCGTTCTCAGTTGATTCATATGTAATCACTTCATTATTATTCGGATATACCATACCGAGTTCTCCTACTGCAGTCCGGTAGATATTCTCCCAGTCTGCCTGTACCTCCAGCTTATCTTCCAATGCGGCATTTTCCGCACGCACTGTTTCCAGCTTCTGCCCAAGCACGGTCACATCCCGTTCCAGTTGTACAATGTTTCCCTGTACCTGAAGATAATTATAACACAAATAAAGTGTAATTGCCATAGCTGCCACTAAAAGTGTCATGGAAATAAAATCTATTCCATGACTTAACTTCGGTGCCCTCTGCGGTCTTTCAACCACGCGCGTTACCGTAGTCCGGTTCTGCTCTCTTTCGTAATCCGGAATAACCTGAAGCTGTCTTGCGGCTGTTCCGTCAATTATATTTTCTTCGTTGTAATATCTTTTACGCGCATCCATGCTGACTCCTCCTTAATTAACTGCGTTCAAATACACGCAATTTTGCACTCCTTGCTCTTTTGTTTTCTTCACATTCCTTTTCCCCCGGTAAAATCGGTTTCCGCGTAATCACCCTTCCGGCAGATTTCTTACCACAGACACATACCGGAAAGTCCGGCGGGCATTCACAAGGATTCTCCCTTTTTCTGAATCCCGATTTTACGATTCTGTCCTCCAACGAATGAAATGTAATAATACATAGCCTTCCGTTTACCTCCAGCAAATCAATCAGCTCATCCAGTGTATTCTGTAATGCTCTCAATTCTCCGTTCAGTTCAATCCGGATTGCCTGAAATGTCCGCTTTGAAGGATGTCCCAGATTCTTTTGTATTTTCATCGGAATCGCCGCCCGTATTGCCTCGTTTAAATCCCCGCAGGTCACCAGTTCCTTCTTTTCCCTGCGCATGACGATATGCTTAGCGATATTTTTTGCGAAAGGGTCCTCCCCGTAATCTCTGATGATACGGAACAGTTCTGCCTCACTGTAGCCGTTTACAATATCCCGTGCCGTCATCTCCATTCTGTTATCCATCCGCATATCAAGCGGCGCATCCTCCTCCATATACGAAAATCCGCGTTCCGGCGTATCAAGCTGGTAGGAAGAAACACCTAAATCAAGTAGTATCCCATTGACCTTTTTTATTCCGAGAGATAAAAGAACCTCTTTCATTTCACTGTAATTACTTCGCACAACCTTAGCAAACGGAAACTCCTTTAATCTGGCACTCGCTGCTGCAATGGCATCCGCATCACGGTCTATGCCGACAAAGGTACCTCCCTTTAAGCGCTTACAGACACTGACGGCATGTCCCGCTCCTCCGAGTGTCCCGTCTACATAAATACCGTCCTCACGTATACTTAGCTGCTCCAATACTTCATCCAGCAATACCGACTTGTGTCGGAATACAATCTCCTGTTCGTTTTCCATCCGGTATCACCTTCCGTTTCTTAAAAATTTAATCCAAATTCTGCCATATGCTCTGCGACTTCATCCATGTTATCATAGCAACAATTCTGCTCCCAGCGTTCTTTGCTCCAAAGCTCAATTTTAGAAACCACACCGACCAAAACAACATCCTTACTCAGTCCGGCCTGTTCTCTAAGCTTCGACGGAATCAGAAAGCGTCCCTGCTTGTCTACTTCCACTTCGGCTGCACCTGCCATAAAATGACGCTGCAGCTGTCTTGCATCTTTACTGCCCGGAAGCTTTTTTAAACCTTCCACAAACTGTTCCCATTCTTCTGACGGATAAGCAAAAAGACAGCCGTCCAGTCCCATGGTTAAAATGAAATGTTCGCCTAATTCCTCACGGAACTTGGCAGGAACAATCATACGTCCTTTCGGATCCAACGTATGATCATACTCACCCATGAACATGAACTTCACCGCCTTTCGTTCCACTTTATACCACTTCTCTCCACTTTCCTCCACTTACATCACCATTCTACTCCACTTTTATGATTTTTTCAACCCCAAATTACAATGAAATGCAAAAAAAAGAGCATTCAGCCACAGCTGAATACTCTAAATACTCTTTTTCCGTTCTTCACTACTTTACCAAACCTATCTGACTCTGTTTTGCGGATGTCTGTTTTTCAAATATCGCCGTACAAACTCCGTTGCAATTACAAGCAGCAGAACCGATGATACAACATAATTCACCGGAATCGCTGTTCCCCAGATAAAACAACTGTCAGCCCGGAACGACTCCAATATCAGACAGGAAATTCCGTTCAGAAACAGGTAAAGTGTAAAGACACCACCGCTTTGCCTTATATAGCGCTTTACCACCAAAATACAAAGCAGTATCAATATACTTAATACGATTCCGTAAACCGGCACCGGATGTACCGACACCTGCATATTCCCATTTTTACCATATGCATGCGAAAGTATCTCATTCATCCGGATTACATCCGTTCCCTCCGGTATATAGGCTGCATTAATATGTATTGAAAACAGACCGTTATAAAAACGTCCTACAGGTTCTCTCGCAAATGCACACCCCAGCCACACCGGCACCGAAGCCACAGCGGCACCGATACTAAAACCATCCGCAACACTTCCGAAATCAGTCTTTTTTTTACGACAGTACCACCTTACCGCAAACCACGCACCGAAAAGCGCACCGTAATATGCCAGTCCGCCGCTTCTTAAATTGAATATCAAAAGCGGTCTTTCCGCAAATACCTGCCATTGAAAAATCACGTAATAAGCCCGTGCACCAAGCAAGGCGGACACAATAACAAGCGTTATCAGGGTAAGCACCTGTTCCTCATCCTTCTTTTGCTTCTTCAATTCATTGAAAGAAACAACGATGCCTGCCAATGCCGCAAGAGCAAGACAAATACCGTAAAAAGAAATCGTAAATCCAAACAAAGAGATTGATTCCGGAATCGCAACGCTATTTCCGTGTTCGGAAAAAAGGACCTCTCCTGACTTTAACGACATTTCGGAATCACCTGCCTTCCCCGGAATATAACCGTTACCCGCTTTTTTTCTATACATTAAAGCGGAACAATACAACATCTCCATCCTGCACTACATATTCTTTTCCCTCGGAGCGAACCAGTCCCTTTTCCTTTGCAGCGTTAAAACCGCCACACTCAACCAGATTACTGTAACTCACAATTTCCGCACGGATAAATCCTCTTTCAAAATCGGAATGAATTTTGCCTGCCGCCTGCGGAGCTTTTGTTCCTCTTGTAATCGTCCATGCCTTTGTTTCCTTTGGTCCCGCAGTCAGGTAACTGATTAAGCCGAGAATGCGGTAACTTGCACGAATCAGTTTTTCCAGTCCGGACTCGGAAAGTCCCAAATCCTCCAAAAACATTTTCTTCTCATCTTCATCCAATTCCGCTATTTCCTGTTCAATCTGGGCACAAATCACAAATACTTCCGAATTTTCCCGTAACGCAAACTCCCTTACCATTGCCACATGCTCATTCGCTTCTCCGTCATCCGCCAAATCCTCTTCCTTAACATTAGCGGCATAAATAACCGGTTTTGCTGTTAAAAGATTGTAAGTACCGAGTAATGCCTCCTCGTCTTCATCCTGCAGCGGGAATGTCTTTGCCATTTTTCCGCCTTCCAGATGTGTCATCAGCCGTTTCAGCAAATCCTCTTCCTTTGCCAGTGCCTTATCATTCCTTGCGCCGCGGGCAACTCTCGACAAACGGCGCTCCAAAACCTCAAGATCCGAGAAAATCAACTCATAGTTAATTGTTTCTATATCACGTAAAGGATTTACAGAACCGTCAACATGAATAATATTGGTATCTTCAAAGCATCTTACGACATGCACAATCGCATCCACCTCACGAATGTTGGCAAGAAACTGATTTCCGAGTCCTTCCCCTTTCGATGCCCCCTTAACCAGCCCGGCAATGTCCACAAACTCCACAACCGCCGGGACCACCTTCTCGGAATCATACATTTTTCCGAGCACATCCAGACGCTCATCCGGAACCGGAACAATCCCCACATTCGGGTCAATCGTACAGAACGGATAGTTAGCAGATTCCGCACCTGCCTTTGTTAAAGAATTAAATAACGTACTCTTCCCTACATTCGGAAGACCTACAATTCCAAGTTTCATTTTACTCCTCCTTAAAAGCCAAAATATTTATCACATCCCCGCCTTCCGTACAACTATAAAGAATACGAAGAATGAATTTTCAAATATCAGTCCTTTGCCTCAATCATCAGCAAATACCCTTTTGAAAACGACACCGTAACCATGTCGCCGGTTACCTCATTGCTGACACCGAGACTGCTTCCTGCTGTCAATGTTCTCCCAAACAAAGGATATTTTACCCCGGACAGTACCACATCCGTTACCTCGCCGAAAAAAGGAAGAAAAGATAAATAGGTTCCGAAAAAATCCTCTCTTCTTTTCCGAAACGGTGCATTGTATAACGTAAGCCGGTTATTCTCATTTACAATCACCGCAGTCTTTCCCTGCTTCATTACATGATAAAGCATATGGATATTTGCCATTGTATGGTCCATACGGCTTCCGATAGCACCAAGCAGAAAAATCATATCTGCTCCGTTGGAAATGGCCTCATCCACCGCAAGCTCCGTATCCGTTGCGTCTTTTTCCGGCTGGTGACGAATCGTAATACACTGTTTCTCGTAACGCTCAACCAGTGATTTTTCTGCCGTGTCAAAATCACCTACGAGATAATCGGGAATGATTCCCGCCTCCTCTGCCACTGCCAGTCCGCCATCCACGGCATATACCGCCGCATCCTTCCGCTGATTTACAAAATTTTGCAAAAATGCGGCAGTAAGCGTACCGCCGCATACAAGTATTGCTGTCATAACGCCTCCGAACCTTTACTTTCCTTTCAAACGGAAGCCTTCGCCACCCCGTTCCTTTTGTAACATCAATCTCTGTCTCTCAAATAAATACCGCTCCAGTTCTTTCTTTGTCATTGTAAAGTCACATCCGAAAAACTTCTGAAAAGGTTTATCGTATACATCCGTTTTCCTTACAATTTCACCGCGGCAATTTAATATTCCCATGCTCGTAGGCATGTCGAATTCGATTATCGTGCCGACATCCATATCTTCATTCGCATAGAGTCCCGCACCGCTTACACTCAGGTCGGATAACACTGCCTTAAAGCTTTTTTCAGTCTCAACAAGCTCTCCGGTCTCGTCTTCTTCCTGAATAATGCGGCGCATCAGAAGGCTTTCCCCGATAGGAACACGAAAAGCATCCCGCCGGTTATATATTTTCCCTTCCTCCTTTGATGAAAACGTATGCACGGCAGAGCCATCCAGCCTTGCCATGCCTGCCCTGACATGTTCCCATTTCCACATACGCTCCCCGCCACGGTAAATGATGGATATATCATCCGTCTCTTCAAAATGAAACGCTCTTCCCTGTGCGGCAATCAAAGACACCGCCACCGCTTTTTCCGCAGTACCTTCTACCTTGCTTACGAAGCGATAATGATAGCCTTCTCTGTCTACCAATATCTCAAGCATCTTACCGATTTGCATTTCTCTAATCTGCAACCCCGACTTCCTCCTTAAAAGCTTTTACATTCTGTAAAATGTTTCCGCGAAATACCGCCGTGCCCGCTACAAATACCTCTGCCCCTGCATCTGCTACTTCTCTGACATTAGATAAACCGATTCCTCCGTCCACCTGAATATCATACGAAAAAGAACAGCTGCTTCTATGCTTTGCAAGTTCCCTTACCTTTTCCACACATTCCGGGATGAGTTTTTGTCCCCCGAATCCCGGATTCACCGTCATCACCAATACCCGATCCAAATACGGCTCCACATCCTCCAAAACCGAAATCGGTGTATCCGGTTTTATTGATACTCCGACCTTTACCCCCGCTTCCTTTACTCTCTTTACCGTTTCCTTTAAGTCACTGCAAGCCTCCGCGTGTACGGTAATCCCATCTGCTCCTGCCTTTACGAACTCCTCCAGATATCTGACAGGCTCCGTAATCATAAGATGGACATCGAAAAACATCTTACTCACGCCTCGAATAGATTGAATGACAGGCATTCCGAAAGAAATGCTCGGTACAAAAATACCATCCATTACATCAATATGGAGTTCATCCGCACCTGCCGCTTCTACCAGATGAATCTGTTCCCCCAGCTTTGAAAAATCTGCTGCCAAAATAGACGGAGCCAGTTTAAACATAACCATTCACCTTCCAATATATTTTATCTGACTTTATCAGTATCGCTTTCTGTTACTTAATTCTTCATACAATCGGCGATAGCTTTCATAACGCTGCCTCTTTATGCTTCCTGCGGCCACTGCCTCTTTTACACCGCAATCCGGCTCCCCGGTGTGACTGCAGCCGGTAAAACGACACTTCTTTTCAGCTTCTCTCATTTCCGGAAAAAAGCTCCACAGCTTCTGTGCCTCAATCTCATTGATAAACAAAGAAGAAAAACCGGGTGTATCCATCACATAAGTATCATGGTTCACCACAAACAATTCCGCATGTCTGGTTGTATGCTTTCCCCTTTCGATTTTGCGGCTGACATCCCCGGTCTCCATCTCTGCCATAGGACAAAGAAAATTCATCAGACTGGATTTTCCTACACCGGATGGTCCCGCAAGTGCTGTTGTCTTTCCCGAAAGTGCCTCCTGTAATGCTCCGAGTCCTCTTCCTTCTTTCACAGAAAAGAAGCAGACCCGATACCCCGCAGAGGTATAAACCTCCTCCATCTCTTTTTCCGTAGTACAGTCAACCAAATCACACTTGTTAAAGCCAATCAGCACAGGCACATTTTCTAACTCCATACGAATCAAAAAACGGTCCAGGAGATTATAATTCGGTGCAGGCTTAGCAGCAGCAAACATTACAAGAACCTGATTAACATTTGCTACCGCAGGACGCAACAGCTCGCTTTCTCTTGTCAGTATTTTATCCAGATTACCCCTGTGATTATCCTCATCCAAAATCGAAATGTCAACATTATCTCCCACCAACGGCTTAATACCGTCTTTCCGAAAAGCTCCCTTTGCCTTACATTCATAGAGAATGCCGTCTTCTCCGTACACGTAATAAAAACCTGCAATGCCTTTTATGATTTTTCCCGTCATTATGCCTCTTTTTCCGTAATTGTTGCATTACAATACATTGCCGGTGTTCCGTTCACATAAACCCAGACTCCGTTGCCGTCGCCTGCCGTTACTCCGCTCAGCCGGTCCTTATCAACCGTAAAGGACAATGAGGTTCCGGAAAGCTCCTCATATGTCATATTTTCATTATCATACAGTAAAAAAGTACCTCCCGAAGTCCGTAATTCAAAATACACCCATGCCACATCTCCCGGGCTAAGCGGATTTCTCGGAAGTGTCATCGTCACCTCCCAAACCGGTTCCGGAACAGGAGTCGGCGTAGGCTCCGGTGTCGGCGTAGACTCAGGAGTCGGAGTAGGTGTCGGTTCATCAGTCGGCTCCGGTGTCGGTTCCACAAGTCCGGAACTCACCTGAAGATCGATTGCCGCTCCTACCGGAAGCATATTTCCGGAGGACTCGCTCTGATAAATCACCAGTCCCTCTTCGTATGTTGTCGAACCGGCATACTCAACCTTTCCTACCTCAAACCCTTTTTCATTCAAAAGAATCTTTGCACCTTCAAGCGTTGTTCCGATTAAATTCGGCACACTTTCCACCTTTTCACCGCGGCTTACCACAAGCACAAGCTCGCTTCCCTTTGCCAGAAGCTTGTTGCACTCCGGTATGGTACGAATTACCCGGTTGGTTTCTATAGCTGAATTTTCAAATTCAATACGTACTTTAAAATCATTTTCAGCCTGAATCCTTGCTTCGTTGTAATTCCAGAGATAGTAATTCGGTACAGTCAACATCTCCGGTCCCGCACTGATTACCAGCCTTATTTCTCCGTCAAGCGCCACATCCGCTCCACCCAGCGGATACTGTGAAATAACCATGCCCTTAGGCTGGGTGCTGTAATCCGTATCTCCGTCTAAAATCGTAAACTGCTCTGACTGTCTGTATAACAGCTCCTTTGCATCATCTACCATTAGTCCTACTACATTTTGCATACGTGTTGTGGTAATTCCGACATAATCCGTAGGAACAGGAGTAGACGTTCCCATTATTTTGGTCGGGGAGATATCACTGCCCGGTGTCGGTGTTGCCTTTTCCGAACCGAATATATCAATAAATTTGAACACACCGAATAAAATTGAAATCATAAAAATAAAAATGATTACAATACTGACAATTACAATGGTCTTATCCCACTTAGAATCCGCAGAATCCAGTTCCTCCTCTTCCTCACGAAGAACCTGGGAATTTGTCTGCTGATTGACCTCAAACCTTGTCACCGGCGATTTGGCAGCACTTTTAATCACCGCCATCTCATCCTGTGTCATATTCTTTGTAGGAGAATCCGACACAACACCAGCATTAATCCTTACAAAATCCCCCTCCGGATTCATAACAGAACGCTTTAAGTCCACAATCAGCTCCGAAGCCGACAAATAACGATTTTCCGGACGCTTCTGCATACACTTCTGCACGATCATATCTACACTGTACGGCACTGCCGGATTCACTTCCTTCACCGGCACCGGCTCATACTGAATATGGGACAGAGCTACCGACACGGTATTATCTCCCGCAAACGGAACCTTCCCGCAGAGCATTTCATACATCGTAACACCGAGAGAATAGATATCGCTCTTCTCATCGCTGTAGCCGCCTCTCGCCTGTTCCGGTGAAAGGTAATGAACGGAGCCTACCGCATTCTGTGTAACCGTATTGGTAGTGGCTGCCTTTGCGATACCGAAATCTGCCACCTTCACCTTTCCTTCACGGGAAATGATTATATTCTGAGGCTTAATGTCACGATGCACAATATGATTGTCATGTGCCGCTTCCAGTCCCTGTGCGATTTGTATTGCAATACCGATAGCCTCTTTGATTTCCAGCTTGCCCTTCTTTTCAATAAACTTTTTTAATGTTATTCCTTCCACCAGCTCCATTACAATGTAATGTAAATCACCGTCGTCACCGACATCATATACACTGACAATATTCGGATGGGAAAGTCCCGCCGCCGACTGTGCCTCCGCACGGAATTTTGTTACCAGATTTTTATCCGCCGAAAATTCAGGCTTTAAGATTTTAATCGCAACATAGCGGTTCAATCGGTGACACTTTGCACGGTAAACATCCGCCATACCGCCCGAACCGACTTTTTCTATAATTTCATATCTCTCACTGATAAACATTCCAGGTTTAACCATATCAACTCACCTTTCTATTCCTGCTTCATAGGGATAATAATCGCTGAGATATTATCCTTCCCACCACACTCGTTTGCGCGTTTTACTAATTGCCGTAACGCTTCCTCCGGCTCATTCTCATGATTCATTATAAGATTTCGGATTTCTTCATCTTCCACCATATTGGTTAATCCATCCGAACAAAGCAAAATAAAACACGAATCCTCATCAGGCTCAATTTCATAAAAGTCTGCTTCGACCTCATTTTCCACACCAACTGCACGGGTAATCACATTTTTTTTCGGATGAATCCTTGCATCCTTCCGCTGCAATTCTCCCTTGCGGACCATTTCCTCCACATACGAATGGTCGACAGTAACCTGTCTGATTTTATCTCCGATAAGATATAGCCTGCTGTCTCCTACGTTCATTACATACACCCGATCGGGAAATACGGTTGCGGCAACAAAGGTTGTCCCCATACCGCTTAATTCCGAATTCTCGGTCGCCTGCTTAAGCACTGTTGAATTCGCCACACGTAATGCCTCCGTCATAGTGCTGATTACTGTCGGCTGCTCTCCTCTCTGTGCCTCGGCAACAAACTCCTCTACACTGCAGCGGGAAGCATAATCTCCCGCATTATATCCTCCCATTCCGTCCGCAACAATATATAAATTCGGCAGGGAGCCTACCGGCTCATCACTGCTGTATATGTAATCCTGATTAATTTCCCTTGTTTTGCCTTTATCTGTAGTATAATACGCTTTCAAGGCACTCACCTCCTCCGACACTTTCACCCTACATCTCACCGTCCCGGTCATTCTTCTCCCTGTCCCCGGAAGAATCCAGGTGACTCTTTCTAAGCTGTCCGCATGCTGCACCGATATCAGCACCTAATTCTCTTCTAATAGTAACATTTATATTATATTTTTCAAGTCTTTTTCTAAAATTTAAAATATTTTTAAAACTTGACTGCCTATAATTTCTCTCCTTAATCGGATTCACCGGAATAAGATTCACATGACAATTTTTCCCGTGTAAAAGCTTTCCAAGTGCATCCGCCTCCGCTTCCGTATCATTTTCTCCCGCCACAAGGCTATATTCATAACTGATTCTGCGCCCTGTCTTTTCAAAATAATAATCGCAGGCAGCAAGCACATCCTTCAGGGAATACCGGTTTGCAACCGGCATCAGTCGTTTTCTTGCCTCGTCATTCGGTGCATGAAGTGATAGCGCCAGTGTCACGGGAAGTCCTTCCTCAGCAAAGCGCCTGATGTTTTCCACAATGCCACAGGTAGATACCGTAATATTGCGGATGCTCATTCCCTTTCCCTCCGGTGCCGTAATAAGGCGCAGAAAACGAATTAAATTGTCATAATTATCCATCGGTTCACCGGTTCCCATAACAACTACGTTGGAAACATGTTCTCCGGTAAGCTCCTCAATCCTGTAAATCTGCTCCGCCATTTCCGATGCGGTAAGATTCCGCTCCAGACCGCCGAGCGTAGATGCACAAAAACGGCATCCCATCCGGCATCCCGCCTGAGAAGAAATACAGACGGAGTTTCCGTGCTTATATTTCATAAATACACTTTCGATTACCTTATCATCCGGAAGAGCAAACAGAAACTTTATCGTTCCGTCCTGCGCGGATGTCAGGTGCTTTATTTCCCGCAAAGTAATAATATGATATTGCTCCGACAGCGTCTGCCTGAGCTCTGCCGACAGATTCGTCATTTCATAAAATTCCTTTACAGCCCGTTTATGCAGCCATTCAAATACCTGTGTGGCCCGAAACTTCTTTTCTCCCATTGCAAGAAAACTTTCGGAAAGCTCCTCAGGTGTATACGATTTTATATCTCTTTTTTCATCCTGCATATCATCTACCTCATATCTGTTTTCGGAATCTTGCCGTAAAAAAGCCGTCTGTACCGTGAATGCCGGGAAGCATTTGCAAATATCCGTCCTTTGTCGTATCGTTCCACAGTGATTTCGAAATAAACGTTTCCAGACTTTCGGGCCTCATTCCGCACTCCTCTTTTAAAAAGTTATACCCTCCCATATTTTCCTCTTTGTTTAATGTACAGGTGGAAAAAATCAGGACTCCGCCCGGCTTCACATAACGTACCGCATTCCTAAGAATATTCTTCTGTAAGATACAAAGCTCCTTTTCCTGTTCAATCGTCATAAACAGCTTAATATCCGGTTTTTTCCCTAAAATGCCGAGTCCGGAGCAGGGCACATCCGCAAGCACAACATCATATTGCTCCTCATCCTCATGCCGGTATCTTGTTGCATCCGCACACATAAGGTTCACATTCGACAGCCTGCAGCGTTCTACGTTTTCTTTCAGCAGAGCCAGCTTTGCTCCGGTACAGTCTCTTGCCTCCACGGTTCCCGTTCCTGAGGATGCCAGAATATCTGCTGCCATTATCGTTTTCCCGCCCGGAGCCGCGCAAAGGTCAAGCACCCTTTCATCCCCGGAAAGCCCGGCAGCAAGTACGGCCTGCATGGAGCTCTCATCCTGAATATAAAAGGCTCCCTCTCCAAAAAACGGCAGGCGTTCCGGCGTATCCACTCCGGACACCCTTAATGCCTCCTTAGAATATCTGCCGTTTTCCACATATATTCCCGCTTTGCTCAGTGCATCCTTTACATTATCTACTCCTGTAGAACTGTTAAGACACCGCAAAGAAATGTACTTTTCTTCCTCTAAAAAAGCTGCAAAAATTTTTTCGCAGAGTTCATCTCCGTATTGATTTCTCATCTGTTCTACCAGTGTAGACGAAATGGAATACTTCACCGACAAATACGAACTGTACTCTTTTTTCGCATCCGGATACACGATTTCTTCTGCTCTGGCAATCGCTCTGGCTACCCCGTTTACAAAGCCTGACAGTCCCGCAAAGCCGAACCTTCTTGTAAGATTTACCGCCTCATTGCAGGCTGCCCCGGCAGGAATCTTATCCATATACCGGAGCTGATATACCGTTATCCGTAGAATTGCCGCCACAGCCGGTTTCATCTTTTTTACGGGTGTTTTTGAGAACCGGTCAATGATATAATCCAGTTCAATCATCCGTTCGAGACAGCCCTCAAAAAGTCTCGTAGCCAGTGCACGTTCTCTCTTCTCCTGAATCCTTATAAGGAACTTTCCTTTCACCGCATGAGAAAACTGTTTGTCCTTACATACAGCGAGCAGCATCCTTACCGCTCCCTCTCTTGCAGTCAGGGAACTCTTTTCTTCTGTTGCCATTTTCTAATCTCTCCTTCTGCGTGCAATCAAAAGCAGACGCAGTAACTGAAGTGCCGATGCCGCAGCGGCTGCAAGGTACGTATATGCTGCCGCCCTCAACACTTTTTTTACCTTCGGAAGTTCCTCCGCCGATATCATACCGCTGTCTCCAAGAATCGCAACCGCTCTGGAGGATGCGTTAAACTCTACAGGCAGCGTAACAAACTGAAACAATACCGCAAAGGAAAACAGAAAAATACCGATAGGAACCAGAGTTGTATACATTCCGAATATAAGTCCCAGTATAAACAGCGGCATGGACAAATGATTACCGAAATTTACAATCGGTACAAGTACATGACGAAGCCTTAACGGCATATACTCCTCACTGTCCTGAATCGCATGTCCGCATTCATGTGCCGCCACTCCGATTGCCGCAATGGAAGAGCTTTGATAAACACTGTCCGAAAGTCGCAGCACCTTTGCGGAAGAATCATAATGGTCCGTCAGACTTCCTGCTACATGCTCAATCCTGACATCATAAATACCTGCACCGTGCAAAATCCGTTCTGCCGCTTCCACGGCGGTGATTCCGTGTAATGCGGATACCTTTGAATACTTTGAATAGGTACTTCTTACTCCCGCAGAAGCCCACAAGGAAAGAGCCGCTCCGATAAGTACCAGAATGTACGTCCAATCAAAATACATGATTTCATCGCCTCCGTTTTTTGATTTTCAACTGACATAAAATAAATCTAACTGCCGAATACCATTCCCGGCTCCAACGGATAACCTCTTAAGAACTCCTCTGTCGTCATGCGGCGTTTTCCTTCCGGCTGAAGCTCTTTTACCTGTAAAATTCCGTCTCCTGTCATAATCCAAAGCATACCGTCCTTTACGGAAACCAAAGTTCCGCAGGGGCATGCATCAAACTTTTCATAGGAAACCGATGCGCTCCAGAACTTTATAGTCTTTCCGTCCCTGTAAGTATATGCACTCGGCCACGGATTTAAACCACGAATCCAACGCTCCAATACTTTTGCAGAATCCGTAAAATTCAGTCTTCCCATTTCCTTACGAAGCATCTTTGCATAGGTATGCGCCTCATGGTTCTGCGGTGTATAAACCGCCGTTCCTTCTTCTATCTGTCTGAGAGCGGAAAGTAGAAGCGGACCGCCTGCCGCCGCCAGCTTATCATGCAGACTTCCGCCGGTTTCCTCCGGGCTAATCGGAATTTCTTCCGCACAGATGATATCTCCGGTATCTATTCCTTCATCCATTCTCATAATTGTAATGCCCGTTTTTTCTTTTCCGTCTAAAATAGCCCACTGAATCGGTGCCGCACCGCGATATTCCGGAAGAAGTGATGCATGTACATTAATACACCCGTACTTCGGAAGCTCCAGAATTTCTTTTGAAATAATCTGTCCGAATGCCGCCACCAGAATCACATCCGGTGCAAGCTCCTTTAACTGTGCCACTGCCTCAGGTGCCTTTATTCTTTCCGGCTGCAGCACCGGGATACCGTGTTTCTCCGCTACCAGCTTTACAGGAGATTTCGCCAGTTCCTTTCCGCGCCCCTTCGGGCGGTCAGGCTGCGTTACTACAGCTATAATCTCATGCTCTGATGCAAGCAGACTTTCTAATATTACCGCCGCTATTTCGGGTGTTCCCATAAAAACCGCTCTCATTCTCATTCCTCCCGTTATGCTTCCGCATTGACATCATGCAGTTTGCCTTCCACCTTTTCCACATAGACGATACCATCCAGGTGATCCAACTCATGGCAGAGAGCACGGGCCAAAAGCTCTGTTCCCTTCACTTCGATTTCCTTCATTTTTAAATTCCATGCCCGTACCGTAACTTCATTCGGTCTTGTCACACAGCCCGCCTTTCCCGGTACACTGAGACACCCCTCATCTCCGGTCTGGCTTCCGGAAGCTGACACAATTTCCGGATTAATCAGTACAATCGGCTGATTTCCCTCCGGTGATACATCAATTACCACAATTCTCTTTAACACCCCAATCTGCGGAGCAGCAAGTCCTACGCCGTTTGCCGCATACATTGTATCCAACATATCATAAGCCAATTCCTTAATTTTGTCATTCACTTCCGTAACCGGCTTTGCTGTCTTTTTAAGCACCGGATCTCCTAAGGTTCTGATTTTTCTAAATGCCATTTTCTTTTCCTCCTGTTATTCATAACCACCGAGTGGATTAAAATCAAACTGTATATTACACTTCATCGCTGCTTCTGTCAACTGTTTCTCTGCTCCGGCAATCCGGTGAAACTCCATAAGCCTCTCATACGCCGGTGATCTTACATAAATCACATAACGGTACAAATCCTTTGCTTTCGCAAGCCCGGCGGGAACCGGACCCGTAATTGTACCGATTTCCTCATCGGGACGTTTTGCTTCACGTAACGTATTTGCCAGTCTCCCGGCTGCCTGCCCTGCCACCGCCTCATCCGCGGCCTGTACTAAAATTGCAAGCATATTTGTGACAGGCGGATACCGTAACAGTCTCCGATATGCCATTTCCTGCGAATAAAATGCCTCATAATCCCCGGCTGCTGCCGTCCTGATGCTGTAATGCTCCGGCTGATAAGTCTGAATCACTACATTTCCGGGAAGTTTGTCTCTCCCTGCCCGGCCTGCCGCCTGTGCAAGCAGGCAAAAGGTTCGCTCAGATGCACGATAATCCCCTGCATATAACGACAAATCCGCCGCAATAATTCCCACCAGCGTCACCTTCGGAAAATCGTGTCCCTTTACAATCATCTGTGTACCGATTAATATCTGGGCCTCCTCCTTTGTAAACGCCTCGACAATCTTTTCGTGACCGCCTTTCTTTTTGGTAGTATCGGCATCCATCCGAAGCACCGCCGCTCCCGGAAATTCTCTTAAAACAGCTTCCTCTACCTTCTGCGTCCCCGTACCGAACAATCCGATATACCTTGAACCGCAAGCCGGGCAAAGCTTCGGCTGTGTGGTTTCATAACCGCAATAATGACATAAAAGCTTGCCCCCTTTATGAAAAGTAAGTGATATATCACAATGCGGACATTTTATTCCTTCTCCGCAGGCACGGCAGGAAACTGCTCCCGCATAACCGCGCCTATTTAAAAATAACATAATCTGCTCCCCTTTGGCAAGCCGTTCCTGCATTTGATTTTTAAGCTTCCGGCTGAACATGGAGCGATTGCCTTCCGAAAGCTCCTGCCGCATATCCACAATATCTACCTGCGGCATTACCGCTTCCTTCGCACGCTTTCTAAGTGTAAGCAGTTGATACCTGCCGCTTTTTGCCTTTGTATATGCCTCCAGAGACGGTGTTGCGGAACCCAGTATAAGAGATGCACCTGTCAGTTCCGCCAGATACTCCGCCGTTTCTCTTGCATGATATCGCGGCGTACCCTCACTTTTATAAGCACCCTCCTGTTCCTCATCCATTAAAATAAGACCGAGCCTCTCAAAAGGTGTAAACAATGCGGAACGTGGACCAATCATCACATCAATCGACCCCTCTCTTGCCCTGACATACTGGTCATACCGCTCACCGGCGGAAAGTCTGGAATGCAGTACCGAGACACGCTCACCGAATCGTTCGTAAAACCTTCGCACCGTCTGAAAGGTCAGGGATATTTCCGGAATCAGCATAATTGCCTGCTTTCCCTCCCTTATCACACGCTCTATCAGCTCCAGATACACCTCTGTCTTCCCACTGCCGGTAACCCCGAATAAAAGATACGCCCCCCTTTTCCCCGCAGCATAATCCCCCCATACTGTTTCAACCGCTTTTGTCTGTTCCTCATTTAACAATGGCTTTTTCACCGATACTATCCCTTTTGCGGGATTCCGGTATACGGTTTCCTCCCGTACCGAAGCAATTCCGTCACGGCACACACTCTCAATCGTGGACGCAGAAATTTGAAACTTCTGTACTGCCTCGGTATAATCAAGCTCCGGCTTTTCCTTCAGTATCGAAAGCAGCCGGATTCTTGCCGTATACTTTCGTTTCACCGCCATACCGTAATATTCTTTCAGTTTTTCTTCCTCTGCCGTCAACGTAATTGTACGCTTTTTTAGATTTCTCACTTCCTGCTTTACCGGAAGAACGGTTTTAAGCGCCTCGTTCATTGTCCCGCCGAAATGCTCTTTCATCCAATAGGCAAGGGTGATAAACCGCCGTTCCAGTGATACAGCCCCCTGTATCACCGACAAAATCTCTTTTGTTTTTGCCGGGTCAAATGCGGGAGTATCGGAAATATCCATAATATACCCTTCGATTTTCCGGTTGCCGCCCCCGAAAGGAACCTCTACCTTTGCCCCTGCCACTGCCGTATCCAAAAGCCGTTCCGGAATCGCATACTGATACGTTTTATCAACCTTTTCCAATGAAATGTCTACAATGACATCAGCATACCGCATCGACTCCGTCCCTCCTTCTGTATTTTCATGTATTTATAATTGCCAGCCGTTTTCGCTCCTCCTGTGTCATTTCGGAAAGAATCTCCCGAATCAGGACTCTCTCGTCCATCGGATACTTAACACCTTTTATTTCCTGATAATCCTCGTGTCCCTTTCCTGCAAGCACAATTACATCATCTTCTCTTGCGTTTTGAATTGCATAGCGGATGGCTTCCTTTCTGTCGGGTATGGTCACATATGCTCCGTCAGCCCGCTTAACACCGACTAAAATATCATCTATAATAGCCTCCGGTTCTTCAAACCTCGGATTATCCGACGTTACAACTGTCAAATCCGCATAACGTGACGAAATCTCTCCCATTTCAAACCGACGGTCCCTGGAACGGTTTCCGCCGCAACCGAACAAACACACAAGTCTTTTCGGCTGATACTCCCTAAGAGCCGTCAACAGGCTTTTTAAACTCATCGCATTGTGCGCATAATCTATCATCAGAGAAAATTTTGAGGAAATATGCACACTTTCCAGACGTCCCTTCACCTGTACTTCCGAGAGTGCTTTCTGCATCACTTCTGCAGGCACCTTTAACTGCATACAGATAGCAGCTGCTGTCAGAGAATTATACACGGTAAACAGTCCCGGCACCGGTACAGAAACTTTGATTTCCGCTTTACCTCTTGTTTCGTAGGAAACCATCAGCCTTCCGTCACTCCGGTGCAAATCGATACCGACCGCGGTCAAATCTGCCCCTTCCCTACATCCAAAGGTCATCACCTCACAGGTGCTTTCTGCAAGCATCCGCTCCGTATGAGTGTCATCCGCATTCAGTATTCCGAGACGGCACTGTCTGAACAGACGTGACTTACACTCCGCATATTCCTCAAAATCAGCATGCTCATTCGGACCGATGTGATCCGGCTCCAGATTCGTAAATACACCGTAATCGAACCGGATACCCGCTACTCTGGACAATTTCAGTGCCTGTGATGACACCTCCATGACTACCGCCTTGCAGCCGTTATCCGCCATTTCCCTTAGATAACTCTGTAATAGGTAGGACTCCGGAGTAGTATGACTGGCGGATATCACTTTTCCTCCGGTATTAACCTCCACCGTTCCGATTAATCCTGTCTTAATGCCAACGGATTCCAAAATATGATGTACCATATATGCTGTAGTTGTTTTTCCTTTTGTACCGGTAATTCCGATCGTGATTAACTCCTTTGACGGATATCCGAACCATGCTGCCGACAGATATGCAAGTGCCCTTCTTGTATCCTTTACAAGCACAACCGTTACTCCGTCCGGCAACGAGAGCTCCTTTTCCGCAATTATCACCGCAGCTCCCGCCTCCACCGCAGCCTGCGCATATTCATGTCCGTCATAGACAGAACCTGCTATACAGACAAAGGCGCTTCCGGCAGGTATACTCATTCTTGTATCATATATCAGATTAGTAACGTCCACATTCCGGTTTCCCTTTATATTCTCGAGTAATTCTTCGGAAAAAAGCTGTTCCAACAACTTTTCTAACTTCATAATTCTCTCCTTTCGGCTTTTTTATAAAGCTTATGCTCTCCGCAACGGCATTCTGCTCTTTTTTCTTTACACCCGACAAAAGCCCATTTTGGGCACAGTTGTCCAAAATGGGCTGCAAGCTTTACTCTCCAAGCATATTCCGATATAAATCCTCATATTTCCCGGCAGAAGTCTTCCACGAAAAATCCATTGCCATTCCGCGATCCACTAACTTATTCCACTCTCTCTTTTTATTGTAATAAATGTGTTTTGCATAGCGTACAATGGACAGCATCTCATGCGCATTATAATTTGCAAAACTAAATCCGGTTCCGGTACTCTCATACTCATTGTAAGGAACTACGGTATCTTTAAGTCCTCCTGTCTCCCTGACAATCGGTACTGTCCCGTAACGCAGACTGATTAACTGGCTGAGTCCGCACGGTTCAAACAACGACGGCATCAAAAACGCATCTGAAGCCGCATATATTCTATGCGCGCGCTCATTATTATAATAAATATTCGCTGATACCTTTCCATGAAATTTCCACTCATAATAACGGAACAAATTCTCATATTTCGAGTCACCGGTTCCTAAAATCACAAGCTGGACATCGTTATCGCACAGCTCCTCAAACACACATTCCAGCAGGTCAAATCCTTTCTGATCGGTCAGTCTGGAAACAATACCGATCATAAATTTTTTGCCGTCACGCTCTAAGTCAAGCTCCTCCTGAAGTGCCAGCTTATTCTTTACTTTTTCTTTCCGGAAATTCATCGCATTATAATTCTGTATGATAAACGGATCCGTTTCCGGGTCATACTCCTTATAATCGATTCCGTTTACAATTCCGCATAAGCTGTTGGAACGGGCGCGCATCAGCCCGTCCAGTCCCTCGCCGTAAAACGCGGACTTAATTTCCTCTGCATAAGTATCGCTTACCGTTGTTACATAGTCGGCATACACAATTCCGCCCTTTAAATAATTTGCGTCGCCATATGCCTCCAGCTTATCCGGTGTAAAATAATACGAATCCAGTCCCGTAATATCCTGCACCGTCTTTTTATCCCATATGCCCTGAAATTTTAAATTGTGAATGGTCATAACGGTCTTGATTCCCCGGAAAAACTCACCCTGCTCAAAGCAATCGTGCAGATAAACCGGAATCAGACCCGTCTGCCAGTCATTACAATGAATCAAATCAGGCCGGAATCCGAGCAACGGCAGGGAAGATAGCACCGCACGGCAGAAAAAAGCAAACTTTTCAATATCCTCATGAATATTTCCGTAAGGCTTATCCCCCGCAAAATAGTATTCATTATCAATCAGATAAAATGTAACACCGTCTACCACAGCTTCCATAATACCGACATACTGATTGCGCCATGCAAGCTTCATATAAAAATGAGTCTTGTACTTCATCTTCTCTTTATACTTTGCCGGAATAGCCATATAATTCGGAAGCATAACCCGGACATCATAACGCTCCTTATTCAGATACTTCGGCAGGGCTCCGACCACATCGGCCAGTCCGCCGGTCTTTATAAAGGGAACACATTCGGAAGCAACAAATAGTATATTTTTCACTGGTCTCCTCCTTGCGTATACTGACATTTTATAATATATTCAGTATACCACATTTTTCCCCTTTTGAAAAGCATTTTCTGATAATCCGTCTTCTGCTGTCTTGTTGTTACCGCATTTACTCTCTGCTTCCATACCGTC
Organism: Lachnospiraceae bacterium; assembly: GCA_029012365.1. Taxonomy (GTDB): domain Bacteria; phylum Bacillota; class Clostridia; order Lachnospirales; family Lachnospiraceae; genus SIG307. The sequence goes on along the minus strand of JAQXLY010000019.1, from coordinate 27,635 downwards.
ACATTTCATTCTTATTGTGTACGCAGCTTATATTCCAAACGGATTTTATCCGCAATTAATGCTACAAATTCCGAGTTTGTCGGTTTTCCTTTTCCTCCCGCCACCGTATAACCGAACAATGCATCTATGGTATCGGTCTTTCCTCTGCTCCATGCTACCTCGATTGCATGACGAATCGCACGTTCCACTCTGCTCGGTGTTGTCTTGTGCCGTTTTGCGATGGACGGATATAGCACCTTTGTAATTGAATTTAACATTTCGGAGTTGTCCACCGACATCATAATCGCATCACGCAAATACTGATATCCCTTAATATGCGCCGGGACTCCGATTTCATGGATAATATCGGTTACATCTACCTCCAGATGATTGCTGTCGGAGGATTTCATATCCTGGGAAAGAAGTCGTCCGTGCTCCACGCTGCAAAGAGTTCCAATTCCCATTACCTGATGAATCCTCTGCATAATCACGGCACTGTCAAATGGTTTCATAATATAGTAGTTCGCACCCAGAGCAAATACACTCTCCGTCACGCGCTCCTGTCCGATTGCCGTCACAACAATTACATGCGGCTGTTTCTTTAGTTCCGTGTCCTTCCGAATCTGTTCCAAAACACCGATTCCGTCTAATTTCGGCATAATAATATCAAGCAGTACGACATCCGGCTGCAAATCTCTGATTTTTTTGACTGCTTCCACTCCGTCCTCCGCCCGTCCGACATATTCTATCGCCGTATCCTCTTTTAAAAGTTCTTCATACAGTTCCAAAATTCGAACATTGTCATCTACCGTAAGCACACGAATCTTTTCCATTTTCTCTTCTTCTTTTCCTTTCTCCCATATTTTCCATTTTTTGTAAATATTTACATTTTTTATTATAGCATCTTTTTTTGTTTTTGCAAGGGGATTTTTGTAAATAATTTACAGATGCTTTTCGTGGATTATCGACTTTTAGTTTACATAAAACAAAGGAGCTGTCGCATTGATGCGAATGCTCCTCTTATAAAGACGACAGCTCAATTATCAATCATGTTTTCAATAAAGGTGCCATAGCCTTTTGTGCTGTCTCTGATAAATACATGCGTTACTGCCCCGATTAATTTTCCGTTCTGTATAATCGGGCTCCCGCTCATTCCCTGCACAATACCTCCGGTAAGATTGATTAATTCCTCATCGGTTATTTTAATTACGAGGCCCTTTGCATGGTTTCGGTTAGAGTAATCGATTTGCTGTATTTCAATTTCATACGTGTTAATACTTCCGTTGATTTCACACATAATTGAAGCCTTTCCCTTTTTTACCTCCTGCTTCAAGCCGATTTCCATTACATCTCTGCCGAGAGATAATTTGCAATTATCTTTTACGGTTCCGAATATTCCCTGAGCGGTATTTTTCTTAACGGTTCCGAAGCATTCTTCTTCGGAACGATGAATTACGCCGCTTAATTCTCCCGGAGTACCCGGTTCTCCCTTGACAATACGAAGTATCTCTGCATCATACGCACTCCCGCCGCATACCTCAATCAAAACCCCTGTATCGACATCTGTTATCCCATGCCCTAATGCACCGAATTTACCGTCCGGTGTTATATACGTAAGTGTTCCGATTCCCTGCGTGTCATCCCTTATCCATGTACCGATTTTATAGGTTCCGTCTGTAGTTCTTACCGGAGTTACCGCTACACGGATTTTTTCATTACCCCGTCTGACCGTAAACTGAAGAGGACTCCCATCGGATTTCTTTAACAGCTTTATCAGGTCTTCCTTGTTCTTTATTTCTTTTCCGTTTACCTTTTCAATGTAATCACCCGATTTTAAACGATTCTCCGCAGGCTCGTAAGTCATCTTATCCTCTCCCGTAACCGATGTGGTTCCGAGTACAAGAACACCGTCCGTTTCCACATGAATGCCTATGGCAGAACCGCCTACCGCCACGCTTTGAGGAGTCACCGCCGATATTTCAACTGTCTTTAACGGAATAATCCCGAACAGTTTCATCTTCAGCTTTAGATTTGCTTTTTCCGAGGCTTCCATTATAACCGAGTCCGACAAATCTATTTTTATACTGCCTTTTTCCAAAGGCTCTTTATTCACCTCAACAACTCCGAGGCTGTCTCCCTCTCCCTCGATTTTTGCAGAAAAAGGCAGCAAAAACGAAATCCTTTCTTCCTTTCCGGTAATAATACGTATTTCTTCCGGCAGGCTGCCTCTATAATAATATATTCCGTATCCGATGATTACTAATATGTTCAATACAAGTGCCGCAACAAGCCAGCTGCGATATTTTCTCTTCATCATACTGCCAACCCTTCTTTCATTTATTAAACCCGGTTGGCTTTCCCAAAAGCTTCTTTCTATGAAGATTTGAAAACTTATCCATAAAAAGAACAGGGAACTCTGCCATAAAACAGGTTCCCTAATAGTATGCGTAAGAATATCCGATTCAAACTACTTTTTTTTATAAACTTTTTCCAGTTTTCTTTTTCATCTGTGCCAGCCCTTTCATTTCTCTGGCATTTTCTTTTACCGCCTCTGTAATGCTGGCTCCTCCGAGCATTCTGGCAAGCTCCTCTACCGATTCTTCATTTCCGAGCTTTTCTATCTGAGTCACGGTTCTGATGCCGTCAGTCATTTTTTTAATCAAAAAATGAGCATCTGCCATTGCAGCAATCTGCGGCAGGTGGGTAATACACAGTAGCTGCCGGTCTGCCGCAATCACAGCCATTTTTTCCGAAACCATTTGTGCCGTGCGCCCGCTGATACCGGTATCGATTTCATCAAAAATCAGAGTCTGTATATCATCCCGGTCAGCAAATACCGACTTAAGTGCCAGCATAATACGGGACAGTTCACCGCCGGAAGCTACTTTCACCAGTGGTTTTATTTCTTCCCCCGGATTAGTTGCAATATAAAACTCTGCCGAATCAAATCCGTTCGCCGCATAATCCGTTCGTTCAAACATAATTTCAAAACGAACATCCAGAAAATTCAGTTCCGAAAGTGCTGTCTTTATTCTGCCGGAAAGCTCATTTGCAGCAGTTTTACGCATCTTTGACAGCGTTTCGCAATTACTTCGCAACTCATTTTCTATAGCTGTATACTCTTTTTCAAGGCGTTCCAGATAGGCATCATAATCGGCGTAACGGGCAAGCTTCTCTTCACATTCCTTGCCGTATGCAAGAACTTCCTCCATTGTTTTGCCGTATTTTGACTTTAAACGATTTAATAAATCCAGCCGTCCGGATACTACGCGGTATTCCTCTTCGCTGTCAGCCAGAGACTCCATATAACGTTCCGCTTCGTGATTAAAGTCCGACAAAAGCTCCGCCATCTCTTCCGCACGTCTAAGTAATTCCTCTGCTCTTCTATCATATACAGCAACCTTTGACAGATTCCGAACCGCTGTATTTAAAAGACTGTCTGCCGTTTCTTCCGCTCCGTCCGCAGTGACAGCCAGAGCACCCGCTACGCCTTCCGCCAATGCTTTTGCATGGGATAACCGTTCAAAGTCCTCCTCCAACTGTTCCAGCTCTCCTGTCTTATATGCCGCTTCGGCTATTTCACGGGACGCATATTCTAAATAAGAACAATCGCGGTTTTTATTTGTGGCTTCCTCCCTTGCCTGTTGCAGTTCTTCCTTTTGTTTACGATACCCCTGCCAAAGCTTCTCAACAACCGCTCTTTGCCTTGCAACCGAATCACCCGCATAACGGTCCAGCAATTCCAGATGCTTATCCTTATTCAACAGCGTATGATGCTCCTGTTGTCCGTGGATTTCAAGCAGGAGTCCGGCAATCGTCTTTACCGTTGCCGCATTTACAGCTTCCCCGTTAATACGACTTATGCTTTTTCCTGAAACAGTCAGCTTTCTGGAAATTGTGACACTGCCGTCCTCAACGGACAATTCCTGCTTACGAAGCTCCTCCTCCACAGCCTTTCCGCAATTTTCAAATACAATTTCCACATATGCGGATTCTTTTCCGTTTCGAATCAGTTCTTTTGATGCCTTTGCCCCCAAAGCGGTTTGAATCGAACCGAGTAAAATAGATTTTCCCGCACCTGTTTCACCCGTCAGAATATTTAAACCGTTTTCAAATGTAACCTCTAATTCCTCAATCAATGCAAAATTGTTAACCCTCAGACTTTGTAACATAAAAATTCCTTTCCTGTTTACGGTGCAACCACCCGGACCGTACATGTTAATGTCCTTCCGTTCACACGCGCTTCCACCGTTGTAGTTCCGGGACCGCGCGAAGTCAGTCTGCCGTTTGTAACCTCTACTACCCTTGGATTTGCGGAATACCATCTTACAGTTGAGGTTGCCCCCTCTACATAAAGCGTTACCCCTGTAGAATAATACTCCATTACAACCGAGGTACGGTTTAAGCCTACGACAATCACATTGATAACAGCTTTTTTCCCGGAGTCCGTCATTACAATTACGCTCGCTGTTCCGGGAGCGATTGCCGTCATCTCGCCCGTTACGGAATTCACCCTTACAATCGACTCATCCGTAGAGGTCCACATCATATTGTCCGTTGTATTTGCCGGTGTTGCTTTCGCTACAACTGTCTTTTTCTCCCCCGGCGCCATAACAACCTCACTTACCATAGTTGTCACACCGGTTGCAGGAAGAGGCGCTATAACCGTTACGTAACACTTGCAATACTTTCCGCTGCTGTCTCTTGCATTTGCCGTTATCCATGTAGTACCCGGCGAAATCGCGGTTACAATGCCGTCATCATCCACCATTGCGATTTCGTCATTTTCAGAATCCCACCACGGTGTATTATAAGTAGCATTTTCCGGACGGATTGCAGCTTTTAACTGGAAAGTATTTCCCTGTATAAGAGTAATGGAAGTTGTATTCATAGTCATACCGGATACTTCCGTAACAACCCTTACTTCACAGGTTGCTTCCACATCGCTTCCGTCAAGCGCCATTGCAGTAATGGTTGCATAACCGATGGAAACACCGCGAATTCTTCCGTTCTGGTCTACCTCCACAATACTTTCATCACTGGAAGACCATTCGATGTCTTTATTTGTCGCAGTGGTATTCGTAATCTCTACATCAAGCTGATATGTTTTCCCGAGACCGAGTTTATACTGTTCCGGAAGAATCTTTATTTTTGTCACCTCTTCAATTACCGTTACAATACAGAATGCATTGTAACCGCCATCATAGGTAGTACATTGAATAACCGCTACACCGCCGCTTTTTCCGACAACTTCACCGTTTTTGTTTACAGTTGCGATTGAGTCATCCGAGCTTGTCCATGAAACCCCTGTATCACTTGCTGTTTCCGGATAAAATGTCGGCGTAAGCTTAAATTCTTCCCCTACATCAATCATTACATCCGTCTGATCCATACTTACCGCTACTACTGCTTCCAATACTGTCAGTTTACAATAAGCTGTCGCACCGTTTTCCGTTTTGACCATAATAATGGTCTGACCGGCTGCTTTTGCGGTTACACGTCCGGTAGAAGAAACCGTTGCAACATTTGTATCCACACATTCCCATACAAGCCCTTCCTTTGTGCTGTTAGCCGGTGTAAGTACCGCATCCAGATAGAAATACTCTCCTGCGTTCATTGTAAGATTCGTAATCGAGAGCTTGACATTTGTCGGCTTTTGTTTTACTACGATTGTACAAATATCCATATAAGAACCGTCAACCGTTTTTATAATGATTTCAGCCTGACCGACTCCCTTTGCCGTCAGCATACCTGTAGCATCCACCTGAACTACGGATGTATTGGTTGAAGTCCATTTAACATCCGGCGTACTTGCATCGCTCGGTGTGACATAATATGTCAGACGATAATTCTCACCTACATACATCTCTTTCGATTCGATATCTAAGGATACACCGCTTACCGCCTTTAATACCTTAACATTACAGAAAGCCTGTACCGAAGGATTATCTACAGATGTACAGATAATGGAAGCCGTTCCTGCCGCCTTCATTGTTACAAGACCGTTAGCGGATACAGTTGCCACGTTTGTATTGGATGACTTCCATGTGACGTTCTGGTTTGTTGCGTTATCCGGAGAAACCGTTGCGCGAAGCTGCACCGTGTCTCCGATTCTTGCGGTAACATCCGTTTCGGATAAGGTCATGCCTTCTACCGGCTGTAATACCGTTACATTACAAAAGCCTACAACTACATTATCCTGATTGATTGCGGAAATAACCGCATTTCCTCCGGCAACACCCTGTATAGTTACCGAAAGCTTTCCTGCTTCCGTGATTTTCACAATATCTTCATTTGAAGAAACCCACTTTAACGAAACACCGTTTAAAGAACTCGGTTTTACCGATGCCTGAATCGTTTCGTATTTATTGATGCCGAGGGTGATTTCCTTCGGGTCTAAGGTTACAGATTCCACCGATGTCTGTACATATACTGTACAGGACGCAGTTTTCACAATACCGTTAATCTTCTGTTTCGCGGTAATTACTGCCGTGCCTTCCTTTATACCTGTTACAAGACCGTTCTCTACCTTTGCGATTCGCTCGTCCGAAGAACTCCAACTGACCTCCTCGACTCTGTTTGTAAGCACCGGCTCCAGTAACACCGTTCCCTTTGTATTGATTGTCACCTCGGAATAATTCAGCCGTATTCCGTCAATGACGGTCACTTCAATCGTCATATTCGGCACGCCACCCGCATATTCTCCTTCGCCACCGGTTTCAAAATTACCGTTATCCCTGTATGTCAGCGTAATTGTAACCGGCAAAGAAGAACTGTTCTTTGCGGTAATAATACCGGTAGACGGATCCACCGCCGCCACATTGGAATTGGAGGACGTATAGGTAAACTGATCCGGTGCCGGGATATTGGAATTCTCAATGATATTGTAGGTATCACCTACATTCATAACTAATTTCTTATCCGACATATCAAATAATACAACAACCTTCGCTTCAAAGCTCGGAATCGCATTGTTTCCTATGTATTCGCGATCCACATAAGCCCGAATCACATATGTACCTGCCTTCACCCCGGTAAAATTCACACTGCCGCTGTATTCGTTTACCGAATACTTCATCACATCACTGTTAGCCGAAAGCTCCTTCTCTACGGCACTTCCTCTTACCGTAACAAGCTTCGATACCTTCCAGACAAGATTAGAAGCAGACTGTCCGTTCACATAAATCATAAAATTATCTTTCCGTATTTCATCGGAAATTCTGTCGCTGTAACCGGAATAATCTGCGCTTTCGGTAAATGAACCGATTGGTGCAACAATCACCGTTGAGGACCTGACAAGTGCCTTTGACTGTCCCGAAACCGTCTGCGTTGTAACCGTAATTTCCGCACGGCCCGCTCCTACTGCCGTCACATTACCGAACCTGTCAACCGTTGCAACCATTTCATTGGAAGACGTCCAGTCTACCAGAGTATTCTCAAATTCCGCTTCATCCACATACTTTAAAACAACTCGTTTGGAGTCTCCTACCCTGTCCAGCTTCAAAATACGATGTCCCACATAGTCAATCGTAGTAAAGTTCGTACCGGTAATCTGCAAATCTACCTTTACAAGACAGCTGATGGCGAAATTATAACTGCCATCGGAAATCACTGCGGTAATCGTGGAATATCCCGGTCCCTTTCTAACCAGCTTTGTCATACCCTGTATACCGGTATCCTCGCACTTAATGACAGACTCCTCCGAGCTGTAAAACTGAACGGTTGCCGTTACCGGAAGACCTTCCGTGGAATCCTTCGGTTCTACGCTCAAAAAAGCATTTAAGGTTCTTAACTCAATTTCGGAACCGGATTGTACATCCGTCGCATTAAAGTCAAACTGATAGCCCTGCGTGGCTGCCTCTGCCTGTATCGCATTTCCCTGTCCGAGCAGAAAAAGGGCGCAGGAAATAAGCACAGCAAAATATATTTTGAAAAAAGGACGCTTCAGCTTCATAAATACTCCTCCTTGGTTCACCGAGTCTTAAACTATATATCGGCTCATTTTCCCCGAAACATAATAGCTTTATACAAAATATAGCAGTATTTTTTGGCATTCCTGTGTCAATACCGTAAAATTCGGGATACAATTTTCCCCTTTTCAATTCTTCCGATATCTGCTATACTGTATTTATAAGCGGGATATCAAAACTATATTCCGTGCGGAAAGGAGTATACATGAACGAGAATTCTAAACTTTACGAAGATAACAATGACCAGATTACTCTTACTCTGGAGGACGGCAGCGAACTGATTTGTGATGTTCTTGCCATTTTTCCGGTAGATGACAAAAACTACATCGCATTGCTTCCTCAGGGTGACGACCCGGATGCAGAGATTTTCCTATACCGTTTCGAGGAAAAGGGTGAAGATGATATCGATTTAATCAACATTGAGGATGATGATGAATTTGAAGCTGTATCGGATGCATTTGACGAGCTTTTGGATAATGCGGAGTTTGACGAAATGTTTGAAGAATAAGCCAAAAGATACCTCTGAAACCAAAACCTGCCTTGTATAAGATTCTTTCTTATGACTCCGTAAATAGTTCAAGAAAGACTCTTACACAAGGCAATTTCTTTCAGCAGTCCGCTCTGCACACAGTAGGCCTCATTTAGCACCTTTTCTTCCGGGAACCGGTCAAATAAAATCCGGAGCCGTCCCTCGTCTGCTGCCGTAATAGTTCCTTCCCCGTAAATAGTATGTACCACTCTGGTTCCTGCCGTAAGTGTCGCCCTGTCAATAAAAACCTCCCCGATAAACCGGCTCGGCACCAGTTCTCCGGAACGAAGTTCTTTCATACAGGAAAGCACCAGACGCCTTTTTGCCCTCGTCATTGCAACATAAAACATACGTCGTTCCTCCTCCACATCCTCCGGCAATACCGCTTGTCTGTGAGGGGTCAGACCTTCATTCAGCTCCGGCAGGAATACCGTGTGATATTCCAGCCCTTTTGCAGAATGATACGTAGAAAGCGTCACCGCCTCCGTCGTATTTTTCTTTTCCTTTGCCCTTTGACGCTTCAACTGCTCCGTATACTCCTCCATATGGGTAAACCATGCTTCGAAAGACGTATACTCCGCCGCATCCTCCTGCAGCTCCGCCAGCAAATCAAACAAATCCTCTGCCTGCATTCTCCGGTAGCGGGCATATTCCGTCAGAAATCCGTCATATCCCACTGCACGCCTGATATAATTAATCGCCGCAAAGGGATTCAGTCCTTTCATCATCTGTAAATCATATTGAAGCCTTTCAATCCGGTCCACTACATATTCCTTGTCCTCATAATAAGCCTTCAGACGTTCGAAATCAACCATAGGCAAATCCAGAGAATCCCTTGTAATGTACCGCTTCGGCCGGTTCATAACCGACAAAAACAACCCTCGTTCCCTGCATCCCAGTGCCATTTTAATATAAGCCGCAATATCCCTGCAAATCCAGTGTTCAAACAGATTCGGAACCGAATCCCTCGTTTTAAACGGGATATTATACTCCATAAGCTTTCCCATAATGGCTCTTGTCTGTAGATTGGTCCGGTATAATACCGCAATTTCGCGCCACGGAAGCCCCGTTTTATGTAACACGGCTATTTCTTCCACAAGCTCCGCGCACTCACGCTTTCGGTCCGGATACTGCCTGAATTCTACAGCCTCTCCCTGCTCCTCTTTCGCGTACAGAGCCTTTTCAAACCGTTTCTTATTGTTTCCTGCTACCCGGAGTGCCGCCCGTACAATCGGTGCGGTGGAGCGGAAATTGCAACACAGCGTTACCTGTTTTGCATTCCCGTAATCCTCCGTAAAATGAAGCATCAGTTCCGGTCTTGCCCCGCGAAACCGGTAAATGGACTGGTCATCATCCCCCACCACGAACAGATTATTCTCCGGAGCGGCAAGAAGCCTGACGGTATCATACTGCACCCGGTTGATATCCTGAAACTCATCAATTAAAACATAGGTATACTTCTGCTGCCATTGCTTTAAAATATCAGGTCTCTTTGAAAGAAGCTCATAGCAGAGCAGCTGCATATCATCAAAATCGACTTTGTTTTCTTTTCGCAGCCACCTTTCATACTCTGCATAAATCTCCCGGAATACTTCATCCGGACAGTTGGAAGAATAGTAGCTCTCCAGTGCAAACCGCTCATTCTTTACTCTGGAAATCTCCCCGCTGATTGCCTCCACAAATTCCTTTTCATCTGTAATTTCCTGCTGCATTCCGGCACAAACTATTTCCCGCAGCACCTTATAACGTTCCTCATCCTTCAGGATATTGGACGCCTCATAATTGTACGCAAACCGCAATATTTTGAAAAATACCGCATGAAACGTTCCGAAATTCACCGTTCCTTTTCCTATAACCTGCTTCTTTTCGTACCGTTCCTTCATTTCCTCGGCGGCCGCCTTCGTAAAAGTAATTACCAGAATATTTCCCGGATGTACACCACATTCTTCAATTAAATAGCGCACCCGTTCCGTAATCACCGTCGTTTTCCCGCTTCCCGGTCCCGCAAGTACCAGCATCGGACCGATATTGTGGGTAATCGCTATTCGTTGTTCTTCGGTAAACCTTTCCAAATCCATTCAGTCTCTCCTTCCCCATCACACCCCGCCTGTTTTCATCTGCTGATGCGACCCTTCTCCCTGCAAATCAGTTTGCGATTCTGTGTGTTACCCTTGGACTGGACGGGCTGAGCGGTAAAAAGGTATAATCGTTATCAAGTGCCCATACAATCAGCTCCTCAATGGCATCTAAGCTGTATTGCCTGTGCTCCGGATGCTGCAGCACAATCGAATACTGATATTTTTTGATATCCTTTTTCATATTTTCCAAAATCTCACTTGTATCCTTTGTATTACAGTCGCCGGCACTTACATTCCAGTCAAAATACTGATATCCCATCTGTGTCACCCGTTCCGTCATTCTGGTCATAATACCGGGACAGACAGACTTACTAACCTGGTTGGAACTACCTCCCGGGAAACGAATCAATGTTGTATGCTCCCCGGTATATTCATAAATCATGTCAGTAATTGCCTGTAAATCTGCAAGATACGCTTCATCACTTTCATATACCACAGAATACTCATGGGATTTGCAATGAGCTCCAATGGAGTGTCCTGCCGCTTTTATTTTCGGAAGCATACGTGATGTTATACCATTGCCGCATACAAAAAAAGTAGCCTTTATCTGATACTTGTCCAAAAGATCTAACAGCGCCTCCGTATACTGTCCCGGACCGTCATCAAAGGTCATATAAATAACCTTTCCTTCGGGATATATCGTTTCCGGCTGCGCCACCTCTACCACGCGCTCTGCCGTTGACACATTCCCTGCGGCATCCGAAACCTCATACTGCAATGTATAGCTTCCGCACCAGTTTATATCTACCTCACCGGTTACCCGTACCTGCCCGGTCAAATCTCCGTCCACGTCATCTGTTGCCAAAAAGCCCGGCTCCGTAAATTCACTTCTGGCAATTACCTTCATTGTCGTTTCACCTAAAAGCGTCAGCCGAGGTGCCGTTTCATCCGCAGGCACCGGCGTAGGTGTATCGGTCGGTATCGGTGTAGCGGAAGGCGTGCCGCCCACTGTCGGTTCCCCTGTTACCGTAACCTTCGGTGTCAAGCCGACATTCTCTTTTTCTCCGTTTTCCGTCACCCGGCAGGCACCAAGGCACACTACCCCTACGATTGTTGCCAAAAGAACTATCTTACTACGCATTTCCTTTGTTCTCCTTTTGTACTCCTTAGTATTCTCCGTTTATACATGAAACAATTCCCGTTTCATATCTGTATTATTTTATTCCTCCTTTCATGAAATGTCAATCATGATATAAATTCATATGCATTCATTTTTTATATGTACCACCCCTTTTGAATTTCAAACATCTTATAATAAATGCCTTTTTTAGCCATTAATTCCACATGACTCCCGCTCTCTGCAATGTTGCCTTCATTAAAAACTATAATCTTGTCTGATTGTGCGGCATACCCCAATCTGTGAGATATAAACAGAACCAACCGGTCACCTGCCAATGATTTAATCAAATTATATGACTCTACTTCTGTAACCGGATCCAAATAAGCAGTAGGTTCATCCAGTATCCATATATCAGCCTTCTCATTTGCCAGCAATCTGGCAATTGCCAGCTTTTGCCGTTGCCCCATTGACAATTCCTGACCATAATTCAACTCGCCCAGTTGCGTATATATACCATCCTTCATGCATGAAACATCGTCATATAGTCCTACACACTTCAATATCTCAACAACTTTTTCATCAGACATACTCATAAATCTATTCCCGATTTCAACGTTCTGCTTAATGGACATCTGGTATTGTTTAAAGTCCTGAAAAATACATGCAACATTTTGACTGTACCTTAGCAGCTCTTCCTTTGCGATGATTTTACCGTTAATCTTAATATTACCGCCATATTGTTCTAAAAGCCCCATAAACAAATTAACAAATGTAGTTTTTCCACTACCGTTATAACCAACAATTGCTATTTTTTCCCCTTTCTTAAAAGATACATTACAACAAGAAAGAGCTCCGCTTACTGCCTGCGGATATTTATAATTAATATTTTCAAATGATATACTATCTATTTTTTCTACTTCCTGCCTTTCAAAATTCTTTTTCGAAAGATCGATTATATCAAAATAATCTCCGATAGCACGAATATACCAGTTTCCTCTGGAAACTATACCTGCATACTGCTTAATCACATCAAACATCTGAAGCAAAATTGTAAACAGCATAACAAAAAAACCAATATCAACTTGTCCGTTTACTAATTTTTTGCCGACAAAAAGCAGAGTCAGAACGTAACAAAATATTATTGTAACGCTCATAACCACTTCTGTAATAAAGCATATTGCATTCATCCGTAATGTATTATTCAAATATCTTTTTTTCTGCTCGCTATACTTATTACCAAAGTAGGAAAATAATCTGTTTGCCTGAATATGCTGGTGATTCTCTAAGGGTTCAGCAATATGTTCAAAATAGTTCATGCTTCTCCACAGCGGGGCAACTTTTCTCCTGTAATAATCAAGCTGCATATCTATCGTCCCGGAAGAAACAAAAAATGTGATAAAGTCAACAACTATCAGTATTAGCGGAAGCAAAATGCTTAACCTGCCCAATATAATACTATAGTAAAACAACAGAATAATTATTTTTACAAACTGAGCGCATCCGTATATAGCCTGCCCCATCTGCGCGCCCGCTTCATTTGCTCTGTAAAACTTCTCATGAAATGTATTATCTTCATAATACTCATATGAAATATGAGATACGGTCTCTCTGAGCTCCTGTTCAACACCATACCTGACCAATTCATTAAATTTATTAGAACAATAATTATATATCCACTGAAAGCCAATACATATACAGGATATGAAAATAAACCAAAATATTGTCTTAAACAATGAACTTAATTCTGTCTGCTGTCCGTTTATCATATGTGAAACCTGGTTTGATATAGTCTCAATAAATTTAACAAATACTATACTTCTAAATGACAGCAGAATCAGCAGGATAAAAATAACCATTGCCTCTTTCGGATACATTTTTATCAGCATTCCAAATATACGATTCTGAACCGCAAAAAATTCCTTTTTATTAATTTTATCATTATCAGCCGTTTCCGACTTAGAAAACCTGCGCTTAAATATTTTCATAGCTGAGCTCCTTAATTGAATTAAACATATAACTCCTGCAACGTGGTAAACATCTTATAATATATCCCCTTCCGGGACAATAGTTCGTCATGAGAGCCCTGTTCTACCAGTCTGCCGTCATCCAGCACAACAATTCTATCCGCAATTCTCGCAAACCCTATTCTATGTGAAATCAGAATTGCTGTTCTGTCTTCTATCTGCAATCTGAGATTCTCAAGAATCTTCATTTCTTCAATAGGATCAAGTGATGCCGTCGGCTCATCAAAAACCAGAATATCCGGTTTTCCCATATGTGCCTGTGTTAATATAACCTGCTGCCATTCTCCTCCCGACAAATCTATACCCTCTGCATCATATTCCTTTCCGAGAATTACTTCATAGCTTAAAGACTTATTTTCGATTACATGATTCAAACCGGTTCTGTTATATGCATCAATTATCTCTTGTTCATTATTTAACCTCTCAATCTTTCCAATCCCCACAGTATCATGTACACTTAACGAATATCTCGGAAAATCCTGAAATGCAATACCGTAATACTGAAACAAGTCCTCTTTTTTGCATAGAGAACAATCAACATCATTTATTTTTAACAGTCCGTTTTGCGGTGTTAATATACCGGATAGCAATTTCACAAGAGTTGTCTTTCCGCTTCCATTATATCCCAGAATATACACTATCTCGCCCTTATTAATATTAAACGAGACCTCATGTACAGCTTCTTTATCTCCATTAGGATATTTATATGAAATGTTTTCTATTGACATATGTTGAAATTCCCCAAAAAATCTTGTCTCTTCACCAATGCGACATTCCTGTATTTGTTTATCCGCTTCCTTAGAAATCGGAAAAACAAAATCAGCATAATCATTCATGTACAGCGAGACCTCATATGTTCCTGCAATTATATTGTTTACAACAAAAAGGATATTCACCTTACACTTTTCCAGCAGTCCAAATAACAATACAAATTCACCCAGATTAATAGCACGTATATAGCACTTATATACAAGCAGAAACATTACTCCGGCCTGACAGAAAAAAGAAACATACTCTGTCAGCATTGTTAATCTGTTATTTTTATTTGCCAGCTTGTATCTCTCGCGGAAAAGTTTTTGATATATACTCTTCCACATATCAACAAATGCATGCTGTACTCCGTATAAACGAATTTCCTTAGCGTGTTCCTTTTTCATCAGAACATCACTGTAATAATCCGCTTCTCTCTGATAGCCTATCTGTTCCTTTGACATATTATATTTCTTCTTTGAAGTATATATATATGTCACTGCATATATGACTGCTATCGTAATCATGTAGACAAACAGCTCCGGAACATATAAAAGAAATATGACAGAAATAGTAACAATTGATACACCATGGTTAAAAACTGTATTAAGTACACTTAATATATAACGACTGATATTCTGCATGTTTTTACATACAAAACTATACTTTTTTTGAAAATCCGTCTTATAAAATTCATCATGAGGTGTCTTATATGAGCTAAACATCAGGCATTTCTTCAGCTTTATTTCAATATTTTGCTGTACCAGATTGTGAACATAGGTATGTAAAAACTTAGATGCATTGACTAAAAACAGCATAATTGAAAACACAATACATCCTACAACAAAACGTTTGCTCAGCACTCCCGTAACCAAATCACGTTCTGCTGTATTAATTATTTCCTTTTGTATCATAGTTGAACCAATACTAATGCACGTAATTGACAGAACGATAATAACATAGCTGAATACATATTTCAGGTTTCCTCTTAATCCCAACATCATTACTTTAATAGTCTTCTTCATCCGACTTGCCCTCCAGCAGAGAATAAATTATGTCAATTTTTTCGCTTAATTCGTCAAAACAACATCTATACATTTCCATTGTTGATGCCAGGTCACAGATTACCGACATGTATTTTCTGTCTTTTCACCACAAGGAAGCAAATAATAAAATCACCTTTTCATATCCTTGTAAGGTAATAATAATTTATATAATCTGCATCTATATCCGGATTTGCAGCTTCATATTACATACAGATTTTATCACAAAAATCAATTATTTGTCACCTTAAAGTTATCGACCATTTTTTCTCTTTTTTTCTTTTATTCACTCTTTTTTACAAATTCTGCTTCTTGCCAAGGCAATAGAATTAATCTCTCTGTCCTTTAAATTCTCCTGTTTCAGGTTTGACAAGCATCCATAGCAAACGTAGTATGTTGAAAAAAAATTCAAAAAAGCATTGACAGAAGTATCGAGGTACGATATAATTATATCGCACCATGATATATCGAACTTATATATATTATAATGCGATATATAAATAGATTCTATCGTTTAAGAAAAAAAACTTACAAAAGGAGACGATGCCAAATGGACGACAAGCTCAAAAGAATCTACATTCCGATGACCGAAACCGGCTTCTACATCCTGTTCTGCCTGCGTAATGAAAATCATGGCTACAATATCGGACAGCAGGTAAAGCAAATGACCGGCGGCGAGCTTTCCATCAGCCCCGGCACCATGTACGGAAGTCTTTCCAAAATGGAAAGGGACGGACTGATTTCCTTTCTCCGCGAGGAGGACAAACGAAAGTTTTACCGGATTACAGAGCTCGGAAACGAAATTTTGGAGCTGGAGCTACAGCGCATTGAACGTCTGTATAAAAACAGCAAGGGAGAATTCATAGGAGGTACAAAGTAATGGAAACAACTTCAAACATTCATGTAGAAAAACAAAGATTTTACATTGCGGAGTTTGAACAGGAAGCCGCATGGCTCTCTTTTATGCACAGAGAGGGCTATAAATTTCTCTCCACCGACGGGTATCACTACCGCTTTGAGTCTGTCGAAAAGGAGGACTGGTGTTATCAGCTTGATTACAAGGAAAACGGCGTTGCAGAGGAGGATTATCTTCAGATGTACCGGGACTTCGGCTGGGAATATGTTTTCCAGTACCGGAACTGGTTCTATTTCCGTAAAAAGCATATTGAGGGCGAAGAAGAAGACCTCTCCGTTTTCAGTGACAGGGAGTCAAGGCTTGAACTGTGTAAGCGCATCATAAACGGACAACTGTTGCATTTGCTTCCGATTTACATTATCCTGCTGTGCTACTCCTATCTGGTCATATTTACCGATTTTTTGAACCACAGCGGCTTCTTCGGAGGTCTTCTCAACGGAATTGCAGTCGGTGCCCTACTTGTTGTTATTTTTGGAATCGGGGTATTTATCGGACAGTTCGGCCGCTTGAATAAAATGATGAAGGAGCTTGACGGTACCGAGCAATAACGCCATTGATGCCGGCTGTGCTTTTTCTTCCGGTGTTGTGACAGTCCTTGTGTCTTTCCGTACAAGGGCTGTCCGCCGAATACCTCTCACCGAATCAGCTTTATAAGTAATACAATTATGAAAATTCAAATCAATACAATCAGATTTAGTTTCTTTGCTCGTTCTTTCAATTTCATTTACTCCTTCGCATCAAATCCCTTCGGGTGCAACACAAATTTCTGATTCGGATATCCGAATTCTTCAATCAGCTCGTCTTCCACAAACCCGAATTTCTTGTATAAAGCTCTCGGTGCGATTCCTTTTTCATCATTTTCCCGAAAGGTTGAAACTGTAATATCCTTATCCGCATTCAGTTCCCCTAACGCTTTTTCAAGCAGCTTTGCTGCAATCCCACATTGTCTGTATTCCGGTGACACCGCTAAACAACAAATCATGTTATGTCCTCTTGAAAACAGAATGACTCCTAGAATCTCGTTCCCTTTTTTTACACACAGTGCCTGCTTTTTGTTCATAAAGCGTAAAACGGTTTCCCTATGTTCTTCTAACTTCTCCTGCGTTTCTAACCCCGGAAAATTCCAACTCACATTATTTACCAAACACATCCAGGAATCTATATCAGACGGCACACCGTATATAACTTCCATAACTATCGTTTCCTTTCTCCCCTGCCGGTCTGTTCTTTTTTCTTCCTTCTTTTTCAACTTTTCACATCGCGTTAATGATATCCCGGAAGACTTGCCGTGATGATACGCTCTACATTCATCACAATTCCCGTGTCTTTCACATTTCGTCCTTTTACAAGGACAATTCATATTACTCACTTGTTTTTTCTCCTTCTAACCGGAAGTTGACTCTTATCTTTCATATCTACTAATATTTATTATCCACTTCCCCTGCCACTATACAAGGGAGTTTGAAAAATCATAAACAGCTGCGGTTTCTGCATCTCGATATTCATGCTTTTCATAATATCCAATCAGTTTTTTATCCTCATCTCTTAATGCCACCATATATACGTCTTTATTTTCCTTTTCGTTATGGTAAGTATAAATCATATTATTATCCTGATTTTCATTAAACCATGCTACAACCTTTTCAATCATCTGATTCGATTTTTTATTGTGGCAATTTAATAAACTCTTTCCTAAAAGAGCGGCACCGCCACGCTTTTCATATCTTCTGATTGCTGCAGGATTCATATATACAATCACATGATTAAGATCACACAACACAACAGAAGCTCTGTCTTGTTCAAGTACACTTTTTATCATTTGGTTCAGCATCATTCACATCTCCCATCCTCATTCATACTTCCGATTTCTAAAAGATTTCCTTCAGGATCTGACACATAGAAACTACGAATTCCAAAATCGAAAGTGATTGGTGCACCACATGGAAACTTAACACTCAGTTTTGAAAGACGCTCATACTCTGCATCGACATCCGCATACTTAGGCAACCACAAAGCAATTTCAAAAGTTTGATTGATTCCTTTTGGAGGTTCATATGCTTGTCCAATTGCTTTAGCAAACTCCTCTCTACTATACATAAATAGAGTAGTTCTTCCGCTTGCAGTTTCAAACTCGGCAAAATTGCCACCATCCCAATCAGTATTGAATCCCAGAATATCTCTATAAAATTGTGCCATCTTATCAATGTCACCAACCAACAAGCAAGCACCTACTCTAGCTGTTTTTCCATTCATCTTTTTTCCTCCTGTTCATGAGTATGATGTTTCACCATAGTATCATATACCACAAAAATACTTCCTATCAGCATAAATACCAAGGCCACAAAAAATGTCCATGTAAGCCTCTCTCCATTAACAACAAATGCAAGAAATGCCCCTATAAATGGTGCTACCGCATAATAAGCACTTGTCTTAGATGCCCCCAAATCTCTTTGAGCCCTAATATAAAGAAAAATGCTAAGCCCATATGCTACAAAGCCTAATATCATTACGGATAGTATATAATTTATATTCGGGAGCTGCTCTCCTATAACCATAGCAATCAGGAAAGAACCTCCTCCTGAGAAAACACCCTTCAATACAACAATCTCATAGGTACTCTTATCAGAAATTTTTCTCGTGCAGTTATTTTCCAATCCCCAACATGATGTTGCTAAGATAACAAATAATGAGCCATAAGAGAATTGAAAACTTCCGCTCCCTTCAAACGAAAGAAGAATACTTGAAAGCGTAATAAAGGCTATCGCAGTCCAAAGTTCTCTTGATACAGCTTCCTTAAAAAAACAAAGAGCTATAACTGTTGTCGCAACAATTTCAAAATTTCCAAGTAAAGAGGCATTTGACGCAGAACCAATATTAATACCAATCATAAGGAATATCGGAGCCAGAATATCCAAAACAATCATGCCGATTGTATATGGCAAATCTTTTTTAGTAAGTCTCTCGGTTTTGTTTTCCTTCTTAATGTGGAATAAATACATGATTCCTACGCCAAAGCCTGCACCCATGTATAGAAACGCTGCCATAAATGTGGCTGGCACATCATTAAGCAATATTTTTGAAAAAGGTGTATTTATTGCATAAAATACAGCAGCCAACAGTGCATATATTACTGCTGCAACACTTTTATTCTTTGTCACTTACATCATCTCCGAATTTATCACGAACTCTTCCTTCTCTTCAAATCCTTATTTACCGGTTTTTCCGAAACTCATCCATATTCTTCTTACAAGTATAGGCTTCCATCAGCTTTTCCTCTTCCCAGGTCCACTGCTTTTCCACTTCTATCTTTTGAATTGTCTCTTCCTCTGTAGGTTCTGCCGGAAAGATGCTGCACGGATACTTTTCACAATATCCGCAATGAAGGTAGCCTTTTTCTATCACGCATTTTCTGGTCTCACAGCCCGGACTGAATAATACTGCATCCTTACTCTCACTGCAACAGCCGTCACAGATAACCGTATTCGGGTCAGGCTCAAACCCCTGCCATATCTTCTTATACACATTACAAATCTCAGCCCGCCTGTCCTCTCTTACCACATTAGGACGATAAATCAGGCATAAATCACAGCGCATACCGCACTTAGAAAATATCTTCTGTTCCATTCTATGTCCCCCTACAGTTTGAAATCTACTGCATATTCCTCCTCAATCAGAATATAGTTCACACCGTACTTCCGACATTTCTCCAATACACAGGCATTATCTTTAAGCGTTGATTCCATCGTACAGTATTCATCATCTCCCCTGTTTTCCACCACACCCGCATATCTTCTGATGTCCTCAAAATGGTTACGGATATAGTCCTCACTCATCACCAGACAGACATATCTTATCTCCTTCAGATACTCCGGCCCAAAGCTTTTTTCCCAGTCATACGGAATATAGCAGCCTTCCGCAATCAGGTTCTGGTCATTTTCAATGGCGGTCTTTATCATCTCCCGCACAATCGGCCATAAATAATCCGTTAACGCCTTATCATCACTCAGCGGTGTCAGAGCTGTATTCTGACTGCGAATCAGTCCCATCTTTAAATGGTCAATGGACAAATATGGATACTTGTATTTTTCCAGCAATTTCTGGGCAAGTGCTGTTTTCCCCGTATGGGATGCCCCTGAAATTAGAATAATCATTCTGTTTTCTCCAATAATCTCTTATATAAATTGTCAATTCCGATTGCGCCAAAGGGAGCCGTAATTAAAATGGACAACACCGCAACCGTTAATACCAGCGTCCCGCACGAAAGTCCCATTGCAAGCGGTATCGCACCGATTGCAGCCTGCACGGTTGCTTTCGGCGTATAGGCTACCATGCAAAATAGCCGTTCTTTTTTTGATAGCTCTGTCCCTACTAATGACAGTGCCACACCGAGCATCCGGAATGCCAATGCTCCGATTACAAGCAATATGGTCAGAGTGCCTGCGGATATTGCGTAGTTTAAATCAACGGTGGCACCGACTAAAACAAACAGAACCACCTCTGCGCCAAGCCACAATTTATTATACTTCACAGATAACCGCAAAGCAAGCACATCATACCTTTGCTTTACTACAATGCCCATGCTCATAATCGCAAGTAAGCCGGAAACCGGAAGATATCCTTCCAGCCTGTTCTGCACCTCCAAAAGCAGAAAAGAAATGCTTAGAATCATCAGGATTTTCACCGAATCTCTCATGTGACACTTACGAAAGAATTGCACAAAAAGCATTCCCACACAAGCTCCGAGAAAAACACCTGACACAATCGAAACCGGAATCTGTGTAAAGCTTACTGCGGAAACCTTTCCGGTAGCTGCTAATGTTGTGAGTGCCGTAAACACCACAATAACAAATACATCATCCACCGAAGCACCCGCCAGAATCAGCTGCGGAATCCCTTTGCGCCTGCCGTAGCCCTCCTCCATTAACCGAATCATTCTCGGTACAACAACTGCCGGAGAAACCGCTGCAATCACACTGCCGATGAGCGCCGCCTCAAACAACGATACATGAAGCAGAGCCGGAGCAAGAAGAATCGTTCCGAGCATTTCTGCGCATGCCGGAACAAAGCACATCATTATTGCCGGTCTACCGACTTTTTTTAAATCCGACAGGTCAAGGGAAAGTCCGGCTCTCGTAAGAATGATAACCAGTGCAATCTGCCTTAAATCCCCCGAAATCGTAAGAATCGATTCGTCAATCAGGTTCAAAGCATTGGGGCTTATTATGATTCCCACAAGAATCATGCCGAGCAGACCCGGCAGACGCAATTTTGAAAAAATCCAACCCATTCCTAAGCCAAACAGTAAAATAATTGCAATACTTGTTAACATCGTATCCTCTCCTCAAGCTATAACTTCAATAACCATGGAAATATCAGACATCCGTTAGATTCAGTATACCACATTCTTCCATTCTGTCCTACTACTTTTGCAAATTGCTTCCCTTGCGTCCACACTTTTTTTATGATAAACTGAAAAAAAGGCTAATGATGTATTCCATGCAGAATAAGAAGGGGGACGCTTTCTATGAAAATAAAACCTGTTGAACACCCGGAAAAGCCGGGATATCCTGATTATGAACAGCTCGCAAAGAAAAAGGGCGGCAAAAAGCTTATAACTCTTATCGCCACCGTTGCTGCAACTCTCGGTACGATGGCAGGCTGTAGGACAGCAGGCGTTGCCGAGGCTCCGGAAGTTGACGAGCCTCCCGTTGTTTCCGACCCTTCCCTTTCAGGTGACGTTGCAATTGACGACGGCGCAGGGAACCCGACGATTGAAGTAGTAGAATTAATGGGCGAGCCTTCTATCGAGCTTCCCGTTTACTACAGTATTTATGAATTAAAAGACGACGGAAACTATGTGCGGGTCGACAGTTTTAGTGCAGGGAACGACGGAGTAAGCTTTCTGCTGAACGACGGAGTAAGAACCCTTACCGTCTACCGGGAGGAGTTTGCGCTCTTTCAGGATGTACCGTCGGAGGAACTCAGAGAAAATGAATTCTTCCGCGAGAATTTCCCGGATGATACCACCGAGCTGTACGACACTTATGACGGTGACACCGTAGTACTTATCCCGGACAGAAATCTCTATAATGTTGCTGTTGAAACTGACGAAAGTAAGACCGACGGAGAATAGCATCTATGAATATGACCATGTATCTTACCCTTAACTGTAACCTCGCTTGCACCTACTGTTATCAGTCGGACAACAAAAACTGCAGCGAAGAAGTCTTCTGCAAGGGACTTGCCATGCCGTTTGATACGGCAAAAGCGGCTGTCGATTATTCCGTGAGAAGCGGAGATCGTTCGACAGGTATCTGCTTTTTCGGCGGCGAACCGTTACTTTGCAAAGATACTCTTGCAAAGCTTATGGATTATTGCGACGAAATAAAAAAAACTGGACATTACTTCTCGTTCAAGCTGGTAACAAACGGACTTCTTCTTAATGAGGAATTTATGCGATTCGCCTGCAAGCATGGCATAGGTGTGGCTCTTTCGCACGACGGTCTTATGCAGGACAATTGCCGACTAACAAAAGACAAGAAAGGAACCTTCCATCCGCTTTCCGAAAAGATTGACATTCTTCTCCGCTATCAACCTCATGCCGTGGCGCTCATAACGGTTGACCCATCCTGCGCCGAAAAGCTTTGCGCGTCGGTTGAATATCTTTTTACAAAAGGGTTTCAGAATATTGCAATAACTCCCCGCTATGCCGAGGTCTGTCCATGGGACGATAAAAGCTTTTCCGTTCTTGAAGACGAATTTGCAAAGCTTTCCGATTTATATGTCGAGAAAACCCTTTCGGGCGATGAATTTACCATAGCAGCATTTGATGTTAAAATAAGAGACTACATTCTGGGAAAATACAGTCCGAATAAAGGCTGCCGGCTCGGCGAAAAGCAGGTCTGCGTTATGCCCGACGGTAAAATATACCCTTGCCAGCAATTTATTGAGGAACCCTATCTTATGGGGGATGTTTTTTACGGAATACAAGCAGACCGTCTTACATTTATCCGCAAAATCAGGGCAGCAACCCCGAAGGAATGCTCCAATTGCGGGCTGAAAGCCCGTTGCCGCTATAACTGCTGCTGCCTGAATAAGCAGTGTACCGGTACGATAGGTGCTATCTCTCCGTTTCAATGCAGTTATGAACAGCTGATTATCTCCTGTGCCGACAGAGCCGCTGAACGTCTTTACAAAATGGGCAATTCACTGTTTCTCAAAAAACAGTACATGGAATATTTTTCCCTCCTTGAAGTCTGATTTTCGAACATATAATACCAGTTAATGTATCAAAAATCGGGGCCGTCGCATTAATGTGCGTAACAGCCCCGTGTCTTCAATTTCTTTGCTACTGCACTTCTTTCTCTAACAGCTCAATCGCCTTTTCGATTCTTCTGAGGCTCTCCTCCTTACCGAGGATTGCCATAATCTCGTAAGCTCCGCCCGGTGTCATCTGCTTTCCGGAAACTGCGGTACGCACCGGCCATAAGCCCTGTCCGTTCTTGATTTCCTTCTCCTGTACATAGCCCATGAGAACCGCCTCGATGGCAGGAACACTGTAGTCGTTAAGCTCCTGCAAACGCGGAAGCAGCTCCTTTAATACGGTGAGAGAAGACTCCTTTGTTGTCTTCATCTTCTTATGGACATACATCTCGGTATCGTACTCCGGAAGCTCCTCAAAGAAATCAATATGCCCTGCAATATCAAGTAAGGTCTCGATTCTCGTCTTTACAAGGTCTGCGATTGCCTTTTTGTCATACGGCTTCTTCACAACCTCTTCCACATACGGAAGTGCCAGCTCATAATATTTCTCATTGTCCATACGCTTTAAATACTCGCCGTTCATCCAGCGCAGCTTTGTCATATCAAATACCGCCGGAGACTTGTTGATATGTGTATAATCAAACTGCTCGATTAATTCCTCCATAGACATAATCTCCTCGTTGTTCGCCGGACTCCAGCCGAGAAGTGCGGTAAAGTTTACAATCGCTTCGGTGACAAAGCCCTGCTCCAGCAAATCCTCAAAGGAGGAATGTCCGCTTCTCTTGGAAAGCTTCTGGTGCTCCTCGTTGGTAATGAGCGGACAATGAATATACACCGGCTCCTCCCATCCGAACGCCTGATACAGCCTCGTATACTTCGGCGTAGAGGACAAATACTCGTTACCGCGAACAACATGGGTAATCCCCATCAAATGGTCATCAATAACATTTGCAAAATTGTAGGTCGGAAAGCCGTCGGACTTAATGAGAATCATATCGTCAAGCTCCGCATTCTCTACGGTAATCGTTCCGTAAAGCACATCAGTGAAAGAGGTCGTTCCCTCCGTCGGAGTATTCTGACGGATAACAAACGGAAGTCCGTCTGCGAGATTCTTCTCAATCTCCTCTTTCGACAGATGTAGACAATGCTTGTCGTACTTCGTAATCTCCTTATCCTCAGAACCTTCAACGGTAGTCTTTAAAGACTCCAGACGCTCCTTGGTACAAAAGCAGTAATACGCCTCGCCCTTTTCTACCAGCTGCTTTGCATACTCCATGTACAAACCGCTCTTTACACGCTCGCTCTGTACGTAAGGTCCGAAGCCCTTGTCCTTATCCGGACCCTCGTCATGAATCAGTCCGGTTTTCTCCATCGTGCGATAAATAATATCTACGGCACCTTCCACCAAGCGTCCCTGGTCCGTATCCTCAATTCTTAAAATAAAATCACCGTCCGCATGCTTTGCAATCAGGAACGCATACAATGCGGTTCGTAAATTACCGACATGCATTCTGCCCGTCGGGCTCGGTGCAAATCTCGTTCTGATTTTCATTTCTAATCTCCTTCCAAAGTGCTTCCTGGCACCGACATCATCGGCTCCCTGTACTTCCATATGCACCGGAACTATTCTTCCTCCGGCATATCCCAGTTGTGGTAAACCTCCTGCACGTCATCATCCTCGTCCAGTAAGTCTAAGATACGATTCATGCTCTTAATATCCTTTTCATCAGTCAGCTCACCCCAGGTCTGCGGAATCATGGTAACCTCCGCGGAAGCCATCACGATGCCTGCCTTCAAAAGTGCCTCATGTACCTCACCGAATGCGTCCGGGTCGGTGATAATCTCAAAGCTGTCCTCTTCCTCAGAGAAATCCTCTGCACCTGCATCCAGAGCAACCATCATTAACTCATCCGCATCCCCGGAATAATCTTCCTTTGCTACGATAATCTGACCCTTTTTGTCAAACATATAAGATACGCAGCCTGTCGTACCCATATTTCCGTTACCCTTCGTAAATGCACTGCGTACATTTGCTGCGGTACGATTCTTATTATCAGTCAGTGCATCTACAATAATAGCAATGCCGCTCGGACCATAGCCTTCATAGGTAACATATTCATAGTTGACATTACCTACATCTCCGGCTGCCTTTTTAATTCCGCGGTCTATGGTATCGTTCGGCATATTGTTTGCCTTTGCCTTTGCAATAACGGTTGCAAGCTTGAAGTTATTTGCCGGATCCGGACCGCCCTCTTTTACTGCTACGGCAATTTCACGGCCGATAATGGTGAAAATCTTACCCTTTGCCGCATCGTTCTTTTCTTTCTTGTGCTTAATGTTTGCAAATTTGGAATGACCTGACATAAAACTATTCTCCTTTACTCTTTTTCAATTATTCTTTTATCGCCGGTTAAGCGATGTAATTTTTCCATAACCTCATCGGTTTCCTTTTCCGTGCGGATAGCACACATAATCGTGTCATCTCCTGCAATGCTTCCGACAATACCGTCTACCTGTAAGGCATCAAGCGCAGCTGCAGCAGCCATTGCCATACCTGAGACGGTCTTTACCACAAGTATGTTTTGTGCCTTTGCCATAGAAATAAACGAATCTCTTAGTATTCTTGCATACTTTTCATTCATTTCTGAATTATGTTCTCTGAGTACAATGTACTTCTGACGTTCTAAATCAATGGCAACCTTCGTAAGCTTAAGCTCCCTGATATCACGGGAAATGGTTGCCTGCGTCACAGAATACCCGGCATTTTTTAAAAGCTCCCCTAACTCTTCCTGGGTTTCGATTTCATTTTTTTCTACAAGTTCAATAATCTTATTATGCCTTGCTGTTTTCATCCTTTTCTCTCCGTTTTACAAATTTTCTCAATTTCCCAGCTTTCTATGTAGCGCATCGAAAAAACTACACTCCTTTAACTGTATAAAATAAGCCTTTTTACCGGACCTGCGAATCACAATCCTATCCTCTGCCGAAAGCTCCTTTGCCTTCTGTCCGTCCAGGGTAATGATAGCCTCCTCATCCTGGGTTTTCTTTTCCTCGCGAACCACCAAATGAAGCTCATCCTCCCCCGAAAGCAGAATACTCCTTGCGCTTAAAGAATGAGGACAAATCGGGGTAATCAGAATAAGCTCTGCGGTAGGTGCCACTACAGGTCCTCCCGCAGACAGATTGTAACCGGTGGAGCCTGTCGGTGTCGCAACAATTACACCGTCACCACGGTAATCACATACCGGCTTTCCGTTTACCATAATACTGACACTGATAATTCTGGAAAAACCGTTTCTGGTAATAACTACGTCGTTTAATGCCGTACCGAATACTTTTCCTTCTATGGAAGCCTCTAACATCATCCGCTCTTCCACCCTGTACTCGCCCGCAACAAGTGCCTCCAGTACCCGTTCCGTTTCTACAGACTCCGCACCGGTAAGAAACCCTAACGTTCCGAGATTAATCCCGAATACCGGAATTCTTTTCTCTGCCAGACGTGCCGCTACACGAATCAGTGTCCCGTCCCCTCCTAACACAACGGCACATTCCGCATCTTCCTTTAAAATCGAATCATAAGAAGTCTGCTCTGAAAAATCATCCATCAAAACCGTACACGCGATTCCTCTCTCAAGAAAAAAAGCACGCACCTTCTCTGTCATCCCGACTGCCGCAGCTTTTCCGGCATTAGCAATGACATATACCTTTTTCATCTGCTGCATTCCTCCTGACCGATACAAAAATCAAAGTAGTTATAGTCTACAACCAAACATGGGGAAAGTCAAGCAAAAATCCCTAATTCCGCTTCATTTCTGGTAACAGTTAGCCCTCTTGTGTGTAATCGTTGTGGAGACGGAGTATTTTAAAGAGAACCCGCTCTCGCTCATGCAGCAACGTAGCAGTACTAAGCTCGAAACCACCTCGCTAAGTACTGACGTTGCCTTATGGTTCTCTTTAAAATAC
>JAQXLY010000018.1 GCA_029012365.1 Lachnospiraceae bacterium | reverse complement strand
GTGCGGCTGATACTGCGAAGCATATTTCAGAGATGACCGGAATTCCTGCAAAAATGGAACTAAGGTTAAAGGAACAGAACTTTGGTAAGTGGGAGTCTACACCGCGGAACGGAGAAGAGTTTCAGAAGGCAAAAGCACATTTTGCCTGCAGCTATGAAGGCGGAGAGTCGATGCTTAGATTGGCACAGCGCATTTACAATTTGTTAGATGATATAAAAGCGGAATCTGATGAAAAGACATATATTCTGGTAGCACATAATGGGATTGCAAGAGTTGTGCAGTCATACTTTACTGATATGACAAACGAAGAATATGCAGCATGGGGTGTAAAAAACTGTGCCGTCATACGGTACGATTTTTAATATATTGCGGATTTGGAAGACGTCAAAGAGAGCGAAACGCAGAAAGATTATTAAGGGAGGCAAAATGAAGATAGTAGTGTTAAACGGGCAGAACCATAAGGGGAGTACATATCATATCGGTCGAATGATTGCTGATAAGATAAGTGGGGATAACGAGATTAGGGAATTCTTTTTCCCGAAGGATTTAAATCATTTTTGTACCGGATGTTATCAATGCCTTGAAGATGAACAGGCTTGTCCTTATTATGAAGAGAAAAAGGTTATTCTTGATGCCATTGAGGAGGCAGAGTTACTTATTGTAACAACGCCTACTTATTGCTTACATGTTTCTGCTCCATTAAAATCTTTCCTTGATATGACTTTTGACTACTGGATGGTTCACCGACCTAAGAAATACATGTTCAGTAAGCGTGCCGTAATTGTTTCCACTTCAGCGGGAGCTTCGACCGGGTCAGCAATGAAGGATGTGGAGGATTCTTTATTTTATATGGGAGTACCATCCGTTATTAAGTATGGAATAGCGGTTCAGGCAATGAATTGGGATGAAGTAAGAGCTTCAAAGAAAGAAAAAATCGAAAAAGACACAACAAGAATCGCCGGAAAACTAAGCACAGAGAAAAAGCCTCATGTCGGAGTTAAGACCAGATTTATGTTTAATATGATGGGGATGATGCAGAAAAAGGGCTGGGGGGCTTCGCCGGTGGAGAAGGAGTATTGGGAACAAAATGGGTGGTTTGGTAAAGAACGCCCTTGGAAGTAAATGAAAAGAGGAGCTTCGGAAGATTCCGTGTCATTTGAAGTACGGTTTAAGCAGCCGGGAATTAGGGGCTTGACTCTCCCCTTAAGGGGAGGATATAGAATCCTATTTGTAAACTCAGATAGGATTCTTTGTTATGGAGGTAAGATATGGAACCGATAAAAATAAGAGGCTTAAAGCAGAATACAAGAGCTTTGTCGATTGTGAAGCAGCTTACGGATTCTCTGGACCGTATGATTGACATCGGACTTCCGTATCTATCCTTAGGACAGCCGCTTTCTACATTTTCAGGAGGTGAGCGCCAGAGAGTGAAGCTCGCACAAAATATAAAGAAAAAGGGAAATATTTATATTCTGGATGAACCGACAACCGGTTTACATGTTGCCGATATCGAAAGGGTGGTAAACATTTTGGAGATGATTGTCGACAGGGGAAATACCGTAATTGTGATTGAGCACAATACGGATGTCATGAAGTTGGCAGATTATATCATTGACGTAGGACCTGACGGCGGTACAAAGGGCGGCAGGATTGTATTTACCGGAACTCCTGAGGAAATGTTAAAAAATGGCACAACTATTACGGCAAAGTACCTGAAAAAATGAGATAGAATCTATTAACGTTTTATCACAATTGTTTTCGGACTTGTATGAATATCGGAATGTGGTGATATATTCATATATTTGACATAAGTGCGGTAAAAAGTGCTGTAATCTGAAAAGCCGGAAAGAATTGCGGCATTCATGGCTGTTTCGCCGTTTAATATGTGCTGCCTTGCAAGAAGTACACGCTTATAGCGCAGGTATTCAATGACAGTTGTACCAATGGCTTCCTTGAAGGTGCGGTTAAGATAGTTTTTACTGAGGAAAAAATGGTCAGCAATTGAGTCTAAGGTCATAGGGGTGGTGAGATGCAGATTAAGATAACTGACGATAGCATCTATTTTTCCGGCTGTGCCATGTGATACGCGGGAAGGACGTAAGGTGTGATACAGCAGATTAATCTGTGCAACCAGGGATTCTGTAAAGATAGGCTCAAATGTGGCTCTGATATCCTCAGGCTGCTCTTCGAGCTGCTTAAGATTATAAAAAAATTGCTCCAGACGGAAGGATTCGGTATGCTCATACAAAAGCTCCTGAGGGGCTTTTTTTGTGTCGGTGACAATGTCGGTCAGAAAGTGCAAACGTTCAGGAATAAGATCCTGTGGCGAAATATACAGACAATAACGAACATAATCATCGCATGAGTTGACCTGAATGCCATGCAGTACATTTGGCGGGAAAATGAGAAGGCTATGAGGGGTCAGCTTAAAAATGCGACCCTCCACCATAAGTTCGGCATCCCCTGAGACAAAGTAGTAGATTTCATAGACGCTGTGTATGTGACAACCTAATTCCGAAAATATCCGGTTTGATTTTTTCTTATATTCCAAATGACCCATGATATATTCTCCCCTAATGTAGTGTAATTTGCATAAAAGAGTTAAGAAAAAAACACTGTTTATCGGTAATATTATATAACAAAAGAGTGATATATGCAATGTATATTGTTATTTTTACAAGGAAATAAATTACTTTTTGTGATATAATCGGATATATCAATGAGAAACAAGCACAATATATTGAGAGGGATTTTGTGATGAAGAAGAATAAAGTGGCAAAAACCAGAATGACCCCCCGTGCATATATGAAACGATATTGGCAGCTGTATGCTTTGCTGGCATTGCCGATGTTGTATCTGATAATATTTAAGTATGCACCGATGATTTATGTTCAGGTCGCGTTCAAAAAGTACAGCATCGTTCAGAGTGTGTGGGAGATGCCTTGGGCGAAAAATCACGGCTTTGAGTATTTTATCAAAGCATTCAGCAACAATGATTTCCGCTATGCACTCCGCAATACACTGACGCTGAATCTGCTGGATCTGATTATAGGTTTCCCGGCACCGATTATTTTCGCGCTGATTATCAATGAGCTTTGTTTCAAGAAGTTTAAGCGTGTGATTCAGACGATTGCGTACATGCCGCATTTCCTTTCCTGGGTTATCATTGCCAGTCTGGCACTGCAGCTTTTTGCACCGAACGCCGGTCTGGTGAATATGATTATCAAGGATCTGGGCGGTGAGGCAATCCCGTTCCTCAATGAAGAAAAGCACTGGGTCGGTACATATATCGGGTTTGGCGTATGGCAGAATTTCGGATGGGGCTCTATCGTGTATCTCGCAGCGATTGCGGGTATTAACCCTGAGCTTTATGAGGCAGCCTCCGTGGACGGAGCGGGGCGCTTCCGCAAGATGTGGCATGTTACTCTGCCGGGCATCAAGCCGACGATTGTAGTGCTTCTTATTATGAATCTCGGTAATATTCTGGGCAGTAGCTTTGACCGGCCGTTTGCATTCCAGAATCCTCTGGTTATGAAGGTTGCAGATGTTATTTCCACCTATGTATACCGTGTGGGTATCAGGGGTCTGCAGTTCTCGCTGACAACAGCGGTAGGTCTGTTCCAGTCGGTTGTAGGCGTATTTTTCCTGCTGATGGCAAACTGGATTTCACGCCGGCTTGGAGAACGCGGTATCTGGTAATTAAGAAATGCATTTTTTCCGGAGGGGATTAACATGAAAATAAAATCAACCGCTGATAAAGTTTGGGATTGGATTTTTGTAATATTTTGTATTTTTATTGGTGTGATTTGTCTTGCACCGATGCTGAACCTGCTTGCAAAGTCACTCAGTGGCTCCAGCTACCTGATAAAAAATGAGATTTATCTGTGGCCGAAGGGCTTCAATCTTGATGCATACGCTACAGTTTTAAACGACCCGAAGTATTTAAAATCCTTCGTATGGACAGTATTTTTAACGATTGTCTGTACACTGCTGTCGCTGACTATGACGACACTCTGTGCATATCCGCTGATTTTTGATAAGTTAAAGGGACGCGGGTTTATCAATGTGTTTATTACAATTACCATGTTTTTTAACGCAGGTGCGATTCCGAATTACCTTCTGATGCAGAAGCTGAATCTTTTAAGCCATCCGTTGGTACTGATACTTCCGAGCTGTCTGAGCGTATTTAATATGATTATTATGAGGAGTTTTTTCTACAGCATTCCGGAGAGTCTTCGCGAATCGGCAGAGATTGACGGTGCGACATTCTTCCAGATTCTGATTAAGATTTATGTACCGCTGTCCAAACCCGTTATGGCAACTCTTGCACTGTTTTACGCGGTAGGGCGCTGGAACGGTTATTCGGATGCGTTGGTATATATGCGTGAGGCAAAGTATTATCCGCTGCAGCTGCTGTTGTACAACATCCTGAACAACATTAATCAGGTGGAGGTGGCGACGCAAGAGGGCTTTTCCGCTCCGGGACTTTCGGAGTCCTTAAAGGCTGCAATCGTTATGTTTTCGACCGTTCCGATTCTTATGATTTATCCGTGGCTGCAGAAATATTTCATTCACGGTGTGACACTCGGAGCGGTGAAGGAGTGATTTTGGAATTGGCAGGATATCCTGTAAATTCATATAAACTATCATAATTATTTCTTTTAAGCAAGGGAGGAAAAATATGAAGAAGAAGTTAGTATCACTTCTGCTTGCAGGCGTCATGGTTTTATCTATGGCTGCATGTGGCGGAAAAGACGGAAAGAGCGTCTCTAAGGGGAGTGACGAGCTTGTAGACGGCAAGTTCAAAGAGACCAAGAAAATTACCGTAGAGATTTATGACCGTGGTAACGACGGCGGCTCTGACCCGGAGAACAATAAGTTCACTGAGTATATCAAGAAGGGTATGCTCGAAGATCACAATGTAGAGGTTACGTTTAAGAAGGTTCCGCGCTGGACTGAGGTTGATGATATCAACAACCTTCTTGCAGCAAAGGAAGCTCCGGACATCTGTGTTACTTACAGCTATCCGACGATTCAGACCTACGCACAGATGGGCGGCGTTATCGATTTGAGCACATATGTAACCGAATATAAGGATGAGCTTCCGAATCTCTGGAACTGGCTGACCGAGACCAACATTAACTGGGATAAGGATCCGCAGGACGGTACACTTTGGGCAATCGAGGCAAAGCTTGCAGTCAGCAACCGCGTACTCACCTTCGTTCGTCAGGACTGGCTGGATAAGCTTGGTATGAAGGCTCCGACCACAAAGGCTGAGTTTGAGGCAATGCTTGTTGCATTCAGAGACAATGCAGAGACCCTGCTTGGTGCAGATGCCGACAAGATGATTCCGTACTCCGTAAGCTATGATGTAGGCTGGAGAGCTGCGACCCTGATTGAATCTTTCCTTGATCCGAAGATGTCCGATAAGGAATACTACATCAACGGCTTTGATGACAGAAAGGTAACTCAGAACGGCACCAAAGAGGCAATCAGACTTTTGAATAAGTGGTACAACATGGGGCTTATGTGGAAGGATTTCGCATTGTACGGCAGTGGTGATACCACAGAGGATTCCATGATGAAGGCAGGCTATGTAGGTGCTTTCACTCACAACTGGGATTATCCGTATCGTAACGGTGAGGACAGCATCAATGCAAACCTTAAGAGAGAGGTTGGCGAGAATGCAAAGTTTGTAGCAATCGACTGCTTCGAGGATAAGAATGGTGGCTACACTAAGTTCGTATCCGGACCGATTGATCGTAAGATTTTCTTCCCGACGACGAACGATGAGCCGCTTGCTTCCATGCTTTACCTTGACTGGATCAGTGATCCGGAGCACATTCAGTACCTGCAGATCGGTGATGAAGGCATCAACCATACGGTTACTGCCGACGGCGCAATCGCAATTCAGGCAGCTACCGGAAATGATATCCAGAACTCCGGTATGAACATTGACTATACCATTACCTGTAATGGTCTTAAGCTTGTGAGTGATGAGCTTACTAACAAGTCCAGAGCACTCAACTATCCGGGAATTGATCCGGAGGATGTTGTAAAGGCACACACCATCGCAAACACTGACCTCAGAGTCGGCAAGAATGTCAATGTTGGTGCAATCGAGGCAGAACAGGGTGTCGGTGATACCCTTAGTGCAAAGAGAGATCAGCTTTACGATAACGCAGTTGTAGCTTCTGTGGCTGATTTCGATAAGGTTTGGGATGAGTACATGAAGGATTATATGTCCGCAGGCGGCGAGGCTATCAAGGCTGAGCGTGAGCAGAAGTGGAAGCAGTTCTTCGGTGATTCCGATACATTGAAGTAATTTTTCATAATACCCTAAAAGACAGCCGCGGCATAAATGCTGCGGTTGTTTTTTTGCTCTTTATTCCGACTGGCTCTGCCGGTGTTGTCAACCGGTTGACAAATACAGACCAAAACTGGTATATTTTGATTGGTGGATTCAGCATGGCGCTGTAAACAACTATAAGCATGATGCATTTGAATTTGGAACTGCTGTCGTGGACATTGAGCGTGGGCACTTTGCCGATGCCAGGCCGTATATATAGCAGACAGATACGTGCTTTTATAAAGGAGGACAATATGAAGAAATTGTGGTGTTATACCAGAGAACCGATTGACAGTGTTTATTATGATCCGAGACTTGCATATAGTATGCATCTTATGCTGGAAGAGGATGGCACACCTGTTGTACTGAATCATAACAGTGGAATTTTGTTTGCAAAAGCAACGGAGAATGAGGATGGTTCCTTAAATCCAAAGAGTATGAAATATCCGTATATGAAACCTCTCGCGGATGGCGGCTTTGAAATTACGGCAATTCGTACCTTAGCCGATGGAGAGCCTGATGAAGAAAGTACAGGAAAGGTATTGTCTTTTACTACCGATGATTTTGTGACTTATACGGAGCAGGGCTTAAAGGAACCGACTGAGGAATATAAGGCTTTGACAGAGCTTTGGGATTCCGGAAAAAGCGTAGATGAAGTTAAGGATTTAAGAGGACTCCCTGAGGGTGCGCATTTGTGCAACTGTATTGAGATTTCGGATGAGCTTGCGAAGCGTCTGAAGAATAAATTTATCACCGCGCATCATGTAGAGACGGTATTTCCGGAAAAGGTTCTTGCCGGAACAAGGGAGGAATTCTGTGGGATTAAGGCAAATAAGATTTTTTCCGACGGAACCGTAAGCACCGCGGTAGTGGATTGGAAGCTGGACGGCGTGGATTTTGCGACACCGGGTGAATACAGGGTAGAAGGAACACTTCATCAGGACACCTTTGCTTTTCCTGTTGCAAGGAATCACGCAGACCCTTGTATCGGAAAATGGAACAACAAATATTACTTTATTGCGACTTATGACGCGGACCATGAGCATACGATGTATATTCGCGAGGCAGATTCGATTCCGGAGCTGGTGAATGCAAAGGAAAACCTGATTCTTGACAGTACGACATATGAAGGAATCGGAGGACTTTTGTGGGCACCGGAGTTCCATGTGATCGGCGGAAGATTATGTATCATGCATGCCGCAACTCCGGGACCCTTCTTTGAGGAAGAGAGCCGTGTGATGATATTAAAAGACGGCGGCAATCCTATTGTGAAGGAGGACTGGGAGGCACCGCGCCGGATTGTACGTGCGGACGGAAGTGATATCTGTGAAGCCGGCAAAGAGATTACACTTGATATGACACATTTCGTATGGGAGGGCAGTGATTATGTCATCTGGTCCCAAAGACAGTTTTTGCCAAAGGACCTGGGTGCATGGCTGTATATCGCAAAGCTGAATCCGTGTGAGCCCTGGAAGCTTGCAAGTGACCCTGTTATACTCACGAAGCCGGAGTATGGCTGGGAGAATAATCATACCTTCGTGGTGGAAGGCCCGTTTGCACTGAAAAGAGAGAATATGCTGTATATTACATATTCTGCGGCAGCGGTTGATACGTCTTATGTGGTTGGATTATTGTCCATCGGACACGGAAGAACTATTCTGAATGCATCAAACTGGAAAAAGGCAAATTATCCGATTCTGACCTCGCGCAGTGTTCCGGGTGAATACGGAACAGGGCACAATGCATATGTGGAGGATGAGAACGGAGACATCTGGAACACCTATCATGCAAGACCGGGAGTAGATGCGCCCCGCTGCAGCGGTATCAGGCAGGTACACTTTGATATTGATGATGAGCCGGTTCTTGATATGACGGAGGATATGTCCCTGAATCAGGCGATGCGCCATGTCGAAACGACCCTTCAGGTGGAAACGACTTACCGTAACCCAATTATCTATGCGGATGTACCGAACCTTGATGTGATACGCTCTAAGGATAAGGAGGGATGTCAGTAGATTTTCATGACGGATGACATTGGGAGTGGAACGTGGTATCGCACGATATAAGTGAGGAATGGAAGGTTATGGAGTTGTTCGATTTTATCATATGTTTTATTGCCGGTATTGCAGCAGGGCTCGGTACCGGGTTTGCGGGAATGAGTGCCGCTGCGGCAATCAGCCCCATGTTAATTACATTTCTGGGAATGCCGGCATATGAGGCGGTTGGAATTGCCCTTGCCAGTGATGTGCTTGCCAGCGGTGTCAGTGCTTATACTTACGGAAAAAATAAGAATCTTGATATTAAAAACGGCGTTGTCATGATGGTGTTTGTCCTGATCTTTACAGCAATCGGAAGCTTTGTATCAAGCAAGGTGCCGAATAGCACGATGGGCAGCTTCTCGGTAGTGATGACTATGCTGCTGGGAGTAAAATTTATCGTAAAGCCTGTAATGACAACAAAGGAAAGCATGGATGCACTGGACGCAAGGCAGAAGGTGCTGCGCTCTGTGTTTACCGGATGTCTGATTGGCTTTATATGTGGATTTGTCGGTGCAGGCGGCGGTATGATGATGTTGCTTGTACTGACAACGGTGCTTGGTTATGAGTTAAAAACAGCGGTAGGTACCAGCGTCTTTGTTATGTCCTTTACTGCTTTGACGGGAGCAGTCAGTCACTTTGCTATTGACGGTATGCCGAATATATTTTGTCTTGTTGTGTGTGTGTTATCGACGTTTTTGTGGGCTAGGATTGCTGCCAAAATAGCAAACAAGGCATCGGCTGAGACGTTGAACCGCATAACGGGAATCATTCTGATTGTCATCGGAGCAGCGATACTGGCAGTGAACATAAGCAGGAACCTTTAAAAAGGCGGGAAAATGAAAGAAATATTGCCGGGAGGGGCTTATTCCCCTCCCGGACCGTCCTTTCTCGGACGAGTGGACTCCGGCAGCGGTTCAATGTTGTCGTAGTCCTTTTTATTTGATGCTTTCTTTCGGAGGTATGGTGTGCGGAAAGAGCCGGAATTATTCTCTTTATTTGTTATGTAAAGTGAATCGCAATGGTTTACAATTTAGCCGGATACTGGTATACTGTTTAGGGAGGCAAAGCAAGGAGCTATTGGGAAACAGCAATATATTGAAGAAAGGAGTTTTTGATTATGCCGTTTATTGATTCAAAAATTACAGTATCTGTACCACAGGAGAAGAAAGACGTATTAAAATCGGAATTCGGAAAGCTTGTGTCGGTAATCGGAAAGCCGGAAAGCTTTTTAATGGTAGGCTTTGAAGACAATTACGACTTGTATATGGGCGGAAAGAAGCTGGAAAAGGGGGCATATGTTTCCGTCAGCCTGTTCGGAGCAGCATCCCGCAGTGCTTATGAAAGCCTTACAGAAAAGATTTGTAAGCTTTTTGAGACGGAGCTTGGAATTCCGGGAAATGCGGTTTATGTGACCTATCACGGCGTAAACGACTGGGGCTGGAACGGACGAAACTTTTAGTTTTTTCTTGACATGTGAAAGTACATTCGATATAATTATTGCGTCATCAAGATGCTTGATGGAAATAAAGAGAAATACAGGGGAGCTTGTGAAAGCAGGCTGAGAGGAAGTAATCGAACTTCGACCCTTTAACCTGATGCGGATAATGCCGCCGTAGGAAGTCATACTATGATTTTATTACGGAGAGTCCCATTGGGGCTCTCTTTTTTCTGCGCAATCTCAAAGAAAAATAAAGGAGGAAAAATATGCGAACTTACAAAACACAGATGGAGGCTGCCAAAAAGGGGATAATTACCCCGGAAATGGAGCTGGTAGCAAAAAAGGAATACACCGAACCGGAGAAAATTTGTGAGCTTGTTGCGTTAGGACAGATTGCGATTCCCGCAAACGTAAGGCACACGTCTCTTTCAGCAGAAGGTATCGGAAAAGGACTTCGTACAAAAATAAATGTAAATCTCGGTGTGTCCGGTGACTGTAATAATTATGACAGTGAAATGGAAAAGGTAAGGACAGCTTTAAGATTCGGAGCAGAGGCAATTATGGATTTGTCCAATTACGGAAAAACAAATACATTCCGCAGGCAGCTGATTGAAATGTCTCCGGCAATGATAGGTACCGTGCCGATGTATGATGCCATCGGTTATCTGGAAAAGGATTTGCTTGAAATAACAGCAGAGGATTTTCT
Source organism: Lachnospiraceae bacterium (assembly GCA_029012365.1). Lineage (GTDB taxonomy): Bacteria > Bacillota > Clostridia > Lachnospirales > Lachnospiraceae > SIG307. Next base: position 115,021 of record JAQXLY010000018.1, on the reverse strand, counting down.
GAAGGTTGTACGGGCACATGCGGAGGAGGGCGTGGATTTTATGACAATTCATGCAGGAATTAACCGCCGTACCGTGGAAGCTTTTAAGAGAGAAAAGCGTAAGATGAATATTGTTTCCAGAGGAGGCTCCCTGCTTTTTGCATGGATGGAGATGACAGGAAACGAGAATCCGTTTTATGAGCATTATGACGAGGTGCTTGAAATATTAAGAGAGTATGACGTTACCATAAGTCTCGGTGATGCTCTTCGTCCGGGCTGTATCGATGACAGTACCGATGCGGGACAGATTTCCGAGCTGATTGAGCTGGGCAATCTGACAAAGCGCGCATGGGAAAAGGATGTACAGGTGATGGTAGAAGGTCCGGGACATATGGCAATGAACGAGATTGCTGCAAATATGCAGCTCGAAAAGCGGATTTGCCATGAGGCACCGTTTTATGTACTGGGGCCTTTGGTGACCGATATTTTTCCGGGCTATGACCACATTACGTCTGCTATCGGCGGAGCAATTGCAGCGGCAAGCGGTGCGGATTTCCTTTGTTATGTTACACCGGCGGAGCATCTTCGTCTGCCGGATGCAAATGATGTGAAGGAAGGAATTATTGCTTCCAGAATCGCTGCCCACGCTGCGGATATTGCGAAGGGAGTTCCGCATGCGAGAGACCTCGACAATAAGATGGCGGATGCCCGTCATAAGGTGGATTGGGAGGAAATGTTTAAAATAGCCGTTGACTCGGAGAAGGCGAGAGACTATTTTGAAAGTACACCGCCGGCAGACAGACATACCTGCTCCATGTGCGGAAAAATGTGTGCCGTAAGAACCACGAACATGATTCTCGACGGACAAAAGGTGGAGTTTTGTACGGAAAAGTAAGCGGAGAGAAAAAGACAGAATCAGTAACATAAGGATTGTCTGAAAGAAATGTGAAGAGAATGGAGGAACCGGGAAAATGGTTAAGATTAACGGAACAGAGTGCAATGTCTGCGGAAAATCACTGGCAGAGTATCTGAAATCCGAAAATTATGACGAAAAACGTGTTGCGGTGGAGCGAAACGGGGAAATTGTTCCTAAGTCAAAATACGGAGAAACTTTTTTAGAGGATGGTGACACTCTGGAAGTTGTCAGCTTTGTAGGGGGTGGCTGATGTGATTCCTACAAAGGAAGCAATGCAGGCTGCACTTGCAAAACGTATCGGCAGAAAGCTGTGGGAAAAGGTATCCTCCGCATGTGTTGCCGTCTGTGGTCTTGGGGGACTGGGTTCCAATATTGCCGTGATGCTCGCAAGAGCCGGTGTCGGAAAGCTTTGTCTGATTGATTTTGACAAGGTGGATATCTCGAATCTGAATCGTCAGCAGTATAAGGCAGGGCAGCTCGGCATGTATAAGACGGAGGCTCTTTCCGAGGTTCTGCTCGAAATAGCGCCTTACATAGAAATCGAGACTCACACGGTCCGTATGGATGAACGAAATACACAGGAGCTGCTGCGGGATGCGGATATTATTTGCGAGGCATTTGATGTTGCGGAGGCAAAGGCAATGCTTACGGATATTGTGCTTACGGGGTTACCGGACAAATATCTGGTTTCGGCATCCGGCATGGCGGGAATGGGAGACGCAAACAATATAAAAACAAGAAAAATTACGGAACATTTCTTCATCTGCGGAGACGGTGTCAGTGAAGTAACGGAAGGAGAAGGACTGGTTTCTTCCCGTGTAATGCTTTGTGCGGCGCATCAGGCACATAAGGCTTTACAGCTGATTGAAGAGATTTTTTAGAAAGAAGGACAAGAAGATGGAAAAGGATAAGCTTATCATCGGCGGACATGAGTTTACGTCCAGATTTATTCTGGGGTCGGGAAAATACTCCATGAAATTAATTGAAGCGGCAGTAAAGGATGCGGGGGCACAGATTATTACGCTTGCGGTACGTCGTGCCAATACAAAGGAGCAGGAAAATATTCTGGATTATATCCCGGAGGGAGTAACGCTGCTGCCGAATACAAGCGGTGCAAGAACGGCGGAGGAGGCTGTCAGAATAGCAAGGCTGGCAAGAGAGCTCGGATGCGGTGATTTTATAAAGATAGAAATTATGAGGGACAGCAAGTATCTTCTGCCGGATAATGAGGCAACCGTCAGGGCGACGGAGATTCTTGCAAAGGAAGGCTTTGTGGTTATGCCGTATATGTATCCGGATCTAAATACGGCAAGAGATTTGGCAAATGCGGGTGCGGCAACCATTATGCCGCTTGCTTCTCCGATTGGTTCCAATAAGGGACTGGCAACGAGAGAGTTTATTCAGATATTGATTGATGAGATTGACCTCCCGATTATTGTGGATGCGGGAATCGGCCGTCCTTCGCAGGCCTGTGAGGCAATGGAAATGGGTGCCGCTGCCGTTATGGCAAATACGGCACTTGCAACGGCAGGAAATCTTACGGGAATGGCATGTGCGTTCCGGCAGGCAATCGAGGCAGGAAGAAATGCGTACCTTTCGGGTCTCGGCAGAGTGCTGACACGCGGCGCCAGTGCTTCGGACCCTCTGACCGGATTCCTTCGCGATTAGGAGGCAGGTTATGGAAAATCAATTTTTTGTTGACTCCGAATATTTGTCTAAGGAGGCTCTTGAAACCAAACATCGTTTAGAGAAGGATAAAGCATCCCGTAAAAATCCGATGGAGTATTTCCCGGAGATGGAGCGGATTGAATCCGAAGTATGCGGAAATGTTCTGAAGCAGATGGAGGAATACGAGCCTTCAAACTATACGGCAAGGGATGTTTTAAACGCACTGGAGCATGAAACCTGTTCTGTGGAGGATTTTAAAGCATTGCTTTCTCCTGCGGCAGAACCGTTTTTGGAGCAGATGGCGCAGCGTGCCGGAAAAGAGACTGCGAAGCATTTCGGAAACACGGTATATTTGTTTACGCCTCTTTATATTGCAAATTATTGTGAGAATTACTGTGTCTATTGCGGCTTTAACTGTTACAATCATATCAAACGCATGCGGCTGACGATGGAGCAGATAGAGCATGAGATGAAGGTAATCGCAGACAGCGGAATGGAGGAAATATTGCTTCTGACGGGAGAAAGCCGTGCACAGAGCGATGTACATTATATCGGCGAGGCATGTAAGCTGGCGAGAAAGTATTTTCGTATGGTCGGAATTGAAATCTATCCTGTGAATACCGAGGAGTACAAATATTTGCATGAGTGCGGTGTCGATTATGTGACTGTATTTCAGGAGACCTATGATATCGAAAAGTATGAGCAGCTGCATTTAGCCGGGCATAAGCGTGTCTGGCCGTACCGCTTTGATGCACAGGAGCGTGCGCTGCGCGGCGGTATGCGCGGTGTAGCCTTTTCTGCACTGCTTGGCCTTTCGGACTTCAGAAAGGATGCTCTTGCAAGCGCAATGCATGTATACTATCTGCAGCGGAAATATCCTCATGCCGAATTTTCACTTTCGTGCCCGCGCCTGCGCCCAATCGTGAATAACGACAAAATAAATCCGTTGGATGTACATGAAAAGCAGTTATGCCAGATTCTCTGTGCATACCGTATCTTTCTTCCTTTTGTCGGTATTACGGTTTCCTCCAGAGAAAGTGCCGAATTCAGAAACGGCATTGTTAAAATTGCGGCAACAAAGGTTTCAGCGGGAGTATCTACCGGAATAGGAGACCATGAGAGCAAATACAGCGGAAAGGAGTCGGACGGTGAACAGGGAGACGAGCAGTTTGAGATAGACGACAACCGTAGTCTTAAAAAAATGTATGCGGATATTGAAAAAGAAGGTCTGCAGCCTGTTCTGAACGAGTATCTTTATGTCTGAAATAATTTGCATAACCAACAGAAGTCTCTGCGAAGATGATTTTCTGAAACGAATCGGGGAAATTGCAAAGGAAAAGCCACGGGCAGTTATTCTACGGGAGAAGGATTTGAGTAAGGAAGAGTACCGGATACTTGCGGAAGCGGTAAAGGATATTTGTGAACGGTACAGTGTTACCTGCATTCTGCACAGTCACGCGGATGTGGCAAAAAGTGTTTGTGCGGAAGGACTTCATATGCCGCTATGGATGCTGCGTGACATGACAAAGGAGGAGAAAAAAGCTTTCGGCATTCTTGGTGCCTCCTGCCATAGCGCGGAGGATGCGGTGGAGGCGGAACGGCTTGGATGTACTTATATTACAGCGGGTCATGTATTTGATACCGATTGCAAAAGGGGATTACCGGGACGTGGACTTGATTTTTTAAAGGATGTGTGCAAAAGCGTTTCGATTCCCGTTTATGCAATCGGCGGAATTTGTAAAACGAATTATGCAAAGGTTCGTCTTGCGGGGGCACGCGGAGCCTGTATTATGAGCGGGCTGATGCGCTGTGAGGATGTAGGGAAGTTTATGGAGGAATTGACAAATGAAGATTAAGAAGGAACACCTGTTATTATATGCGGTGACCGACAGGACATGGACCGGAAAAATGACGCTTGAGGAACAGGTGGAAGAGGCCTTAAAGGGTGGTGTTACCATGGTGCAGCTCCGGGAAAAGAACCTTTCCGAAACGGATTTTTTAAGAGAAGCTGTCCGGGTAAGAGAGCTGTGCCATAAATACCGCGTACCGTTTATTATCAATGATAATGTAAGGGTGGCTCTGGAATGCGGTGCGGACGGAGTTCATGTGGGAATAGAGGATACTCCTGTTTCCGAAATCAGGGAGCTTGCGGGAGAGGATTTCATTGTCGGTGCTACGGCAAAGACAGTGGAACAGGCAATGGCAGCGGAAGCTGCCGGAGCGGATTATCTGGGAGTGGGAGCGGTATTTCCGTCGGTTGCAAAGAAGGATGCTGTCAGGATTACCGTAAAAGAGCTTCGGGACATATGCAGTGCCGTATCCGTTCCCGTTGTCGCAATAGGCGGAATCGCTCTTTCCAATATTGCGGAGCTTAAGGGCGGTGGTATGAACGGTGTTGCTGTTGTTTCGGCGATTTTCGGAGCAGAAAATATTGCGGCGGCAACGGCACAATTAAAGGAAAAGGTGAGAAGTGTGGTTGAAAGCGGAAGGGAAGGATAAGGGATGAAAACGGTTCTTACGATAGCAGGCTCGGATTGTTCGGGCGGCGCAGGTATTCAGGCAGATTTGAAAACAATGCTCGCAAACGGTGTGTACGGAATGAGTGTGATTACAGCACTGACGGCACAAAACACGACGGGGGTGCAGGGGGTGCTGCCTGTGGATGCTTCCTTTCTTAAGCTGCAGATAGACAGTGTGTTTACCGACATTTTTCCGGATGCCGTAAAGATAGGAATGGTATCCGATGCTGCTCTGATTGAAGCAATCGCGGATAAATTACAGGAATATAAGCCCGAAAATATTGTAGTGGACCCCGTGATGGTTGCAACCAGCGGAGCTGCATTAATCCGTGAAAAATCGGTAGAAGCATTAAAAGAGAAGCTGTTTCCTCTGGCAACTGTAATTACACCGAATATACCGGAGGCAGAGGTACTTACGGGAAAGAAAATAACCTGTGCCGCCGATATGGAGGCTGTGGCGGAAGAAATCGGCAGAAAATACGGCTGTGCCGTACTTTGCAAGGGAGGACATAAGAAAAACGATGCAAATGATGTGCTTTACAGCAACGGAAAAACGCTGTGGTTTTACGGAGAGCGGATTGACAATCCGAATACCCACGGGACCGGCTGTACGCTGTCAAGCGCCATCGCTTCCAATCTTGCCGAGGGACGGTCGCTGGAGGAGGCGGTAGAGCGGGCAAAGAGTTACATCTCCGGATGTCTTCGTGCAATGTTAAATCTCGGAAAAGGAAGCGGCCCGTTAAATCATGGGTACGGAAGTAATGCATAAAGAAACGTTGAATATTTCATTGTTTCCAAAAAATGAATTTTTTATGAAAAAATTTATTTCTCTTGCTTATCTTTTTTCTATGTTTTAGAATAGCAATAGGAGGTTGGCAGAATATATCATTCATCAGGCAGATAAGCGGATGGATGTACAGAAAAAAGGAAAACAAAGCAGGAGATAACGGTATGAAGAAATTGTTTCGTTTTTTAAAGCCCTATTGGTTTTTTGCGGTAATATCACCGCTTATGATGATGGGCGAAGTGTTTGCGGATTTGCTGCAGCCGAAGCTGATGTCCGGCATAGTGGATAACGGTCTGCAAAACGGAGATATGGGGTATGTAATACGGACCGGTGCATTAATGCTGGTGATTGTACTGGTCGGCGGCTTTTTCGGTGTGTTCTGTGCTTATACGGCAGCAACGGCCGCACAGAGCTTCGGAAGAGATTTGCGCATACACGCATATAAAAAAGTAATGTCTCTGTCTATTGAACAGACGGATGACTTTACTACCGGTTCCTTGGTAACGCGTATGACAAATGATATTGCCATGGTAGTGGAGTTTGTTGAAATGCTGCTACGCATGTGTGTTCGTGCGCCTATGGTGTTTATAGGTGGTGTAATTATGATGCTTACCCTGGATTTAAGCTTTGGTGTAGTACTTGCGTGTGCACTTCCGGTTCTTGTAGCTATGGTTGTATTTATTCTTGTAAAGGCTACTCCTTTATTTGGTGTTCTGCAAAAAAAGCTTGATAAGGTAAACTCTGTAGTGCAGGAAAATGTATCCGGTGCAAGGGTAGTAAAGGCATACGGGCAGGAGGATTATGAGATAGGACGCTTCGGAGCTGTTAATAATGAGCTTCGCCAGACAAATTTCCGTGTATTGAAGCTGATGGCACTGTTCGGACCGGTTACATCGCTTGTAATGAATATTGCGATAATTGCAATTATCTATATCGGCGGATTTCAGATTTCTATTAAGAATGCAGGTATGTCAGCCGGTTCTATTATGGCAGCGATTACATATGTTACCCAGATATTAATGTCTATTATGATGGTTTCAATGATGTTTCAGATGGTTTCACGTGCAATGGCGTCTGCGGCACGTATTAATGAAGTTATAGATGCAGAGCCTGTTATTGAAGGCGGGACAAGGACAGAAGGAGAAGGTTCGGAGGCTATCGAATTCCGTAATGTATCGTTCCGGTATCCGGGAACACACGGTGAGCCGGTGCTGAAGAATATTAATCTTACGATAAAGAAGGGTGAAACCCTTGCAATCATCGGAGCAACGGGCTGCGGAAAAACCTCTCTGGTGAATCTCCTACCGCGTTTTTATGATACCACGGAAGGAACGGTATTGTTTGACGGGGTGGATGTAAAGGAATATGAGCTTTCTGCCTTACGTGAAAAGATAGGCTATGTTATGCAGAAAAGTGAATTGTTCTCAGATACGGTAGCTAACAACATTCGCTGGGGTAATCCGGATGCGGGTATGGATGAAATTACGGAGGCGGCAGAAACCGCGCAGGCGGCGGAGTTTATCGAAGGCTTTTCGGAGGGCTATGATACTTTCATTGCGGAAAAGGGAGCCTCTCTTTCCGGCGGACAAAAACAGCGTGTTTCCATAGCAAGAGCAATGGTACGTAAGCCGTCGGTTCTGATTCTGGATGACTCTACATCGGCACTTGACCTCGTAACGGAAGGAAGGCTTCAGCGTGCCATTAAGGAAAAATTGGCAGATACAACGATTATTATGATTGCACAGCGTATTGCCAGTGTAAAGCAGGCAGACCGGATTGCCGTACTTGAGGAAGGAACCATATTACACTGCGGAACCCATGAAGAGCTTTTGCAGTGCAGCGCGACATACCGGGACATCTACGATTCACAGATGAAATCCGGAGCGTATATGGAAGGAGGTGCTGCAAATGAGTAATCAGGTAAATAATGCACAGGGGCAGCCACCACAGGGAATGCCGCCTAAGGGACAGCCGGGAAACGGACCGCAGATGCGTGGACCGATGGGCGGAGGACGCGGAGGCGGACCGATGCATGCAAGGATTAATAGTGAAAAGCCGAAAAATATAAGAAAGACGCTGCTTCGTCTTGTAAAGGTAATCGGAAGAAGCAAATATTTTCTGCTTGCGCTTTTACTTACAATGAGCATAGTCACCGTACTTGATTTGTTCGGACCGACCTTACAGGGACGTGCCATCGATACAATCCGTATCGAAAACGGACGTTTTGTAGTGGATTTTGAAACGATGAAACAGGTACTGGCGCAGATGCTTGTCTTATTTGCGGTAAGTGCGGCATTTACATATTTCCAAAGTATACTGTCCGCTAAAATTTCACAGGATACGGTATTTGCGATGCGAAATGATTTGTTTGCAAAAATCAGTCATCTTTCTATTGCAAGTACGGATAATCACCGTCACGGGGATTTGATGTCCCGTATGACAAATGATGTGGAGAATGTGTCCAATGCTGTGTCCCAGTCTATCGCGTCATTGTTTTCCAGTATATTAACCTTCTTCGGAGCATTGTTTTTTATGCTTCGCTGTAATGTGATTGTTACTCTGGTGGCATTTATTACCGTGCCGATGACGTTACTTGTTTCCGCAAAGCTTGCCAAACTGATGCGCCGCTATTTTGTGGAACAGCAAAAATTACTCGGTAAGATAAACGGTGAAGTAGAAGAAATGGTTATCGGGTATAAGACGGTAGTTGCTTACGGAAAAGAGCCGGAAACGATTGAAAGGTTTGGCGAAATCAGTGAGGGACTTCGCAGAACAAGCATCCGTTCACGTGTATTCGGTTCAATTATGGGACCGTGCATGAACTTTTTGGGTAATTTGCAGTACGTTTTAGTGGCTGCTTTCGGTATATTCTTTGTGATACGCGGCAAAATGTCCATAGGTAACATTCAGGCAATGCTTCAGTATTCAAAGAAGTTTAATCGTCCTATAAATGAGATTGCGAACCAGTATGCATCTATAATGACGGCACTTGCCGGAGCAGAGCGTATATTTGAGATTATGGATACGCCTGATGAGATAGATGAGGGAAGGCTTGAGGTTTCGGTAAAGGATATTCAGGGGAATATAGAGTTTGACGATATCCGTTTCGGTTATGTTCCTGAGGAACCGGTGTTAAAGGGACTTAATCTTTCCGTTAAGAAGGGACAGAGAATTGCTATTGTCGGAGCAACGGGCTCCGGAAAAACGACAATCGTAAATCTTCTGACGCGTTTTTATGAGCTTGACGGCGGAAAGATTTATGTAGATGATATGGATATTACGGAGTTGCCTAAGAAGACACTTCGTGATTCGATTGCCATTGTATTGCAGGATACGGTATTGTTTGCCGATACGATTCGTGCGAACATCCGTTACGGTAATCCGGATGCGACCGAGGATGAGATTCGTTTTGCGGCAAAGACGGCAAATGCGGATACGTTTATCGAGCGCCTGCCGGATGGCTACGATACGGTGCTTACGGAAGGCGGCAGCAATCTTTCCCAGGGACAGCGTCAGCTGCTTGCAATTGCACGGGCGGTTATTGCAAATCCTCAGATTCTGATTTTGGATGAGGCTACTTCAAATGTAGATACCAGAACAGAGATGCATATCCAACAGGCAATGCTTGCATTGATGAAAAACCGTACAAGCCTTATTATTGCGCATCGTCTGTCCACGATTCGCGACGCAGATAAGATAGTTGTTTTGCGTGACGGAGTTATAGTGGAGGAAGGAAGCCATGATGAGCTTTTGAACCGGAAAGGTGAATATGAGAAGCTGTACCGGAATCAGTTTGCGGGTATAGCTACCTGATGCTTAAAGAAGGAGAAAGGCTGTCGCCGGATTTTGCGACAGCCCTCTTTTATTGAAGCAGATTCGTATGTCAAAGGGTACTTAAGATTTTACCTTGTGGGAATAAAAGGAGGATTTTGATGAAAAAAGGGTTTTGTGTCCTGCAGGCAGTACTTGCCGTGGTGCTAACATTGTTTATTATCGGGGTATCGGTTGTAGGGACACTTGCGTTCCGTCCACTGTATTATATGGATATGAAAAAGCTTCAGATTCCGGAGACTTCAGGGTATTCCGAAGAAACAGTGCATGAGAATTATGATGCGCTTATAGATTATAATCTGGCGTGGAAGGACGGAAAGCTCTCTTTCCCGACACTACCGATGTCAGAAACCGGCAGGATACATTTTGAAGAAGTAAAGGACATTTTCGATGCTTTTAAGTATATGGCTGTCTTTGGCGGAGTTGCCGCTTTGGCAGGGATTGTTTTCATGGCAAAAAGGAAGGAGTACCGATACCTGAAAATGACCGCGGTCATTACCTGCGGTATTCCGGTGATACTCGGCATATTGGTTGCATTATTCTGGGATAAGGTATTTGTTATTTTCCATGAGCTGTTTTTTAATAACGATTACTGGATTTTCGACAGCAGTACAGACCCGGTCATTACGATACTTCCGGACGAATTTTTTATGCATTGCGCTTTTATGATTTTTGGTGGTGTGCTGTTCGGAGCGGTCGTTTGTATGGCAGCCTATATGGTACTTGGGAGGAGAGAAAAAATGCGCGTTTCGCATTCCTCGAATTCATCGGGCAGGGGCTGTCACATGGATTGACGATATGAAAGGCAGGTTTAATATTCTAAAATGCTTTGGGACAAAAGTTCACGGTCGCATTCTTCTAAAACTTTCTTATCCGTGGCTACGATATAGAAAAAGATCGAAACCTGCTTTTCTTCCAGATACGTTCCGTACAGTCTGCCGTACATCGGAACCGGTGCGAGAGCTTCCGTTACCGGAAAGTTTGGTTTGCCGTATTGCAGATAAGACCGGGTAAAACCGTTATACGGGTGGGAGGAACCGTTTACGGTAAGGGTGGCGTCGATACGGTAAAAGCCGTCTTCTCCGATATAGGAGAGAGGCTCTGAGATATCTGTAATATTCCAGTCAAATACAGCATTCCCGCCTGTTAATCCAAACTCGGACAGTACCAGCCTCCAAAAGTCGTATTTCGGCACTTCGGCAACCGCCGCGGCATCCGGATACAGCGGGCCGTCAGATTTCTTTGTAAAGCCGTAAGGGGTACCGTCGGTATCCTTTACAATATATGCACCGTAAAAGCTGTTGTAATACGGTGATGCTGTATCATAAAGCCTGCTGCAGCCTTTTAGGGGAGAAAAGGCAGGAAAGTTATAAAGGATGGTCAGGGACAGGGAGGAGTCTCCGGTGAAACGGCGAAATCCGTCATCTGCCGTAAAGGTCATGACAAAGGGATACCAGTCGGAACGCAGGGTAGTTAGTCCGCCGGGAATAAAAAGATTAATATTTTCTGTTTTCATCAGGCTGTCAGCTTCATTTATTTTACTGTAAATTCCCATTACCGCCATGCTGTAAAATACATTTGCAGCCGGCGAAAGGCAGAATAGGACGAAAAGTGCTGCCAGATGTGTGGCAATATGTCTTTTATATTTCGTCTGCATAACTTTTTTTTCTGATTTATTCATACGTATCAGCCGCCTTTATTATTATATGGAAAATCACCTGCTATAATTTTTGCACATTATTTCCGAAAAGACAATCCCCTGTTAGCCAAATATTGTTTGTCTATTGTTAAACCTGATAAAATTAGTCAGAATGTTACAGAAATTGTGGAAAAAATGAAAGAAATGTGATACAATATATACAAAGGAAGGATTTACAGGTTTGACTGTAAAATCCGGGTGCAGTTCATTAAAAATGCAAATGAAGGGAGAAAAAAGTATGAAGATGCATGCAAAGATTTTATCAATGATATTGTTTCCATTAGTTATTCTCGGACTTACTACCATGGTTTTCGGAAACAAGAAAATCAAGGAAGTAGTTACGGACAATATCGAGAACGGGTTAAGAAGCTCGGCGGTGGCTGTACGTGAGACCCTTACATATGTAGATGAAGGTGAGTATCATGTAGAAGACGGCATTCTTTACAAGGGAGAGTTTGATGTAACAAATGCAACCGATATAGCAGATCGCGTTAAGTCTTCATCTGATATGGATATAACGGTGTTTTATGATGATACCAGATACATGACCTCGGTTAAGAACGAGAAGGGCGACAGAGCTGTAGGTACGAAAGCTCAGGCTGATGTAGTTAAAAGGGTTATAGCTGACGGGCAGGAATACTTTTCAGATGATGTCAGTGTAAACGGTGCTCCGTATTTCGGATATTATGTTCCTGTTATTGAAAACGGACACGCGGTCGGAATGATTTTTTCAGGAATGCCGCAGGGAGAGGCACAGAGTCAGATTAATCGAATTATTAAGACGATAGCTGTTATTGTGGTTGGTTTTGCGGCACTGTTTGCGATATCCTCCATACTGATAGTAAGAAACATAATCAAGGGACTTGAAAATGGTACTGATGCGTTGGAGCATGTAGCAGCCGGCAAGCTGAATGTAGAGTTAGATGAAAAGTACATTAAACGTAAGGATGAAATCGGACAAATATGCGGTGCTGTCCAGAAACTTAAGGATGAGCTGTCGACGATAATCACGGATATTGTAGATAACAGTGATGAACTTCATCACAAAACAAATGAGTTAACTGACAGAACAGGTGAGAGCATTGAACAGATTGGGCAGATTGAACATGCGGTAGGTGATATTGCACAGGGAGCCGGAGACCAGGCACAGGAAACACAGAATGCAACAGAACATGTGATTATTATGGGAAACATGATTGAGGAAACATCAAAGGAGATTAATAATCTGAACAGTAACGCGCAGCAGATTAAGGCGTTAGGCGAGGATACGATTCAGACAATCGAAAAGCTGCAGGATATTAATATAAAGACAAAGGAATCCATTGATATTATTTATAACCAGACGAATACAACCAACATCTCTGCACAGCATATTAAAGAGGCTACCAGGCTGATTACCGAAATTGCGGAGGAAACGAATCTTCTTTCCCTGAATGCTTCAATAGAGGCAGCAAGGGCGGGAGAGCACGGAAAAGGCTTTGCTGTTGTCGCAGGAGAAATTCAGAAGCTTGCAGAGCAGTCAAATGAGTCGGCAAGGCAGATTGATTCTATTATCAACTCCCTTCTTGAAGATTCCGGAAAGGCAGTTGATACCATGGAGGCTGTAAAAGAGATTATTGAAGAGCAGAATGCAAATGTCGGCAGGACCAATGAACAGGTTCGTCAGGTAATCGGTCAGGTCGATGATTCTATCGCGGCAATAGGTAAGATTGCTGAACAGAGTGATAAGCTTAATGAGTCAAGAATTGTTATTACAGATGCCGTGCAGAACCTGTCGGCAGTAGCCGAGGAGAATGCGGCAGGTACACAGGAATCCGCAGCCTCTGTTACTCTGATTGGTGAATTAATTCGGGATATTACTCAGATTGCTGCCGATCAGAAGAACATTGCTGACAGGCTGAAGGATAAAATGGGAGTGTTTGAACTGTAAAAACGGAAACCGCCGTAGCCCGGGATACACAGGAACGGCGGTTTTTTGCGCCCTATACGACCCTGTACAAATGCCGTGATAATCTTTTTATAAAGGAATATTTGCATTAAAAGTGCACATACTTCCTGTGATAAGGAGGAATCTGGATGTTTGGATTGTTGGTTGCGATTATTTCGGGTGCATTAATGAGTATACAGGGAGTCTGGAATGCCGGTGTGACAAAGCAGACAAGCATATGGACGGCAACGGGCTTTGTACAGTTTTCGGCATTACTTGTATGCATTATAGCATGGTTTATCTCAGGCAAAGAAAAGAGTATAGCTTCTTTATTACAGGTTAATCCGAAGTATTTTCTTCTCGGAGGCATTTTAGGCGCTTTTATAACATTTACGGTAATTAAAAGTGTCGCCTTGCTCGGCCCTGCTAAATCGGCTATGTTTATTGTGACCGCACAGCTGGTTGCATCATATCTGATTGAGGTACTCGGACTGTTCGGAACGGAAAAGGTGCCCTTTTCCTGGCAGAAGCTTTGTGCGGCGGCAGTAACGGTCGGAGGAGTGATATGGTTCAGGTCCGTGGGAACAAAGTAAGTGCGTTGTAAAGTTGTAAATTGCCATTTGAAACTACTTGTTTTTTTGAAAAAGTTCCGTTAAAATAGAAGGCGAGAGAACAAATCCAACCGTATTCTCTGACGGGAGGAGTTATGGACAAAAAACAGAGAAAAAGGAGAATCATATCGGTCTGTTTTGTGCTGGTCTGCGGCGTAGTGTATCTTGGGATGCATTTAAAAACGCATGACCGGGGACAGCTTGTACTGGAGAGACAGGTGGCAGACAAGGAAGGTGTGGCAGTGATAGAAGTGCCGGACGGTCAGAAAACAGACACAGCAGGCGTGGCGGCGGCAGAAGCGCCGGATGGTCAGAAGGCAGATTCGGCAGGTGTGGCTTCGGAGAAGGCTGCGACGCAGTCAGGGCTTCTGTATGTGCATGTATGCGGTGCCGTGATTGCAGAGGGAGTGTATTCTCTTCCGGACGGCAGCCGGCTGATTGACGGAATAACCGCGGCGGGAGGCTTTGCAAGTGATGCCGATACCACGTACCATAATCTGGCGGAGCTTCTTTATGACGGACAGAAGGTATATATTCCCACAAGAGAAGAAACCGAAGGAATGTCTGTATGGGAACGCGAAAAACAGATAGAAGACAGAACGGTTGCAGGCACCGGGCTTCAACCGGAAAACGGAGAGGTCTGCGGAAAGGTAAATATAAATACGGCAGAAGCAGAAGAATTGATGACCTTAAGCGGTATCGGTAAGGCAAAGGCGGAGAGCATTATACAATATCGGGAAAAGGCCGGTCCGTTTCAGAGCATTGAGGAGCTAAGGAATGTTTCGGGCATCGGAGAGGCGATGCTTGAACGGGTGAAGGACAATATTGTTGTGGAATGATGAGGTGTTTACGTGGACAAGAGAGTTTTGGTAGTAGATGATGAAAAATTAATCGTAAAAGGAATTAAATTCAGTCTGGAGCAGGAAGGACTTTTGGTAGACTGTGCCTATGACGGTGAAGAAGCATTGGCAGCGGTAAAGAGAACCTCCTATGATGTAATCCTGTTGGATTTAATGCTGCCGAAGCTTTCCGGATTTGAAGTGTGCCAGCAGATTCGCGAGTTCTCTGATGTACCGATTGTGATGCTGACGGCAAAAAGTGAGGATATTGACAAGATTATGGGGCTGGAGTACGGCGCGGATGACTATATTACAAAGCCTTTTAATATTTTGGAGGTAAAGGCAAGAATAAAAGCAATTCTTCGCCGGAGCAGAAAGCAGACTGAGAGTAATGCAGAGGAAAGTAAGCTTTCCGTAGGAGATATCAGTCTGGAACGGGAAGGCAGAAGAGTGTTCCTAAAGGGAAAGGAAATTAATTTAACGGCAAAGGAGTTCGATTTGTTGGAGCTTCTTATGACAAATCCGAATAAGGTATACAGCAGGGAGAATCTGCTGAACATTGTCTGGGGCTATGAGTATCCGGGGGATGTAAGAACCGTGGATGTACATGTAAGGAGACTTCGCGAGAAGATAGAGCAGAATCCGAGCGAACCGGATTATATACATACAAAATGGGGGGTTGGCTATTTTTTCAAGATTTAAAGAAAAACTAAAGGCATGGAAAAGTATGCGGGTTCATATGGTGTGTATACTGCTTGTAATCGGACTTTTGCCGTTATATGCAGGAATGCATGCCATGAGGGCATTATACTGGGAGTACAGCTTTGAAAAACGGGTGGAGCAGATGAAGGAGCAGGGTACGGCTTTGGCAGGGCAGATAGCACAGACCGGTTACTTACAGCAGCAGATGCAGCCGGAGGTGTCTGCCAGACTTAGTGTGCTTGCAAATCTGATGAACGGGCGTATTATCCTGTTAAACAGTAATTTACAGGTGGTAAAGGATACCGCGGAGCGGGAGGAAGGAAAAACGCTGATTTCCGAAGAACCTATCTATGCCATGCAGGGAGAAATACAGACCTATTATAATGAAAAAGAGCGTAAAGCGGAAGTGATTCTTCCGATTGTTGTGGGTGCAAATGCCGAGAATAACGGTCAGGTGATTGGGGTTATGATATTTGAAGGCTCTCTGGCAGATATTGTTTCGGCACAGGAATTATTCAGAGAGAATATTGTTGTCCTGATGATTGGTGCAGCCATACTTCTTCTTGGTGCGGCTTTGGTTATATCCTGGTGTATGATTAAGCCTTTACGTACTCTTTCGGGGCAGATTGAGCATGCTGCCGAGACGTATGAGGGAACGGAAATGATAAAATCGACGGGGTATCTGGAGGTCGAACAAATTGCAGAGGCGTTTCGAGGCATGATGGAGAAGACCGTCGCAACCGAAAAGTCCAGACAGGAGTTTGTTTCCAATGTGTCGCATGAGCTGAAAACACCATTGACTGCAATTAAGGTACTTTCGGATTCACTTGTTCTTGAACCGGATGTACCGATTGAAATGTATCGTGAGTTCATAAATGACATTAATTCCGAGATAGACAGAGAGGCAAAGATTGTAAATGATTTGCTTGCACTTGTAAAGCTGGATAAGACTTCGGGAGAAATGCACATTGCGGAAGTCAATATAAACGAATTGCTGGAGATTATCCTGAAGCGGCTGAAGCCTCTTGCATTAAAGCGCGGAATCGAGATGATATTTGAGAGCTATCGAACCGTTCTTGCGGAAATCGACGAGGTAAAGATGTCTCTTGTATTTACGAATTTAATCGAAAATGCCATAAAATATAATCGGGACGGCGGAAGAGTAATGGTTTCCCTGAATGCGGATCACAGGTATTTTTATGCAAAGATTGAGGATACCGGAATCGGAATCCCTGAGGAAGAACAGGGATTGATTTTTGACCGCTTTTACCGGGTAGATAAGGCTCGTTCCAGAGAGACCGGAGGTACGGGACTAGGACTTTCCATTACAAAAAGTGCGGTGCAGATGCACAAGGGGTCAATTAAAGTACAAAGTATACCTGGTGTCGGTTCCATTTTTACGGTGAGAATCCCGCTCAGCTATGTACTGACAGTACAGTAAGGGGGCGAAGCATGAATCGAAAGCTATGGATGACAACGTTAATAATATTGCTTTTAGGCTTTGCAGGGTGTCAGGAGAATCCGCAGCCTACGGTGTGGGAAGGCGATATGATAGTGTATTATTTAGGCGAGGAGGAAATAAGCATTGTCTATGAATGGTACACGCCGAAAAGAGAGAAGGGTGCCGAGCTTGCAAAAGAATTACTTGCAAGGATGCTTGTGCCGTCGGAAGAAGAGCATATAGCGGCAATTCCCAAAACAGTGGCACTTCCTGATGTCAGCATTGGAAGTAATGGGCTTGTCACGTTACACTTTGATGAAAGTTACGGTACGGTATCCGGTGTGCGGGAAGTTTTAATGAGGGCTGCAATCGTAAAAACGCTCTGCCAGATGTCCGATGTGGATTCCGTGGAGATTTATGTGGCAGGTCAGCCTTTGATGGGGGCAGAGAATATGCCGATAGGAATTATGAAGTCTGATGATTTTATTGATAATACAGGTCCGGAAACCAATTACTATCAGTATTTGTATGCTACGGTCTATTTTGCAAACAGGGAGGGAAATGCATTAGTTGCTTCCAATCTGAAAATCCCTTACAGCGGGTCGGAGACGGACGAGCAGGTTGTCATGCGTCAGTTGATAGAGGGGCCGGTGGAGGAGGATATGTATCCGGTACTTTCAAATCAGACAAAGGTACTTGGTGTGTCAACAAAGGACGGTATTTGTACCGTAAATCTTAGCAGAAATTTCTTAAACAGGCTTTCGGACGTTTCGGAAGAGGTTACGATTTATTCCGTTGTTAATACGCTGGCAGAGCTGCCGGGTGTTTATCGGGTACAATTCCTGATTGACGGAGAACAGGTAAAGAACTATGAGACAATGGAGTTATCACTTCCGTATGAGCGTAACCTGAATGTTGTTGAGAAGGAATAGAAAACGGAAAGGTAACATATGGTGGGGAAAAGGATTATTTTTTTTAAGCGGCCGGCGGTACTGTTCGCGACTGCATTTGCGACAGGAATTGTCTTGACGGGGTATTCTGTATGGCTTTTTGCCGGTATTGCAGCGGGGCTTTTTACGGGCGGGGTAATATGCTTACGAAAACTGCAAAGAGGAAAGAGCAGAGTGTCTGTCTCGGATAAACTTTTGCTGTTTACGCCGCTTTTTCTGGCTGCAGGGTTCTTTGTGATGAGCAGCGAAAAGGCGGCGTATGAGGTTAAGAGAGTAAATTTTGCACATAGCATGGAATCGGGAAGGCAGGTACTGGCATCGGGCAGAGTGTCCCATATCGGAATGACGGATAATGGTATCCGGTTTGAACTGGAGGATGCAAAAACAGCATCCTATATCGGTGAGGAAGAGGTATACCGACCCGTAGGAACAGTAATTGTTTATGCAGATGACATGTTAGCGGAAAATGGGGAGTTAAAGGACGGACAGCGGATTTTTCTGTACGGAAAAGGGAGTGAGTTTGGGGAGGCATCGAGTCCGGGAGCTTTTGATGCGAAGCAATACTATTTTTCCGGAGGGATAACGGGAGCTATATACGGGAAAACGATTCGAATTACAGATTTCTCATATCATCGCCTGAATCAGGCATTATTTCAAGCAAAGCAAAAGCTGTTGAAGAATTATGTTACGTATTTCGGACAGGAGGGAGCCGGTGTGATTTCTTCCATGCTGTTCGGGGAACGCGCACTTTTAGCGGATGAGACAAAGACGTTGTACCGGCAAGGTGGAATTTCGCATATTCTTGCCATATCGGGTCTGCATGTATCTATGCTCGGCATGCTGTTATATAACGCACTCAAAAAAACGATTCTGGGGCGGAACGGCGCGATTCCCTTTGCATGTGCCGGTGTTCTTTTGTACGGAAGCTTTGTAGAAGCGGGAACTTCAACAAAACGTGCGGTGATTATGTTTTTGCTGCTGCTTTTCGCGACGGCACTCGGCAGGACATACGATACTTTGTCTGCTATGTCGGTTAGTCTGATTGTGATTTTAGGACAAGAACCCGGTGCACTTTTTACGGCTTCCTTCCAGTTGTCGTTTGCTGCGGCATACGGAGCATCGGTACTTTCGATCCTATTGACGGAGAAGAAAAAAGAGTATCGGGTAGAGGATAGATGGTTCCGGCTTTGTGCAGACATTTGGGAAAGGGTAAGGCGCGGTATCATATTCGGCGTTGCAATTCAGGCAGCAACCTTTCCTTTCACGGTGTATCACTTTTTTGACTATCCGGTCTGCGGCTTTATTCTTAACCCGGTAGTGATACCTATGATGACAATATTATTGCTCTGCGGTATGCTGTCAGGCATTTGCGGACTATTTGTGCCGTGGCTTGGGTATTTTTTTGCAGGAGGTGCCGGTTTTATTTTGTGGATTTATGAAGCACTTTGCAAATGGGCAGCAAAGCTGCCGTACTCTCTGCTGTTGTTCGGAAAGCCGCAGATATGGCAGATGGCGGTATATTTTGTTATATTGGCGGTAAGCCTCTTTCTCTGGTTAGGTGGAGGAAAAAGACTATTTCTTATGGATGGCATGAAAGTAGTAAGAAAAGAATATCGGATAAGGGGTGGATTTCCTTTGTGTGTAATTCTTCTTTTGCCGTTATTACTTTTGCCGGTTCAATCATCACGGTTTGAAGCTGCGTTCCTTGATGTGGGACAGGGTGACGGCATTGTTATAAGAGAACGGGGTGGGGCTGTGATTCTGGTGGACGGCGGAAGCGTTGGAGTGCAGAATGTGGGGGAAAAGCGGCTGATACCGTATTTAAAAGCAAAGGGGATTCGCTGTATCGACTGCGTCTTTGTAAGTCACACGGACAGCGACCATATCAGTGGAATAAAAGAGATTTTAGAGGAGATGCCTGTGTATTCAGATTACCGGAAAAGTCCGGCAGGTTATACGGGAATGCCGGTAATAAAGAGTATTGCATTGCCGGTAACTGAGGAACCTTTTAAGGAGTATGCTTCTCTTGAGGAGCTTGCAAGGGAGAAGCATGTGAAGATATATTACCTTGCTGCGGGCGACCGGATAAGTTTTGGCGAAAGGCTGTCTTTTTCCTGCCTTGCACCGAAGCGGGATGTGGCATATGCAGATATAAATGCTGCTTCCATGGTGCTTCTTGCTTCCTATGAAGAACTGGATATTTTGCTGACAGGTGATATGGATGCCGCAGGAGAAGCTATGCTTATAGAGGATGGCGTATTGGAAGGAATTTCTGTAGAAATATTAAAGGTCGCGCATCATGGTTCGTATACAGCCTCATCAAAGAAGTTTATCGGGACAATAATGCCCAAGGTTTCTGTTATTTCCTGCGGTAAGGATAACCGGTACGGGCATCCGCATGCAGAAACATTGAAGCGGCTGGAGGAGGCAGGTTCCATGGTTTATCGAACGGATCAATGCGGAGCGGTCACAGTGGAGGTAAAGCGGGATAAGGTAAGGATAGCAGGGTATGGAAGGTAAAAATGGACAATGCATACCCGGCGGAAAAGTCAAAGCGGGGTGTCATCAGGTAGTTTTCTCCCATTTTCCATGTCTGTAAAAGGAAACGGAAAGAAAAGTTCCGACACTCCAGCCTATCGGCCATGCACACCAGATGCCTGTGTAGCCCAGTGCTGTTTTGGATAATATAATAGAGAGCAAAACCCTGAGTATTAAATCGGTAAAGGTAGCAGTCATAAATTGTTTCATCATTCCTGCTCCGCGCAAAATTCCGTCAGCAACCAGCTTTACAGATATGACAAAATAGAAGGGTGCAAGTATTCTTAAAAATATGATGCCGGAGCGCAACGCATCCGCGGAAGGGGTATCCATAAAAAAACGAAGGAGTGCTTCCGGAAAAAGAACGTATATCATGCAAAGCGGAAATGACAGACACCATACAAGCCTGATACCGGCTTTAAATCCGGATTTCACACGGTCAAATTTCAAGGCACCTATATTTTGTGAAGTATAATTTGATATTCCGTTCGCAAGTGTTGTAAAGGAAGTTATGACAAGATTATTCAGCTTTACTCCCGCAGAGTAGCCGGCTATAACTCCGGAGCCGAATCCGTTAATTACGCCCTGAATGATAATATTTCCGACGGATATAAAGCTTTGCTGAAGAATACTCGGTACAGCGATTGTGATAAACCGAAAGAAAATATCTCCGGAAAAAACAGCAGGCTTATCCGAAACCTGAATTTTGTGAAGTCTTTTGGCAATTACAAGAAGGGAAAGTATACAGCTCATTCCCTGACAGAGAAAGGTTGCCCATGCAACACCGGATACTCCCATATGAAAGCTTTTTACAAAGAGAATATCGACGGCAATGTTGGAAAATGATGATGCTACCAGAAAGTAAAAGGGCGTTTTTGAATCACCGAGAGCTGAGAAAATTCCCGTTGATATATTGTAAAAAAACACAAACGGCAGACTAAGTATATAGATGTCGAGATATAGCTTTGAATCGGAATATAGTTCTGCCGGCGTATGAATAAGAGATAACAGGGAACCGCCGCAGAAAACTCCGACAAGCATTAAAAGGACACATAAAATTCCGCTGGAAAGAATGGATGTCGATACGGCAGTTTTCATTTTTGAATATTCCTTAGCGCCGAAAAATCTGGATGTGATAACGGAACAGCCGATGTTACAGCCAAAGGCGAAGGCAATAAAGATTAATGTAATTTCGTAGCTGTTACCGACTGCGGCAAGGGCATTTTCTCCGATACATTTTCCGGCAACCCATGAGTCCGCAATATTGTACATTTGCTGAAAAATGATACTTCCGAACAGTGGGAGGCAGAATTTCCATAAGACTTTCTCAGGATTTCCTACCGTTAAATCTTTATTCATAGCAGATGCCCTCCTTGCTTTTTTTCTGTGATTGATTATAATAAGTTTGTATGCATATGTAAATACTCAAAAGATATTTTATAGAAGTATGTGTAAGATAAGGTTATCCGGTATACCGGAAAGGAGAAAAGAATGAAGTGGATTAAAATGGAATTAAAGACGACAACCGAGGCAGTGGATTTAGTCAGTGCAATGCTTGATGAGCTTGGAGTGGAAGGGATTGAGATTTCTGACTTTGTACCGCTTTCCGATGAGGATAAGCAGAGGATGTTTATTGATATATTGCCGGAGCTTCCGCCGGATGACGGAAGTGCGGTTGTAAGTTTTTATCTGGACACTGATTCGGATATTGAAGAGTGGAAAGAGAAGATTTCGGCAGGTCTTTCGGAGCTTAGCCGGTTTACAGAGGTTGGAAACGGTGAACTTTCCGTGTCCGAGACAGAGGATAAAGACTGGATGAATAACTGGAAGGAATTTTTTAAACCGTTTCGTGTAGATGATACCATTATCATTAAGCCGACATGGGAAGAACTCACGGAGAAAAGCGACGGAGACCTTGTAGTGGAAATTGATCCGGGGACAGCCTTTGGTACGGGAGCTCACGAAACGACGAAGCTTTGTATCGGAAATTTGAAAAAATATTTAAAAAAGGGAGACAGTGTCCTTGATGTAGGCTGTGGCAGCGGTATCCTATCCATTATTTCCATGCTGCTTGGGGCAGGTTACGCTGCGGCGGTAGATATTGACCCGATTGCGGTAGGCGTAACGGCAGAAAATGCGCAGGTGAACGGACTTCCTGCCGGTGTTTGTGAAAAAAATGAAAGCGGACTTCCGGTGTTTACAAAGAAGACGGGGCAGATTGAAGTGACAGACGGTAACGTAATCGGTGACAAAGCGCTTCGTGAGGCTGTGGGGCTTGGGAGGTATGATATTGTGGTGGCAAATATTCTGGCGGATGTCATTATTCCGCTCTCAGGCGTGGTGCGTGAATTTATGAAACCGGGGGGCCTCTTTATCAGCTCCGGCATTATAAATATGAAGCAGGAGGCAGTGGAAAACGCGTTAAAGCAAAACGGCTTTGAGATTGTGGAGATTGTAAACCTGGGAGACTGGGTATCTATAGTGGCAAAATAATATAGATGGGGAGGAGGCAGTTATGTACCGTTTTTATATTGATGCATCCCAAAAAAACGGGGACGTCATTGAAATTGTGGGAGAAGACGTAAATCACATAAAGAATGTTCTTCGCATGAAGAACGGAGAACGCTTTGTTTTGTGTGACGGTGCAGGGAATGATTATTTATGTGAATTATCGGAAGTCAGGGAAAAGACCCTTATGGCAGTTGTTCTCGAAGAACATGAATCCGATACGGAGCTTCCGGTGCGTCTGGTGCTGTTTCAGGGACTTCCGAAAAAAGATAAGATGGAGCTGATTATTCAAAAGGCGGTAGAACTCGGTGCGGCGGAAATTGTGCCGGTTGTTACAAAACGTACCATTGTAAAGACGGAGAGCGGAAAGGATGAGAAAAAGCTCACAAGATGGCAGGCTATTGCGGAAAGTGCCGCGAAGCAGTCCGGGAGGGGTGTGATTCCGCGTGTGGCACCGATTTGCAGCTGGAAAGAAGCGCTTGCACAGATGGATAAATTAGAGTATAATACAATTTTGTATGAAAATGCACGTGGAATGCAGCCTACGGCAGAGTTTGTAAAGACAGCAGCAGAAAAGAAGAGTGTCGGAATCCTTGTGGGACCGGAGGGTGGTTTTACCGAAGACGAGGTTGTCACGGCAAAGGAACACGGAGCGCAGTGCCTTTCCATGGGAAAAAGAATTCTGCGGACGGAGACGGCGGGTCTGGCAATGCTTTCCATACTGATGCTTACAATCGAATGCAGTGAAGTCGATGCAGAGCTGAAATCAGATGCGGAAAAGTGTGTATGAACAAAGCGGAAAGTCGGGTGTATGAACGGAACAGGAGAGTCTATGGAAGCATATTTGGATAATTCGGCAACAACGAGGATTGATGATTCGGTTTTAGCTTTGATGGAGCGGGTTTATAAGGAGGATTTCGGAAACCCGTCATCACGTCATAAAAAGGGAATGGATGCGGAACGCTATATTAAAACGGCAAAGGAGCAGATTGCGGGGACGTTAAAGTGCAAACCGGAGGAAATATTTTTTACCTCCGGAGGGACAGAATCAAACAATATGGCTTTAATCGGAGCGGCACTTGCAAATAAGCGGAGCGGGATGCATATTATCACAACCTCATTTGAACATGCATCCGTGTACCGGCCGTTATTTTTCTTAGAGGAGCTTGGCTTTCGTGTGACCTATCTGACTCCGGATGTGGATGGAAGCATTTCTGTAGATGCCTTACGGGAGGCGCTTTGTAAGGATACCATTCTGGCTTCGGTAATGGCTGTGAATAACGAGGTGGGCGCGGTGCAGGATATTACGGCACTGGGCGCGGCAGTTAAGGAATATAATCCCGCTATATTGTTCCATGTTGATGCAATTCAGGCATACGGAAAGTACCGGATTTATCCGAAACGTCAGAATATCGATTTGCTCTCCGCCAGCGCACATAAGTTCCACGGACCGAAGGGCTGCGGCTTTTTATATATCAAAGAAAAAACAAAAATAAAACCGCTCATTTACGGCGGGGACCAGCAAAAGGGGATGAGGTCAGGAACGGAAAATGTGCCGGGAATTGCGGGGTGCGGACTGGCAGCAGAGCTTGCCGGCGGAAGAATTGAGGAATTACAGGAGTACTTATACGGTCTGAAGAGCTATTTTGCGAAGGGACTTTCGGAAATTGAGGGAGTCACCGTGCATTTGGCGGATGCAACGGATGGGGCATATGTTTCGGAGGAAGAACGGGAGAACCGGCTGAGACATACGGCTCCTCATATAATGAGTGTAGGTTTTTCGGGGGTACGAAGCGAGGTGCTGCTTCATGCACTGGAGGAAAAAGGAATCTATGTATCTTCGGGGTCTGCCTGCTCATCAA
Source organism: Lachnospiraceae bacterium (assembly GCA_029012365.1). GTDB lineage: Bacteria > Bacillota > Clostridia > Lachnospirales > Lachnospiraceae > SIG307. The sequence continues at coordinate 90,244 of JAQXLY010000018.1, read as the reverse complement.
ATCATCCTGCGGTAAGCGGAACACTTAAGGCAATTCAGGTACCGAAGGATTTACTTGATGCAACGCTAAGATTCAGCTTCTGCCGGGATACGACAAGGGAGGAACTGGAATATACACTTGCGGTATTGAAAGAGCTGCTGCCGCAATTACGCAGATTCCGGCGGAAATAGATATAGACATGGCAATGGAGGAGAATATGTATCAGGCTTTTTTAGTGAAATACGGTGAAATAGGATTAAAGGGCAATAACCGGCACATTTTTGAAAATGCACTGAGGGATCGTGTGTCGGAGAAGCTGCAGCCGCTCGGTGATTATCATGTGACGAGGGAGCAGGGGAGAATTTTTGTGGAATGTCCTAAAGGGTATGATTACGAGGATACTGTGGAGGCACTGGGACGTGTATTCGGTGTATCCGGCTTTTGCCCTGTGAAGGTAGTGGAGACCACGGATTGGGAAACGGTAAAGCAGGCAGTCGGAAATTTTGTGGAAGAGATGTATCCGCAAAAGAATTTTACCTTTAAGGTGGCTGCAAAGAGGGCGGATAAGCACTATCCTATTACTTCTCCGGAGATTTGTGCCGGGATAGGCGAATATCTTCTGGAACGTTTTTCCGGCCTGTCTGTGGATGTACATGCACCGCAGGAGGTCATTACGGTAGAAATCAGAAATCGTGCTTATATTTATTCCAAGGTACTGTCGGGACCGGGCGGAATGCCGGTAGGGACAGCGGGTAAGGCAATGCTTTTACTTTCCGGAGGAATTGACAGTCCGGTAGCCGGATATATGATTTCAAAACGTGGGGTGGCACTGGAGGCAACTTATTTTCATGCACCGCCGTATACCAGTGACCGGGCGAAGGAGAAGGTTGTGGACCTTGCGCGTATTATAAGCAGGTTTACGGGTCCGATTCGTTTGAATATTGTGAACTTTACGGATATCCAGCTTGCTATTTACGAGAAGTGTCCGCACGAGGAGCTGACGATTATTATGCGCCGTTATATGATGCGTATAGCAGAGCATTTTGCAAAAGAGAGTGGCTGTCTCGGATTAATTACCGGGGAAAGTATCGGTCAGGTGGCAAGCCAGACCATGCATAGTCTTCTTACGACCAACGCGGTTTGTGAGCTGCCGGTATTTCGTCCGTTAATCGGCTTCGATAAGGTTGAAATTGTGGATATTGCACAGAAAATCGGTACCTTTGAGACTTCTATTTTGCCGTACGAGGACTGCTGTACTATCTTCGTAGCAAAGCATCCGGTAACAAAGCCTGTTTTATCCGCTATCGAGAAATCCGAGGAACTGCTTGCGGATGTAATGGACGACTTAATGAAAGAGGCAATCGAAACGACAGAAGTGATAGAGGTATAAGCTGCGCACTGATGAAGTGCTGTGAAAGTATTTCCCGCACCTCGTGGCAAAGCCACTCGGTCGCGGATGCGTTCGCATAAAAGAAAGAGGATACAGTTTTGTATCCTCCCCGTTCGTAACAATACCTTTATTTACTACTTACTCTACGATGTATGGAGCCAATGCAGTGAGGATTGCATCCAAACTGTCCTGTGCATGGATGTTTAAATCAATCGGCTTTGAAAGATCCAGACTGAAAATACCCATGATGGACTTTGCATCGATGACATATCTTCCGGAAACTAAATCGAAATCAGAATCAAACTTTGTGATTTCATTTACGAAAGCCTTTACTTTATCGATGGAGTTTAAGGAAATTTTTACGGTCTTCATAGTGATTCCTCCTTCATTAATTATTGGAGATACTAATATGAGATGCTGTATCTTCATACCTATATAGTACCGTTTTCTGATAAAAATGTCAATATACAAATGTGATAAAAAAGTTAGTTAAATTTCATAAAAAGTGTGGAAATGTACGAAAACTTGGGAGGGAAAGGAGAAAGCGAAAATGCAGGATGATAACAGAGCGATGGAAGGAAAAAGGGTTGCTTTTCTGACGCTCGGATGTAAAGTAAATTCTTATGAAACCGAAGGAATGCGGGAATTGTTTTTAAAGGCGGGAGCGGTTGAAACCGATTTTGATGAAGAAGCGGATGTGTATGTGGTGAATACCTGTTCCGTAACGAATATTGCGGACCGTAAGTCGAGACAAATGCTTCACCGCGCAAAGAAAAATAATCCGAATGCCGTTGTGGTGGCTGCGGGATGCTACGCCCAGGCGGCAGGAGACAGGCTTTTAGAGCCGGACGGCGTGGATTTGATTATCGGAAACAATCAAAAGACTAAAATAGTGGAATTGACCGAAAAAATTCTGGAGAGCCGGGAAGCGGAGGGGCGTTGTGCACTGGTTGAGATTGCAAAGGAACAAAGCTTTGAGGAGCTTCCGATTGAAACGGTGACGGAACATACAAGAGCGTATGTAAAAATTGAGGACGGCTGTAATCAGTTTTGCAGCTATTGTATTATTCCGTATGTAAGAGGAAGGGTACGTTCGAGGAATGAAAAAGAAATTCTTGCGGAAATAGCACGTCTGGCTTTTGAGGGGTACCGCGAAGTTGTATTGACGGGAATCCATTTGTCATCTTACGGATTGGAAAATAAAAGAGCGGAATCGGATGCAGAAGCGGAAGCGCCGCTTCTTAACCTTTTGAGGCAAATCCAAAATGTTGAGGGCATTCAGCGGATAAGGCTCGGTTCATTAGAGCCGCGGATTATGACGGAAGCATTTGTGCGGGAGTTGTCCTCTTTATCAAAAATATGTCCGCATTTTCATCTGTCGCTGCAAAGCGGCTGTGATGCAACGCTAAAACGTATGAATCGTAAATATACTACTGCCGAATACAGGGAGGTGGTGGCATGTCTCAGACGATATTTTGATAATCCTGCCATAACAACGGATATTATTGTCGGCTTTCCGGGAGAGACCGAGGAAGAATTTTCGGAGACATTGCGGTATGCAACGGAAATCGCATTTTCCCAGATTCATATTTTTAAATACTCAAGACGCGCAGGGACGGCAGCAGACCGGATGGACAACCAGCTTCCGGAGTCCGTGAAAACGGAGCGGAGCGGAAAGCTTGCACAGGCGGAGTGTGCTTTACAGACAGCATACCGGAATTCCTTTGCCGGAAAAACAGAACAGGTATTGTTTGAGGAGGAAGTAACGGTGGATGGCAGAAACTATATAACGGGTCATACCACACGTTATATTAAGGTGTATCTGCCAATGGAGGAAAAGCAGATACATTCGAATGAAACGGCTGAGGTTTTTCTCTCAGAAAAACAAATCTGTGACGGTGTGGAGTGCCGTCTTGTATCTTAAAATGTAAGAAAAGGATTGAAATTTTTCGGGAAATATATTATCATGGATAATAATGGGACAGATTGCGGCAATGCTTTTATAGAGGAGGGTGTAGACTTATGCACGAAGCAAATCACACACAGTTTTTCAAAGTGGAAAAAAATTCCGCACCGGATGTACGGGAAATACTTGCAACGGTACATCATGCGTTGACGGAGCAAGGCTACGATCCCGTGAATCAGATTGTCGGCTATGTAATGTCGGGAGACCCGACCTACATTACCAGTCATGAGAATGCCAGAAGCTTAATCATGAAGGTAGAACGAGATGAAATTATCGAGGAACTTTTGCGTAATTATATCAGACGTGAGCTGTAGTATTCGCAGTTTGTGGAGAAAGGTAGAGCATGTATGCGGATTATGGGCTTGGACTATGGTGCGGCGACGGTAGGAGTTGCGGTCAGTGATGAACTTTTACTTACGGCACAAGGGATAGAGACAATTCGGAGAGAGCAGGAATTGCAGCTTCGGAAAACATACCGGAGAATCGAAGAACTGGTAAAAGAATACGAAGTCGATAGGATTGTAGTAGGGCTGCCGAAGCACTTAAACAATTCGATCGGCGAGCGGGCAAAAAAAGCAGAGGAATTTGCCGAGGCACTGGAGCGCAGAACCGGTCTCCCGGTGGAGATGCAGGATGAGCGGCTTACCACGGTAGAAGCGCATCGTATACTTAATGCGGGGGGAGCCGGTCTGGAAAAGAAGAAAGAGGTTGTAGATAAGCTGGCTGCGGTTCTTATCCTGCAAAGCTATTTGGACCGGATGAATTTTGAAAACGGAAAGGAAGTTTAGATGGAAAGAAATCAGGATATCATTACATTTGTAACCGAAGACGGAGATGAGGCAGTGTTTCACGTAATAGAAGAAACACGTATTAACGGCCGGGACTATCTTCTGGTATTGGATGATATTGAAGGAGAGGAACAGGAAGCACTTATCCTAAAGGATGTTTCGGCTGAAAACGAGCCGGAGGCTATCTATGAAATCGTAGAGGATGAGAAGGAATTAAAGGTAGTTGCGGATTTATTTAGTGAAATTTTAGAAGATACGGAGTTTATGCTCTAAAATTTGAATTCATTTAAAAAATCAGGGAATCATTTATTAAAACAGATGCATTGTGAAACAGGATAGGATTCGTATTGCGTCCGAAGTTCGGGCGTATGACTACTAAATCCGGGCGTTCCGGAATGGGGACGGCGGGGCTGGAATTGTCATGCGTTTGTAAGGAAAGATGACAGAGTCAGAGCGTGCGTGATAGGTAAATTTAGGAAAGCTTTTATAAAGCTTTGTTTTGCGATGCACCGAAACGGAGGTGCAATTTTGAGAAGAAGAGGAGTCAGAGCAGCAGCGGCTGCACTGGAGGAAGAGCAGTTTTTAAAAAAAGAGGAAACGGTAACACAGTCGAAGCTTAGGATTATTCCGTTAGGCGGTCTGGAACAAATCGGCATGAACATTACGGCATATGAGTACGAGGACAGTATTATTGTCGTGGATTGCGGTCTTGCCTTTCCGGAGGATGATATGTTAGGAATCGATCTTGTCATTCCGGATATCACCTATTTGAAAGAGAACATTGATAAGGTAAAGGGATTTATTATTACCCACGGCCATGAGGATCATATCGGAGCCCTCCCTTATGTATTAAAGGAATTGAATGTGCCGGTATATGCGACAAAGCTGACGGTAGGGATTATTGACAATAAATTGAAGGAACACAATTTATTAAAGACAACGAAGAGAAAGGTGATTAAATACGGGCAGTCTGTAAACTTAGGTGCCTTTCGTATTGAGTTTATCCGTGTGAACCACAGTATTGCGGATGCGGCCGCACTGGCTATTTTTACACCGGCGGGGACGGTTGTGCATACCGGTGATTTCAAGGTGGATTATACGCCGATGTTTTCCGACACGATTGACCTGCAGAGATTTGCCGAGCTCGGAAAGAAGGGTGTGCTTGCTTTACTTGCGGATTCCACAAATGTAGAGCGGCCGGGCTTTACGATGTCGGAGCGTATGGTTGCAAAGACCTTTGATACCATTTTTGCCGAGAATATGAATCATCGTCTGATTGTTGCCACATTTGCATCCAATGTAGACCGCGTACAGCAGATTATTTATACGGCTGAAAAGTATGACCGGAAGGTTGTAATCGAAGGACGCAGTATGGTAAATATTATTTCTACGGCAGCAGAGCTCGGATATATTAATATTCCGGATAATATTATGATTGACATTGAGCAGATTAAAAATTATCCGGATGAAAAGCTTGTGCTGATAACGACCGGTAGTCAGGGAGAGGCAATGGCAGCTCTTTCGCGTATGGCAAACTCTACCCATAAGAAGGTGTCGATTGTACCCGGAGATGCGGTGATTTTAAGCTCCCATCCGATTCCGGGCAACGAAAAGCAGGTGTCAAAGATTATTAACGAGCTCACCAGAAAGGGTGCAAAGGTCATTACACAGGATACCCATGTTTCCGGTCATGCCTGTCAGGAGGAAATAAAGTTAATTTACGCTTTAACAAAACCGAAGTATGCGATTCCGTTACACGGGGAATATCATCATCGTGTCACCCACGGACAGCTGGCGCAGAGTATGGGAGTGGAGAAGGATCACGTATTTGTATTGTCTTCGGGAGATGTACTGGAGCTTGACAATGAAAGCGGAAGCGTTGTGGACAAGGTAGAAGCGCAGGGCATTTTTGTGGATGGTCTCGGTGTCGGTGATGTGGGTAATATTGTACTTCGGGATCGTCAGCATCTGTCGGAAAACGGTTTGATTATTATTGTGCTGACCCTGCAGAAGTATACGAATGAGATTCTTGCCGGTCCGGATATTGTTTCCCGCGGATTTGTTTATGTAAGAGAGTCGGAGAATCTGTTGGATGAGGCAAGGGAAGTGGTGCTTGATGCACTGGACCGCTGTATGGCAAAGAACATTTCCGACTGGGGCAAGATTAAGAATACAATGAAGGACTCTCTGAGTGAATATCTTTGGAAAAAGATGAAGCGTAACCCAATGATTCTTCCGATTATTATGGAGGTGGATGCGTAATCATGGCAAAACAGTCGCAGCAGACAAAGGCAGCACTTGATATTTTAGGCTATCTTCTGGGGATAATTTTGAATCTTGTTTTTTATGCCGTCGTTGCATTCGGTCTTTATTTTGTTGCAACGAATGTATATGAGTTTTCCTATCAGATAGTGGGTGACCGTGTTTCCGAGGCAGAACCGGGACGTGATGTGATTATTCACATTGAGGAAGGCGAGTCAACCATGGAGATTGCCGAAAAGCTTTACATGAATAAGGTAGTAATAAACAAGTATACCTTTTATCTGAAGGTGCAGCTGTTTGGATTTAAGATTATGCAGGGGACATTTCAGTTAAATACGTCCATGACTTATGATGAAGTGTTAAATGTGCTTGGTGATTTATCAAATGCAATTCCGGAGGAAACGTAATGATTATCAGTGAACGTTTATCAGACTATTTGAAAGCATTGGAATGTGATTTGCCGGAGTATCTGGATAAGCTGGAACAGCAGGCACTGGCAGATGAAGTACCGATTATAAGAAAGGAAGCGCAGTCATTACTGCGTTTCCTTTTATACTTATTGAAGCCCGAACGCATTTTGGAGGTAGGATGCGCAGTAGGGTTTTCAGCCGCGTTTATGAGTGAATATATGCCGAAAAACGCAACGATTACTACGATAGAGAAGGTGGAAATGCGGATTAGGGAGGCAAAGAAAAATCTTCAGAATATTCCGCGTGCAGGGCAGGTTACTCTTCTTTGCGGTGATGCGGCGGTCATTTTAAAAGAGCTTTCCGAGCAGGGTGAAACATATCCGTTTATCTTTATGGATGCTGCCAAAGGACAGTATATGAATTTTCTTCCCTTTCTGCTTAAGCTTTTGCCTGTGGGCGGTATACTGATTACGGACAACGTGTTACAGGAGGGTACGATTGTAGAATCGAAATATACAATACCGCGCAGGGAACGTACTATCCACATGCGGATGAGGGAGTATGTATATGCACTAAAGCATATGGAGGAGCTTGAAACGGTCGTATTACCGGTGGGTGACGGGGTTACACTAAGCGTTAAAAAGAAATAATAAATCAGGTACAGCCAGAAAGCAGGAATTGTATGAAACAGGAAAAGAAACCGGAGCTTTTGCTTCCGGCAGGAAGCCTTGAGGTGTTAAGGATTGCAATAAAGTATGGTGCCGATGCGGTTTATATCGGTGGAGAAATGTACGGTCTGCGTGCAAAGGCGCGCAATTTTTCAAAAGAGGATATGAAGGAAGGAATTGCCTTTGCTCATGCCCACGGGGCGAAGGTATATGTGACGGCTAATATTACGGCACATAACCGGGATCTTGCAGGGGTAGAGGAATATTTCCGGGAATTGAAGGAGATTGCGCCGGATGCACTGATTATTTCCGATCCGGGAGTTTTTGAAATCGCAAGAGAGCTTCTGCCGGAGACAGAGCTCCATATCAGTACACAGGCGAATAATGTGAATTACCGGACTTACCGGTTCTGGCACAAACTCGGTGCGAAAAGGGTAGTATCCGCAAGAGAGCTTTCTCTGGAAGAAATCGGTGAGCTCAGGGAAAATATTCCGGAGGATTTGGAGATAGAGACATTTATTCACGGCGCTATGTGCATTTCTTATTCGGGAAGGTGTCTGCTAAGCAATTATTTTACAGGCAGAGATGCAAATCTCGGAGCCTGTACGCATCCCTGCCGGTGGAAATATTATATTATGGAGGAGAGCCGTCCGGGAGAGTATCTGCCTGTATTTGAAAATGAACGTGGGACTTATATTTTTAATTCCAAGGATTTGTGTATGATTGAGCATATCCCGGAACTCATTGCGGCAGGCATTGACAGCTTTAAAATCGAGGGACGGATGAAGACCGCGCTTTATGTTGCAACAGTGGCGCGAACGTATCGTCAGGCAATCGATGATTATTTTGAAGATGAAGCGAAATACAGGGAACGTCTGCCGCATTACAGAGAAGAAATTTCTAAATGTACCTATCGCAGCTATACAACAGGCTTTTTCTTCGGAAAGCCGGGAGCGGATGCACAGGTATATGAGAATAATGACTATAATAAGGAGTACACTTATCTGGGATTTCCGATAGAGGTTACGCAGGACGGCAGGCTTTATATGGAGCAGCGGAATAAGTTTTGTGTCGGGGATACGGTAGAGCTGATGGATTTTAAGGGAGAGAGCCGTTATGCAAAGGTGCTTGCGATTACGGATGAAGAGGGAAACAGTATGGAAAGCTGTCCGCATCCGCAGCAGATGTTATATGTTACACTGGACAAAACAGCAGAACCATTCACTGTTTTAAGGATTAATAAAGAGCGTATGTAGGGCTTGAATCCCCCAAAAGTTTTCATGCGACAGGCACGGGTCATGTTTTCACGTCATAGGCTGTTAGAAAGAAGGGACGGAGGCATGGCGTGTTATCCTTTCCGAAACCGCTGGACGCAAAAGAAGAGGAAGCATTGTTTACGGAATTTCGTGCCGGCAAAAAACAGGCAAGGGATTTGCTGATAGAACACAATCTTCGTCTGGTAGCACATATAGTAAAAAAGTATGCTCAGCCGGATAGAGACAATGAAGACCTGATTTCCATCGGCACGGTGGGACTTATAAAGGCCGTAGATACATTTGATGAGAAGAAAGGAATCCGTCTCGGAACTTACGCGGCGCGCTGTATTGAAAATGAACTTCTCATGTTTTTCCGTGCCGGAAAGAAATCGGCAAAGGAAGTATTTTTGTATGATCCGATCGGAACCGATAAGGAAGGAAATGCAATCAGTTTGCTGGAAGTTATTGAAGCGGAGGAAGAAGATTATGCCGGACAGATGGAGAAAAAAGAAAAACTTTCAATTTTGCCGAAGCTGCTTGAAGAACATCTGGAGGAGCGGGAGCGTGAGATTATTTCACTGCGATACGGACTGATTGGAGGCAGGGAATTAACGCAAAGGGAGATAGCAAACAGGCTGTCCATCAGCAGAAGTTATGTCTCCCGCATAGAGAAAAAGGCATTGAGAAAGCTGCGGGAAGAGTATGAAAGGGAAGAATCCGGGTTTGCCGTAACATAGAGGAGACGAATGAAGCCGGGAAGTGCAGGCAAAGAAGCAGAAAGGAAAGGTACGGAAGTGACGGAAAAGACATTATTTCAAAAATTGAAAGAATATAACAAATCCATGCTTCCGATGCATATGCCGGGGCATAAGAGAAACCTCGCTCTTTCCGGAACGGACGGATATCTCACCGCACTTTGTGCGGACTGTGATATCACGGAAATTGCGGGGTTTGATAATTTAGCGGAACCGGAGGAAATCCTGCTTTCATTGAAAAAACGAGCCGCAAGGCTCTGGCACAGTGAGGAGGCGTATCCGCTTGTAAACGGCAGTACCTGCGGGATTCTTGCGGGAATCTATGCAACGGTTCCGCATGGCGGCAGCGTGATTGTGGCGAGAAACTGTCATAAATCGGTATACAACGGTCTGCAGCTTGTGAATGCAAAGGTAACATATCTGATGCCGGAACAGGAAAAAGTGACCGGAATCTATGGAAGCATTACACCGGAAGCGGTAGAGGAAGCGTTAAAGAGGGTGCCGGATACAAAACTGGTTATTGTGACCAGTCCCACCTATGAAGGAATTGTCAGTGATGTGGAAGGTATCTGTAAGGTGGCGCATACATACGGGGTGCCGGTACTGGCGGATTCGGCTCACGGAGCTCACCTGGGGTTTGGCAGTTTCCCGAAAAGTGCGGTGGAATGCGGTGCGGACATTGTGGTACAAAGTTTACATAAGACAATGTCCAGTCTGACACAGACAGCAATGCTGCATCGTACCGGTAGCTTAATTTCGGGAGAAGAGATTCAATCGGCAATTAACATGTTCCAGACAAGCAGCCCGTCGTATCTTTTGATGGCATCGATAGAGGGCTGCATCGGACTTTTGGAAGAGAGAGGGGAAGAACTGTTTGACGGATGGCAGGAGGCACTGGAACTGTTTTATTCGGAAACGAAGGATTTGAGGCACTTATCGGCGCTTGGAACGGATAAGGTGTCTGAGTTGTCTTTCGGTGTCAAAGAGCTGCGAACGGCTATGATGTCACATGACCGGAGTAAGCTTTTAATCGGTACCGCGGGGACAAACCTGACCGGAGCTGAATTAATGGAAAGATTGCGGACGGAGTATCATATCGAGCCGGAGATGGCAGCCGAGCAATACGTCATTGCAATGACCGGTATGGGAGATACGAAGGAAACTTTATTTCGCTTTGCAAAGGCTCTGAAAGAAATCGATGAAACCTGTGCCGAAGTACCGGTGAAAGAAGTGATTTGTCCGGCGCTGCCGGGAGTCCGTATGTCTATTGGTGAGGCGATGCAGGCCGAAAGTGAAGAAAGACGGATAAAGGAAGCCATAGGGCAGGTGGCGGCGGAACATATTTGGGCATACCCGCCGGGAATCCCTGTGGTAGTAGCCGGAGAAGAAATTTCGGAAGAACTGGCGGAATATCTTTTAGAAAAGCAGAGACGGGGTGTGGATTTGCACCGTAGGAGCGGGACCTGTAAAGGTGAATTTCGGATTCGGGTAATCACAGGTACATCATTCTGTAAATAGCCGGATATTTTCTGCAGCTAATTTTAGAATGATGTACTAGTTGACAAATTCCGTTCCTTTGGACTATAATAGATATAATAATGAAGATTTTACATAAAGGAGCATGAATCATGAGCAGAATTAATACACTAAATACCAGAGATTTATCTATCAGCCTTAGCGACGGCGGATGCGGCGAGTGCCAGACTTCCTGTCAGTCTGCATGCAAGACCTCCTGTGGTGTTGCAAACCAGCCGTGTGAGAATACCCGTATTAAGACTTTAAATACCCGTAGCCTTACGGCAAGCCTTGCAGACGGCGGATGCGGCGAGTGCCAGACCTCCTGTCAGTCTGCATGCAAGACCTCCTGTGGTGTTGCAAACCAGCCGTGTGAGCGCTAAGCTTTCAAAAAAATGTGTAAAATGAATCGCCGGATTCCGGTAAAGGAATTCGGCGATTCGTGCGTAAAAGACAAAGTGAGCGAGGAGAGATTTTATGATACATCAGTATAAAATGAACGGCTACAATATCGTCATTGATGTGTTCAGTGGTTCCATTCATGTGGTCGATGAGGTGGCATATGATATCATTGCCATGTACGAAGCTGCGTCAAAGGAGCAGATTGCGGCGGAGCTGACAGAGAAGTATAAAGAACAGTCCTTAACAAAAGAGGAAGTATATGCCTGCATCAAAGATGTGGAAGCGTTAAAGGAATCGGGACAGCTGTTTTCGGAGGATATCTATGCCGATAAGGCAGGGGTACTGAAAAATAAAAGCAATGTTATCAAGGCGCTGTGCCTGCATGTGGCGCATACCTGTAATCTGAATTGTAATTACTGCTTTGCAAGTCAGGGAAAGTATCATGGAGAGCGTGCGCTTATGTCCTTTGAGGTGGGAAAACAGGCTCTTGACTTCCTGATTGCAAACTCCGGAAGCCGGACGAACCTGGAGGTGGATTTTTTCGGCGGTGAGCCGCTTATGAACTGGGACGTGGTAAAGCAGCTTGTAGCTTATGCGCGTACACAGGAAGAGTCTCATAAGAAAAAGTTTCGTTTTACGCTTACGACCAACGGTATGCTTGTAGATGATGATGTGATTGCGTTTGCAAATAAAGAAATGCATAATGTAGTGCTTAGTCTGGACGGAAGAAAAGAGGTACATGACCACCTGAGAAAAAACTATGAAGGGAAGGGAAGCTACGATATCATTGTACCGAAGTTCCGGAAGTTTGTAGAGAGTCGTGGCGGAAAGGGTTACTATATCCGCGGTACATTTACCCATAATAATGTAGACTTTACCAATGATTTGTTTCATATGGCAGATCTTGGTTTTACAGAGCTTAGCATGGAGCCGGTAGTCTGTGCACCTACTGACCCATACGCACTTACGGAGGAGGATTTGCCGAAGCTCTTTGAACAGTATGAGCTTCTGGCAAAGGAAATGATAGAGCGTGATAAGGAAGGCAGAGGCTTTACCTTCTATCACTATATGATTGATTTGTCTCACGGACCGTGTATTTACAAGCGTATATCGGGCTGCGGTTCGGGAACGGAATATCTGGCTGTGACTCCATGGGGAGACTTGTACCCTTGTCATCAGTTTGTAGGAGATGAGGCATATCTGATGGGAAATGTATGGGACGGCGTTACAAATACAGCGATGAGGGAAAAGTTCCGGGGCTGTAATGCCTATTCCAGACCGGAGTGTAAGAATTGCTGGGCAAAGCTTTATTGCTCCGGCGGCTGTGCGGCAAATGCGTATCATGCGACCGGAGATATTTCCGGTGTGTATGAATACGGCTGTAAGCTGTTCCGCAAACGTATGGAATGTGCGATTATGATAAAGGCTGCGGAAGCAGAAATGTGATTGAAAAGAAGAATTTCGTTGGGGCTGTCTTGTTTGCGATAGGAATTGTAAACAAGACAGCCTTGCTTTGTTAAGAAAAGAGCAGAAAATGTAGCGGTTTCTATTTTGTGAAACTGTCTGAATCTGTCCGGTTTTGTTCTTTTGCTTTGTCTTTTCCCTTTTTGCCGCGTGCGGCTTTGTTCACCTGTACGCCGGATCTGGCCTGAGCTTCCAGTTCATCTTCCTGAACGGTTCTGGAAAAGGAAGTCTCCTCGGGAGAAGTAACATGAAAGGCTTTTGTATAAGGCTCCGGTTTGCCGGAAAGAGAGGAAGCCGGAGGAGTACAGTAATGCAGCTGTCCTGCTTCTTCGTCTATGGAGGTAAGGTCAATGTAGTTTTCATGCTCCGCCGGAAGTCCCTTCTTCTTCAGACGGTAGTGAATGAAGCAACGGAACAGGTAGTTAATCACCGCAAAGGTCGGTACACCGAGGAACATTCCTATAAATCCGAAAAAGCCACCGCCTATCGTAATGGATACTACCACCATCAGTGCTGAAATACCGGTGGAATCACCAAGAATTTTCGGCCCCAGAATATTACCGTCAAACTGCTGCAGACAGATGATAAAAATTATAAAAACGATAACGGGTTTCAGGTTTGTAGGATCTGCTAAAAGAATCAATACGGCAGAAGGTATGGCACCGATAAAAGGACCGAAAAACGGAATAATATTAGTGACACCGACAATGACGCTGACAAGTAAGGCATACGGCATTCGGAAGATACTCAGTCCGACAAAGCATATCATACCGATAATCAGGGAATCTAAAAGCTTTCCGGAGATAAATCCGCTGAAAATGCGGTTGCATCTGGAGGCCATCTTCAGAACCGTGTTAGCGGTCTGCGGTTTAAAAAGGACATAAGCAAAACGTTTTGCCTTTGCGGTGTATCTGCGCTTGCTGGACAGAATGTAAACAGAAACAATCAGACCGACTACAACGTCCAGAAGTAAATTGAAAAAGCCAATGATACGGAAGGTGAGTCCGGATAGAATTCCGGAAAGTGTAGTCAGCAGGGAGGTACTGATCCAGTTTCCGACCGAGTCTAACATCTTGTTCAGGGTAGAGACGAGGTTGGCATAGAGCTCCGGATTCTCCTTCGCGAGATCGTTAATAAGCTCTGATTTTGAAAACCAGGTTGTGATTGTGGTTACGTAGCCTTCAAAATTCGATACAAAGTTCTTAATGTTCTGGTAGAGCTCCGGCAAAATCAGGGAAATCAAAAAATATACAAAAAAGAGGAAGATTGCCATGGAAAGAAATACGGAAATCCAAAGGGCAAGGTTCTGGGCTCTTTTGGCGGAAAGCTTAAGCCGTAAAAAAAGTTTGGTGAAAAGCCGGTCAAGAAAATTCACAATCGGATTGATTAAGTAGGCGATAATGGCACCGATAATGACCGGAAGCAAAACATCGCTCAGCTTTGTTAAGAAAGCTCCCAATTCACTGGAGCGGAACAACAGAAAAAAGATAACCATACATACGGTTACCGTGCAAACCGTGGTTATCGCAAAACGCAGGTAATTGGAATACTTTTCTTTCATACAGAACCTCCCTGAATAAGATGAAATCTTTTATTCCCAGTATAACACGAAAACGAGGTTTACGCAATCGTCCGGGAAAAATCGCAGCAACTGATATAAGCCGGGATACTATATCTTGTGGGTATATGGTCTGAATATGAAAAAAATATCTATATCTATGAAAAAAGGTATAGACTTATAACGGAAAGTCTGCTATACTGAAGTTGCATGCACGGAATGCAGCGGAAAGGAAGAAGAGTATGAATGTTATAAAGCGTGACGGGCGTATTGTCGATTATGATAGAAACAAGATATTGCTCGCAATCAGAAAAGCAAACCATGTAGTGGGAAAAGAGGAAGCAGTCAGCGAAGAGGTTATCGAGCAGATTATTGCAGGTATCGAAGCTCTTGGCAAGAGCCGTATGCAGGTAGAGGAAATACAGGACATTATTGAGCAGAAGCTGATGGAGGAAGGGAAGTTTGTTCTGGCAAAGACCTACATCATCTATCGTTATACCAGAGATCTGGTACGAAAGGCAAATACGACGGATGATTCCATTATGAGCCTGATTCAGCAGAACAATAAGGACGTAATGGAGGAAAACTCCAATAAAAACGCATATATTGCGTCTACACAGCGTGATTTGATTGCCGGCGAAGTGTCAAAGGATTTGACGAAGCGTATTCTTCTGCCGGAGCATATTTCAAAGGCACATGAGGAGGGAGTATTACATTTTCATGATGCGGATTACTTTATTCAGCCGATTTTTAATTGCTGTCTGATTAATATCGGTGATATGTTAGACAACGGAACGGTAATGAACGGTAAGCTTATTGAAAGTCCTAAGAGCTTTCAGGTGGCATGTACCGTAATGACCCAGATTATTGCCGCTGTTGCCAGCAGCCAGTACGGCGGACAGTCGGTGGATGTAAGACATCTCGGAAAATATCTGCGTATCAGCAGAGATAAATATAAAAAGCGCTATACGGAAAAGTTCGGTAACACCATGTCCGAAGAGGAGATAAACACCTTAGTGGAGGAACGTTTGACGGACGAGCTTCGTTCCGGTGTCCAGACGATTCAGTATCAGATTAACACATTAATGACGACAAACGGACAGTCGCCGTTTGTTACTTTGTTTCTGAATCTGGATAAGAACGACCCATATATCAAGGAAAACGCTATTATTATAGAGGAAATTCTGAGACAGCGTTTAGAGGGAATCAAAAACGAGAAGGGTGTTTATGTGACACCGGCATTCCCGAAGTTAATTTATGTACTTGATGAACATAACTGCCTGCGCGGCGGAGAGTATGATTACATTACAAAGCTTGCGGTGCGCTGCTCTGCAAAGCGGATGTATCCGGATTACATTTCCGCAAAGAAGATGCGGGAGAACTATGAAGGAAATGTATTCAGCTGTATGGGCTGCAGAAGCTTTTTGACACCGTGGAAGGATGAAAACGGTGAATACAAGTTTGAGGGGCGCTTTAATCAGGGCGTAGTCAGTCTGAATCTTCCGCAAATCGGTATTCTTGCAAAAGGAAATGAAGAATATTTCTGGCAGCTTTTGGAAGAGCGTCTTGCGCTTTGCTTTGAGGCACTTATGTGCAGACACCGGGCACTGGAAGGAACCTTGTCGGATGTATCCCCGGTACACTGGCAGTACGGTGCCATTGCGCGTCTGAAAAAGGGAGAAAAAATCGATAAGCTGTTACACGGAGGATATTCTACGATTTCTCTCGGTTATATCGGATTGTATGAAGTGACGAAGCTGATGACCGGTGTAAGTCATACGGAGCCTGCAGGCAAAGAATTTGCCATGAAGCTGATGAAGCGTCTCAGAAAGGCAACGGATACATGGAAGGAAACTACGGGGATTCATTTCGGACTTTACGGAACACCGGCAGAGTCTCTCTGCTACCGTTTTGCCAATATTGATAAGAAGCGGTTCGGGGAAATCAAGGATATTACGGATAAAGGGTATTATACTAATTCATATCATGTTGATGTCAGGGAAAAGATTGATGCCTTTTCAAAATTCGACTTTGAGGCAGAGTTTCAGGTGATTTCGTCCGGCGGTGCGATTTCGTATGTTGAGATTCCTAACATGCGTCATAATCTGGAAGCACTTGAGGAGCTGGTACGTTATATTTATGACAATATTCAATATGCGGAGTTTAATACAAAATCGGATTATTGCCATGTGTGCGGATATGACGGAGAGATTACGATTAACGAGGCGCTTGAATGGGAGTGCCCGCAGTGCGGAAATAAGGATCATTCCAAAATGAATGTAACAAGAAGAACCTGCGGTTATCTCGGTGAAAATTTCTGGAATGTCGGAAAAACGAAGGAAATTAATGCACGTGTACTGCACATTTAATTGGAAATTCTACAAAGCCAAAGCGGTAGTCAATCAGTGAGGAGTATCATCATGAATTATGCGGATATCAAGCAGTATGATGTAGCAAACGGACCCGGAGTGAGGGTGTCGTTGTTTGTAAGCGGCTGTACCCACCATTGTAAAAATTGTTTTAACAAAGAGGCATGGGATTTTTCTTACGGAAAGCCGTTTACGGAAGAAACACAGGAGCAGATACTTTCCTATCTGGGAAAGTCATATGTGCGGGGTCTGACACTTCTCGGAGGAGAGCCTTTTGAAAGAGAAAATCAAAAGGCTCTGCTTCCTTTTGTAAAAAAGGTAAAGGAACGCTTCCCGGAGAAAGATATCTGGGCATTTTCCGGGTATGACTTTGAAAAGGATATTACTGCGTATATGTACCGGGAATGGGAGCCGACAAAGGAGCTTCTTTCCTATATTGATGTACTGGTGGACGGAGAGTTTGTGGAGGAGCAGAAAAGTCTGAAGCTCCGTTTTAAGGGGTCTGCAAACCAGCGTACAATTTTAGTACAGGAATCACTTGCGGCAGGAACTGTAATATTGTATGATTTAAGTATAAAGTAAGGCAGATACAAAAGAAAGAGGGGGTTGTATGCTGCGTAAGGTGCTGAATACGTTGCGGCATGGGGATAAGCAGACAAAGGGCTTTATTCTTACAGTAGGTGTACTTGGTTTTGTATCAATCGTTCTTCTGGTGACAGCGGTGATAACACTTCTGCCGTTATTCTGGGTCGGAACGGCTGCTATTTCTTTGATTACCGTGGCTATGGCAAAGAATGCCAGACTTGCGGTAATCAAAGATAATTTCAACAGAAATGACGAGGATGACAGAAAGCGTAAAGAGGACAAAGAGGATTTCGGGGAGGATGCCCTTGTAACTATGACGGAAGAGAAGCTGAAACGGTTATTTGTCCGTTATAAGGTAAAACAGGAGCATGTACCGGTAGTTATTGACCTTTGTGTTTCGGAGCATATCAAACAGGCTCCCGGATTTGCGTGGGTGGACGGTGACAGATTAAAGATTCTTTTGATTGAAAAAAGTCCGCGGATGATAGAGAGACCTGTTTCTGCCTTACAGGTTATGGAGGTGGAGAGGGGCATTGCAGTACGTGCATCGGGTGAATATACCGGACTTCGGGAGACCGATTGGATGAGAAAGGTGTTTATGCCGTATCTGCCGCAATATCATAAAAAGCAGATTGGCGGACGCACGGTACTTTTAAAGAACTTATATGTTCTGGACGAGGATATCAAATTTTCTTCTCCTTCGGTAAAGGAGTTAAAGAAGTTATTTGCTTTTCGTATTGAGATAGCGGAGCGCAGGCTGTCGGAGGGAAATTTAAGTCCTTATTATAAAGAGCTGTTTGTCAGCTCCGTTTTATGGAAAGACGGAATACTGAACCTAAAAGAATATCAGCAGGAGGTGGAACAGGTGCTGTTTCGTCTGGCGGCACCGGACATTTCCTACAGTGAGTTTGATAACACGCTGTCTTCCGTAATAAATGCGGGGCTGCTTCCGGCGGAATATCGGGAGTATGCCTATAAGAAACGGGAGGAACGTAAGAATGTAGTGCCGGATGGCAAAGAAAAAAGGAAAAAAAGAAAATAGAGGAGAAAAACTATGGTAGCGGAGGATTTTATTAAATTTACCATCGGAAAGCAGAAGCACATTGCATTGATTGCGCATGACGGAAAGAAAAAGGAGCTTATTGCATGGTGCGAGCGGAATAAGGAGATTTTGCAGAAGCACTTTCTTTGCGGTACAGGCACGACGGCACATTTGATTGCAGAGAAAACAGGCCTTCCGGTAAAGGGATATAACAGCGGTCCGCTTGGCGGCGACCAGCAGATTGGTTCCCGTATCGTAGAAGGCAATATTGATTTTGTGGTATTCTTCTGGGACCCGTTGGCAGCACAGCCGCACGACCCTGATGTAAAGGCCTTGCTTCGTATTGCACTTGTTTATGACATTCCGATTGCAAACAATCTTGCAACGGCAGACTTTTTGCTTCATTCTAAATTTATGGAAGAGGAGTACGAGCGCAGAGTGGAAAATTATAATAAGACCATTGCGGAAAGACTGAAGGAGTTCGGTAAATAAGAAATCCGCAGTAATTCTGCTTGACAATAAACGTATCATTGTATACAATGTTCGTTAGTGGAGAATAAAGGAGCGTGTATACATGGAAAACAGAAAAGTATATCGTAATCCTCATAACAATTTGCTTTCCCTTGAGGAGCATATGTATGAGCTTGTAGATGTAAAAACACCGAATGTATTTCGGAATTTATTTCCGTATGATGAGATTCCGAAGATTGCTTTTAATGACCGGATTGTACCTCATTGCTTTCCGGATGAAATCTGGATTACGGATACAACCTTCCGTGACGGACAGCAGTCCAGAGCACCGTATACGACGGAGCAGATTGTGACGATTTTTGATTATCTGCACCGCCTCGGAGGGCCGAACGGCATCATTCGTCAGAGTGAGTTCTTCCTCTACAGCAAAAAGGACAGGGATGCCGTATATAAGTGTCTGGAGAGAGGCTATGAGTTTCCGGAGGTTACTTCATGGATTCGAGCCAGCAAGCAGGATTTTGAACTGGTAAAGGAAATCGGTCTTAAGGAGACAGGTATTCTGGTAAGCTGCTCCGACTATCATATTTTTTATAAAATGAAGATGACGAGAGCCCAGGCAATGGAGCACTATTTAAACGTTGTCAGAGAGTGTCTGGAGACAGGTGTTGCACCGCGTTGTCATCTGGAGGATATTACCCGTTCGGACATTTACGGCTTTGTAATTCCGTTCTGCTTTGAACTGATGAAGCTTGGTGCGGAGTATAATATACCGGTAAAGATTCGTGCCTGTGATACGATGGGCTACGGTGTAAACTTTCCGGGTGCCGTGATTCCGCGTTCTGTACAGGGAATCATATACGGTCTGATGACCCATGCCGGTGTACCGTCCGAGCTTTTGGAGTGGCACGGTCATAACGATTTCTATAAGGCAGTATCAAATTCTACTACCGCATGGCTTTACGGTGCATCCGGAATTAACTGTTCTTTGTTCGGTATCGGAGAACGTACCGGTAATACACCGCTTGAGGCTATGGTATTCGAGTACGCGCAGCTAAAGGGTACCTTAGACGGTATGGATACCACGGTAATTACGGAGCTTGCCGAATACTATAAGAAGGAAATCGGTTATAAGATTCCTCACAGAACACCGTTTGTCGGAAAGAATTTTAATGTAACCCGTGCGGGCATCCATGCGGACGGTCTGTTAAAGAACGAGGAGATTTATAATATTTTCGATACGGAGAAGTTTTTAAACCGTCCGGTACTTGTGTCTGTGTCCAATACATCCGGACTTGCCGGAATCGCACACTGGATTAATTCCTTCTACCACCTGAAGGGGGATGCGGCACTGGATAAAGCAAATCTGCTTGTTCATAAGATTAAAGAGCTGGTAGATAAGGAGTATGAGGACGGACGTATTACAGTAATGACAGACGCAGAGCTTGTTCATATGATTAATCAGTATAAGGCGGAATTCGGAGTTGAGCTTCCGGAGGTTACCATAGAGTAAGAAAGACCGGAATAAAAAGAGTTGATATAAGGAGGATATTTGAAATGCAGGCAAAGATTGAGGCAGCAAAGGAAGCATTCGGGAAGCTTTTAACCGAGCAGTTGGCAAGAGTGGAGGAGATGAAGAGCCAGGGAGACTTTGTGGATTATAAATCTCTTGACCAAATTACTATCGGTGTGTGCGGCGGTGACGGTATCGGTCCGGCAATTACCGGTCAGGCACAGAGAATTATGGAGTATCTTTTAAAGGATGAAATTGCATCCGGCAAGGTACTGATTAAGAATATCGAGGGCTTAACCATTGAACGTCGTGTGGCAGAGAATGCTGCAATTCCTGCTGATGTATTAGAAGAATTAAAGACCTGTGATGTTATTTTAAAGGGACCGACCACCACTCCGCAGAAGGGTGATCCGTGGCCGAATGTAGAAAGCGCAAACGTAGCAATGCGTAAGGCACTTGATTTGTTCGCAAACGTAAGACCGGTTCGTATTCCGGAGCAGGGGATTGACTGGACGTTCTATCGTGAGAATACCGAGGGTGCGTATGCGGTAGGCAGCAAGGGTGTTCATGTAACAGAAGACCTCGGTGTGGACTTTACCGTAGTTACCTCCCAGGGCTGTGAGAGAATTATTCGTGCAGCCTTTGAGTTCGCAAAGGCAAACGGAAAGACCAGAGTCAGCGCGGTTACAAAGGCAAATATTATTAAGACCACGGACGGTAAGTTCCTTGAGGCATTCCGTGAGATTGCAAAGGATTATCCGGGAATCACCGCAGATGAGTGGTATATTGATATCATGACCGCAAAGTTAGTCGATGAGAAGAGAAGAAGAGATTTCCAGGTTGTGGTTCTTCCGAACCTGTACGGCGATATAATTACCGATGAGGCTGCCGAGTTCCAGGGTGGTGTAGGTACCGCAGGCAGTGCCAATATCGGTAAAAAGTATGCAATGTTTGAAGCAATTCACGGTTCCGCACCGCGTATGGTAAAGGAAGGAAGAGATATCTATGCCGACCCGTGCAGCGTAATTCGTGCCGCAGCAATGCTTCTTGCCCACATCGGTTTTAATGATAAGGCAGATAAGCTTTACAAAGCACTTGATATTTGTACCGTGACGGAGAAGAAGCTTGTAATGACCGGCCGTGATACCGGTGCAACCGGCGCGCAGTTTGCGGATTACATCATGGAGACCATTGAAAAGCTGTAAGGAGGCGGATGCATGAGCGAAGCCAAGCTGCAAAACGACAAGGATGATAAATATTCCTTACGCGGCAGAGTATTTAACTATATCCGGGAAGGTATTCTGTCGGGCAGGTATGAAGAAAATGAGGAATTAAAGGAAAATACGATTGGTTCAGAGCTTGGTGTGAGCCGGACACCGGTTCGCGAAGCCCTGCGACAGCTGGAACTGGAAGGACTGGTGAATATTATTCCGAATAAGGGCGCTTATGTGACCGGTATTTCGGAAAAGGATATTCATGATATCTATGTGATACGTTCTTATCTGGAAGGTCTGTGTGCAAGATGGGCCTGTGAGTATATTACGGAAGAACAGCTGGATGCCATTGAAGAAGTGATTTATCTTTCGGATTTCCATACGGATAAGGGGCATTTCGAGCAGGTGGTGGAGCTGGACAGTAAGTTTCATAAGCTTGTTTACAGTGCCTGCGGAAGTAAGATATTAGAGCATGAGCTTTCCGTATTTCACCATTATGTGGAGCGCGTCAGAAAGATTACACTTTCCATGGAAGAACGTGCGAAACGTTCTACAGCGGAGCATACGGCAATTTTAAATGCAATCCGGGCAAGAGACAAGGATTTGGCGGAAAAGCTCGCTCATGAGCATATTATCCGCAGCATTGAGAATATTGAAAAGCTGGGACTTTAAGAGAAAGCAGGGGCTGTCGCACTTCAAATTGTGTGATAGCCCCTAAAGTTTTGTTTCACATAGTTATTCATTTTCGCTCGTTTTTATATCATCCTCAAACACCGGAACAACCATATTCTCCAAAGCGGTGCGAAGCTGCGGGTTGTATATTACAAAATGAATGGCAGGAGCTTTGCTTTTTGAAATGGTAACCCAGTTTCCTTCATTGATATGAATTTGAATATTTCGAAACGGATATCTGCTGTTCTGCCTGATAGTATAGTTTTCAGATTCACGGCAAAAAGCTTTCGTCAGTTCCATATGCTCTAAATATTCCCCGTAAGTATACACGACATTCCTTTCATAGAAAATTCCGGAAAGAGAAAGATACATTGGGTATCTTGCAAACTCAGTCTCGTCTATGACCGGAATTTCATCGGTTAGGCAATCTCTGTTCAGGATTTCTTTGTAGAGACAGCGTTGATCTGCGACATATTTGAGAATTCTGCCCTTGTCGTTTTCTTCAATATCATTGTGATTCAGTATGCGTACAAGCAGTTCTTCCGACAGAGTATATACCGGTAAAGAGGAAAGAATCGACCTGCGTTTTCCGGGTGTCTCCAAATCCTTGTGAAGAAAATCGGAAAAAAGTTTTTTTGATTCGCTGCGATAGATATCCATCAGCGGCGAAGCCTTGGAAAGTAAATCTTCAGCTCTTTGTCTGTAATAGGCAAGTTCGGTCTTATTATTTGTCAAATACATTTTTCCGTTTTGAGGATAATCCATAATGCATTCACCGGACAGGGCGGCAGCACCGCTGGAAAACAGATAATGACCGAACACCTTATTATGGACTCCTTTGAGATAATAAGGAGATATCTGTCCTGTCATATACATCGGAATCCATCCCTCAAGCCCCATCATCATTTCATCAAAAGGGCGGTTAATATTATGAATCATTTTAATATGCAATCCCTTCTTTAAGGATAAGGCAACGGCAAAAATGAATTTCTTCATAAAGTCGGAATCTGAAGCCTTTTCTGCTATAGGGGTGTCGTCATTTGCGATAATCGGCAGATTGGATTTTGATAAAACCGTTGCTTTAAAAAAATCCAGAGAGGCATTACACATTTCCGCGGTTCCGTAATAGTTCTTTGAGGTCGGCAGACGAAACGGCATAGTTGGAACCTTTAATTCATCAAAATGGATGCTTCTGATAAATTCATTTAAGTTAAATTCATCAATTTTGGTCAGAAACGGAAGAAGGACATCCTTCTTGACTGCCTGACCGGAAACCAGCCAGTTGGTCAGGCGTTCTACAAAAACGTTTTCTTTTTCAAGTTCGTTTTTATCGCATTCGGTTAATTTTGCAATAATTTCACGCTCTGTCTCTGTAATGTGTCCTTCAATAAATTTTGACACTCCGGTAGCAAAGCGTTCCGGGTCTGCAGGCTTTCTTTGCCCCTTTCGTATGCGGGAGATGTAGGAGCTGTCAAAGTTTAATGACCGGGCAAGGTCAACAATATTAACCGGAAGCGCCGATAGTAAGGTGTCGAGATTCTTTTGAAATTGTTCGAACGGAAAGGCTTGTCCTTCCAGAGAAAGGGTGAAAGCAGTGCGAACCGTTTCCTCTGTAAGCTCTGTATGTCCTTTTTCTTTTGCCAGAACAGAAATACCATGTACGAGCCGCTCAAATTGCTCGGTGTCTTTTTCCGGTGAGCGGGTTCCGGCACGATACCGGCTAAGAACAGAGGCTGATAGTCCGGAGGTATCTGCAAGTTCCTTTGCACTGCAATTTAGAATGGAAATATATTCGTTTATCTGTTCCTGAAAGCTCATAGTTTTGCACCTCAACTCTTATTTTTCATCCTAACCCTACTCCTACTTCTATTATAATACTATATAGAGAGTAATTTGTATAGATGTTTCCACATGAGTCATTGACATATATGGAAAGTATCTTGCGCTTTTGATGACTTTTTTCTAAAATATGCTCAAAGCATGTTGCTTTTTGGCAATTTTGCAAAGAGGAAAGGAGTCTTTGGTATGAAACGGAAAAAGATACTGGCATGTATACTATGCGTTGCGCTTCTCGGCACACTGTTTCCGAGGGCTGCTTCTGCAGAAGCAGAACCGGGAGAGAATAATCCGGGTACTGTGGACTATGTAATCACGGAAGACCAAACTATCAATGAGGGGGGAAAAGTCAATAGTATTTCTGTGGCAGAAGGAAAAACATTGACGCTGGCAACGGTAATTGATGCAAAAAATGTCACGGTTGCAGGTACACTTCATATTAAAGCACCTGCGGGGGGAGACCCGAACGGATTGAATATTGAGGAAAACGGAACAGTCAGTGCGGTCAGCGGAGGAGCAATTACAGCCGATGCCGGACAGATTCTGGAAATTCGAAGCGGGGCAACAGTTTCCGGGATTACGCTTTATGACAAAGATGGTGTGACAGAGTATACCGGCGGGTTTGCTAATACGGAGGTATTTGCTTTCAATTCCGAAAGCGTAAAATGGGTTCGCCAGGAGCCGGGCAGTGGCTGGCTGCAGGATAATCAATACGCACTTTTGTTTGATGATAATGACGGAGCCGGAGTTAATGTAAACGGCGAAGCGAAAGAAGAATGGGTATTTAACGATTTTGCGGAAGACGTGACACTTTCCTTTACACTGACGCAACCGGGTTACAGACAGGACGGGGTTCCGGTTGTCGAAATCAGAGTATATAACGGTGGGGAAGAGCCGGAAGTGTTCAGAACGGATGCGGACGAGTCCGCACACAAAATCGTATTGAGTGAGAACACATTTTCTTTTACCCCGACAAGCAATGCACCGTTTGAGGTAGAGATCTGGTGGTCGGAGTATGATGCCTTTGGAGGAACCGGGGATAAGCCGGTAGTTGTGGAGATAGACTGTCAGGGTGATGGCTCTGTCGAGGCTCAGGGTGTAGCAGGCGAGGATAAATTTGTTAACAGAAGCCTTACAAAGGTACGTGTGCCGGAGAAGCAGACAGAATTAGTTTTGACCTGGGAGGAAGACAGGGTACCGAGCGAGGTCAGAGTAGATGGCGGAGACGCAGGCGCAGAAGATGGCCGGCTGATACTGACAGGGGATGCTTTGACCGGTGGTCAGTGCAGTATACCGTTAACA
Source organism: Lachnospiraceae bacterium (assembly GCA_029012365.1). GTDB lineage: Bacteria > Bacillota > Clostridia > Lachnospirales > Lachnospiraceae > SIG307. The sequence continues at coordinate 64,830 of JAQXLY010000018.1, read as the reverse complement.
CAGACCGAAACAAGCAGGGAAACGGGAAAACCGGTTCCGAAAACGTTTTACCATGTACAGGTCGAGTTTGACGAAGGCGGTAACGGCGGCGGTGGCGGAAATGAAAAATACAATTTTACCCGGCTGCAGAATGAGCTGGATACAACCTATTTCGCATTCGGTGACATCAATAATAGTGATGCCGCTGATTTGGAGGATTTGAAATATGGTCTCATGCGGACTCTCTATGACGGCTTCCGGGTAAAGGACGGCAGATATCAGCAAGAAGGAGAGGCGCTTGGTCTGATAGAGGATTTCAACAAGCAGGACCCGACCAATCTGAATCTTAATATGGAAAAGCTCATGGCGTTAGCAACAATAAGTGCTGCTCCGCTGGCGGGTGAGTCAATTACTGCAACCGATAAAGCCGGTGTTGCACACACATTTGATGCATATGAGGTTACAATAACGATTGCTAAGCTGTATGAAAACAGGCAGGACACAACGGTATTTCCGATGGAGGAAGAGACTACCGTATTAGAAAGCCCGATTGTTCTTACCGCAAAGGTATATTTAATTGATATGGCTGCCGGCTCAGAGCAGGTTATCATAAAGGTTAAGGATACGTATTTTGTACGTGATTCGTATTCGTCTGCTGATAAAAATGCAGATGACTCAGAAAAATTTGAAGGATTAAATGCATCTGCCCTTGTCCTTGTGGCTGCGTTTGACAGTGAGGAAGATATTGTGCTTTTCGGAAACTATGCACAGGCAAATGAGGTCCTGTCTGATAAATCATCAAAGCGCTATTATGCGGCCGGCTTTTCCACAGGTGCTGTCAGGGAGGAATACATGGGCGGTAAGTTCGTTGTTATGACACCGGACTTTATGGGCGTGACACTGAACGGCATCGGAGAAGAGAAGGAGCCTGCTGCCTGGAGCTCTGAAAGCAGCTTATCCATTGCGGAAACCGGAAGTGATGAAGTCAATAATACAGAGAAGAGCATCTATTTCGGATTTAGTAAGATTGAGATAACACCGATTACATCCGGCAAAGTAAATGGCCTGAACGTTAGCGGAATCGAATCGGTAGAGCTTTTAGACGGAATTACGGAGAACGCTGTTAAAATCGAGAAACAGGAAGCTTCGGATGCATATATCATTCATTTCCTGTCGGATTTTTATGATACTGTTCGGCTTAAGGTAACCTATTCGTCTGCCGGAGCTACGGTAAGCGGAATTGTAAAAATCAACCGTGTCGGTATCCTGATTGATGGCGGTAGGACAGCAGGAGATACAAAAACGGTTACTATTTTCCACGGTCATGATAGGGGAGCTGAATTAGATGCTTCTGTTTATGAGGCATATAAAGCGAAAAACAGCGGAAAAGTCCACGGAAACTATGGACTTGCCTATTACGCAACGTATTACTATCCGACCAGCAGCGATACCGCTGTCCCGAATGTATCCTTGTTTGTGACGTATACTTACGCAGACGGAAGTGTGGAAAGACGTCTGTTAAAGAGCGACTATTTTACTCCGGCAACAGAGAGTAAAGTAGCAATGAGTGACTACATTCTTTATATGGGAGACGAAAAGAATGCACCGGTAAAGGTAGAGGCAATTGCAATACCGGACGTGAATGAAGACGGAACGGTAAATGGTGCGAAATTCGGTGCCGGAAAAGGTGTAGGAAAAGTATTTGATTTTAGTAAGTAGAAAGGCAGGGACAGAATATGAAGAAAATGATACGTAGCTTAGCTTTGCTTGCTTGCCTTCTCCTGCTAAGTGTTATGATTGGAGATACGAAGGCGAATGCTGCTTCTAATATTGCGACGATAGCTGCTTCCGGTAATTCACAGGGAGTACAGGTATCCGGAACAACAGATGATGATGTGGCTGCAGTATTAGTTGAAATACTGGACGGAACGGATATTGTAACGCTGGAAACACATGCCGTAACAGCCGGTAAGTTTAACGCAACCCTTTCTTGTACACTCGTAGCCGGAAAAACGTATAAGGTGTATGTGATAAACTATAACGGTAGCGGTACGGCACAGGAAACTACGGTTTCCATACCGATAGCAACACCAACGCCGACTGTGACACCAACGCCGACCACGGCACCAACGCCGACAACGGCACCAACGCCGACCACGGCGCCAACACCGACAACGGCACCAACGCCGACAACGGCACCAACGCCGACAACGGCACCAACGCCGACCACGGCACCAACGCCGACAACGGCACCAACGCCGACCGCGACACCAAAGCCAACGAGTACACCGGTTCCGACGAAGGCTCCGGTGGAAGAAGACCCGACGGATGGTAAGCTTCAGACCGACACAGTTGTCACTGAGGATGCTCCGGTAGAGGATGCAGGAATCGAGAATACCATGACTGATTTGATAGAGGCAGACGGAATCTTTACCGAAGAAGAGAAGAAGGCAATTCTTAACGGTGAGGAGGCAAAGGTGTTCCTTGAGGTGAAAGACATTGATGTATCGGATATCACAAGTGAGCAGAAGAATGAGGTAGAAGAAGCCGCTAAGAAGGAACTCGGTGTAAAAGCCGCAAACATCGTTTATATGGATATTTCACTCTATAAGCAGGTAGGAAGTCAGTCCGCAGCAGGAATTTCGGAGCCGGGTATTAAGATGGAGATATCTGTTAAGCTTCCGGATGAGTTGAAAAATACAAGGAAGGATGTGGTAAGGCAGTACCGCATTATTCGTATTCATGACGGTGCTGTTGAAATAATTCCATGTAGCTTTAATTCTAAGACAGGTGAGGTTACCTTCCATACGGATAAGTTTTCAACATATGCGATTATTTACACTGATGTCAAGGCAGACATTGCGGTTACTACTTCGAACGATGCAATGGCCCTTAATTCAGGAATTAAGTTTACCCAACGGGAAGACTATCTTTTTGTGAAGTGGGGTAAGGTTGCCGAAGCAGACGGATATCTGGTATCTGTTGCAAAGTGCGGTGAAGCATATGGTAAGGACGTGATAGCAGTTGAAGCCGATAAAAATGGTAATATTAAGCTGACTAACGTAATCAAGACTGTAGCGGGAGAGGATATCAACACCAAAGGAAACTACAAAGCTTTTGTAGAAGCCTACAAGATTGAAGATGGCGAAAGGGTTACGATCGCAAGATCCATCGAAGTTCATGCTGCCGGAAAGGACAATACAAAGTATACCAACGCAAAGGGAGTTAATCTGATATCGCCAAAAGTAGTAACAGTTAAGGAAGGCGAGATATATACGATTAAGGCCGGGATTGTTCTTGAAAACGAATTAAAGGTACTTTTATCGGAAAATCATGCAAAGACATTGCGTTACAAGTCAACCGACACGAGAATTGCTACGGTGGATGCAAACGGAAAGATTAAGGCAAAGGGAAAGGGTTCCTGCTATATCTATGTATTTGCACAAAACGGTAGTGTAAAAAGAGTAAAGGTAAATGTGGAGTAAACATAAATATGTCGGCTTCAGATACATTGAGTTCAGTGTGACCCATGCACTGCTTAACGAACAGATAAGAAAGTCTCACATCACAGGAAATGTGGTGTGGGACTTTTTTTATCGAATAGGGAAGTGCGTCCTATTCAATAAAAAAGCGCTCCGCGTTGGAAGAAGGAAGGCCGTGGAACGATTGCAGTGATATAGCAGCTATACTTGCAAAAATTTTACACGGATTTTACATAAATGATATGTTTTTTTGACATCCTGTTGCTAATATAAAATCGAAGTAAAATATTAGTCAAGGAGAAAGACCGTGTCCTGCACGGCGGGTAAAAAGGAAATGGATATTTTTAATGTGTTGTCGATGATTGGTGGCCTGGCATTGTTTCTTTACGGAATGCATTCAGAGCTCTTCTGCCTCGGTAGGTATTTTGCAGGCGCTTTGTGTGACCGGACAGGTTTCGTTTGCAACTGCATTTCCGATTATCATGGGTCAGAATATCGGTACCTGTATAACAGCGCTTATTTCTGCTATCGGTGCACAGACCAATGCAAAACGTGCGGCTTTGGTGCATTTGTATTTTAATGTCATTGGTACGATTGCGTTTATGCTTGGTTTTTATGGGATGAATGCAGTGGTAGATTTTGCATTCTTAAGTATGCCGGCGGATGCTGCGGGAATTGCAACCATCCATACTGCCTTCAATTTAGTTGCAACCCTGTTACTGCTCCCGTTCTCAAGGTTATTGGAAAAGCTTGCCTGCCTGACGGTAAAGGATGTTAAGGAATCAAAGAAGGAACTGTTCGAGCAGGAGCTTAAGCTGTTAGACGAGCGTTTCCTGGAGACTCCGGCCTTTGCGGTAGAGCAGTGCAGGATTGTTGCAAATTATATGGCAGAGATTTCGAAGGAAGCACTGGATTGTTCGTTGGATTTGTTAAAGGCATATGATGAAAAAAAGGTCGCAAAAGTGTATGAACTGGAGTCCGAGGCAGACCGGTTTGAGGATTGTCTTGGTCAGTATCTGGTGAAGCTAAGCAGTAAAGACCTCTCGGTAAAGGACAGTACGATGCTTTCTATGCTGCTTCATAGTATAGGGGATATGGAACGCATTTCCGATCATGCGGTAAACATTGCAGAGGGCGCTGAGGAAATGCATAAAAAGAATATGACGTTTTCCGCAGAGGCAGAAAAGGAAATCGAAACCTTTGCGGAAGCGGTTCGTGAAATCCTTCGTATTTCTGTTAAATGCTTTATGGAGGAAAACAGGGAAGAAGCCGTGAAGGTCGAGCCGCTTGAGGAAGTAGTAGATGATTTGAAGGACAAATTGAAGATGCGTCATGTTAAGCGTTTGAGGGAGGGGAAATGTACCAGCAAGCATCGGACAATCTCCGGTAAAAAGGCATCCCATTTTACTTCCAGAATAATCGGTGAGTCGCCGGCGGGAACCGTCAGGCAATCCGGATTTAAAAAATCGGTCGTCAATACACCGCACCGGATATTGTAGTCAATGGTGACACGTACATTTCCCGGACTGAAGGTAAAAGGAATTCGCGTGTAATCAACAATGGTTTTGGGGCGTAGCGCTTTGCTTTGCATCACGGCATACAGTTCCCGCGCTTTCGGACTTTCAAGCTCTCCTGCAGAAAAGACGCAATCTCCGGAAAGAAGTGCGGCATCATGTCTGCTGACAGTCTGAACGCGATTCGTTTTATAGTTTTACGGTAAAAGAAATCATACCGTCTTTGCCATAGGCGGCGGTGATTTTTCCGTGATACAGCTCTACAATCGCTTTTGCTGCGGAGAGCCCGATACCATAGCCGCCGTTTTTCTGTGTTCTGGCACTGTCAGCCCGGAAAAAACGGTCAAATAAGGCATCGGGAGGAACATCCGGAAAGGTTTTACAGGTGTTTTTGAGCTGAAGGAAGGTCTTTTTGCTTTCCTTTTTAAGAATAACGATAATATTGCCGTCTTCCGGTGTGTATTTTACTGCGTTATCAAGTAATATTGAAAGCAGCCTGAGAATATGTTCTTTATTTGCGGTAATGGAAACGGAAGGAGCAATGGACCGGGTGAAAACAAGTCTTTTTATCTTTGCCGGTTCCTGAAACATTTGTATTGTGTCGGTGACGAGTTCGGAGAGGGATAAGGTTTCCGTCCGGAGATTTATAGTTCCTTCGTTCATCTTTGCCAGCGTCAGCAGAGTCTGCGTCAGTCCTGTTAACCGGTTGACTTGTTCTCTGATATTACGACTCCATTTACTCTCGCCCTGATGCAGCTCCATCGCCTCTGTATTTGCTAATATAATAGCAAGCGGTGTCTTGATTTCATGTCCGGCATCCGTTACAAAATGTTCCTGCTTTTCTATGTTTGCCGCAATCGGTGCAATCGCCTTTTTCGACAGTAAAATTACAAGCAGCAGCATAACCCCCCAGCACAGAAGGCCTACAAGAAGTGAAAGAATAAGAACGCGCAGGATGGATGAAAGCTGGGAACTGATATTTAAAAAAACGTAGGTCTTCATTGTCCGGTCAGGGGAAACCATAATTTTATATTTAAACAGCCCTGTTTTTCCTTCCATAGCGGCATCTTCACCAAGCCCGATTGCCATTGCTACGGCTTCTTCCTCGGTTACGGAAGCAATATGACTGATATCGGTAACCGTTTGATTGTGGACTGTGTCTATGAGAACCGTAAAGTACACGGCAGAGAGTTTGGTATCTTCGGCTGCCGGACGGGCAAAGGAGCCTTTATCGCGTACAATGGGGCGGTTTCCGGGACTCGGATTGATAACCGTGGCAGAAAGCATATCTAAAAGCCGGTCGCTCTGGGAAAGAGTTCCCCATGCATTCACCGCATTGATGGCTCCGAGGAGAACGAGAATCAGTGCGGTAATTGCGGTCATGGCAGCCATTACAAATTTTCTCTTTAATGTTTTAATCATCGATGACCTCCAACATGTATCCTATATTACGCTTTGCGCGGATTTCCACATTTGCGTTCAGGGCCAGAAGGCGTTTTCTTAGGTAGGAAATATAAACCCATACAATACCGATATCCGCATCAGTATTGTAACCCCAGACTTTGGTCAGGATATCTTCCGTAGAAAGATAAATGCCGCGGTTCAGTAACAGAAGTTCTAACAGCTTGTATTCCAGCTTCGGAAGGGAAAAGGTCTGTCCGTTTCCGGAAAGCTCTGCACTTTGCATATTAAGTGTAATGTTTCCGCATTTCAATAAATTCGGGGTGAATTCCTCCCTGCGGCGCAGCATTGCCCGGACTCTTGCTAAAAGCTCACCCATAGCGAAAGGCTTCGGCAGATAATCATCCGCCCCCATGTCAAGCCCTTCAATACGTTCTTCTATTTTGTCTTTTGCGGTCAGCAAAAGAATCGGGACATGACATCCTTCGGCACGAAGTGTCTTTAATACTTCCAGTCCGTCCTTTTCCGGCATCATGATGTCTAAAATAATGCCGTCATAGTTTCCGAGCCTTGCATAAGCAAGGGCATCCTCTCCGTTAAACACTGGATCTACCGAATAATGATGATAGCGCAGGATATCAGTGACAGCCTCGGACATGGCCGGCTCATCTTCAGCGTATAACAGGTTCATAAGTTTACACCTCCGGCTATAGTATAAGTCAGGCAACTTAGAATTGCCTTAGAATGTCGTTACTTCTATATTATATATTAGAGCTTTGGTTTTGTCACGACAGAACACTGCAAAAAGTGAGCATTTTTTATGACCGGACAATAGGCGGTACTCCTTGATTTCTTTCCCTGTTTCGTGTAAAATAGCCTTATGGACATGGAGGGGGATGTATGTCCGGAAGGAGACGTTAGATGAGTAAGATTCGTATTATGGCAGACAGTACCTGTGATCTTTCGCAGGAGCTTTTGGAAATGTATCATATTTCCATACTTCCGTTAAATATTGTGATGGAGGATGCTTGTTATTTAGACGGTGTTGAGACTACACCGGACCGCATTTATGCTTGGGCAGATGAAAATCGTACCACTCCTAAGACGGCAGCACCGGGAATCGAGGCTGCGACAGAGTTTTTGCGCCCGGCAGCGGAGGCGGGAGAGGAGGTTTGCTTTCTCGGAATCAGTGAGCAGATGAGTTCTACCTGTCAGGTTGTGCGTCTGGCAGCAAAAGAGCTTGACTATGAAGAACATGTTTGTGTACTTGATTCCATGAATCTTTCTACCGGAATCGGACTTCAGATCCTTTATGCGGCAGAGCTTGCAAAGGATGAGATTACTCTGTCCGCTCTGGAGGAAAAACTGAAAGCGTACAGGGAACGTGTGCGTGCAAGCTTTGTTGTAGATACGCTGACGTATTTACAAAGAGGCGGACGCTGCAGTGCCGTAACCGCTTTGCTTGGAAATACACTGAAGTTAAAGCCGCGCATAGCAGTGGCAGACGGGAAAATGGGTGTTTCAAAGAAGTACCGCGGAAACCGGAAGAAAACCGTACTGGATTATGTAAAGGATATGAAGGACGAGCTTTTACGGGCAGAGACAAAGCGCGTTTTTATTACGCATTCCGGTATCGAACAGGAGATTGTGGATGAGGTAGATGCATATTTACGTGAACTGTCACACTTTAAGGCAGTTTATGTAACGAGGGCAGGTGGAGTGATTTCCAGTCATTGCGGACCGGGGACACTTGGGGTTCTTTTTGTAGAAGGAGAGTAAAAGATTCAGTCAAAGGCTAAACCGAAATAGGCGGGGATATCTCCGCCTTTTTTGAATGGAAGGTACATGGCAAACGGAATGTCTTCGCCGGGGGTCCGGAAGGTTCCTTCGGTACACTCAAGGGCATGGACAATCGCGGGGGCATAGGCGGTATCTCCTAACAGCTCCATGCCGTAAAGTCTGTTCCTTTCCCTGTACGCTGCAAGGAGAACCCCCGGACCTGCGTAGAAATCTGCCTGGGTTTTAAGAAAAGCAAGATTTTCCTTTTCCTGTAAAATGCCGCCTGCCGGCAAAAGCTTCCGTCTAAGTCCGGCATATGCTTCCTGGGTGATTTTAGATAGAGAAACCGCATCATCGGAAGCGGTACAGTTAAATTCGCGGATTCTGCCGCAGATTTTATATCCCATACCTTCATAGAATTGAAAAAGCCCCATATTTCCCGGAACTAAAACGGCACCCTCGTAGTCAAGTGTTTGCAGGTGGCGGTGGGTATTTTCCATCAGCTTATGGCAAATACCCTGTCCGCGGAAGGCTTTTGAGGTTGCTACAGCATATAGATATGCAAGACGTTTCTCTTTGTACAGACAGTCAAACCAGTATAGGGCGGCGGCTGTCTGATTGCCTACGGTAGCCGTGAGGCAGCGGTCGGGTGAAAAGGCAGTATGAAAAAAAGCATCCAGAAATTCTTTGGTATCGTGAAAGGCTTCCTGCCACAAAGTCTGTAGGGCAGGAAGCTGAGAGGTGAGCGGCATATCAATATTCATGTTCGTCCTCCATAAGAATAGCCCGGTCCCTGACAATCATATGATGAGGGTGATAGCTGAGCTTTGCCTTTCTTATTCCGTCGATTCCCATATCCTCCTCACGGTTTAGAAATCGGACTTCCGGATATTTTCTGCGGATGTAGTTTGCAAAACAATAATTGATTGCGGTATAGGCACCTTCTATGTCAGGGTGCGCTTTCTCAAAATGGACATCAAAGGTATTTGGATTTACACGGCTTCCCATGGTAACGGCAACAATTTCGTCGTTGTTTCTGAGAACAAGAGTCTCTAACTCTAATTCCTTATAATAACATAAGGCTTTTTCCAAAGCGACCTGCTCCTTTTTCAGATTGTTATCCCGTAGTTGTTCAGGGCGGGTTTTATACCATGCTTCAAGCATGGATTTTACGGCAGGCAGATTACTGTCCCGCAGCGGTTCCGCAACAGCATCCGGATACAGCTCACGGAACCGGTTTAAATGATTTTTTTTACTATGATATTTTCTACCCTTTAAATCCGCCAGTGCATTTATTTCGTAAACATAATCATAGGAATCTCTATCGGGGTGAATCCGAAATTTGTCCGGGTATAGCCTGTTTAGTTCCTGCATATCTTCTTCCCTGAGTCCGGTAAGACAGCAGGGAATGTTACGCTCCCCGGCATCCGCAATGATTGCGTCGAGGACAGGTCTTTTATCGCCTTTGCCTGCCGGATACGGATAGACACTCCGGCAGCTTAGGCATGAAAAGAGAACAAGGTGGTTTTCTACAACGGCCGCCTGTTGTCCCTCCCAGAGAAATAAATTGGTAAAGGAATACCCACAGCCGCGTTCGGTTCCATCAAACAAATATGTTTCATAGGTCTTCTTAGCTTCTATTCTGATTGGCTGAAACAAAATCATGTAAGGTGTCTCCTTCTTATGATTATCAATGGGGTAAATCAAAAATGGTAATACAGTGTTATCCTAACGATTTGTCACAGGTTTGTCAATGGCTAGGATGTACAAAATACGTTAAAATATAAGTTATGTATGGAAATTGGGAACCCGGAATGCTTGACATTGTAATTGGCATGGGGTATCATAAATTCATGCGGAGAACGGCGGCAGTCCGGCTCCGGGAAAGGAGAACTTATGGGAATTACGACAAAGAGCTTCGGAAAAACGGCAAAGGGTGAAGAAGCAAAGCTTTACATCTTAGAGAATAAGAACGGTATGAAGGCGGTATTTTCCGATTTCGGTGCTGTATTGGTGCAGCTTTGGGTTCCGGATAAGAACGGTAAGCTGGAGGACGTTGTGCTGGGGTTTGATACTCTTGCGGAGTATGAGGTAAATCCTACATTTTTCGGTTCGTTTATCGGCAGATGCGGTAACCGTATCGGAGGAGCAAAGTTCACGATTAACGGAAAAGAGTATCAGGTAGAGGACAATGATAACGGGAATTGTTTACACGGCGGTTCCGTAAGTTACGATAAGTATATGTATGAGGCAGAGACTTTCGTGGAGGAAGGCGGCGTAAGCGTAGAGTTTTCACGACTGAGCCCGGATATGGAGCAGGGATTTCCGGGAAATCTGGATATTACGGTAACCTATACACTGACGGATGAAAATGAGCTTGCGATAGAGTATCTGGCAGTATCCGATAAGGATACGATTGTGAACTTCACGAATCATTCTTATTTCAATCTTGCCGGACATAATACGGGTCTTGTGACAAATCAGGAGGTTATGATAGACGCGGATGCATTCACGGCAACAGATGCGAAGCTCATTCCGACGGGAGAGCTTACGGATGTAACCGGTACGCCGATGGATTTCAGAATCAGAAAGCCGCTTGCGGACGGAATTGATGCGGATTATGAACCGATTCGCATGGGTGGCGGCTATGACCACAATTACGCCCTGAATACAGCCGGTGAGGATGCGGAGTTTGTTGCGGAGCTTTATGATAAGAAGAGCGGGCGTGTTATGGAAGTATATACCGACCTTCCGGGAATGCAGCTGTATTCCGGCAATTTTATAAAGGACGGACTGAAGGGAAAAGGTGGCTGTACTTACGGGAAGCGTCACGGGGTATGCTTTGAGACCCAGTATTTCCCGAATGCCGTGAACATTGAAGGCTTCAAATCCCCGGTAGTGAAGGCGTATAAAGAAGCAGAGTCCATGACGGTATATAAGTTTACCATAGAGAAGTAAGTTTTATGAGAAGAAATGTATTATCGGAATGGAATAGCTTTGAAAAAGGGACTGTTGTGTGTATTACCCCGACAGTCCCTTTTATTTCCTTAACTATGCTGAGTATTTATTTCGTACCGTAGATACGGTCTCCCGCATCTCCGAGACCCGGCAGAATATAGCCGTTCTCATTTAAACACTCATCCTTTGCACCGATAAAAATATTAACATCCGGGTGGGCGGCCTGAAGCTTTTCAATACCCTCCGGTGCTGCAATCAGGCATAAAAAGCGGATTTTTTTAATGTCACGTTTCTTTAATAAGTCAATAGCCGCGATAGCGGAGCCGCCGGTTGCAAGCATCGGGTCAACAACAAAAATCTCGCGGTCCTTTGCGTCGGACGGGAGTTTACAGAAATACTCTACCGGCTCTAAGGTTTCTTCATTGCGGTAAAGACCGATATGACCGACCTTTGCATTCGGAGTAAGGTTTAAAATGCCGTCTGCCATATGCATACCTGCACGTAATATCGGAACTACGCAGAGCTTCTTTCCCGCAATTTCCTTTACGGTAGTTTTCACTAACGGGGTTTCGATTTCCTTATCGGCGAGAGGAAGATTACGGCTTGCTTCGTAATAGATTAGCATGGCAATTTCGGATACCAGAGCCCGGAACTCTTTTGTAGAAGTGTTTTTGTCACGCATAATACCGATTTTGTGTTGAATGAGTGGGTGATTCATAATAGTAACAGTTGACATAGCAGCTCTCCTTTCAGGTATACCGTAGAAGCCTGCGCAAACCGGCGCAGGTAATTTACAGTGTAAGTAGTTGTTACAAATAGTATAGCAAATTATGTCGGTAAAGAAAAGAGAAAATAGAGATTTTGTAAAAAAATATACCTCCGCTCAAAACGGAGGTATTCAGAGGAGAAGCCCGAAAAAGGGGAGGGGATAATACGGGCTTTTATATGAAAAAGTAGTAACATATAAGCGTAATAAGAATTACTTTGTTATTAACCATGACTTTATTGTATTTGTCACATATGATTTAGGTATGGATAGTTTATGAACATTTTGTTAATTTGAAATATGAGGAAAAACGGCGTTTTTTGAATTAAGATATTGTAATTATGTCCAAAAAGATTTAAAATAATATCGGTGGAAGTTATTGTTTGGGAAAGATGTTTTGAATTTGCATATACTTTCTTATCAGATAAAAGCAGGAATAAACAAAGCGAAGGTGAGTAGAAAATGAATATTTTTAAAAAGCTGCTCCGGAGCGAATTCGGAGAGAAACGATATAATGGGCTTGCCAATTATGTAAACATGAATTGCGGTCCGGAGGTAAAAGAGAGCAAGGAGTTGTTTGAGGAGATATATGAGTATTGCAGCGGGTTTGATTCGGAGAAGATTATCGGAATGCAGGTGCGCTTAAATGAGGTAGTGTACAATGCATTTCAGGTCGGAAAGACCTATTCCCTTGCCTTTATTATTTATCTTGTTGCATGGTTCTGGCTGATGGGGATGAGACTTCAGACGGAGCTGTTACTTGGTGGTATTGCAGCAATCACCGTCTGCTTCGGTTTGAAGACGTATCAGTTTTTTTCAAACCGGTGTGAATATGTGGATGCAAGAATCATAGAAACTTATCGTGCCGTGTTAGAACGCATTCTGGTCTGCAGAGCCAGAGGCCAGCACGATTAATCGAATGAGACAGGAGGACGGGATATGGCAGAGGAAAAGATGTTTTTGCCGGGAGAGGTAAAGGAGCTTCGCGTTCTCGGCCGTACCGGGAAAGAGAGAAATCCGCTGGTTCTTTTCTGGACGGGTTCCGGATTTGAAGTAAACTATACGGGAAGCGAGCTGTGGTGTGAATTTGAAACGGATTATTCCTGTTATGAACAGTGGATTGCTGTGGTTGTGAACGGGGCAACGGTAACAAGACAGATGCTAGAAAAAGGAAGGCGGAGAGTCTGTCTGTTACGTAATATGCAGTTCGGTAAGGTGAAGAATATAAAGGTATTGAAAGAGGTTCAGGCAATGCCCGGAGACAGTGAGGCATATCTTGCGGTGCATGCTTTGTACGGAGACGGTGTGTTTTCGGAGCTTGAGGAGCCGGAATGCCGGATTGAATTTATCGGTGACAGTATCACCTCCGGGGAAGGAAGCTACGGAAGTACAGCGGAAGGGGACTGGATTTCCATGTGGTTTTCCGCAACACATGCATACCCGTATCTGGTGTCGGAAAGACTGAAGGCGGAATACCGTATTGTTTCGCAGAGCGGTTACGGCTTATGCTGTGCATGGGATAATAACCCCGACAATGCGATACCGTTATTTTATGAACAGACCTGCGGCATCCTTTCCGGTGAACGGAACGAACGCTTCGGGGCAAAGGATTTATATGACTTTTCCGCATGGCAGCCGGATTATATTGTAATCAATCTGGGGACAAATGACGCAGGAGCATTTGAACAGCCGGAGTGGTGTGATGAAAAATCGGGAAGAAGAAAGAAAATGTACAAGGATGAAAACGGCCGGCCGGCAGGGGAGTGTCTGGAAGAGATACAACATGCCGCATCGGGATTTCTTCGCACGGTGCGGAAGAATAATCCGAAGGCGCAGATTCTCTGGTGCTACGGAATGATGGGAAATACCGTGGAGACTGCGATTAAGAGGGGGATTGCCGAATACAAGGCACAAAGCGGTGATAAAGAGGTATATTATCTTGCAATGGAAGAAATCAAAGGTGAGCGTATCGGCGCAAGAAATCATCCGGGTGTTTTGGGACATATGGCAGCGGCGGAAACGATAGTGAGTAGGATTTGTGAATTAAAGGACGGAAAAGAGGACTGAGTGATGGATAAGGTTTATGTTTTTTTTGCCGAAGGCTTTGAAGAGATTGAGGCACTGACGGTTGTGGATATGCTTCGCCGTGTGAAAATCGAGACGGTAATGGTATCGGTTACCGATACCACAGCTGTGACAGGTGCACATGGAATTAAAGTGGAAACCGATGGACTGTTTACGGACTTTACCTATGAGGACGGAAAAATGCTCGTGCTGCCGGGCGGAATGCCGGGAACGAATCATTTAATGGCTCACAAGGGATTAAAAGAAGTTTTACTTTCTTATCATGAATCCAAAAAGTATCTTGCGGCAATCTGTGCGGCACCGAGTGTACTCGGAGAAAACGGTCTGCTTTCCGGGAGACACGCGACCTGTTATCCGGGGTTTGAAGAAAAGCTTACGGGTGCGGAAGTGATGCCGGATGCGGTTGTAATAGACGGGACGGTGATTACAAGCCGCGGAATGGGAACCGCCATTCCGTTCGGCGCGGCGTTGGTTTCTGTGCTGGCAGGAGAGGAAACGGCGGAAGAGCTGCTTAAAAAAATCGTATATTAGTTATCGCTTTCCGGATGAGATTATCCGAAGCTGCGGGCTCCCGGTGTGCTAGGGCTTCGGCGGCTTTATCCGGTCCCGTAAGAGGAACAATGCACAGATGTTCGGAAGAACCATACAGGCATTGATAAAGTCTGTCATTTCCCAGATGAGAGGAAGGGATAGTACGGAGCCAATGAAAATCATGCCGAGATAGCAGATGCGATAGGTGGAAAGAGCGCCTGTGCCGAACAGATAGGTGACAGCCTGTGCACCGAAATAGGACCAGCCGATTAATGTTGCATAGGCAAAGCATATTAACGAAATGCCAAGTAAGATTTCTCCGAAAGGCAGAAAGGAGAATGCGGCACTGGTGAGGGTGGTGGCTGTATAAGCTTCTGCGAGAGACGGTTCACGCAGAAGTGAACTGATAATCACAATGCCTGTCAGTGCACAAAGGACGATCGTATCCCAGAATACGGCAGACATAGAGAGCAGGGCGGCCTTTTCGGGGCTACTTTCTTTTTGCTCCGTGAATGCGAGAGGCGCTGTACCGATTCCGGCTTCATTTGTAAAGAGTCCTCTGGCGATACCGTACCGGGCGGAGAATAAAAAGGAACCGCCGGCGATGCCTCCGATAGCGGCAGTGGGGGTGAAAGCGGAGGAAAGAATCAGACGGAACGCCGGGAAAATATAACGGTAGTTGATAACAAGTATAATAATACATGCGGCAAGGTAAAGAACAGCCATAGCCGGTACAAGAATACTGCAAAATTTTTTGATGGCGGCGGAGCCGTGCAGAATTACATAGCCGACGCACAGGATAAGCAAAATGCCGGTAACGGCAGGCGCGATGCCGGTAATCGCCGAAACGGTTTCGGAAACGGTTCCTGCCTGAGTGGAGCAGCCGATACCGAAGGATGCGGTTAAAAGAAGAAAGGCAAACAGACGCCCGGCGTTTTTACTCTTTAGCGCATATTCCAAAACATACATAATGCCGCCACGCAGAGCTCCGTCACTGTTTTCCTTCCGGTATATCATACAAAGATAGCATTCCGCGTAAGCGGTTGCCATGCCGAACAGCCCTGTCAGCCAGCACCAGAAAACCGCACCAGGCCCACCGAGTGCAACGGCAGAGGATACACCTACAATATTTCCGGTGCCGAGTGTTGCGGCAAGTGCTGTTGTAAGGGAACGGAAGCCTTGTTTTTTCTGCCCCTCACAGGAGATGCGAATCGCATCGGGCAGATGACGCTGGATAAAGTGAAGGCGTATCGTAAAAAGACAATGAATACCAAATAAGAGGATAAGGAGAGGACCGTTCCATAAAAAACGATTCAGTATTGAAAGAATCTGATAGAGGAGGGACATGGCAGACCTCTTTTTTATTTACTATATGAGCGGAAAAAGTCGGCTATTACTTTGATAATTGTTTGACGAATAATACATTATGCAAAGAAAATGGAAAAAAAGCGAAAAAATTGGAAAAAAATATAAATTTAGGGTTGCTTTTTCAGAAATAAAAATGATATAATCTATATATAGTGCATCTATATGTGATAAGAACTACAGAATGTATTTTGTGAAGTTGACCGGAGGGTTGCTTATGGGGCGCGTCTTTGCAACAACCGAGACGTATGGCAGAAGGAATACGCTGGAACAAAAAAATTTGCGGCGTATTTTTTGTGTTGCTCTTTTTATGGCAATCATATCGGCTGTTCTTTTGTGTATTACCGGTAAGAGCGGAACGGACTCGGCGTATCGCCGGATTTACGGCGCATGGGTCATCTATGCCGTAGTGTCGGCAGCGTTTTCCTTTTTTTCGTTTCAGCTTTTGCAAAGGAAGGGAAAGCGGAGCGGACTATGGCTTTTTGAAATGGCATACGCTATTATCAATATAAGCTTTCTTACCTGTTTTTCGTATTGGTTCTGGAATGATACGGGTTCTCTTACCGTATATTGTCTTGTTGTCATTTTAAATTCCTGTACTATGATATACCATAAAGAGGAATATGCATTGTGTGTCGGAATCGAATGTCTGGTGCCGGTTTTGCTTCGGTTGAAGGGTGTTCTTCTGCCACAGTATTTTATTGTCATTCTTGCCGTCCACATTCTCGGAGCCGCGATTGCGTTTGAGTGCTATAGGAGCTATAAGCTGGCAGAAAAATACCGGAGAAAGTATATGGAAGAAATAAGGGCGGCGGAGTTCGATTCTCTTACGAAGGTGAATAACCGCAGAGGGATGATGCACCGGGTCGGCTCGATTTGGCCGGAACTTAAAGGTGCGAACTGTCCGGTGGCTGTGCTGATAATAGATGTGGACCAATTTAAAAAGTATAATGACAGGTTCGGGCATCCGTGCGGCGATGTCTGTCTGCAGCGTGTTGCGGAAAATGTGTATGAAACAATAAAAGGTGAGCCGGCGTTTGTATCCAGAATCGGGGGAGAAGAATTTTTGGTATTTGCCTATGGGCTGGAGACTGAAAAAGTGTATTCCCTGGCGGAAAAAATACGGGGTAACATTGAAGGCATGGGCATTCCTCATGCGAAAGATGCCAGGTACAGAAATGTTACGGTAAGTATCGGTGCCGTTTCGGATTACTGTACGGCAGAAATCAGCTTCGGCGGTTTATATCGTCGGGCAGACAGGGAATTATATATGGCAAAGAACTCCGGCAGAAATCAGGTATCCTTCCAAAACGGCGGAGTTTCGACACAAAAAAGGTATAAAGCGGGCATTTGAGTTCTTTTTCCGTAAAATCATGATTTTGTTGCTTGCATTTCGTTTTCAGTTATGTTAGAGTATACCATATGTGAGTGTACGGAAAGCGGAGGAAATATGGGTAAATATTTTGGCACGGACGGGTTTCGGGGTGAGGCAAACGTAAACCTGACGGTAGAGCATGCGTTCCGGGTGGGACGTTTTTTGGGTTGGTATTACGGGAGAGAACATAAGGCTAAGGTAGTCATCGGAAAGGATACCAGACGTTCCGGCTATATGTTTGAGTATGCACTTGTGGCGGGACTGACAGCCAGCGGCGCGGATGCATATCTTCTTCATGTGACACCGACACCCAGTGTATCTTATGTAGTAAAGAGGGAAGGGTTTGACTGCGGAATCATGATTACCGCAAGTCACAATCCGTATTACGACAACGGTATCAAGGTAATTAACAGTGAAGGATACAAGCTTGAGTCGGATGTCGAGCAGAAGATAGAAGACTATATTGACGGGAAAATCGAAGAAGTACCGTATGCGCGAAGGGAAGAAATCGGCAAAACGATTGACTATTCTATCGGGAGACACCGCTATATCGGTTATCTGATTTCCCTTGCGACCCGTTCCTATGAAGGAATGAAAGTCGGTCTGGATTTGGCAAACGGGTCGGCAACCGCGGTGGCAAAGGGAGTGTTTGATGCACTCGGTGCAAAAACCTATGTGATTCACTCGGAACCGGACGGACTGAATATTAACACAAATTGCGGTTCTACCCATATTGAGAGCCTGCGGCAGCTTGTTACAGAGCAGAAGCTGGATGTGGGTTTTGCCTATGACGGAGATGCCGACCGTTGTCTGGCAGTGGATAATGAGGGTAATCTGGTAGAGGGTGACCACATTATGTATCTGTGCGGAAAGTACATGAAAGAGCACGGAGAGCTGGCAAACAATACCGTGGTGACGACGGTGATGTCGAATCTCGGACTGTACCGGGCACTGGATGAACTGGACATCCGCTATGAAAAAACGGCGGTAGGCGATAAATATGTGCATGAAAATATGCTGGCAAACGGTCATGCCATCGGCGGGGAAAATTCCGGACATATTATTTTTTCAAAGCATGCGACAACCGGTGACGGGATACTGACTTCCTTAAAGGTAATGGAGGTAATGTTAGAGTCAAAGAAAGCCTTGTCCGAGCTTGCACGCGGATTGAAGATTTTCCCACAGCGTCTGGTCAACGTGCGGGTGACCGATAAGCGGGAAGCACAGGCGGATGCCGTTGTACAGGCAAAGGTTGCGGAGGTTGCTGCGCTGTTGGGAGACGACGGACGTATTCTCGTAAGGGAGAGCGGAACCGAGCCGTTAGTGCGTGTAATGGTAGAAGCAAAGACGGATGAATTATGCATCGAATACACAGAAGCGGTAGTTGATACTTTACAGAAGCGAGGCTATGTGTTATAATAAAACGATACGATTTTAAGGAGGAAATTTTAAATGAGTTTCAAGGTTGAAGATTTGGGTAAGAGTATGGTGAAGCTTACCATTGAGGTTGCAGCGGAAGAGTTTGAGAAGGCAATGGAGACGGCATATAAGAAAAATAAAAATAAATTGTCCGTACAGGGTTTTCGTAAGGGTAAGGCACCGAGAAGCATTATTGAGAAGATGTATGGTCCGGGCGTTTTTTATGAGGATGCCGCAAACGAGCTGATTCCGGATGCATATGAGAAGGCAGCAACGGAAAGCGGGCTTGATATCGTTTCCAGACCGGAGATTGACCTTGTGCAGGCAGAAAAGGGAAAAGAGTTTATCTTTACCGCAGAAGTGGCAGTAAAGCCTGAGGTTACGCTCGGAGAATATAAGGGTGTTGAAATCGATAAGACGGAAGTAACGGTTTCGGATGATGAAATTGATGCAGAATTAAACCGTGTCAGAGAGCAGAACGCAAGAATTTTCTCGGTAGATGACAGACCTGTAGCGGACGGTGACGAGGTTGTAATCGATTTCGAGGGATTTGTTGACGGTGCACCGTTTGCCGGCGGCAAGGGCGAAGAATACAAGCTGGTAATCGGTTCCCACTCTTTCATTGATACCTTTGAGGAGCAGTTAATCGGCAAGAACGTCGGTGATGAAGTTGATGTAAACGTAACCTTCCCGACAGACTATCATGCCGAAGAGCTTGCAGGCAAGCCGGCACTGTTCAAGGTTAAGATTAAGGTAATTACGGCAAAGGAGCTTCCGGAGTTAGATGATGAGTTTGCTGTAGATGTTTCTGAGTTTGATACGCTTGCCGAGTACAAGGAAGATATTAAGAAGAACCTTCTGGAGAAAAAGGAAAAGGAAGCTAAATATGCAAAGGAAGATGCGGTTGTAGATAAGATTATTGAGGCCGCTACAATGGAAATTCCGGATGCAATGGTAGCTACACAGACACGCCAGATGGCAGATGAGTATGCACAGAGATTGCAGATGCAGGGACTTAGCTTAGAACAGTATTTCAAGTTTACCGGTATGAATGCGAACAGCTTTATGGAGAACTTAAAGCCGCAGGCATTAAAGAGAATTCAGTGCAGACTGGTGCTTGAGGCAGTTGCAAAGGCTGAGAATATTGAAGTTTCCGAGGAAGAGCTGGACAAGGAATTCGATACGATGGCACAAAATTACCGTATGGAAAAGGAAAAGCTTGTTGAATTAGTCGGAGATAAGGAAAAGGAACAGATTAAAATGGACATCGCAGTACAGAAGGCAGTTGATTTCGTGCGTGATGCAGCAAAGGAAAAGTAAGAAAGAGAGTAGCATAAGGGATGTTCCGTGGAGCATCCCTTCGTTGCCGGAAAGGAGTTTCAAATAATGAGTTTAGTACCTTATGTGCTGGAACAGACGGCAAAGGGAGAACGTACCTATGACATCTATTCCAGATTATTAAAAGACCGCATTATTTTTCTTGGAGAGGAAGTAAATGATGTGACCGCAAGTCTTGTGGTTGCGCAGCTTTTATTTTTAGAGAGTGAAGACCCGAAAAGAGATATCAGCCTGTATATCAACAGTCCGGGAGGCTCGGTAACGGCCGGTATGGCAATTTATGATACCAGGCAGTATATTAAGTGTGATGTTTCCACGATATGTATCGGTATGGCTGCCAGTATGGGCGCATTTTTGCTTGCGGGCGGCGCAAAGGGTAAGCGGTTTGCGCTTCCGAATGCCGAGGTAATGATTCATCAGCCGTCGGGCGGTGCAAGAGGGCAGGCTACGGAAATTGAGATTGTAGCAAAGAATATTTTAAAAACGAGACAGAAGTTAAACGAGATTCTTGCTGCAAATACCGGAAAGCCGATTGAGGTTATTGCGGTAGATACAGAGCGCGATAACTATATGTCTGCGGAAGAAGCGGTGGCATACGGCTTAATTGACAGTGTAATTACGAGCCGGTAGTATCTATGTATAAATAATTGAGGTGAACCGAAGTGGCAAATAAGACAGAGGGTAAACAGACCTTTTTCTGCTCTTTCTGCGGGAAAGCGCAAAATCAGGTAAGAAAGATGATCTCCGGTCCGTCGGGAGTATATATTTGTGATGAATGTGTTGAATTATGTGCAGAGCTGGTAGAAGAGGAACTGGAAAAGGACGGTGTGCTGGAAGAAGCGGATGAGAGCGGAATTAATCTGCTCAAGCCGATAGAAATCAAGGCATTTCTGGATGAGTATGTCATCGGACAGGAGGATGCAAAGAAGGTTCTTGCAGTATCGGTTTATAATCATTACAAACGTGTTTTAATGCAGCCAAGCTCTGATGTAGAGCTTCAGAAGTCTAATATTTTGATGATAGGACCGACCGGCAGCGGTAAAACTTATCTTGCACAGACTCTGGCAAAGCTTTTGAATGTGCCGTTTGCGATTGCGGATGCGACTGCATTAACGGAGGCCGGATATGTGGGTGAAGATGTTGAAAACATTTTACTGAAGCTGATTCAGGCTGCCGATTTTGATATTGAGCGTGCAGAGCACGGCATTATTTATATCGATGAAATTGACAAGATTACGCGCAAATCAGAGAACGTATCCATAACCCGCGATGTTTCGGGAGAAGGGGTACAGCAGGCTTTGTTAAAGATTTTGGAAGGAACGGTTGCTTCCGTACCGCCGCAGGGTGGGAGAAAGCATCCGCATCAGGAATTTCTTCAAATCAATACCACAAATATTTTGTTTATTTGCGGTGGTGCATTTGATGGATTGGAGAAGATTGTAGAAGCCCGTACCGGACATAAATCTATGGGATTTAATGCTGAAATCGGTGACGGAATGGAGCTGCGCATCGGTGAGATGTTCCGTCAGGTGATGCCTCAGGATTTAGTGAAGTTCGGTATGATTCCGGAGTTTATCGGGCGTGTTCCGGTAACGGTTGCACTGGATATACTGGATGAGGATGCACTGGTTCGTATTTTAAAGGAGCCGAAGAATGCTTTGACGAAGCAATACCGGCGCATTTTTGAACTGGACGGTGTGGAGCTGGAGTTCGAGGATGAGGCACTGCGTGTAATCGCAAAGCGTGCGGTAGAGCAGAAAACAGGTGCGAGAGGTCTGCGCTCCATTATGGAAAATATTATGATGGATACGATGTACCGTGCACCTTCGGATGAAAGCATATTGAAGTGTATTGTGACAAAGGAAGCGGCAGGGGGAACGAAGGAGCCGGAGTTAGTAATTGCCGAGCAAAGAAAAAGGCCGCTTGCGAAAAAGTCAGGACAGCGAAGCACGGATGAAAGTGCATAGCTGACAGAGCAAAGGTGATGGAATGAAGAATGAAATAAAAGTGATGCCGGTGGTAGCGCTGCGGAATGTCGCAGTGCTTCCGGGCATGCTGGTACATTTTGATGTAAACCGGAAAATGAGTATTCAGGCAGTGGAACAGGCAATGAAGTCGGATCAGATAATATTTGCGGTGACACAGAAGGATGCTTCCGTGGACGAGCCTGCGGTGGATGATTTGTATTCGGTAGGATGTGTGGCACGGATAAAGCAGATTATTAAATTGCCGGGGAATCTTGTCCGTGTACTTATTACGGGAGAAAAGCGAGGAGAGCTTGACTATTTGGTAAGTGTCTCCCCTTATTTATCTGCGCAGATTACGGTAACGGAGCAGGAGAGCTCGGAACAGCTTTCGGAAGTGGAGAAGCGTGCCATGATTGGTACGCTTCATGACCTGCTTTCGGTCTATTTTACGGTAAACGGTAATGTCGGAAAGGACGTTGCCGAGCAGCTGTACGGTGTGACGGAGCTGGAACGGCTGATGGAGCAGATTGCAGCACTGATTCCGCTGACCACTTATGAGAGACAGACTCTTTTGGAGGAAGCGGAGTTTTTTGCACGTTTTGAACTACTGGCACAGATTCTTGCAAATGAGATTGAGGAGCTTAGGATTCGAAAAGATTTGCAGGCAAAGGTGAAGGCAAAGGTTGAAAAGAATCAAAAGGAGTATGTGCTCAGGGAACAGTTAAAGGTGATTAGGGAAGAACTGGGAGAGACGGATGAGGCAGAGGAATTTGCAAATCGTCTTTCAAAGCTTCAGGCTTCTGAAGAGGTAAAATCAGCTATTGCAAAGGAAATTGAGCGGTACAGGCGTCTTGGAGGTGCAGCCTCCGAAAGTGCCGTTGCGAGAACATATATTGAAACTCTGCTTGCCATGCCGTGGGATGCGGCAACGGAGGAAAGCTATAGCTTAGAGCAGGCGGGGAAGATTCTGGAACGTGACCACTACGGCATGGAAAAGGTTAAGGAGCGCATCTTACAGTATCTTGCGGTTAGAAAGCGCACCGGTACGGCAGAAGGTACGATTTTGTGCCTTGTGGGACCACCCGGAACCGGTAAGACGTCGATTGCACATTCGGTTGCGGAGGCACTGGGAAAAAAGTATGTCAGAGTATGTCTTGGCGGTGTGCGGGATGAGGCGGAAATTCGCGGACACAGACGCACGTATATCGGTGCGATGCCGGGACGCATTGCGGCAGGAATTAAACAGGCGGGAGTGAAAAATCCCCTGATGCTGTTAGATGAGATTGACAAAGTGGCAAGTGACTATAAGGGGGATCCGAGTGCGGCTCTGTTAGAGGTACTTGATCCGGAGCAGAATGCACATTTTATGGACCACTATCTGGATATGCCTTTGGATTTATCCGAGGTTTTGTTTATTGCTACCGCAAATACATTACAGACGATTCCGAAACCGCTCTTAGACCGTATGGAGGTCATTGAACTTTCCGGATATACGGAAACCGAGAAGTTCTTTATTGCCAAAAGATATCTGTTAAAAAAACAGTTGAAGAAAAACGGATTGACAGCAAAGGAAATGAAGGTAACAGACGGAGCACTAAAGGCGGTAATCAGCGGTTACACAAAAGAAGCGGGGGTGCGTAAGCTGGAGGAGAGGCTGGGTGAGTTATGCCGAAAAACAGTCTGGAATATTGATGCGGCAAAGGAGAAGCCGGAGCTTCCGATAAGGATTAGTGAGAAAGATTTATTTGCATATCTGGGGAAGCGTAAGTATCTGAGGGGTACGGTAGAGAAGAAGCCGCAAATCGGTCTTGTGCGGGGTCTTGCATGGACAAGTGTGGGTGGAGATACGCTGGAGATTGAAGTAAATGTGATGCCGGGAAAGGGCGGTATCACCTTAACGGGAAAGCTTGGGGATGTAATGAAGGAATCGGCGCAGACGGCTCTTTCCTTTGTACGGGCTTATTGCGGAGACACTCTTACGGAGGAGTATTTCGAGAAGCATCAGATTCATGTTCATGTGCCGGAGGGGGCCGTGCCGAAGGACGGACCGTCGGCCGGTATTACCATGGCAACTGCGATTTATTCTGCCGTTACGGGGAAAAAGGTGCTGCCGGACGTGGCGATGACCGGAGAAGTAACACTGCGGGGACGTGTGCTGCCGATTGGAGGACTGAAGGAAAAGCTTCTTGCGGCAAAGCAGGCTGGTGTAAAAAAGGTGCTGGTACCGAAGCAGAATGAGGCAGATGTTCAGGAATTGGAAGAAGAGGTTACAAACGGACTGGAAATCGTGACGGTAGAAACGATGGAACAGGTTCTTTCGGAGGCACTGCTTTGTGAGAAGGGAGTAAAGGAATGAATGTAACCGGTGTAAACCTGGAAACGGTGTGTGGCATTACCAGCAGGCTGCCGGAAAATCTGCTGCCGGAGTTTGCATTTGCCGGAAAATCAAATGTAGGGAAATCTTCGCTGATTAACGGACTGATGAATAGAAAGGCTTATGCAAGAACCTCCGCTCAGCCGGGAAAGACACAGACCATTAATTTTTATAATATCAACGAAATGCTGTATTTTGTTGATCTTCCGGGATACGGCTATGCTAAAGTTTCCATGGAGTTACGTGCAAAATGGGGCAGGATGATTGAACGGTATTTGAAAAGTTCGAAACAGTTAAAGCTTATTTTCTTATTGGTTGATATCCGCCACGAACCGTCAGAGAACGACAAGGATATGTATAACTGGATTGTGCATAACGGATTTTTGCCGGTTGTGATTGCAACAAAGCTTGATAAAATCAATCGTAGCCAGATAGCGAAGCAAAGCAAGCTGATACGGACAAGTCTTGGGATGCCGAAGGACGGGGTTTTCATTCCTTTCTCGGCGGAAACTAAACAGGGAAGAGACGAAATCTGGCAGAAAATCGAAGAGCTGCTTCCGCAGAAAGAGAATGCATAAAAGCATGGGGTCGTGCATTAGCTGCGTGACCCCGCTTTGATTAGATACAATATTCACTTGAGGAAGCTTTAGGTTTCAAAAGCTCCGCCAGCGTAATTCCGTCCAGATAAGTATTAATTGCATCATTTAATCCCTTCCATACCGGAAGGGTTCTGCATGCCGGGCTTTTAATACAAGGCTCGGCACCTTCCTTTAAGCAGGCAACGGGAGAGAGGGAACCTTCGGTCAGCCTTAGAATGGTTCCTAAGGTGTAATCCTTCGGGTCTCTTATCAGCTTATATCCGCCGCCCTTTCCACGCATGCCGAGCAGCAGATTTCCTCTTGTAAGAATGACAAGAATACTTTCAAGGTATTTTTCGGATATCCCCTGTCTTTCTGCAATCTCGTTTAACGGAATGAAGTTGCCGTTGCTGTTTTCCGCAATATCAATCATTACTCTCAGTGCATATCTGCCTCTTGTTGAAATCATGTGAACACCTCCGTTAATACCAGTGTAACACAAAAAAATTAAAAATCAAGTAAAACCTATTGACAAAGTATGTTTATAGTGGTATTATGCGTATAACATATTAAAAAGGTAGGTTGAATGTATGGGAAAACACTTTGAAGAGCTTGTAAGAAGAAATTTTTGCCTTGGGCGAATGTGTCGATGTTAATATTCAGGAGAGAAAAGTACAAAATAATGTTAGAGAAAAAGGAGAATGCTTATGTCTGAATATAAATTTGAAACACTTCAGCTTCATGTAGGTCAGGAGACACCTGATAGTGCTACCGATTCCAGAGCGGTACCGATTTATGCAACAACCTCATATGTATTTCATGATTGCGCACATGCTGCGGCGCGGTTTGGATTGCAGGATGCGGGGAACATATACGGAAGACTTACCAATACAACGCAGGACATTTTTGAAAAACGTATTGCGGCATTAGAGGGCGGTGTGGCAGCCCTTGCCGTTGCATCGGGTGCGGCAGCCATCACATATACGATACAGGCACTGGCACAAAACGGCGGTCACATTGTAGCACAGAAGACAATATATGGCGGCAGCTATAACCTGCTTGCACATACGCTTCCGAACTTCGACATTACGGCATCGTTTGTCGATATTCACAATCTGGAAGAAGTAGAGGCTGCCATAAAGGAGAATACCCGTGCAATTTATATTGAAACCTTAGGAAATCCTAACAGTGATATTCCGGATATCGATGCACTGGCAGAGCTGGCACATAAGCATGGTCTGCCGTTAGTTGTGGATAATACGTTCGGAACTCCGTATTTCATTCGTCCTATAGAGCACGGAGCGGATGTCGTAGTACACTCGGCAACGAAGTTTATCGGCGGACACGGCACAACACTCGGCGGAATTATTGTGGATTCCGGAAAGTTTGACTGGGCGGCATCCGGAAATTATCCCGCAATAGCATCACCGAATCCGAGCTACCACGGGGTATCGTTCACACAGGCGGCGGGTGCGGCGGCATTTGTTACTTATATTCGTGCTATTTTACTACGTGATACGGGAGCAACGATTTCTCCGTTTGCAGCGTTTCTGCTGCTTCAGGGAACAGAGACATTGTCTCTTCGTCTCGAAAGACATGCGGAAAATGCAAAGAAGGTTGTGGAATTTCTTTCCGCTCATCCGCAGGTGGAGCATGTAAATCATCCGTCTTTACCGGAGCATCCGGACCATGCCCTGTATGAAAGATATTTTCCGAAGGGGGGCGCTTCTATTTTCACCTTTGAAATCAAGGGGGGAGAGAAGGAGGCTCATAAGTTCATTGACAGCTTAAAGATTTTTTCATTACTTGCCAATGTGGCTGATGTTAAGAGTCTGGTAATTCATCCCGCAACGACTACCCACAGTCAGCTGACAAACGAGGAGCTTTTAGAGCAGGGAATAAAGCCAAATACAATTCGTCTTTCTATCGGAACGGAACATATTGATGATATTATAGCTGACCTCGGACAGGCGTTTGCGGCAGCGGAGAAATAAGGAGGAAAAGGATATGAGTATTTATCAATCTGCAGAAGAATTAATCGGAAGGACACCGCTTCTCGAATTAAAGAAAATTGAGGACTTATTTCAGTTAAAAGCGAAAGTTATTGCGAAGCTGGAATACTTTAACCCGGCCGGCTCTGTAAAGGACCGGATTGCAAAGGCAATGTTTGATGCGGCAGAAGCAGAAGGAAAGTTAAATAAGGACACGGTAATTATTGAGCCGACCTCCGGAAATACCGGTATCGGACTCGCCAGTGTAGCAGCTGCAAGAGGATATCGCATCATTATCGTTATGCCGGAAACAATGTCACTGGAGCGCAGACAGTTAGTCAAGGCATACGGTGCCGAGCTGGTACTGACAGAGGGTGCGAAGGGAATGAAAGGCGCAATCGCAAAGGCAAAGGAGCTGGCAGAGGAGATTCCGAACAGCTTTATTCCGGGTCAGTTTGAAAATCCTGCCAATCCTAAGATACACTTTGAAACAACGGGACCGGAGATTTTTGAGGATACGGACGGAAAGGTAGATATCTTTGTTGCCGGTATAGGAACCGGCGGGACAATTACAGGTACAGGTGAGTATTTAAAATCCCGTAATCCGGAGGTGAAGGTGGTTGCGGTAGAGCCTGCTTCTTCGGCAGTTCTGTCTACCGGTGTGGCAGGTGCCCATAAGATTCAGGGAATCGGTGCGGGGTTTGTCCCGGATACGCTGAATACAAAGATATATGATGAGATTATTACGGTTGCCAATGAAGCGGCTTTTGAGACCGGAAGACTTATCGGGAGAAAAGAGGGAATCCTTGTTGGAATTTCTTCCGGAGCGGCATTATGGGCTGCAGTTGAAGTAGCAAAGCGTCCGGAAAATGAGGGAAAGAACATTGTTGTATTGTTCCCGGATACCGGGGACAGGTATTTATCCACGCCACTGTTTTCCGATGAGGAAGGCAAATGAGTCAGAAGGAGTTTGGATTTGAATGGAAAGTATAGCACAGAACGGTTGTATCTATCTTGATAATGCTGCAACGACAAAGATGAGTAAGACGGCGATAAATGCGATGTTGCCATATATGGATGAAATCTACGGAAATCCTTCCAGCCTGCATTCTGCGGGGCAGAGAGCCGCGGAGGCACTTGCGGATGCAAGACAAAGGGTCGCAGCCTGTCTCGGATGCGGGGAAAGAGAAATTACCTTTACCTCCGGCGGAAGCGAAGCGGACAATCAGGCAATTATCTCAGCGGCACGTTTCGGGGAACGGAAAGGAAAGAAGCATATTATTTCTACCGCAATAGAGCACCATGCCGTTCTCCATACGTTACGGAAGCTGGAGAAGGAAGGCTTTTTGATTACTCTGCTCCCCGTGAGTGAGGAAGGTCTGGTAACAGCCGAGCAGGTGGCAGAAGCGATTACCCCCGATACGTGTCTTGTGTCGGTGATGTATGCCAATAATGAAATCGGAACGATACAGCCGATTGCCGAAATCGGAGCAATTTGTCGGGAGAGAGGTGTTCTTTTTCATACCGATGCGGTACAGGCAGTGGGGCATGTGCCGGTTGATGTGGAAGCACTGAATGTAGATATGCTTTCCTTGTCGGGACATAAATTTCATGGGCCGAAGGGAGTCGGAGCATTGTATGCCCGGAGTAAAACTCCGCTTTCCTCTCTGATTGAGGGAGGAGCGCAGGAGCGCGGAAAACGTGCGGGAACAGAGAATGTTCCCGCAGTAATGGGAATGGCGGCGGCGTTAGAGGAAGCCTGTGAAGGTCTGGAAAGAAACGCAAAAAAAATTACCGTACTTCGGGATAAGCTGATAGACGGGCTGCTACAGATACCTCATTGTATCGTAAACGGAAGCCTTGAAAAACGTCTGCCCGGAAATGTTAATCTGTGTTTTGAGGGAATCGAAGGAGAATCGTTGCTGCTTTTGTTAGATGATAAGGGAGTATGCGCTTCGTCCGGCTCCGCTTGCACCTCCGGTTCGCTTGACCCAAGTCATGTCCTGCTTGCAATCGGCAGACCTCACGAAATAGCACACGGTTCTTTGCGACTTACACTGTCGGAGGAAACGACGGAAAAAGAGATAGATGCTGCAGTAACGGCAGTCAAAGAAACGGTGGAATATTTAAGAAGCATTTCTCCGGTATGGCGCGATTTAGTAACCGGGAAACAGGAATTTGTGATAAAGTGAGGTGAAATTATGGCATTATATAGTGATAAAGTGATGGATCATTTTCGTAATCCGCGCAATGTAGGTGTCATAGAGAACGCCGACGGAGTAGGTGAGGTAGGAAATGCCAAGTGCGGTGATATTATGAAAATATATCTGAAAATCGAGAATGATGTGATTTCTGATGTGAAATTCGAGACCTTCGGATGCGGCAGTGCAATCGCATCAAGTTCCATGGCGACTGAGCTGATTAAGGGCAGACCGATATCGGATGCGATGAAACTTACCAATAAGGCGGTTGCGGAAGCACTGGAAGGTCTTCCGGCGCATAAGTTACATTGCTCTGTACTTGCAGAGGAAGCAATTAAGGCAGCGTTAAAAGACTATTATGACAAAAACGGGATAGAATATGACCGTAAAGAATTTCCGGATTGTACAAGCTGCGCTCATTGCCACAGCTAAACCGTATCCTTTCCGGTCGTTGCCAGTAGTTTTGTTATAATATAAGTATAAATGTCTGTACTGTTTTCTTTCCAGTTGTTGCACAGTTTTTCCGCCTCTGCCTCATTGGATAACGTAATCTGAAGGTCAAGAAGTACCGAGTCGCGGTCAAGTATTTTACATTCGGCAAGATACTCGGAGTGCTTGATTTCATAGTAATCGGCAGGGGTGGACTGTTCTTCCTTGAGCTGATACTGTTGTGCGGAAAGGTACTCATCAATATCTGCTCTGGCGGCCGGCGAAATGTCCTTAAGGAAGAAGGAGAGTGCTTCGCCGCCGGCTTCCGTAATATGATATAATGTTTTGTTACGGACTACTTCTTTTACAATAAACCCATCCTCGGTCAAATCGTTTATTGTTTCATGCAGGGTGAAATAATCCGTATAGTTTTTTCCGATGAAGAAATCCGTCAGCTGCGAGTTGGTCATCGGAAAATCAATCCGGTCAAGAATGTAGAGAATCATCAGTTTGTAAAGCATTAACATTTCTGACTGCATGGGATACTCCTTTCTATTTGCCTGTTCAGGGCATTTAATACAGCCTTTTTATCTGCACTCCATAACGGAGCAATCAGGGTGCGTTTCGGACCGTCTCCGGTGATACGGTACACTACTGTTTCGTCCGGTATCAGTGCAAGCACGGAGCAGAGGATTTCCGTATAGGAATCCAGAGTCATGCAGGCAAACTCCGAAGGGGAGGCATTAACGTAGTAGTCTGCCAAATCGGTATCGGCAAGGATATGCAGAAGCTGCAGCTTAATCCCGTGAACGCCTGCATTTACTACATGCTTTACGGTAGCTGTCATATCTTCAGGCGATTCGGACGGAAGACCGAGAATCACGTGGGTAATGACAGGAATCCCGGCAGCCTGTAAACGCAGTACCGCATCATCATAAACGGAGAGCGGGTATCCGCGCCTTATGAAATCCGCTGTTTTTTCGTGAATGGTCTGTAGGCCGAGTTCGACATAAACCGGTTTCCGCTTGTTTAGCTCTGCGAGCAGTAAAATGCATTCCGGCGCGAGACAATCCGGACGGGTTGCAACGGAAAGTCCTACAACCTCAGGGTCGGAAAGCGCTTCATTAAAAATCCGGCGCAAATATGATACAGGGGCGTAGGTATTTGTAAATGCCTGAAAATAGGCAAGATAACCGGCAAACGAGTCCTTTCGTTTCGGAAGCTTACCGGCTATCTTTTTTTTGGCGATTGTGAGTTGCTCTGCAATCGGAAGGGTAGCGGATGGGGCAAAATCTCCCGATCCGCCGCGGCTGCAGAAAATGCAGCCACTAAGACCTAAGGTGCCGTCACGGTTGGGACACGTCATACCTCCGTTTAAGGAAATGCGGTATACCTTTCCGCCGAACCGCATGCGATAGTACTCATTCGCGGTGCGCATGGAGGATTACCGGATGTGTGCCTTTACAGCGGCACTGACCACGTCACATACCCTTGGGTCAAACGGCTGTGGCATTATATTATCCTCAGAAAGCTCCGAAGCATCTACAAGTCCTGCAATGGCGAGAGCCGCAGCTAACTTCATTTCTTCGGTAATCTGTGAGGCATGACCGTCTAAGGCACCGCGGAAGATGCCCGGAAAAGCTACCACATTGTTGACCTGATTCGGAAAATCCGAACGTCCGGTGCCGATAACTCTGGCTCCTGCTTTCTTTGCCAGATCCGGCATGATTTCCGGTACAGGATTTGCCATGGCAAATAGGATGGAATCGGAGTTCATAGAAGCAACCATTTCTTCGGTAACAATGTTAGGAGCGGATACCCCGATAAAGATATCGGCACCCTTCATGGCATCGGCTAAAGAACCCTCGCGTTCTTCCAAATTTGTAACCTGCACCATTTCCTGCTGCATCCAGTTAAGACCGGGAGTTTTCTTTGAAAGCATACCTGCCTTATCACAAAGGATGAGCTTTTGAAAGCCGTAGTTTAAGAGCAGCTTTGCGATGGCGATACCGGCGGAGCCTGCACCGTTTACTACGACCTGACAGTTTTCCTTTTGCTTTCCGACTACCTTTAGTGCATTGATTACGCCTGCCAGCACTACGATGGCAGTGCCGTGCTGGTCATCATGGAATACAGGAATCGGGAGCAGCTCCTTTAACCGGGTTTCGATTTCAAAGCAGCGCGGGGCGGAAATGTCCTCTAAGTTGATACCGCCGAATGCGGGAGCTATGTTGACTACGGTTTTAATGATTTCTTCCGTGTCCTGTGTATCAAGGCAAATCGGAAATGCATTTACACCGCCGAATTCTTTGAATAAGACACATTTTCCTTCCATAACGGGCATTGCGGCGGCGGCTCCGATGTTACCGAGACCTAATACCGCACTGCCGTCGGAAATAACGGCAACCGTATTCGCTTTGATTGTATAACGGTATACCTCTTCCGGATTTGCAGCAATAACCTTGCAAGGTTCCGCAACTCCCGGAGTATATGCAAGAGCCAGGGCTTCACGTGAATCCACCCTGCATTTGGATTCTGTAGTTAATTTTCCGTTCCATTCCCTATGGAGGGCCAGAGATTGTTCGTTGATTGTCATATGTACTCCTTTCAAAGAAAAAACATTGTCTTCGCGGACATTATACAATATCTGTGCGGAAAGTGCAAGGTGACACGCTGTAAAAAAGTGTTTGACGAAATAGGAAATTAGGAGTAAAATAATAGGCTGTAAAGATATTAATCGGAAAAGGCGGTTTTATTAACGAAGTGGAGGATAAATCGGATGGGAAAGAATAAGATAGCACTTGTTGCCGCATCTTGGGATGGGGAACTCCTCGAAGCCTGTATCAGAGGAATAAAAAGCCGTCTGGAAGGAACCGGTACGGATTTACATGTTTTTATTTGCTTCCCCAGCTTCGGTATGGAATCTCCGGAGAATTTTGCAAATTACAATATTTTCTCGTTGCCGGATTATAAAGAATATGACGGGATTATTTTATCGATAAATGTAGTTCAGGGATATGATATGATAAAAAGATATCATCCGGAGCTTTTAAGCTGTGATGTGCCTAAGGTTTCTCTTGACCTTGAGATGGAGGGGATTCCTTCCGTTGTTCCGGATGGTTATGATGCGGAATACCGTTTGGTAGAGCACCTGATTGTGAAGCATGGATGCCGTACTTTGAATTATGTCGGAGGAAGTGAGTCACACCCGGATAATATTATCAGAAAGAAAGCGTTTACAGATGCGCTGAAGGCACACGGGATTCCGGTAGAGGAAGAAAGAATCCGTGAGTATAGTTTTCTGGATTCCGACGGAAGACAGGCATATGCGGATTTTAAGAAGCTCGGTCTTAGTAATGCGGATGCCGTTGTCTGCGCAAATGATGCAATGGCACTCGGCTATTGTCAGGCGGCGGAAGAGGATAACCTGTATCCGCCGGAGGATTTTATTATCGTTGGATACGACAATGACGAAAATGCAAAAGGTTTTACACCGATGATTACCACTGTTGATAAGAATGTTGCAAAAATGGGATATTTAGGGTGTGAGGTTTTGCTTCGTCTGATACAGAAGGAAAAGGTATCGGATGTTTTAAAGTATGAGCAGGAGCTTGTGTGGAGAGGAAGCTGCGGGTGCTTTGCACCGGAGGAGCTTGTAAAGATGGATAACCGTCAGCTTCACCGACAGATTTATTACAGAGTGAAGGAGGAAGCCGCGTATTATGACAGACTGAACGGGGTTCGTCAGAATCTTGCGCTTTCGGACACGGAGGGCCTGTTTAAATTTTATCTGATAGACACGATGAATAAGTTTGACATTTTCGGATTCTGTATGTGTATCAATCAGAGCATACATTACGGGACCCAGCCTGCGGAGTTTAAATGGGAAACCGGATACGATGAAGAACAGTATGTATTCTGCGGAATGCGAAACGGTCAGCAGGCTGAATCGCAAATAATCCATAGGTATGAGATGGTTCCGGAGTATCTCAGACAGGACGATGAGCAGACACATGTATATTTGTTTGTGGCGCTACAGAAAATGGGGGCTTCGCTCGGATATTTATGTCTGGTAGATGCAAACGACATTTTATTCCGCCGTATGCTGCTGTATATTGTCGGTACACTGAATAATGCGTACAGCAATCTGCGCAATCTCGAAAATCTTCGTAAGATGAACAAAAGACTGGACAGTGTATATGTAAAGGATGCCATGACCGGTATGTATAACCGGTTCGGATATATGCGGGACGGCTATGCAATGTTTGAAAAGAGTAAGGCATACGGAAAGCCTCTCATGGTAATGTTTATGGATATGGATCATCTAAAGAAAATCAATGATATATACGGACATTCCCAGGGAGATAATGCACTGCTTCTTTTTTCCGGTGTACTTAAGAAGTGTGCGGGTGAGGAGATGATTGCTGTCCGCTACGGAGGCGATGAGTTCCTTATCATCGGCGCGGTGGAGGGAGCACAGGATGCCGAAGCGTTCAAAGACACTTTGGAGGCAGAGCTTGAAAGCGTAAATAGCAGAGAACAGCTTCCTTATCGTATTGAAGCAAGTATAGGCTATGTGTTAACCGATTCGAAGAGTAAAAAAGAGCTGGATGATTATGTGGCAGAGGCCGATGATCTCATGTATGCGGTAAAAAAGAAAAACAAGAGAAACAGGAAATACTACACGGAAGAAGATACTATGTCCGACTAAACGTTTAGTCGGACATAATTTTTGACAGACCGGTTGGTTATGTAAGGTGTTATTAGGAGAAATAAGGGTATGGAAAAGAAAAGAATACGGTTTACTACAACAAGGATTATTATGCTGGGCTTTTTCATCGGGCTGTGTCTGGGAGCAATTTTTCTGAATCTTCCGATAGCCTCGGCTGACGGAGTCTCTGTCGGATTTCTGGATGCATTGTTTGTTTCGACAAGTGCGATTTGTGTGACCGGTCTTTCTACGGTAGTTACCGCGGAGCAGTGGAGTTTGTTCGGCCAGATTGTTATTCTTGTGCTGGTACAGTTCGGGGGACTCGGAATTGTTACGGTTATGACATCTATGCTGATTATGTTCCGGCGCAGGGTCACTCTTTCGGAGAGACTTCTGATTCAGGAAGCATATAATCTGGATACCTTAGGCGGTCTGGTTCGTATAACGAAAAGTGTAGTTAAGGGAACGATGCTTGTAGAAGGAATCGGGGCGTTTTTTTTCTTTTTCTGTTTCGTGAAGGAATATAAATGGAAGGCAATCTGGTATGCCGTTTTTCATTCGGTTTCGGCGTTTTGTAATGCGGGGCTTGATTTAATCGGTGAGTCCGGCTTTGTGCCGTATTGCACAAATATTCCGGTTAATTTAATTACAATGTTACTGATTATCGCCGGAGGAATCGGATTTCCGGTATGGTGGGATGTATACGGAAAGATAAAGCATCTGAAAGAAAAGGAGTTTCGTATGCGGCAGTTTTTTCAAAGGCTTTCCCTGCATACCAAATTAGCGGTTTCCATGACATTTTTCATGATTTGTCTGGGGGCAATTCTTTTCTTTGTATTTGAATACAAGAATCCGGAAAGCATGGGAAGGTTGTCTTTCGGAGAAAAAATACTGGCATCCTTTTTTCAGTCAGTTACTACCAGAACAGCGGGATTCCAGACAATCCCTCAGGAAAATCTGACGGAGGCATCGGGTTTTCTGACACTTCTGTTTATGTTTGTAGGCGGTTCGCCTTCAAGTACCGCGGGCGGAGTGAAAACAGTTACCGTTTTTATTCTGTTTCTCTCTGTAGTTTCAATGATACGCGGGAAAAAGAATATCGAAATATTCGGCAGATGTATTCCCGATTTTTATGTAAGAAAGGCGCTCGCTATTGTTGTTGTCAGCTTTGGCTGCATGGTGGTGAGTACACTTTTATTATGTGCAACACAGGGCTTTAGTACACTTGAGGCATTGTATGAGACGGTTTCCGCTCTGGCAACGGTTGGTTTATCATGCGGGAAGACAGGTGACCTGAACGGTATCGGAAAGGTGATTATCATCTGTTGCATGTATCTTGGACGTATCGGTCCGATTACTTTGGCATTATCCCTGCAGTCGGGCACCAGAAAGGGACTCAGGGAACTTCCGGAGGGAAGGATATTAATCGGATAAGATAAAATATATTTTTTGAAGGCATGACAGCCTGATTGGCGAAAGGAGTATTATGGCAAAGAAATCAGTGAAGGAATTTGTGGTATTCGGTCTCGGAAGATTCGGAGAGAGTGTTGCGACTACATTGGCAGACAGAGGCTGTCAGGTAATGGCTGTTGACAGTAATTCGGAAAAGGTTAAGGATATAGCCGACAGTGTAACATATGCCGTAACCTGTGATATTACCGATGCTGATGCATTGTCCTCTCTCGGAATCGGAAATTTTGACGGCGCAGTTGTTGCAATCGGAGGAGATATTGAGGCAAGTGTTCTTATAACCATTATGGCAAAGGAGCTTGGGATTCCGTATGTACTTGCAAAGGCAAGAAATGAGCTTCATGCGAAAATTCTCCGTAAGGTTGGAGCCGACATGGTAGTTTTTCCGGAGAAGGAAACAGGTATACGTATAGCTAATAATCTGATGGACGGAAACTTTTTTGATGCAATAGAGCTTTCATCTACCTTCAGTATCGTTGAAATAGTAACACCTGCGGACTGGGTAGGAAAGAGCCTGATTGAGCTGAATCTTCGTGCAAAGAGAAAAATCAATGTAATCGGGCTGCGCAGGAACGGCAAAGTGAATATTAATCCGGATGCTGCCGAGCCTCTGAAAGAGGAAGATGTTCTGGTAATGATTGGAAAAAATGAGGAGTTAAATAAACTTCGTGAGATGAGTTAAAAGACAGAAAGCAGCGAGGAAAGAGTGATGATAAGCAGTACGGCAAACCCACGGGTGAAAAATATTTCGTTACTTCAGAAAAAGACAAAGGAAAGAAAAAAGCAGGGGCTTTTTGTAATTGAGGGACGAAAGATGCTTGAGGAGGTGCTTCGGGATGCACCGGATGCGGTTGCGGAAATTTATGTGACGGAAGCTTATCTTGAGGTTCCGTCACAAAGAGAAGTATTGAAGGATACGAATTATGAAGTCGTTACGGAAAATGTAATGAAAGCAATGGCAGAGACAGTCGAGCCGCAGGGGGTCATAGCCGCAGTACGAATGCCAAAGTATGAAATGTCACAGGTATTGCGGAAGGAGAATGCGGTATGGATTGCCCTTGAGGATTTACGCGATCCGGGAAATCTCGGAACAATACTACGCACTGCCGAAGCGGCAGGGGTGGCGGGAATTGTTTTGAGTGCCGGTTCGGTAGATATTTATAATCCAAAGGTGATTCGATCGACGATGGGGGCGATTTTTCGTATTCCTCATTTTTATGTGGAAGATTTCCGGACAGAGCTCAGGCATTTTAAAGATGTCGGAGCATGCCTTTATGCAGCACACCTTTCCGGTACACAGTTTTATGATGAGCCCGATTATATGGGACGGTCGGTGATACTAATCGGTAACGAGGCGAACGGACTGAGTGATGAGGTGGCGGAAATGGCAGACTGTCTTGTGAAAATTCCGATGGAGGGCAAGGCGGAGTCGCTGAATGCCGCAGTAGCAGCGGCACTATTTGTATATGAGGCTTACCGGAAAAGAAGAACATTAAGATAAGGTGTCGAATATTCTGATAAAAATATGTAAACTTCTGCAATAAGGTATTCCCAAAAAAAGTAAATAAATGTATACTCCTTTTGTAAAAATAAAACGGACGGTAATGTTTTTTGAAAGGAGCATCTATGAAAGAACTGTTGGAACAGGGATATGGCTTTATATTTACAGGTTTTTTTGTCGGAATCGGAATATTAACCAGGCTGGTACTATGGAGAGAATATGCATTACTTGCAAAAGCATGCAGGAATTTCGGAACCGCGAGGAATAAAATAATAATCCGTATGCGGGAAGATTTATGCAGGCGTGCCCAAAAGAGTATGGGGATTAGGAGTGCGGCTGTCTATACGGAATGCCGCCTTTCGGAGAGTAAAGTGTTCGGGATACGGCTTGGCGTATGGGAGGGGATTACGGAGCAGTCCGTGTTACTTGTGATGCTTTGCGGAGTATTAGAGACACTTGCCGGTGTATTGTGGGGGTGTGACGTTAAGACGATACTTTTTTTTCTTTTTCTGAGCGGTATTGGCGGGCTTTTTCTGTTAATGGTGGATTTCGTTGCCGGTTTACGTGAAAAACGTAACAGAATACGTTTACATATTCGGGATTATATAGAGAATTTATGGCTTTATGAGACAGAGGAACAGTATTTCGACAGGCAGGAGGTTCCTCGGATAAAGGGAAAGAAGTATTGCAAGGCACAGGAGGAAAAGAGAAGACTGACGGAGGAATTATTAAGAGAACGCAGACAGATGGAGGCAAGACATATTGCCGAACGGCGTGAAAGGGAAAAGGAAGAGGTGTTAAGGGCGGAAGGCATAGCTGTCGAAAAGGTAACAGCGGAGAGTGAAACAGCAGAAAGTATTATAGCGGAAAGTGTAATGGCAGTAGGAATAGCAGAAGAAAGCGAAAATACCGAAGGTGTTACCGCGGAAAATCAGGAGGACGCGGCAGCGTCGGTATCCGTACAGCAGGCACAAAACGAGGCAGCGGCTACCGAGATTTCCTATGAATCGCTGTTACGTGAGGTTTTGTCCGAATACCTTGCATAATTGTGGTAACAGTTCAGCCTTCTAGTGTGTAATCGTTGTGGCGACGGAGTATTCTAAAGAGAACCCGCTCTCGCTCATGCTGCAACGTAGCAGTACTAAGCTCGAAACCACCTCGCTAAGTACTGACGTTGCCTTATGGTTCTCTTTAGAATACTCCTTCGCCACAACTTATCCCGCATAAGTATGGCTGAACTGTTACTAATTGTGCCGCGTCTCCCTATATTAATATTGAAAAAAAGTAAGGAAAGTGTTATAATCAGGAAAACAGTTTATAGAAAATTCAGCTTTGGTGATACTGTTACCGGAGAGAAAGGATGTAGAGTATGAGTATGGTTACATTTGATACTTCTGCCGCAGATGTATTTGTACGTGATGCTGAAGTGAATATGATGGAGCAGCCTGTTTTGGCGGCAAAAAAGTGTCTGCTTGAAAAATCGGGTGCAGGTAATGATTTTCTTGGATGGATTGACTTACCGGTCAACTATGATAAGGAAGAGTTTGCACGGATTAAGAAGGCTGCACAAAAGATTTGTTCCGATTCGGAGGTTCTGGTAGTAATAGGTATCGGAGGTTCTTATCTCGGAGCACGTGCGGCAATCGAATTTTTAAGACACGGTTTTTACAATTCGGTTTCTAAGGAAATAAGAAAGACACCGGAGATTTATTTTGCGGGAAATAATATCAGCAGTACGTATCTTTCACAGCTATTGGAAGTAATAGGCAATCGTGATTTTTCCGTAAATATTATCAGTAAATCCGGTACAACGACGGAGCCTGCCATTGCATTCCGTATTTTCAAAAAGGTGCTGGAAAAGAAATACGGAAAGGAAGGCGCGGCAGGGAGAATTTACGCAACTACCGATAAGGCACGCGGCGCGTTAAAGAAGCTTGCAACCGAGGAAGGATACGAGACCTTTGTAGTACCGGATGATGTGGGAGGACGGTTCTCCGTTTTGACGGCGGTAGGTCTGCTGCCGATTGCGGTAAGCGGTGCGAATATTGATGCGCTTATGGAAGGTGCGGCGGCAATGCGTGAGGTTTGCCTGAATACGCCGTATGCCGAGAATCCGGCATTAAAGTATGCTGCTGTACGGAATGTACTTCTGAGAAAGGGTAAGAGCATAGAGATTCTTGCAAACTATGAGCCTAGCTTCCATTATGTCGCCGAGTGGTGGAAGCAGCTTTTCGGTGAGAGTGAGGGAAAGGACCAGAAGGGTATTTTCCCGGCAGCCGTAGACCTTACGACAGACCTGCATTCCATGGGACAGTTCATTCAGGACGGACAGCGCACGATGTTTGAGACTGTTATGGAATTGGAAAAGCCGACACATGAGCTTCTTATTGAGGAGGAGCCGGTTGACCTTGACGGTCTTAACTATCTGGCAGGAAAGAGTATTGATTTTATTAATAAGAGTGCGATGAAAGGAACAAAGCTTGCCCATACGGACGGCGGAGTACCGAATCTTGTTATCAGAGTACCGGAGCGTAAGGAACGTTCTCTCGGAGAGCTGTTCTATTTCTTTGAATTTGCCTGTGGTATCAGCGGCTATCTCCTCGGAGTGAATCCGTTTGACCAGCCGGGAGTGGAGAGCTATAAGAAGAATATGTTTGCATTGCTCGGAAAGCCGGGGTTTGAAAAAGAACGTGAAGAGCTGTTAAAGAGATTGTAATACAGGATAGTAAGATTATAGAAGATATCGTATTTAAGAGGGCTGTTTAATTTGTTTAGGCAGCCCTTTCTTTTATAAAGAAAATCGTATGCCGAAATATTGCATGAAAGGGGAAAATGCGCTATACTATCGGTAAAGGATTAAAACTTTTGATACGGGAAAGGAGGATATTATGCCGGAGATTATATGGTTGATTATTCTTGCAGTCTGTCTAATCTCGGAAATCGCAACGTTAGGTCTGGTTACCATCTGGTTTGCGGGCGGAGCACTTGTTGCCTTTTTTGTAGCATTGGTAACGGATAGTCTGTTGATTCAGATGATTGTCTTTTTTGCGGTATCCTTGCTGTTACTCTTTTTTACCAGACCGATTGCCGCAAGGTTTTACAACAACAAGCGCACGAAAACGAATGTTGAAAGCCTTGTCGGAGAATACTGTAAGGTGACAGAAGAAATTGACAATTTTAACGGAACCGGAACCGTTTTTTTAAACGGTCTGGAGTGGACGGCACGAAGCAAAAGCGAAGAAGTGATTCCTTTGGATACCAGAGTAAAGGTATGTGCGGTGGACGGCGTTAAGGTGATTGTGGAAAAGGCAGAAAACGAAGGAAGTGCCGGGTAACGGTACTTTTCCGAACAAAGCAAGGTAAGCCCTGACAGGGGCAGAAGGAGGAGGAAAATGGAAACGGAAGTTATTATTGCAGTAATTGTTTTAGTATTTATCGCTTTGATTCTTTTGGCATCCTGCGTAAAAATCGTACCTCAG
Organism: Lachnospiraceae bacterium; assembly: GCA_029012365.1. GTDB lineage: Bacteria > Bacillota > Clostridia > Lachnospirales > Lachnospiraceae > SIG307. Next base: position 24,137 of record JAQXLY010000018.1, on the reverse strand, counting down.
GCGCAGGCATATGTAATGGAACGACTGGGCGGCTATCAGGCAACATGGTCGGTAGGAATACATTGGAAGTGGCCGATTATTGAGCGTGTTGCAAAGAAAGTTATTTTAAAGGAGCAGGTAGTTGACTTTGCACCGCAGCCGGTAATCACAAAGGATAACGTTACGATGCGGATTGATACGGTTGTGTTCTATCAGATTACCGACCCGAAGCTGTTCGCTTACGGTGTAGAGAATCCGATTATGGCAATCGAGAATCTGACCGCTACCACGCTTCGTAATATCATTGGTGATTTGGAGCTTGATGAAACACTTACCTCACGTGAGACGATTAACACGAAGATGAGAGCGTCTCTTGATGTTGCAACCGATCCGTGGGGGATTAAGGTAAACCGTGTGGAGCTTAAGAATATTATCCCGCCGGCAGCCATTCAGGATGCCATGGAGAAGCAGATGAAGGCGGAGCGTGAACGCCGTGAATCCATCCTCATCGCAGAAGGTGAAAAGAAGTCTACGATTCTTGTGGCAGAGGGTAAGAAGGAATCCGCTATCCTTGAGGCAGAGGCTGAAAAGGAAGCCGCTATACTTCGTGCAGAGGCAAAGAAGGAAGCAATGATTCGTGAGGCTGAGGGTCAGGCAGAGGCTATCTTAAAGGTACAGCAGGCAAATGCAGACGGTATCCGTTACTTAAACGAGGCGGCTCCGAATGCACAGGTTATCCAGCTAAAGAGCTTAGAAGCCTTTGCAAAGGCAGCGGACGGAAAGGCAACAAAGATTATTATTCCGTCCGAGATTCAGGGCTTGGCCGGTATGGTAAAGGCACTGACCGAGGTCGGAGCAAAGGAACAATAGTAAAGCAAAGGGGCTGGCGCATAAAGCGTATCAGCCCCTTTATTACGGTTGAGGATAGAGGAAAAATGAAGAAACAGGCAGAAAGAGAGTATTCATAAGGTACTGATAAGAGTGTCAGGCGAAATCCTATGTAACTTGGAAACCCGCCATTCACTGTATTACTTTCGAACTTTATCGCAGGATGTTAGGCTTTCTTAGCACTTCTTATTATTGTCAGCCTTATTCGGACAGGAGGTCCGAATAAGGCTCGCACGCGGCATGGAGGGCGCGTAAGAGCCGGTTGCGTCACTATTAGAAAATAACAATGAAGTGCTTAGAAAGCATTACATCCGGAGTAAGAGAGAAAGTAATACAGTGAATGGCGGGTTTCCTATCTAGGCAGGGGCGTCTGACACCCGACTCTACCTCAGCAGCGGCTGTATCTGCTCCCCGGCTGCCGCATGGGAGGCAGCAGCCGGTATGAGTGCCATGTCGGCAACCAGAGAATTTGGCTTTCCGGAGCAGTCATCCTGGCGGAACGGGACAAAATAATAGTTTCTGGTATTTAAGAGCTTCCCGATATTTGCTGCATTGCCGGTGAGTCCGTCGTTGGTGGAAACGGCGACGAGTACCGGCCGGTTGTTACGCAGGTGTGCTTTCACCGCCATTGTAACCGGAGTGTCGGTGATGCCGTAGGCAAGCTTTGCAATCGTGTTTCCGGTACAGGGAGCGACGATAATTAAGTCAAGCAGCTTCTTAGGTCCGATCGGCTCCGCTGCCGGAATCGAGTCAATGACATTATTTCCGGTAATGGCTTCCACGTCGGTGCGGAAGTCGGCGGCTTTATAAAAACGGCTGTCAATGTGCGCCGTAGAAAAAGAAAAAACCGGGGTAACTATGGCCCCGAGACGAACCAACTCTTTGATTGGGTCCAAAATCTTTGAAAAGGTACAAAAGGATCCCGTGATGGCAAATCCGATTCGCATTCCCTTTAAATTTTCCATAGGCTTACTCCTTCTTTGACTGATATATGATTTCATCAAACATAAGTTTTGCGGCAGATTCCGGGGAAAAACGGGACGGCAGAGCCCCGGCCGGAATGATGCGTAATCCTTTTATTTCCCCGGTGGTACAAGGGATGCTGGCAAGCTCAATCAGCAATGCCGGGGAAGCTGTGATAAAAACCGGAAGACTGTCAAGTACCGGGCACGGTATGGTGTTTAGGAGAATGACATGATCGAGGCGGGACAGTCCGGTAAGTTTATCCGCACGATAGCCGGCCTGCACAGCCTGTAAAAGTTCGGACGGCTTCTCGGTATATACGGTAACGTCTGCTCCTGCGGCTGTAAACAGGCGTGTACATGCTTTTCCGAGATATCCGTAGCCGAGAACGAAAACACTACTTTCACAGAGTGCGGTTTTGCTCTCGGAAATGGCAAGTGCTAAAGCCCCTTCCGCGGTGAAAACCGAGTTCCTGACACGAAAGGAATCACGTTGTTTGATTTTTCTGCAGCCTGCCTTTTGTAAAACGTCCGATTCGGTAGCTTTTCCGCCCCAGACAAGACAGTTTTTGTTTATGACATCGGTGTGTGCCGAAAAACTTTCTTTGGGAGATAAAATCAGAAGATCTGCGGGAGCCTGCATAACATAACCTGCTTCGATTAAGAGGTTGGATAGGATAGCATGACGGCAGTCTTCTCCGTAAATCAGAAAATTCATAAGAGACTCCTCCGGCTTTTTATACCACAGTGTATTCACGGAATATTGTTTTGTGTGTGCATGAAACCAAAACCTTTGGAATAAAGTAAAGGGAATAATTGTTGTCGGGGAGCTGCTATGGGACGATGTTATTTTTCAGGTAGTAACAGCGGAGACGGTTTTTTTAATTATTTTGACGGAATTGTACCACCATGGGCGCATCTGAAGCGGTATTTTATGATAAAAGGCGGTCCGGGGGTAGGAAAGAGTACATTAATGAAGCGTGTGGCAGAGAAGGCAGAACAGGCGGGAGAAGAGGTGGAGCGTTTTTATTGTTCGGGTGACCCGGACAGCCTGGATGCGGTACGGCTTGTGGAAAGGGAAATTGTGTTTGCGGATGCCACGGCACCTCATTGTATGGACCCACGGTTTCCGGGCGCGGTTGAAGAAATCGTTAATCTCGGAGAGCAGATTGACCGCGCCCGAATCGTTAAATACCGGGATGCCGTAGAAATGTTGTTCAATAAAAATAAAGAAAGCTATCGCAAGGCATATGCTTTCTTAGGTGCGGCAAAAGCCTTAGAGACGGAACGGTATAAGGAGATAGCGTCCTGTGCAGACAATGAGAAAATAGCAAAATGTGCAAAGGAAATAGCGGAGCTTGCGGGAAAGAAGGAGGAAAGGCAGATAAGGCGGCTTTTTTTAGATGCCATAAGCTGCAAGGGATGTCTGAGCTTTGTATCAAGGGTGACAGACGGAAATAAAGTGTATCGGATTACCGGGGAGTATAAGGATGTGGTGGCAGATTTGCTCTCGGCAGCGGTAGAAGCAGACAGGAAGGAGGTCTTTTGCAGTCCTCTCAGACCGCAGTGCGTGAATCATATGCTTTTGAGGGATTCTGCGATTTTGCTGACGTCGGAGGAGGGAACAGACGGAACAGAGCTTTTATCGGAAAATTTTCTTAAAAAAGAGTGCGATAAGACAACAGAGGTGTTCTTTAACGAAGCGCGTCATATGGAAGAGGAAGCTATGAAGTGTCTGAGAGAATGTAAGAAAATCCATGATGAACTGGAAGAAATTTATAAAGCAAGTGTAAATTTTGAGCGGATAAATGAACGGACTGAGCAGCTTTGCTTACTGGTATTTTCATTATAAGTGTTTTGACGGGCTTCCATGAACATACAAAAGGCGGGTTCTGCGGTTCGCATTCAATACTTACATTTATTAAGAGGGCTTGTGAATAGATTATGAGAAAAAGGACATACTGATAAAAAGAGCTTGTGAGGCACAAAACGGAGGCAGAATGAGAAAGGTATGTTTTTTTGATACAAAGCCGTATGATAAACTGTTTTTTGACCGGTTTGCAAAAAAGAACGGGATAGAGCTGATATATTGCGAGTCAAAGCTTAACGAAAAGAGTGCGGTACTCGCTAAAGAATGTGATGCGGTAGTGGCGTTTGTAAATGATGTCCTGGATGAAAAGGTGTTACGGATGCTGTCCGGGTACGGAATCTCTCTTGTGGCAATGCGCTGCGCAGGATATAATAATGTGGATTTGAAGGAGGCATACGGCAAGGTACACATTGTGCGTGTACCTGCCTATTCTCCTTATGCGGTTGCGGAATTTACGATGGGAATGTTTCTTAGCCTGAACCGTAAAATCTACCGTGCTTATAACAGAATCCGTGAGTATAATTTTAGCCTGACCGGACTTCTCGGTACAGATTTCTACGGAAAGACCATTGGAGTGGTGGGAACCGGAAAAATCGGTCAGGTATTTATTGATATTTGCCTCGGCTTCGGTATGAGGGTGCTTGCGTATGACCCTTATCCGAAGGAGAGGGAAGGGGTCCGCTTCGTAAGCTTTGAAGAATTATGCAGGCAGTCCGATATGATTTCGCTTCACTGTCCGCTAACAAAGGAGTCGTATCACATTGTGGATAAAAAGGCAATAGGAGACATGAAGGAGGGGGTAATGCTCGTAAATACCTCCAGAGGAGCGCTGATTGATGCTACCGCGCTTATTGAAGGCTTGAAGGACGGAAAAATCGGTGCGGCCGGTCTTGATGTCTATGAGGAAGAGGGGGATTTCTTTTATGAGGATTATTCCGGAGAGGTAATGCAGGATGATGAGCTGGCAAGACTTATTTCCATGCCGAATGTCCTTTTAACATCCCATCAGGCCTTTTTGACAAGAGAGGCACTGAAGAATATTGCAGAGACAACCGTTGAAAATATACGTCAGTTCTTTGCGGGAGAGGCTCTGCCGAATGAAGTGTGTTATCGGTGCTCAAAGAATAATATTTGTAAAAAAGAGCATAAAGAGCGGTGCTTTTAGCCGGAGGAGGACGTGCTCATAGAAGAATTCCATTTCACGAAAAAGCACTTGACTAAATAGGAAAATAAAAATATGATACAAATGAGACCGGTAGCTGATTTAAGAAAAATTTCAGAGATTGAAAGTACTGTAAAAATAGGAATAATATACGCGTGAAAAATGGTCGGAAGAATAAGGGAGACAGTTCTGCTACGATGGAAAAATATTAAATTAACAAAGGAGATTATTTATGCTGCGCATGCTTGTCATATTCAGATTTATCATGAGCCTGATACTTGGAGTAACATGTACCATGGTGTATGCAAAAGTGCTTTCAAAGAAAAACATACCTAAGATTATTGGCGTAGGGTTGTTCATTTTAGTTTTGGAGATTATTATTATAGAGCTGACCACTCCATCGATAGCATTAGACCTTTATCCGCTTCACACACATCTAATACTTATCCTGTTTCTTGTTTTGATATTTAAGTGTAAAATAGCTCATTCAATTTTGTATGTTACATTGGCATATATGAATTGTTTTCCGGTGGTCTATTTATCAAGATTGGCAGGATACATATGGCCGGACAGCTTATTGGCAGAATATCTTTTTTATTTTGTATTTGTGATATTAATGATTATTTGTGTAAATAAATATGTGGCATTCTATGTTTCACAGTTAATTGGTATATCAAGAAAAAATGATATTGCTTTTTTAATTATTCCGGTGATATTTTATTTTTTTAATTTTTTTGTTAATGTATGGTCTGATTTGTTAATGGGGGATAATTATCATATCCTTCAATTCATGCCGTTTGTAGTATGTGTCGTATATCTGGTTGTAATAAGAGTTATAAGCGGAGAGATGCAAAACAGGATAAAAGCTTTTGAAGAACAATGCTATATGGAAGAAGCAATTTCTGTGATTTCTAAAGAGATGGAGGGTTTACAAGAATCAGAGAATATGTCACGTATTTACAGACACGATATGCGTCACCATTTTGCTATGATACGTGACTTTATTGAAAACGGAAATGTTGAAGAAGCAAAAATATATATTAAGGAAAATATAGATGTAATTGCAGATAACTCTCTACATAGGTATTGCGATGTTGAAATTGTTAATCTGGTCCTTTCCGGATATGAAAAGCGTGGAAGGAATAATGGACTTCACACAGTATTTGATGTGGATTTGCCCAAAAATGTGGCTCTGAAAAGTACAGATATTTGTGCCATACTTTCAGCTATATTAGACAACGTATTTTCAAAGGTGGAGGATTTGAAAGATTCATTCGTAAAATTGAAAATGAGTATATTTCAGGATATGTTTATTATTACAGTTGAGGCACCCTGCAGTTCAGAAGTTGCTTTACATTATTGGTCCGAAGGGATGTCGGATGAAGAACGGGATATTTCAATTATTGTAAAGAATCAAGGCGGAGAGGTGTATTTTGCTGCAAAGGATGAGCTTTATAAGGTGATGGCTACAATTCCTCTCACAGTATAGGATTATACGAATAGTTGTTTATTTTTGAGAACGAAAGGAAGAAAAAGATGCTTGCGTCTGTTTTATATACGCTTAAATATGTTGTAGCACTTATTTTCGGTATTATTCTAGTCGCCTGCTTTGCCGGTGAATTGAAAAAGAGTAATTATAAAAAGTTGCTGATAGAATTTTTAGTTATCGGCAGCATAGAAGGTGTTGTATTGCTTTTTTTCGGAATTAAGATGACATTTATTTTGTATCCCCTCCATACTCATATTTTACTGGCAGTTTTTTCTGTGTTCCTTTTAAAGAAGGATTTATTTAGCTCGGTAATCTATGTGCTTTGGGCGTATATGTGTTGTCAGATACCGGCCTGGATAGCGTCATTGGTTGTTTATCTGCAATTTGACACTGTGATACTTCAATTTGTGGTTTACATAATTGCGGTCGGAGTTTCAAGCTACATGATAGGTCATTTTGTAGGTAATAAGGTATCATTAATTATTGATGGTAGTACAATTGCTAAACTCTTTGTGCTTATTATGCCAATAATATATTATTTGTTTGATTACACCACGACTATATGGACAAGTTTTCTTTATAGCGGCAACTATCATATTTCAAATTTTATGGCATTTGTAACTTGTGTGGCCTATACAGGTTTTCTTTGCGTATATAGCTGGGAACATAAGGGAAAAATGGAGTATGTCAGAAAAAAAACTATTACAGAGAGACAGCTTAATATTGTAAAACGTGAGATGGAAAGACTTCATGAATTAGAACAGATATCGGAAATGTATAGGAAGGATGTTCAGCATCATTTTAGTTTGGTCTTAGATTATTTATCAAATAATAAAGATGACGAAGCAATGAGCTATATTGATGAAAATGTAAATGCGATTGATAGGATTACTCCACGAAGATTTTGTGAAAATCAGATGTTGAATTTGCTGCTTTCACATTTTGCAGCAATGGCTGAAAGTGAGAATATCATCTATTCGTTTTGCGTGGAGGGTAATATAGATATTCCACTTACGAATAGCGAGCTGTGTGCAATGGTATCAAACGCATTGGAAAATGCATTTAATGGGATTAGGGAATCTGAAAGTGAGGAAAAAGTGATTGATATGGTGTTTGCAGCTCGAAACAGAATGCTTGTGTTTACAGTAGATAATACCTGTAGGAAGGATTGTTATACTGTCGGAACTGCTCCTAAGTCAGAGCATGGGCAGGAGCATGGTTATGGTACAAGAAGTATTGATGTCATCGCAAAGAAGTATAGTGGGTCAGCAAGATTTACTGCAAAGGATGGAATGTTTAAGCTAATGGTGGCTATACCCATATCGTAACGAAACATTTTAGGCACAAAATACGACATTTCAAACAATATATTTATTTTTTGGGATTATTTCGTTAAGATGTAAAATAGATTTGATTAATTTGAAAGGTATGTTAAAGATGAGAGTTGCACTTTGTGATGATGAACATGTTCATATAAAAAGTATTACACAGATGTTAGGGGAATATCGTGCCCCTGATGGTTCAAGCGTGTTGGTGGATCAGTATGATAATGCGATTGAGCTCATCAGCAATATTAAGAAGATTGATTATGATGCTCTTTTGCTGGATATTGTTATGCCGGGCTTTACAGGAATAGAAGCAGCCAGGGATATTCGTGTTGATAATATGAGTATTCCCATCGTTTTTTTGACCAATAGCCCTGAATTTGCTGTAGATAGCTATAGAGTACATGCTCTTGATTATTTGATGAAGCCGGTGAAGGCAGATGATTTATATACAACGCTTAATCATATATTTGCATTGTGCGATAGGAAGAAAAAAGACTTATTAACAATAAATTCTGCTAAAGAAGTACATACGATTTCTTATGAGCAGCTTGTTTTTGTAGAAATTAATAACGGAGTTTTGTCTTTCTATACTTTGGATGGAAGCGTAAAAACGGTTAGAGGTAAACTATCTGAGTATGAAGGAGAGCTGCTGAGACGAAATAGTTTTATTAAGGTGCACAGATCCTATATTATTAATATGGATAATATGAAATCATATGATAGAAAGAACTTTACAGCCATGACCGGACAGATAATCCCTGTATCACGAAATATAAGCAAAGAAGTTCAGGACGAATATCTGGACTATTTATATGGTATGGTGCGGAAGTAGATTAAACTTATTAAGAGGATTATTATCTTATTGTCTGTATGAAGGGGCTTATATTTTATATGTGCAGATACCGTTGGTATCGCAAATAATATTCGGGATAGGGAGAAATAAAAAAGGGGCTGTCGCTTGCATTAATGCGACAGCCCCTTTTTTGAAGTTTGATTTCATTTTTACATTTCGGGCATATAAATGTACATTTCGAGTAGAAAAAAGTTATTTTCATTACAAAATACTATAATGAATGTATTATTATGGAGCAAGTCATGGGAGGTGTTAATCATGAAGTTTGGATGACTGTTTAATATAGCCTGCGGAAAGCGGCTCAGTTTTGCTTGCTTCATTTGAACTGAGTTAAGATCGATATATTTTGTTCGATTATAAATACTGGAGGATTTTTTATGATGAAATTAACAGAAATTTATGGCAGAGGTTTGAGAAAAGTTCTGACTGCTATCAGCTTGCTTTGTCTGCTCGTTTCAATTAGCACAGTGACGGCAAGCGCACAGGAGACTGCAACGATTACGGCATCCTCATGTACAGTTGAAAGAGACACCATGGCGTCGGTTACTTTTAATCTGAAAGAAAACCCGGGAATATGGGGAATGAAACTTAAGATAAGCTATGACCATTCTGCCTTGACGCTGGAATCAGTTACCAACGGAAGTGTTTTTGAAAGTGGCGAATTCACAATGTCCGAAGAACTGGATAAGGATCCGTACGTCATTGTGGCTACCAGTAGTTCACTGAAAAACAAAACCGCAAGAGGAACTATTGTCAGCTTAAATTTTACAGTAAACAGTGATGCGGAATTCAAGTCATATCCGGTTGCGGTGGAAATTTCACAGGCAATCAATGTTGAAGGTGAAGAAGTCAGTGTAAGCGCCGGGAACGGAACTGTTACTGTTGTGGATTGCACACACGCAGACAAAGAGTGGAGTGTAATGGATGCCGCGCAGTGTGAGATAACAGGAACGGAAAACCTAACCTGTAAGAAATGCGGTACAACCTTTGACACAAGAGTTATAAACGCAACAGGACATCAGCATACCGAAATCCGGAACGCCACTGATGCTACGAATACAGCAGAAGGCTATACCGGAGACACCTATTGCACAGACTGTGGCAAGCTGGTAAGCAAGGGAGAAACGATTCCAAAATTAGCAGATGACACGCCTGTTACCAAGGCACCTGTTACAGAGCCGCCTGTTACAGAGCCGCCTGTTACCAAGGCACCTGTTACAGAAACGCCGACCGCCAGCACAGATTCTTCAAACGACAATGAGCCGGAAATGATAAGTGGTAATGATGTAATATTTAATAAAGATTCATCAGAGTCGCTTGTGTTTGTTTCGAGTGCGGATTTCAGTGAATTTGTCCGAGTTGAAATTGACGGAACGGCTCTTGACGAAAAAGATTATACTGTCAATAGCGGAAGTACCATAGTAACGATAAGCGCAGACTGCTTAAACAGGCTCGATAATGGCTTGCATACCGTTTCCATCATTTCCGTAAGCGGAACAGCAACGACACAGTTTACAGTACGGACAGAAACGGAGACTTTCGAAACAGAACCTTCGGTTTCGGAAGTAATAGAGCCGTCCCAGGGTGAAATTGAAAGTCCGGCAGCGAAATCGTCCGCAGCGCCTATCATAATTGCAATTATCATTATTGTGCTTGTGATCGGCGGGGTGGGAGCATTTTTCCTGATTAAGAGAAGGAGGGTTTGAAAATGCTGAAGAGAATACTCGGCTGCATTCTTATTGCAGCACTTACGTTGACAGCGTTACCAATGACTGCCTTTGCGAAAACAAGTAATATTCTGTATGGGGATGTTAACAATGATGGCAAAGTGGATTTGTTCGATCCCCTGATGCTGACACGCTACATAGCCGATGAAAATCCGTCGGGCTTCAATTTTACGAAAGCCGATGTCAATGTTGACAGGAAAGCAGATTTGGCAGATTTACTGATGCTGAGAAAGTATCTTGCAGATTGGAATATCAATTTAGGACCGGACAATCCGCCGGGCGGGGACAGTGGTTTAGTATCAGACAATCCGCCGAGCGGGGACATTGGCTTAGTATCGGAACAGGTCACAGTCAGTTTCTTTGACGGCGATAGGCTGATTGACACTCTGTCTGTTGATAAGGGCAGTTCTCTGGGTAAAGTCCCGACAGTTGCAAAATCCTCAAAGGAAAGTGCTTTTCTTGAGGGGTATTATGTCGATGAAAAATTCACTGAACGCTTCTATGCGGAAAATCCTGTAATGGAAAGCATGAATGTTTATGCGAAATATACAGACATACCAAGCTCTGTCAATTTAACACCTGCTTCCTTTGCGCAGATGGATCAGGATCCTGGTCTGTCCTTTGAAATTCAGTGGAAATCGGGCAGCACTCAACCTGACGACGCAGCAATACTCACTTCTAAGGACGGTTCCGACCCGGTTGCAATCATTGTTGTTGACAATGGCAACGGCATTTACACAGTAAAAGCACGGGAAGGTTTTCACGAGGGTAGCTCCTATGAGCTTACTCTGGCCGACGGCTGGTGCTTTAAGGACAAAGAAGAAAGCATCCGTACCGCCGCATTCTCAATTAAAAAAGAGGTTGTAGACAATCTTGCCATGAGCGAGTTTGTCCACTATGTGCAGAATGACAATCCTTCTGTCCTGGCGGCTGGCAGCACCGTTACCTGTTCGGGCGTGGCTGAGGGTGATTTGCTTTGCTTCTATAAGTTTACAAGCCCGGAAGTAAGAGATTACAAGAGTGGAAATGCTTATATGGATGACCCGGAAACATGGTTTAAGGCTGGCGTTGTTTCTGATGGTACCGTGACACTTGCTGATATAACGGATGAAGACAGTGCGAAAATGTACGACGTTCCTGACAATTTCCCGGTTATCGGCGCGTTGCCTGCAGGCGACAGTGAAAGCACAGGTACACTGACTCTGGATAGCGGAGATGACGGCTACGAGCTTGATACAGTCGCCTATACTATGATGGTCGGTACGGACAACGGAACGCTTGTTTATGCTAAGAGCAAGGTCAGCATTGGTGATTTTATCTCCATTTATGCATCTCAGGATAGTATCGATGATGAAAGCACAGTTTATTTCGGAAGGATTACCGCATACGACAGCGCAAACGGCACAATTACCTATGTTAAATCCTCTGCCGAAGAAATCGAGACTGCAGCAGATCTTTATATCCAGCCTGTGTTGGAGGGTGACGACATTGTTTCTGAAGAGGCAAAAAAGAAGATCGAGGCTACTGTTTATGCGCAGGTAAAAGACAGCGGCTTTGCGGAGGAAGCGGCCTTTCTTCTGGCGGATATGGCCACAAAGACTGATGGCTTCCGCAAGATGCAGGGCATTCAGGAGTTTCTTCTTACTGATGAAAGCGGCAATCCTCTGTCAGAGGAAGAGATTGCCCTCTTGAACCTAGGTGCTTCCTTCGAACTTAAGGACGGCGTAAAGCTGAAGGTTGAGGTAATCACCTCAGGCGACCAGCTTCACTTTAAAGACAAAGGCTCCGTACAGTTAGCCGTGGGTGTAGATGCTCAGTTTGAGGTGGAAGTTGAAGAAGGCAAGGTTGTAATTAACCTCTCTGCTACCTTTGTACAGGAGATTGCCCTCGGTGTCACCACCAACGGTGAATTGGTCAAAAAGAAAATACTTGGCTTTATTCCGGTTCCGATTGGTGTCAAGGTAGGTGCATCTGTGGATGTTCTTAGTTTTTCCGGTATCCGTGTGGACGCACAGGCTTACACGGTGGCAGAGGAAGACAAACCGATTTGGGAGCAGCTGGAAGAAGCAGTCAAAAATCCTAAAAAAATTGCCGATTTACTGCCGGACAGCATGGGTGACCTGAAAAAGGGTCTGGAGACGGCAGGCGATGTTCTGGACAAGATTGATGAAATCAAGGGTAAGCTGGAGCTGGTTCGGGATGATGCGCAAAAGGTAAAGGAATACACGGAGGATCTAGAGATGCTCTGGGGTGTCCTGGAAGATGCAGGTGGTATGCCTACCGAAGAGCAATGGGAAGAAATGGGTAAAACCCTGGGCAAGACCAACATTTCCAAGGATCTCATGGATATGCTGGATCTTTCCGACGAGACCGAGCTGGCCGCTGACCGTTATGCTGAAGGCATGAGCGACCTGATGAGTAAGTACAGCAAAATGATGGAAAGAGAGACCGATTGGGTTACGCTTGTGGACAAGGAAATGTGCAGACAAGATATCATTATCAACGGTTTTGTCATTGCCTTTAGCGCCAACTTCGTTGTGCGTGCCGACATGAATATTGCCATGGGCGCAAATCTCCAGTATGAAGTGGGCAAACGCTATAACTTCTGGGTAAAGATCGGTCTGTTCAAGCCTAGCGCCGGAAGCGAGACCATGGACCTTATTGATGAGCAGTTTGCCTTCCAGTATTATGTCATGGGTAAGCTGGGAATCAGGATAGGTGTGAGAGGAAAGGTCTCCTTTGCAATCGGTGCCTCTAAGGCCGCTGATGTGGGAATCGCCATAGAACTTGGACCGTATGTGAAACTGTACGGCTTCTTTATCTACGAGTATGAACGGATGCGTGAGGCAAATTCCGTCGACTGGGTATCCAGCCAGCGGATGGCAGGCGCTCTGTATATGGACTTCGGTCTGTATCTGATTGTATCCTTTGAGGCGCAACTCGGGGATGATTTCTTGGAATACAACTATGATTTTGTGGATAAGGAGTTCCCGTTGCTGACAGCAGGAGAGATGAATTACCCGTATGACTTCCAGTATGAGCCGCAGGAAGGCGAATTGGTTATTATCCGGGATGAGGACGGTAACAGTACCAACGGTATTACCATGATTTTGCCGGATGAGTACCGCGCTCTGTCCTACTGTAATCTGCAAAACGGTAAGCTGGGAGCACGGGTCTATCCTTATGAAAAATATAATTTTACATTCTCAAACCCGAATTTCAGTATGGACAATAACGGTAAAATATCCGTAAATGTCCCGGACGGAACCCGGTACATGGAGTGTGACCTGACGATTACATATAAATACGGAAAGATGGCGTTCTCTGGGTATGATATGCAGGTGACCGTACCTTTGGCATGGACTAATCTGTCTACTGCAGAGATATCCGAGTTCTATACAGCCAGCGTCCGTGTTGGAAATGCTGCCGATGGTTACGAAACGGTTTGGAGCAAGCGGGTGCGTAAGAATCAGGAGTTTACTCTTCCGACCGAAGAAGAAGTGAAGGAACTCGCAGGTTATAATGAGGCGAAGTACAACTCCTTCAGTTTCCCTGCATCCGGTCAGACAACTTCACTGATTGAAAACAAAACATATGACTGCACCGTGGACTACAAGACGTATTCCATCACTGTGCACGGCATTCAGAATGCGGATGGCAGTACAGGAGCACAAGCCTTTAGTGCACACTATGGCGAAGCCTTTGATTTCAGCACTCTGACAAAAACCGGTACAGGTAGTCCGAATAATGATCCTGAGAAGGCGAAATATACAAAATTTGCAAGTATAACAACAGATGCAAAGGTTCAGGTTGGTACGGACGAAAACGGAAAGGCTATTATCGAGGACATCGACCTGACCAAGCCTATCACCGGCAAAGTAGCACAAGCGATTGCAAACGGTGGTGTTACAGCAACAGCTAACTATGTGGATGATTCTGTTCTTGTTACCTACAAGTTTTCAGGTATTGTTGCACCCGATTATGTGGAGCGTATACGTAAGGGTTCAGTTTCAATCTATGATTTCAATGCAGTTGCGGCTGAACAAGGTATGATGGTTAAGAGCATCAGCCCGGAACAGGGTGTGCTTACTTCCGGAGTTACTTATATGGTGGAGTGCGGCGAACTGATTGGTGAAAAGTACACCCTTTCCTTTGAGGAAAACGGTGGCAGTACGGCAACCGATATGGAGCGCGTCGGTGGCGGGCTGATCGGTGAGCTGCCTAAACCTGAGCGCACCGGATATACTTTTATGGGCTGGTTTGCCGATGCAGGGCTGACGGTGCAATTTATCGAAAAGCTGATGCCGAAGGAGAATACTACTCTGTACGCAAAATGGGAGGCAAATACATATACCGTTACCTACCATGTGAATGGTGGAGATAGCTGGACAGCACCGGAAACGGGAGAGAGAACCGTCACCTATGACAGCAATTACGGTGAACAACCGGTAGCTACATACTCCGGTCATGGATTTGTCGGTTGGTTTATTGCGGCAGACGGAGGTACCCAGGTGACAGCAGATACGAAGGTGGAGATTACCGAAAATCAGACGCTGTATGCGCATTGGACGGAGCTGAAGGAAATCTCGCCTGAGGTATTTAATTTCGGCGATATCGAAGTCTCTACCTACGCTAAGGCAGTGACGCAATCGGCGATCTATTACTTTGAAGCGGGTTCGGAAAGCTTTACAGAGGACAGCTTCAGCATAGAGTATATGCGTCAGGGCAATGGAGATTATGAAGAAAGTCTGCCTGTCAACGCAGGTACTTATAATGTGACCATATCAAGACCTGCTGACAACGTTTATGCCAGGTTTGAGCATACCTATACCGGAGTTCTCATCATCAATAAGGCAGTCAGAACGATTGGTGTGGTGCAGATCACGGCAGAGGATAGAGGCTACACCTATGTGGATTTGCAGTGCGAAGACTACGGTGCGATTGACGATTTGAGTTCACAGGCTACCTTAGTATATCAGGCGGTAAGGAAAGATGAAACCAAGGAGTATCCGGAGACAACTCGAATCAGTACGGATTTTGGAAGTATTATAGATGGTCTGGAGCCGGGAGCACAGTATATTATTACGGTGAAGGTTACAAATGATCCGAACTATTTAGATGCAGAGTCTGCAAAGGAGGGTGCATCTATCGTATCCACCATGGATGCACCTACAGAGTTATGGAGTGATGTTGCGGATACCAGCTGGTACAGTGATGACACAGAAGAATTCACACTGACGACAGCAGAGCAGCTGGCAGGACTTTTCAAGCTGGTTAATACAGAGATGAAAATGTTCATGGGTAAAACCGTTAATCTTGGTGCAGATATTGATTTGAAGGGCAGAAAATGGTACGATAGCGGTTATGTTTGGAGTGCATGGTTTAGTGGAACATTTGATGCACAGGGGCATACGATTACAGGAGTATATGTCAACAATGAAAATGCAATTATTGTGGGTCTGTTTAGTATAACAAATGGGGCAACAATTAAAAATCTGGAGTTGAGAGAT
The DNA here is from genome assembly GCA_029012365.1 of Lachnospiraceae bacterium. Classification (GTDB taxonomy): domain Bacteria; phylum Bacillota; class Clostridia; order Lachnospirales; family Lachnospiraceae; genus SIG307. The sequence continues at coordinate 8,369 of JAQXLY010000018.1, read as the reverse complement.
TCCTATATTAAGGGTTCCCTAAGTGTTGGAGCCATTGTCGGTTACATGATTAATTCCAGATTAGATTCCTGTGTCAGCCATGCGTATGTCAAAGCTACTTCCAGAGATGCAGATTCCAGCTGTGCAGGTGGTATGGTAGGATACAATGACGGTAGTATTGTCACAAATTGTGTGAACTACGGCGTAGTGGTTAATGCCGGAAATCACACCGCCGGTATTGTGGGATATAATGCAGCTGGTTATGTCATGAACTGTGCAAGCTTCGCTTCTGTTACCGGCTCTAGCGATGTGGGTGGTATTGTGGGACATAACCTTGACGGAAGCTGTTGGATACTGAACTGTTATAATGCTGGTACAGTTAAAGGTACCGGCAGTTATGTAGGCGCTGTAGTGGGCAGAAATAGAGAAGATAAAGGTGCTGCACATCAGTTATACTATCTGGCAGGTTCTGCAACCTGTAATGGTGAAAATCGTAATGCATCCGGTACGAGAAATGGTTCTGATGATGATGGCAATACGAAAAATTTATCTGCAGCATCCTTCACTTCGCCTACTGGCAGATTAAGTCGTGATGCCGACTGTGGTGACGAAGATCTTATAACTGCACTGAACAACTGGGTTGAGTGGTGGAACGACAAACAGTGTGCTGCATACTGGGTATGTGGTGAAGATGGATATCCACTTCCGACAGGCATGGTCAATACCAATATTGGCTCAATGAGACAATAATCTTTCCTACAAAGCAAGAGGAGGGCTTCCCAAAGGGAAGCTCTCTTTATCGGAGAAATCATATGAAAAATAAATTGCCAATTTTGTGTATAATACTAGTATTGCTCACTGGCTGTGCCTATATGCCGCAGTCTGCGGCTGTGGAGGCGGACGGTGTGAAAATAGCTCTGATTGACACCGGAATTTCCACAAAAGCCATTGAGAAAGAACGCATCCTGCCAGGCTATAACTATGTCACCGGCTCGGACGACACCGAGGACCGCATTAATCACGGCACGGCGGTGTCCAGTATTATCGTTGGCTGCGAGTCGGCCGAGGTGAAAGCTATGTCTGACAATGCCTATTTGATTCCTCTGGTGGTTGTGGATAAGGTGGACGGAAATACAAAGGTTGTTACCCCTGATGTGCTGGCAAAGGCAATCCGGGATAGCATTGACATCTACGAGGCGGATATCATCAATGTCAGTCTGGGAATCCAGAATGATGATTCTGCACTTTGTGAAGCGGTTGAGTATGCGGCCGAAAAAGGAATCCCGGTGATTTCTGCTGTTGGCAACGGCGGTGTAGACGGCAGCCCTTATTATCCTGCTGCATATGAAACGGTGCTGGCCGTCGGCTCCTGTGATGACAAAGGAAACGAATCGGATTTTTCTCAAAGCGGTGCCGAAATTTTTGCTCCGGGGGAAAGGATTATGCTTGCCTCACGGAATGGTGTTCCCTACGGCATAAAGGGAACCTCCTTTGCCACGGGCTTTGTATCGGCTTATGCAGCAAATCTGCTCGCGGAAGAACCGAAGCTTACGCCAAATGAGCTGTATGATAAGCTTATAGAAAAAGCATTATCAAACGGAGGGTATCTGCCATTGCGGTAGTGGGGAAAAATATACTTGTAATTCTTTGTAAACTATATTATAATAATGAGGGTGTTACAGTGATTTAGCACCCTCTGTTTTTTATTATGAGGTTAAGCTTGAGGTATTCTTTTACGCTTTGCCTGTTGATAGTCAGGAAAAGTATTGGGAGTAGGGATTGATAGGGAGGTAAAAATGCGAAAAAAACAGCAGGAGACAAGAGAACTCTATATTTTATTGTTGCGTACACAATCTCTTCTTTCGAGAGTCATACATATTGCTACAAAGGAGCAGTATACCCATGTATCGATTGGACTTGCCGGTGATTGTACGCAGTTTTACAGTTTTGCAAGACGCTACACCAGGTTACCGCTTCCGGCAGGGTTTGTACATGAAAGTATTGAAACCGGCATGATGGCAAAATGCAAAGATGCACCTTGTGCACTTTACCGGTTAACGGTTCCGACGAGGTCTTACTATGCGATTCGTCGAAAATGTAAGAAGATGTTACCGATTCAGGAAAGATTTCAATATAGTGTGCTTGGGACTTTTTTGTGTTTCTTTGGGATTGCCTATAAGCGCAGAAATAAGTACTTTTGTTCCCAATTTGTTGCGGAAACATTAAATGAGGTAGGCGTGCTGGAGCTTACCAAACCTCCGGAGTTGTATCATCCGGTTGATTTTATTGAACTACCGGAGATGCAGTTGTGTTATGAAGGGACGCTTGGCGGACTGGAAAAGCACAGATTTTGTCTGGCATAACAAAGTGACAGGGGCGGCAGTGTATCAGACGTTTTTTTGTGACAGCAAATACTGATGTGGCAGGGGAATCGGTTCCTTTGCCGCATTTTCTGCGTGTGGGAAGAAGCGAAGCGACGTCTTCACGCAAATGAGAACAGCCTGCGTGAGATAAATAAAGTGTTTCCACAGGTAAAAAAAAGTATGAACCGTGCCGATATATTTCATAGGGAAACGTCGGCTTATTCAAGATAAGCCGGGCAGCAGTCAAAAAGCAGAGATTTCCCGGATATATTTCTCGTCAACACGGATGTTGACTAAGAGGATAATTGTCGTGAAAAAGAAAGGATGTGGATTTCATGATTATTCAGGCCGGTTCGGTAGCTATGAATTCGGAGCGCTCCTATCAAAAGGTAGAAAGCTCCGTGTCGCTGTCAGAGGCTTCAAGAGCAGAGGAAGCCATTAAGATTGACATCTCGGACAAATCCAAAGGATTGTTGAGACAGATGCAGGACGGAATGGCAGAGAAAGAAAAGGCGGCAAAAGAGGAGGAAGCGAACAAAAAACAGAAGCAGCAGAAGGAACTTCTGAACATGGCGGAGCGGGTAAAAAAGACAGAACAAAAGGGCAATGCACCGATTCAGACACAAGAGGATCTGGAGATTGCCATGCTTCGTAAGATTTTGGAAAGCCTTAGAAACCGTAGAAAAGACGGAAAGGACAAGCATGCAAAAAATGGTGAGGAGCGTATGTCCTCATTTGAAATGCAGAAGGTAAATTCTGTGAGCTTACAGATTAACATGGGGCAGAGCCTCGGACGGCTCTCCATCGCCGGTGGTGCAGTAAGAAACGAGATTTCCGTAGGAGGCGGCAGAGGACAGGAATGGAAGATACAAACCGTTACTTCCTCCTTCTTTTCGGAGCAGGAGGTAACAGAGTTTAGCACAAACGGAAGAGTTTGTACAGCAGACGGAAGAGAAATTTCCTTTGGATTAAGTATAGAAATGTCCCGTTCATTTGTACAGGAAACAGAGGTTTACACGGAAGGGAGCTTTGTTTTGAAGGATCCGCTTGTGATAAATCTGGATACCGATATTGCGGATGTCAAAGATATGAAGTTCTTTTTTGATTTGGATGCAGACGGTGAGGAAGAAGAAATATCCGAGCTTGGGAGCGGCAGCGGGTATCTGGCGTTGGATAAAAACGGTGACGGTGTAGTGAATGACGGAAGCGAATTGTTCGGAACGAAAAGCGGTGACGGCTTTGCAGAGCTGGCGACCTATGATGAGGACGGAAACAGGTGGATTGATGAGGCGGACGAGATATTTTCTAAGCTGAAGGTCTGGGTAAGGGACGAAAACGGGGAAAACCGCATGCTTGCTTTAAAGGAAGCAGGCATCGGAGCTATTTATCTGGGCAATGCCGATACAAAATTCTCCTTAAATAATGCCGGAACAAATGCAACCAATGCGGTGATTCAAAAGACCGGAGTATATCTTAGAGAGGACGGTACAGCGGGTACGGTACAGCATGTGGATTTGGCACTGTAAGAAAAACGATTAATAAAGTAAATAAAAAGAGAAAGGTTTGAGACAAATCAATGGAAAACGAAAAGAATGAAAGTGTTGCAAAAAAAGTATTGTTTGTTTTCGGAATTATTTTCAGCATTATTTTGGTACCCGGACTGATTTTAGGAATACCGGCAGGAGGAGCAGTTACTTCAATTACAAAGGCGGCTTCTCTGGAAAGTATTGAATCAACGATAAAAGAGGCAAAGCTTTCCGAAAAGCTGTATGAGCTTATTCTCGACGAGCTGTTTGCTGATGAGGGCAGGGTAGAGGAACTGAATCAGGATTTTTGGAAAGGACTGGTGCAGGATAGCATTACTTTAGATACTGTTGATGAAGTCATAACCGAAGTGATTGCCTGTATGTACAACGGAACCGAGCCGGAAATTGATTTAAGCGGTATGATAGACAGCTTTAAAAACGGTATAGATGAAATTCGGAAGAACGGATTTCAGGATATGTATTCCGTGTGGACCGAAGGAACACAGTCAAGTTATTTTTCGTCCGGGTTTGTGCAGTCCTTCTGGGAAGAAATCGAAAACAGGCTGCTTTCGGATTATTCGGAATACGGTGCGGATTCTTATGATGAGCTGGAAGCTCTTTATGATTCACAGCATGGTGACGGGGCGTTTTCAGAGCTTTTGGATGAAAAAATGAGTACCCTCAAGGAAAGCTGGGAGGAAGAGTTTGCAATCAATATCGACAAAGAGCTTGACGAAATGACAGAGGGCTTGGAGCATAGTGTAAACGAAAGCGTTTATGAGGCGGTCATGGAACCGGATGTCCGTTCGCTGTTTGATTCGTTAAAGGAAGTCAGTGTGAAGGGCGATAAGGTAAAACTGATTGTGTATGCGATTATCATAGGAGCGGTGCTTCTTTTGCTTGTATGCTATTGGTTTAAAACAGCAGGCTTTGTTGTTCCGGCAGTTGCATTGATTTTTGGCGGTTTGTTATGCAAACTGTTGACCTTGTCGGAATCCTTTATTTTAAGATACATAAATGAGACGATTGCGAAAGAACCCGAATTGGCGGAGATGGGCAAGGTTATGTCTGATATATTCCGCGGAATTCTTACACCTGTTTTTGACGGGATTTCAAAATTCGGAACAATTACAATCGGAATGGGTGTTTTGCTTGTCGGTGCTGCGATTTTAAAGGGAGTAGTGACAAAGAATATGCATACGGCAGAGTAAAGATTCAAAAGAAAATAACTTTGCAAAAAAAGCGCTTTATGCTATACTAAAATCAGATTAGTATTGTGTAAGGCGTTTTTTTTGATGAAAGAAGGAAGTGTATGGAAAAAGGAAAGACATATACCTATCAGGGATTTACATTCCGGTCGGAAAAGGAACTTGAGGAAGCGAAAAAAGAGGCCGAGGTGGTTGCGTATATACGCTCACAGGCAGATCTGTCCAATGTAAAGACCATGGTGAAGCTGTATAATCGTCTGGTAGAGAAAGGAACTCTCGGAACGGTACTCGGAATTTCTTTTCTGAAGGAATTACGCTCCCGTATTCTGGAATCCGGTGCAGTGGCGGAAAGCAGTCTCCGTCCGATGCCGGAGCCTGTCGGTATGATAAAGACGCAGGGCGAAATTAAGATGTCGAAGGACCGTAAGCTGATGGAGCTATATAAAGAGCGATGTAAAAAGCTAACAATAGTAGTGGCAGCACTTTGTATTGTAATTGTGGCAATGTTTGTAATCCGGTTGTTTGGTACGGCATCCCCTTTTACGGATTATGAGCAGAAGGTTTTGGATGAATATGCAGGCTGGAAGGAAGAATTGACGGAAAAAGAAGAAACGCTTCATTCGTGGGAAAGAACTCTTACGGAATGGGAACGGGAGCTGACGGAACGTGAGGAAGCCCTTAAGTAAAGGCCGTTCACGGATTTCTGCCGATTCGGACACAGATTCTCCATATTCGTGTGCTAGGATAAAGGCAGAGGCTTCATGACAGGAGGTAGACTTTATGGAACATACAAAGATATTGGTAGTGGATGATGAAAGCCGTATGAGAAAGCTGGTACATGATTTTCTGGCAAAAAATAATTACGAGGTAATAGAAGCGGAAAACGGGGAGGTGGCAGTAGACCTGTTTTTTGAACAAAAGGATATTGCACTGATTATTCTGGACGTGATGATGCCTAAAATGGATGGCTGGCAGGTATGCAGGGAAATCAGACAGTATTCGTCGGTTCCGATTATTATGTTAACCGCGAAAAGTGACGAACGGGATGAGCTTCTGGGATTTGAGCTTGGAGTGGATGAGTATATTTCAAAGCCGTTCAGCCCGAAAATTTTAGTGGCAAGGGTGGAGGCGATTTTGCGCAGAGCCGGGACAGTGGCTACTGAGGTAACGGAAATCGGCGGAATCGTTCTGGATAAGTCCGCACATCAGGTACTTATTGACAATCAGCCGATTGAACTGAGCGTGAAGGAGTTTGAGCTTTTAAAATATTTCATAGATAATAAGGGTGTGGCACTGTCCAGAGAACGGATATTAAACAATGTCTGGAATTATGATTATTTCGGTGATGCAAGAACGATTGATACTCATGTAAAGAAATTGCGGAGTAAAATGGGAGAAAAGGGCGATTATATAAAGACCATCTGGGGTATGGGCTACAAGTTTGAGGTGTAAGGTATGAAACACGGGAAGCATTCCGTCACAATGAAACTGATTCTGCTGACCTTTGCCGCGATTTTCAGTACGGTAGCCCTCTGTCTGGTGCTGAATGACACGCTGCTTGTACGGTATTATGAGTTAAGTAAGCAAAAGACTCTCGGAGAGGTTTACGTACAGATTAACCGTCTCGTCATGGAAGAGGGCGGTATGGGCTTTGCGGAAAATACGGAGACAGCGGAGCAGGAGGAAAATGACTCAGGCAGTGAGGACGGAAAAACAGAAGAAGGCGGAGAGAATTCCGGTGAGCAGGAAGGAATATCGGAGCAGCTGCGTCTCGATTTGGACATTTTATGTGAAAAGTTTAATATCACGACAGTAATTGTAGAAGATATTTTGTCGGATTCTTTCAGACCTCAGGCAATCGTAAAATACTTTTTCGGTACAGGAGGGAAAAGCAGTCAGGACGTAGCCGTAATTAAGGACCTAATCGGTGATTACTTCTTTCCGGGGTACGGTGAAGGGGTAAAGGAAAAGAAGCTTGAGCTTGAAACGGAGCAGTACAGTATTTTCTCTTTGTACGATTCCCGTATGGAGTCAAAATATATTGAGCTGGTGGGCTTCCTGCAAAGCGGAGAAATCATCCTGATGCGTTCTAATGTGGAGAGTATGCAGGAAAGTGTTAAGGTGGCGAATAAGTTTCTTGTGTATGCGGGACTTGCCAGTGCGGTAATTATTTCCGGAATTATGTTTTTTGTCAGCCGCAGGTTTACGAAGCCTATTTTAAAGCTTGCCGATATAGCAAAGGAGATGTCCGAATTAAATTTTGATGTAAAGTATACGGTCGGAAGAAAGGATGAGATAGGAGAACTGGGGAACAGCATTAATGTGCTTTCGGAAAAGCTGGAGAAAACGATTTCGGAGCTTAAGAGTGCAAATAATGAGTTACAGGTTGATATAGAAAGAAAAACAAAAGCGGATGAGATGCGGAAGGATTTCCTGTCAAACGTAACACATGAGCTGAAGACACCGATTGCATTGATTCAGGGATATGCAGAAGGGTTAAAGGATAATATCAATGAAAGCGCGGAAGAAAGGGAGTTTTATTGCGATGTGATTATCGACGAGGCGGGAAAGATGAATGCCATGGTGAAAAAGCTCCTGACACTGAATCATCTGGAGTACGGTACAACGCAGATTGAGCTCAGCCGCTTTGATTTGACGACGGTTATTCGTGCAGTGCTTGATAAAACGGAGATTCTGGCAAAGCAAAAGGATGTTACGGTTCGATTTGAGCAGAAGACACCGGTTTATGTATGGGCAGACGAATATATGATAGAAGAGGTTCTGACAAACTATATCAGCAATGCGTTTCATCATGTGGACGGTGCTAATATTATCGAAGTGCAGATGGTTCCGCGCGGGGAGCATATCAGAGTTGCGGTATATAATACAGGAAGTCCGATTCCGGAGGAGGAACTGGACAATATCTGGGTGAAGTTTTATAAGGTGGATAAGGCAAGAACCAGAGAGTACGGGGGAAGCGGTATCGGTCTTTCGATTGTGAAGGCGATTATGGAGGCACATAATCAGTCCTTCGGCGTAAAAAATCACAGTGCCGGGGTAGAATTCTGGTTTGAACTGGACCATACGTCGTAAATTGGCATGAAAGCAATTATTCCCGGATGTAACCTAAAAAAGGTAACAGTTCAGCCTTTCTTATGCGGGATAAGTTGTGGCGACGGAGTATTCTAAAGAGAACCATAAGGCAACGTCAGTACTTAGCGAGGTGGTTTCGAGCTTAGTACTGCTACGTTGCTGCATGAGCGAGAGCGGGTTCCCTTTAGAATACTCCGTCG